>CASDRB010000009.1 GCA_949283025.1 uncultured bacterium
CAAAGAATATAAGGACCCTTTCAAAGGGTAGCTATGGCGTAGCCTACGGTTGCCGGACCACGAGTAGCCCTTTAGGGCAAGTGGGTAATAGCCCTTATAGGGTTTGGTCAGTACAACGTATTTTATGCGTTGGTACTATTTCTATTAATTGAATAGGCAATATTATGCTTGTCATAATAGCGTTGTCAAAAAATAATAGGAGGAAACTATGAAAAAAGTAGGATTACTAATTCCGTTATTATTGGGAATTTTAACTGGATGTGTTACTACTAGCGAAACCAAACAATACGATTTTTCATTTTCAAGTATAGGTGATGGTGGAATCGCTTATGCAGATCATGAAAATGGAACATATCAAGACCAAACTTCAATAACATTTAGTGGAGAAATAACTGACGAAAAAGGCGTTTTTGAAGGCTATTATCTTGGCGACACATTGTTATGTGATCAATTAGATTATGAATTTGTTTTAAATTAAGATAGCAATATAATTGCTAAATTTAAAATCGATGATGAAATAGAAAAAATTTACTATGACTTCAATATTACAACTGAAGGCAGCGGTGTTGTTAATGGAACAACTAGCGGCAATTATTTAGAAGGTACAGAGATCATTTTATCTGCTGTTGCTAATGAAGGATTTAAATTTGATGGTTATTATATTGACAATGTTTTGCAATCTAGTTTCAACGACTATCAATTTATTTTAAAAAGCAATATTAATTTAATCGCTAAATTTGTTAGCGATGAACAAGAACAAACCATTTATCAAACTTTCTCCCATAAATTTCTTCAAAATGAATTTAACGGCACAGGTTATGATGCTTTGGCAGGAACTATGGAAGTAAATGGTTTAACATGGACATTTGATGCTTTTACTTTTTTAGGACAATCTTCCGACGGAATTCAAATTGGCAGCAGCAAACAACCACAAAAAACACCATGGAATTTGTCGACTAATTTTGGTGAAAATGTCATTTTAACTTCCTTTTCATTTAGTGGAAAAAATCCAAACGCACTCAAGTTGATGTTAAAGCAGGAGAATACACTTATTCAGAATTAATTGTTAATAGTAGTTATGAAACATTTACTATTGAAAATTTAAATGAAGAAGTAAACGATTTTACCATATCGTTATCCGCTCAATCTAAGGCTTTTTATTTTGATACATTAACTATCACTTGCATTACTTCAAGCGATTCAACTTTGCAATTGAAAACTGATAATGACACAGCCGAACCGGCTGTTCCTGGCCAAAATGGTGTTCCTTCAACAAAATATGCTCCAATTTCTAAAGAAGAATACTATCAAGATGTTGATTTAACGCTCACTGGCGATGCATTAAAAAACGAATTAAATAGTAAAATTTCAGTGATGACCAAATACTCGTATGGTGATGATACTGACATTATGTTATATACCGATGCCAATCCTAATAAACCCGGTTTTTTATATGGCATATATGATGGAGATGATATTATTGCTAAAAATACCGGAATTTGGAACAAAGAACATGTTTGGGCTTGTTCACAAATGGGACTAGGTGGAGATAAACGCCCAAGTAGTGATACAAAAAATAAGTCATCGGATTTACATAATTTAAGAGTGTCATGTCAAAATAGCAATGGAACTCATGGCAACAAATTTTATGATAATAGCAATACAGATTTAACTATGTATCCTAATATTAGTGGCACTCCTAACACTTCACACAATTATAGTGGTGATCATCGTGGTGATGTGGCAAGAATACAATTTTATATGGCTACTATGTATTTGGAATTACACTTAACTGATAATTTGAATGTTAGTGATGATATGTCGATGGGCAAACTATCTGTTTTGCTTGAATGGAACGAATTAGATCCAGTCGATGAGTTTGAGATTCAAAGAAACAATCGCATCTATGAATATCAAGGTAATCGCAATCCATTTATTGATTATCCAGAATTAGCAAATAAAATTTATGCATAATTAAATTATTATTAGACCCTCTTGACTTGGTTTGAGAGGGTTTTTTGATAAAGTTTACGTATTAATTTTATATTGAAAAAAAGCATTCTTTGTTTTATCATATCAAAGCGATGGACCGTTAGCTCAGCTGGTAGAGCAACTGACTCTTAATCAGTGGGTCATAGGTTCGATCCCTATACGGTTCACCATTTGATAAAATCCACACTTTGTGTGGTTTTTTCATTTTTATGGTTGGTTGTTTTTAAAAAACAAATAAATTATAATGTTATTATGAAAACGCCAAAAGTTACTGTTTTAGTCAAATATCTTTCGACCTTAAAAAAAATAAAAAAGAAATACGTCACATCGGAATTGCTTTCTAAATATGTTGGGGTTTATCCAGAAGTTATCAATGAAACATTTTCATATTTTGATCCAATGGTCAATATGGACTATCAATATAATTTAATGGATTTAGTCGATCAATGTGAGAGTTATTTAAATCAACTTAAATCAAAGGCATCTGAAAAAAATGCTCCCAAAGTTTTAGTGACTAAAAAGAAGTTAGAAAAATACGAATCAATCGCTGATTTTATCTATCAAAAAATGACTATTGGCGGAATTGTTGACCGAAATATCGTTTTAAGCGATGTTGAGTTAAGAGCATTAAAGCGTTTGATTAGTGATGAGCAAGCTTTAAGAAAGCAAACAAAGAAAAAGCAAAAATAAATAATGAAATTAACAATTCATCCATTTAAAGTAACTATGACATTTATTGGGGCCGCGCTTGTTGCAGCGGGGCTGCTTTTTGGTTTGTTTTTCCAAATGTTTTTAAATTGGCCATGGGACTGGAAACCATATGCAGTCATCGTAATTTGGTTAATTTTATCTATCACTTATCTAATTTTGTCTTTGAAGGCTAATTATTACATTTTAGAAGATAAATATGTCTGTGTGCATCGATATAAAAAAGAACTTTACTATTATTTTAAAGATGTGGTGTACATCGATGAAAAATATTCTAAAAAAAGAAAAGTGATTCGTTTTGTAACTAATAAAGGCGACATTCGTTATATTACTTTTGATAAACAAAACCAACTATTTCCTACTTTTTTAAAAAAATGTAAAAACTTATTATCATATGATCAATTAATGGAAAAGTTTCCTTCTTTAAAAGGCATTAAGGAAGACAAAGACTCCAAATAGACTAATTTTAATAAAAAACTATACCACATTTTTTTAGTATAATATATACTAATTATTGGTCTATTAGGAGGATTTTTTATGGACATAAAAAAGAACTTTCTACCAGTTGATGGGAATACAGCTGCAGCTATTGAAAGTTATAATTTTGCCGAAGTAGCGGGAATTTATCCAATCACTCCTTCTTCGCCAATGGCGGAATTGGTCGATGTTTATGCTTCTCAAGGAAGAAGAAACTTTTTTGGTAGCATCGTCAAAGTGGTGGAAATGCAATCTGAAGGTGGCGCTTCTGGTGCTGTTCACGGTGCTTTACAAGGCGGTGCATTAGCGGTTACTTATACCGCATCTCAAGGTTTGTTATTAATGATCCCAAATATTTATAAGTGGGTTGGAGAAGAATTGCCTGTTGTCGTGCATGTGTCTGCTCGTTCATTGGCAACTCGCTCTTTATCTATTTTTGGTGATCATCAAGATATTTATGCTGTGCGTCAAGCTGGTGCAGCAATGTTATGCTCACATTCTGTTCAAGAAATTGCTGATTTGGCTTCTATGGCGCATTTATTAGCAATTGATGCCGAAGTCCCTGTCATTCATTTCTTTGATGGATTTAGAACTTCTCATGAAATTCAAAACGTCGAATTTGTCGACGATGCTGAATGGAAGAAAATTTTACCGATGGATAAAGTGGAGAAATTTAGAGCTCGCGCTTTAAATCCACATACTCATTCTGTTACTCGTGGCGGTGCTGAAAACGACGATATTTATTTCCAAGGCCGCGAAGCTCAAAACGAACATTACAATAAAGTTGTTGATGTCGCATGCAAATATTTTGATAAAGTCAGCGAACTTACAGGACGCCATTATGCTCCATTTACATATTATGGTGCAAAAAATGCTGAATATATCATTGTCGCTATGGGTTCAGTCACTGAGACAATTACTGAAGTTATCGATGAATTAAAAGATGCTAAGATTGGTTTAATTAAAGTGCATTTATATCGTCCATTTTCTGCTAAACATTTAGTTGATGTTTTACCAAGGAGTGTTAAACGCATCGCGGTTTTAGATAGAACAAAAGAAATGGGCGCAACTGGCGAACCATTATATTTAGATGTCGTCGCTGCTTTAAAACAAGAAAATATTGATGTTGAAGTTTATGGTGGACGTTATGGGTTATCTAGCAAAGATACACAACCAAAAGACATGAAAGCTGTCTATGATTTCTTAGCTAGTGAAAAACCATGGCATAACTTTACCGTCAGCATCAACGATGATGTTACTCATTTATCCATTCCGGTTGATGATGAATTCCATGTTAAGGCCAATTATACTTCTTGTTTATTTTATGGTTTAGGTTCTGATGGAACAGTCTCGGCAAATAAATCGTCAATTAAAATTATTGGTGATGCTACTCATCAATATGCTCAAGCTTATTTTGCATACGATTCAAGAAAAGCTGGCGGTGTTACCCGTTCACACTTAAGATTTGGTAAAACCCCAATTCATTCTACATATTATGTTTCTAATGCCGATTTTATTTCTTGTTCATTAGATACTTATATCTTCAAATTTGATATGCTTAAGAATTTGAAAAAAGGCGGAACATTCTTATTAAATACTGATATGAGCGATGAGGAACTTATTAAAGTTATGCCAAATCGTATGAAATATCAATTGGCTAAAAAAGGTGCAAGAATGTTTGTTATTGATGCTAATAAGATTGCAGGTGAAATTGGTATGGGACGTCACACTAATACCACTTTGCAAGCTTCGTTCTTTTATTTAAATCCAAGCATTATGCCTTATGAACAAGCACAAGATTATATGAAAAAATATGCTCAAAAATCTTATGCTAAAAAAGGTGAAGATGTCGTTAAAATGAACTGGAAAGCCATTGATGCAGGTGCAGAAGGATTAAGAGAAATCAAAGTTGATTCTGCATGGATTAATTTAAAACCAGTTATCGAACATAAATTAAGTGGCGATGAGTATTTTGATTCATATGTCTCAATGATTGGCAATCTTGATGGTGACAATTTGCCAGTTTCTAAATTCAAAGAATTTGAATTAGAAGACGGTACGATGCAAAACAATATTACCTTTAATGAAAAGCGTTCTATTGCTGATCGCGTTCCAATGTGGCACAAAGAAAATTGTATCCAATGCAATAATTGTGCTTTTGTTTGTCCACACGCCACTATTCGTCCATTCTTATTAGATGAAAAAGAAGTGGCAAATGCTCCGGAAGTTGTAAAAAATGACTTGGCTGACGCTGTTGGACCACAAGTTAAAGGTTTGAAATATCGTATTCAAGTTTCGGCTCAAAACTGTGTTGGCTGTGGACTTTGCGTCATTGAATGTATGGCCAATAAGATGGGCAAAAACGCTTTAGAAATGGTGGAAGCTAAATCACAATTCCATCAAGAAGCAGGCGCGGACTATTTATTTAAACATGTCAGTTACAAATCAGATAAATTCCCGACCACAACTGTAAAAGGCATCGGATTTTTAATGCCGTATATGGAAGTTAGTGGTGCTTGTGCTGGATGTGGCGAAACTCCATATTATCGTTTAGTTTCTCAATTATTTGGCAAAGATATGTTGGTGGCTAATGCTACAGGATGTTCATCTATTTATTCTGGATCGACTCCATTAACTCCATTCTGCACAGATAAAGATGGTCAAGGCGTGGCTTGGGCTAACTCTTTATTTGAAGACAATGCTGAATTTGGATATGGTATGAGAGTAGCTACTGACCATAAATTAGCCATGATTTCGACTATTTTTGAAGCTGCTTTAACACGCGATAGCGTTGAAGAAGAATTAAAGGCGATTATCAAAGATTATTTAACTAATATCAAAAATAGAGATTATGTAAGAGGCATTGTCAATCATTTAGTCGAACTAGTAAAAGCTAGCAAAGATGAAGATGTTAAAGGTGTTCTTGCTTATGAACGCGATTTAGTTGATAAATCAGTTTGGATTGTCGGAGGAGATGGCTGGTCTTATGATATCGGCTATGGTGGATTAGATCATGTTATCGCTAACGAAGAAGATGTTAATATTTTAGTTTTAGACACCGAAGTATATTCTAATACTGGTGGACAATCCTCCAAATCTTCACAAACTGGATCTATTGCTAAATTTACTGCCGCTGGTAAAACGACAGCCAAAAAGAATTTGGCGTTGATGGCGATGACTTATGGTCATGTCTATGTTGCTCAAATTTCTTTAGGTGCTAATCCAATGGCTGCTATTAAAGCATTAAAAGAAGCTGAATCATATCATGGTCCTTCATTAATCATTTGTTATGCGCCTTGTGCTAACCATGGTATTAAAGGTGGATTGAGCAATGCTATGAAAGTAGAAAAAGCAGCAGTGGAATGCGGATATTTTACCACTTTCCGTTATGATCCACGTCTTGCTTTAGAAGGAAAACCAGCTCTTACATTAGATTGCAAAGAACCAGACTTTAGCAAATTCCGTGACTTTGTGATGGGTGAAACTAGATTCTCACAATTACCACGCGTCAATCCTGAACACGCCGAAGAATTGCTCACCAAATCAGAAAATTATGCTAAATTGCGCTGGGAAAGAATTAAAAAATATGGTTTATAATTATTTAAACTAAATTTAATTGATACGGTGGTAATAACTGCCGTATCAATTTTTATTATCGAAGCGAGTATCGCGAGATAAAAACCACACGCTATGCGCGAGAGAATTGAAAACCTTATAGGTTAGTAATGAAAAAACCTCCGTGTTAGAATTAATTCGGTTCGGCAACCAAATTAATTTAACAGGAGG
>CASDRB010000010.1 GCA_949283025.1 uncultured bacterium
CTAATTCTTTCTTCTATGGTAAAATGTGAATAGCTCATAAAGAACCTCCTGTAGATAAGTGTCGCAACTATATCTTACACCAGGATTGATATGAGCCTTTATTTATGTCTAGAAGTGTTGCACTTGAACGGAAAATTCACCGTTAGGAAAATAAAAGCCTCAGTCGAGGCTTTTTATTAATAGTGGTTGATAACTTTCAATTTTATTATTTAAAACTTCAATTTCCTTGTTTGAAATCAAATCAAGATAGCGACCATTATCTAACTCAATATTTCTTTTGATTCCATTAAAATTAAATATTCCATAAACAGGTTTTCCATCAACATCATCAAATTTAAACATCATCGTATTATCGTCTTTTTCTAAATATTCAAAGTTTTGATATTTTAAGAAAGCATCGCCTTTTTTAATATGAATTAATTTTTTGACAAAATCATAAAAGTCTTTATCTATTAATTCTTTTTTAATAGGATCTTTTTCAAATAACTCTGGCTTATGTTTGTCTTTATATTCTTGACCAGCATATATGAATGCTGTTCCTTTATTTAATATCATATAAGCGGTTACATTATTTAAAACAATACCATCAACTTTTGAAGCTAGACGATCTTGATCGTGATTATCTAGCGAGGTAGATTTGTTATAGTTTTTTGGCATTATTTCTTCTTGTTTGGATAAAGCTTCGTAATATGGTTTTAATGTGTTTACTTTTTTTAATAAATAATCGTTAATTTGATCAAAAGTATTATAACAATAAGACATATCAAATACTTCTGGCAATTGATATTCTTCAACGCCTTCAAACCCTAATGATTTATTCCATTTTAAAAAGTCTGGATGAACTGATTCTGCTAAAAATATTGGCTTTTCACCAAGTTTTTCTCTAGCGCGTTTGAAAAATGATAAAGGAATTATTGAAGCGACGTCAAATCTAAATCCATCTACTCCAATATCTAACCAATACTTTAATACTGAAATTAAATAATCCTGAACTTCTATTTTTGAAGTATCTAAATCGATGACGTCAGACCAATCGCCACATCGATTTCCTAAATGGCCATTTTTATAATAATAGTATTCTGGATGTTTAGTTAAAATGACATTATCTGGAGATGTATGATTAAACACCATATCAATGATAATTTGCATTCCCATTTCATGCGTTTTTTTAATCAATGATTTAAATTCATCTAGTGTACCTAAATCATCAGAGATTGAAAAATAATCTTTAATTGCGTATGGGCTTCCCCAACTACCTTTTCTTGCTTTGACTCCAATTGGATGAATTGGTGTTAAATAAATAATATCAATCCCTAAATCTTTGATGCGATCTAAGTCGTTTTCAACTGTGATAAATCTTCCTTGCTTTGAATAATTTCTTACAAAAATTTGATAAATTGTCTTTTGATTTAAATCATATTTTATATCCATAGTTTTTGTCTCCTGATTTGATTATAGCTTAATAAGAAAAATAAAAAACAAAAATTTAAAAATTTTTTTAAAAGCTAAACATGTTTAATTTACAAACCAATTTATTATGCTATAATGCCAACGAGGAAATATATGAAATTAGTCGTCGGTTTAGGCAATCCAGGAAAAAAATATGAAAAGACTCGTCACAATATGGGCTTTATGGTTGTTGATGAGTTTTGCGACATCGCTCAAATTGATTGCGATAAAGAAGTTTTCAATGGTTTGATGGGTCGCGCTAAATTGTTTGACGACGACATAATCTTTTTTAAGCCGACAACTTATATGAATCTAAGCGGCAACGCCGTAATTCAAGTCGTCAATTATTTTAAAATTGCGCTTGAAGACATCATTGTTATTTATGATGATATGGCAATTAAACCAGGTAACATTCGTTTAAGAGTAGGAGGTTCTTCTGGCGGTCAAAAAGGGATGCAAGACATTATTGATAAGTTGCATAGTCAAGATATCAAACGCATCCGTATCGGCATAGGCGAACCGACATATCACGACGTGGTCGATTATGTTTTATCAAAACCAGTCGATGAAGAAAAAACTGCAATCGAAAATGCAATTCATAAAGCTGTACTAGCTTTAAAAGAAGCATTAAAATCCTCGTTTAATAAAGCGATGTCGTTGTATAATTGCAACACTGATGAATCTATTTGAGTTATTAAAAACCAATCGATTAACCCCCCTCCTTGAAAGTCAAGGTGGGCGTTTTGTCGTGGATGAAATACTTGGAAGCGCTTTTTTAATTGCGGCTTCTTATAAAAATAAAAAACAAAAATTTTTCATTTTAGTTTCTAATTTATATAAAGCACAGCAACTATATTCGGTATTATCTAGTTTTGTTGATCAAGATAAAATTGTCTTATTTCCAAATGATGAATTAATTAGAGCGGAAGCTGTCGCTGAAAACAATGAATTATCGGCTCAAAGAGTTTATGCTTTATCGATGATTTTAAAAGGTGATGTCGATATTATTATTTCTAATGTTGTTGCTTCAATAAGATTTTTACCTAATAAACAAGTTTTTCAGGATTCGTTTTTTACTTTAAAAATAGGTGATAAATTAAATATTAAGACCTTAAAAAACCGTTTAGTGGAAAATGGGTATAGATTAGTAAATAAAATTGACCAGTCCTTACAATTTGCTGTTCGAGGGGATATTATTGACATTTTTTCAATCAACTTAAATAATCCTGTAAGAATCGAATTATTTGATGACGAAATTGAATCGATACGATATTTTGATATCGCTAATCAAACTTCTTATCAAAAAATCGACCAAGTGGAAATTTTGCCTGCTTCAGATTTAATTTTAGATCAAAATGATATCAAAAAAGGAATCAATAAATTGGAGTCAAAATTAAGCCAAGAAATTGAAAATCTTGATCTAGAATCTCAGCAACGATTAACTGATAAAATTAAAGAGATATGTGGCCAATTGTTAGAAAATAATTTTTCACATGCTTTATATAAATACTATAGTATCTTGTGTTCAAATTGTTGTTCTATTTTTGATTATGTTAACCAATATCATAAAATCGTTATTGATTCAGAAAGCGTTAAAAATGAAAATTCATTATTGATGTTTGAATCTGGCGAATATTTGTTTGATTTATATGAAAATCATGAATGTTTATCCGGTTTAAATTTATATTATGATTTAAATCGTTTGATAAATTTAGAAAAGTTTACTCGCTTTGAAAGTTTTAAAAAAGATTTAAATGATGAAGAATATCATCTATATCCTTTAACTTTGTCAATATCTAAACCTGACGATATTTTAAATATTATTCATTCGTATTTAAATCAAGACTATAAAATTTTAGTTTTTTTAAATACTAATGAACATATCAATGCATTGGAAGAATTATTAATTAAAGATAATTTACCATTTGAAAAGTTTAAGGGTTTTGAATTGCCTTTAAAAAGTAAAATCGCAATCGATTTTGCCTATTTAAACAATGGTTGCGAATTTAAAGATGAAAAAGTGGTCATTTTAACTTCTAAAGAATTATTTAATAGTAAAATTCATTCGTATCGATATTCTTCTAAATATAAAGAAGGCACCATTTTAAGATCTTATGAAGATTTAAATCCTGGCGATTATGTAGTTCATGAATACCAAGGCATCGGTAGGTTTGATGAACTGGTGACCTTAGAAGTGGACGGAATGCATCGCGATTTTTTAAAAATAACTTACGCAAAAGATGAAATATTATATGTTCCTTTATCTCAATTTCAATTAGTAAGAAAATATGTTGGAAAAGAAGGCGCTAGTCCTAAGTTAACTAAACTTCATTCTTCTGATTGGGAAAAGACCAAACAAAAGATAAAAGAAAAAGTTAATGATTTAGCTAATCGATTGTATTTACTTTACAAAGCTAGAAGCCAAATTAAAGGTTTTGGTTTTAATGCAGACGATGAATTTCAAGCCCAATTTGAATCTGAATGCCCGTTTGAATTAACTAACGACCAGGTCAAATCTTTAAATGACATCAAAAAGGACATGGAATCTCCCTATCCTATGGATAGACTATTATGTGGAGACGTTGGTTTTGGAAAAACAGAAGTAGCCTTTAGAGCTGCCTTTAAAGCTATCAATTCTGGCAAGCAAGTAGCAATATTATGCCCAACAACTATACTTGCAAGACAACATTATGAAAGAGCGTTGCAACGCTTTGCTTCATTTGATATTAAAATAGCGTTATTTTCTCGTTTAGTTCCAATAAAAAAACAAAATGAATATATTGAAGATATTTTGCTTGGGAAGATTCATTTAGTCATCGGGACCCATCGCCTTTTATCAAAAGATATTGTCTTTGACAATTTGGGGTTACTAATTGTTGATGAAGAGCAAAGATTTGGAGTGGAGCAAAAAGAAAGACTTAAAGAGTTAAAATCAAATGTTGATGTTTTAACTTTATCAGCCACTCCAATTCCTAGAACGTTACAAATTTCATTAGTAGGAATGAGAAGTCTGTCGTTAATTAATACTGCTCCAAGCAATAGAATGCCAGTTCAAACCTATGTCATTCCTTATAAAGAAGGAGTTATTAAAGAATTAATTGAAAGAGAATTATCTAGGAACGGACAAGTTTTTTATTTACACAATCGCGTATCTTCTTTATATGGTGTAGCAGCTCGCATTCAAAAACAAATTCCTCATGCGGTTGTCGGGGTAGCTCATGGGCAAATGGAAAAAGAGGCTATCGAAGATGTGATGATGCGATTTTATGCTAATGAAATTAATGTTTTAGTATGCACATCAATTATTGAAAACGGGATAGATGTGCCTAATGCTAATATGATTATTGTTGAAAATGCAGATATGTATGGTTTGTCACAACTTTATCAAATCAAAGGACGTGTTGGTAGATCAAATCGCATTGCATATGCCTATTTGCTTTATAACGAAAATAAAATTTTAAATGAAACTGCTAGTAAGCGCTTAAAAGCTATCAAAGAGTTTACTGCATTAGGAAGTGGATATAAAATTGCCCAACGCGATTTGATGATACGTGGGGCAGGAGATATTTTAGGTCCTGATCAAGCCGGGTTTATTGATTCCATTGGATTAGATATGTACATCAAATTGTTAAATGAGGCGGTCAAAGATAAATTAGATGGAGGCCAATTAGAAAACGAGGCAAACAAAAAAGAAGATATCGTTTCTGAACTGGATATTGATGCTTACATACCTGCAAATTACGCTACACAAAGCGATAAGATTGAATTATATCAAAGCATTCAAAATTGTCATGATTTTGAGATGTTGGCAAATTTAAAAATAAAAACAAGAGATATTTATGGCAAATTGCCTACGCCTGTTGAGTATTTATTTATTAAACAAGAAGTGGATATTTTAATTAAAGATAGCCAAGTTGAAAATGTACAAGTTTACTCGACATATATTGAAATTATTTTAGGTGATTTATTTTTAAACATAAAAGGTATTGGCAATATCTTATTTGAAGCGATGATTCCATTCATATCTTTTTGCAAAATAACTTATTTAAATCGTATTTTTAAGATTCATGCAAATAAAAGAAAAACATGGCTAAATGATTTAAAAGAAATGCTTTTAGTCTTAAAAAATATTCAAGATGGTGTTAAAAAATAATTATGGTTAGAATTGATCGATTTTTATCTGCGTGCAAAATCTATAAAAAAAGAAGTTTAGCAAAAAAAGCACTTGACGACGGACTGGTAGAAGTTAATTATAAAAAAGCTAAACCATCAACCATTATTAAAAACGGTGATGACATCCGTCTATATTTGGGTTTAAATATAATCGTTATTAAAGCAATCATTGAAAAGCATGAAAATAAATATTATGTTAGTTATCAATTAGTTTTTTCTCAAAATCAAAGTGTGCCATTATGTTGAAATTAGACAAATCAAAAAAATATTTACTCGCTTGTTCTTTTGGACCAGATTCCATGGCTCTTTTTGATATGTTAAAAAAACAAGGATATCGTTTTATGGTTGGCCACGTCAATTATGGAGCGAGACAAGAAGCTGCTCAAGAGACGATGGATTTGAATGATTATTGTGGCTTAAATGATGTCGAAATTGAAATTTTTTATTGCAAAATCCCTATAAATAGTACGAATTTTGAAGCAAGAGCTAGAGAAATTAGATACGAATTTTTCAAAAAAATATATGATCAATATCATTTGGATGGATTAATTGTGGGTCATCAGCAAGATGATTTTATTGAAACATATTATTTGCAAAGAAAACGCGGCGGGTTTGTAGAGAGATATGGAATAATGCCTTTTACAAAATTATACGGGATGAATGTGTATAGACCTTTATTAGATTATTCTAAACAATCACTTTTAGATTATTGCCAACAATATAAAGTTCCTTATGCGATTGATCAATCAAATTTTAGCCAAGATTTTTCAAGAAATATTGTCAGGGCTAATATCGTTTCAAAAATGAGTAAACAGGAACGTGAGCAAACTATTTTAGAAATTAAGCAACTCAATGAAGAAATCGATGATATCTATCAAAAAATATTGAGCAAGGATATTAATTGCGTCAAAGATTTGTTGCTGTTAAATGATGAAGAACTTCAAAGAGCTTTAGTTTTAAAAGCTAGAAAAATAGAAGATGGGGCGTTTGTTTCTTCTTCTTTATGCCAAGAAATTAAAAAAATATTACAATCAGATAAACCAAATGTATCATTTAAAATACATAAAGGATTGATTTTTGTTAAAGAATATGAGTGGTGCGATTTTATTAACGAACATCGCGACGTGGTTTTCAATTTTATAATTGATAGACCTAAGGTAATGGAAACATCGTATTTTTATCTTGATTTTAGGTCGGATACCAAACAGCAAAACATCACTCTTGAAGATTATCCTTTGACCATTAGAAGTCCAAAAAATGATGATGAAATCACTATTTCAAATTATACGGTCGAATTAAGAAGATTGTTTATTGATTGGAAAATGCCTGCATCGTTAAGAAAACGTTGGCCGGTCATATTAAACAAAGATGGCAAAATTATCTATGTACCTAGATATCGCAAAAATTTTAAAATAATAGAAGGGCTTAACTTTTATGTTAAGACGGATAAATAATATTTGTTAAGATTAACTATGTTAATCGGCTATTTAAAAACGCTTTTTGATTGAATTAAATACCATTTTTTATATAATTATCTCATTGCAATATTTTATAATTAATAAATATTGTAATCGTCTTAAAAGGCGGAAAGGAGGATTACATGGCAGATAATCCGCAAAAAAAGAAAAGTTCATGGGGGTTCTTACTCTCATTTATTGTCGTTATATCAATTTTAAGTATTTTAATTTGGTTTTTATTTTTTGGAACATC
Source organism: uncultured bacterium (assembly GCA_949283025.1). Lineage (GTDB taxonomy): Bacteria > Bacillota_I > Bacilli_A > RFN20 > CAG-826 > CAJOOD01. The sequence goes on from CASDRB010000010.1 coordinate 7,333, forward strand.
TCGTTCGGTGACATTATCAAGAGATGAATATGTAAATATTGCAATGAATGATCGCGTTACCGAAGTAGTGATAACCGATTATAACAATTCCACTATTGAAATTGAGGGTACTTATAAAACATACGAACCATCAAATGCTAATGGCGGGAAAAATCAAAACTTCAAGATGACCCTTCTTTCTGAGCAATGGTTTGCTCAATATGATTATGTTTATATTTTAGATGGTGATTCCACTCAAACAGAAATCAATATTGGACCGACTTCTTTAGACTTAATAACTAATGAACATGTTGCCAAAATCTCATACACCAATCCATATATTCAAACATTTTGGGATGCGTGGGGTCCAACTATCATTCTTGGTGTTGTATCAATCGTTATTGTTATTATCTTGTTTTCAGTATTTTCTAAAAGTGTGGGTGGTGCTAATAGCAAAGCGTTGGAATTCAATCGCTCGCGGGCAAGAAGAGAAAATGCATCAAAAGTTAGATTTTCTGATGTAGCTGGTGCCGATGAAGAAAAATTGGAAATGCAAGAATTGGTCGCTTATTTAAAAGAACCAAAAAAATTCTCTAAATTTGGCGCTAAATTACCTAAAGGCGTTTTATTGGTGGGGCCACCAGGATGTGGAAAAACATTATTAGCTAAAGCTGTGGCCGGCGAAGCTGGCGTACCATTTTATTCAATTTCTGGTTCTGACTTTGTTGAGATGTTTGTCGGTGTCGGTGCTGGACGTGTTAGAGATATGTTTAAAGTGGCAAAAGAAAATGCTCCGTGCTTAATTTTTATTGATGAAATTGATGCTGTTGGTCGTCAAAGAGGAGCTGGATTAGGCGGCGGAAACGACGAAAGAGAACAAACATTAAACCAATTATTAGTGGAAATGGATGGGTTCTCTGATAATTCTGGAATAATTGTCATCGCAGCAACTAATAGAGACGATGTATTGGATCCGGCTTTATTGCGTGCTGGACGTTTTGATAGACGTATTACCGTGTCTTTGCCAGATCGACAAGGCCGCGCTGATATTTTAAAAGTTCATGCTAGAAACAAACATTTAGCACCAGATGTAGATTTTGATGCTCTTGCCAAAAGAACAGTTGGTTTTAGTGGAGCTGATTTAGAAAATGTCTTAAATGAGGCTGCGATTTTAGCTGTGCGTCGAAACGAAGAATATATTACTGTTGATGATATTGATGAAGCAATTGATCGTCGTATTTCTGGTCCTGCTAAATCTTCTCGTTCTTTAAACGCTCATGAAAGAAAAGCAATCGCTTATCATGAAGCTGGACATGCTGTTATCGGATTATTTTTACCTCATTCAGATAAAGTACAAAAAATTACCATTATTCCTCGTGGAAACACTGGAGGTCATGTATTAATGACTCCTGAAGACGATCGATTCTTGTTAACTAAAAAAGAATTAGAAGCGCGAATTGTTGGATATTTAGGTGGAAGAACTTCAGAAGAAATATTCTTTGATGATATTTCAACTGGCGCTCAAAATGATATTGAAGTTGCAACAAGAATAGCGCGTATGATGGTCACAGAATTGGGTATGTCTAAATTAGGGCCAATTCAATATGAACGTGATACTGGAAGCGTCTTCCTTGGAAGAGATTACACTTCAAGTCAAAGAAATTTCTCTTCGCAAGTTGCGGTTGAAATTGATAAAGAAATTCGTAACATCATTGAAAACGCCCATTCTAAAGCACGTGAGATTTTAGAAAAACATCGAGATGATGTTATCTTGATTGCTGAGACGTTGCTTGATAAAGAAACTATTACTGCTGAAGAAATTGACATCTTATTAAAAGATCGCAAGTTGCCTTCAAAAGTAAAACCGGTTGTCGAAAATCAAGAGCAACCAGCTGCGAAAACTAATGAAGATGTTAAGCAGCCGGAAACTGATGAACAACCAAAAGTTGAAAAATAAATTATTTAAGGAAGGCTCGTCCTTCCTTTTTTAAAAGGACAACAAAGACAATGTGGAAATTTGCAAACATAGAAGTCAAAAACAAAGTTGTGCTTGCTCCAATGGCGGGTGTGACTTTTTATTCATATCGAAAATTTATGTCCCAATTTAATGTTGGTTTGTTTTATTCGGAAATGGTTTCTGATTGTGGATTAATTTATGAAAATAAAATGACATTATCATATTTAAAAACCGATGTTAACGAGCATCCTTTCGGCGTTCAATTATTTGGAAATAATGCAGATACGATTATTAAAGCAATTGAGATAGTTAAACAAAGCGGATGTCAGTGCGATTTTATCGATATTAATTTAGGATGCCCCGTTGATAAAGTAACCAAAGCAGGTTCAGGATCTGCTTTGTTAAAAGATGTAAAATACTTAAAAGATATGATGGAAAAAATCTGTCATGCCAGTCCTTGGCCAATCACCGCTAAAATTCGTTTAGGAATTGATGAAAAACACATTAATTTTTTCGAGGTTATCAATGCATTGCAAGATGCTGGTGTGTCAATGATTGCTTTACATGTTAGAACTAAAAAACAATTGTATTCAGGGAAGGCAGATTATAGCATCATCAAAGATCTTGGTCAAAAGATGAAAGTACCCTTAATTGTAAGTGGTGACATCTATACTTTAGATGATGCCATACACGCTATTGAAACTAGTAAAGCTAGCGCCGTAATGATTGCAAGAGGAGGAATCGGCAATCCGACGCTATGCCGTCAAATAGATAGATTTTATCAAGATGGAACTAGATTAAAAGATGCAACGTTAGATGAACAAAAGCAATATTGCTTGCAATTGGCTAAAATGATGTGTGATGACAAAGGCGAAGAGGTGGCAATGCGTATATTTAGAAGTATTGGACCGCGTTTTTTTGCAGGATTTAATAATTCCAAACAATTGCGGGTGGCAATTGCTAGTAAAATTACAACTTATCAAGAACTTGTCGAATTGTTAAAAAATTATCAAGAACTAACAATTTAGATATTATTTTCAAATTAATTAGTTATAATTAAATAGTTAACGCAAAGGAGAAAATTATGGACGAAAATCAAATCTTAAACGATCAAGAGTTAGCAAGAAGAGCAAAATTAGAAAAATATGAACAAAATGGAGTTGATCCATTTGGACATTCATTTAAAGTGAGCCATCATGCTGAAGATATTAAAAAATTATGTGCCAAAAAAACTCCTCTAGGTATTAAACGCATGCATTTAAAAGTAGCTATTGCTGGCCGAATTATGGCAATTAGACGCATGGGCAAAGCCTCGTTTATCAACATTCAAGACAAGACAGGAAAAATGCAATGTTACATTGGAATTAACGATGTTGGCGTTAAGACATATGATGTTTTTAAACTCGCCGACATTGGCGATATTGTCGGTATTAATGGTGAAGTAATGACGACTAGAACAGGCGAAATTACAGTTAAAACCTTAAAATTTACGCATTTAAGTAAGTCGCTAAAACCGCTTCCAGAAAAATTCCATGGTTTAACGGATGTCGAGGAAAGATATCGTCATCGCTATGTTGATTTAATTATGAATGAAGACGCTAAAAATGTTGCGTTTATGAGACCTAAAATTATCCGTTGTATTCAAAATTTCTTAGACAATCAAGGGTATGTTGAAGTCGAAACATCAGTATTATCTCCTATCTTAGGTGGAGCAAATGCTCGACCATTTGTTACACATCATAATACTTTAGATAAAGATTTTTATTTACGTATTGCTACTGAATTACCATTGAAAAAATTACTCGTTGGCGGCATGGAAAGAGTATATGAGATAGGTCGTTTATTTAGAAACGAGGGTATGGACACAACTCATAATCCAGAATTCACCACTATTGAACTTTATGAAGCTTACGGCGATTTGCAATCAATGAGGCACATTGCTGAAAAAATGATTAGAAACATTGCTAAACGCGTTCGTGGCACAACCAAGATTGAATATAAAGGCAATACCATTGATTATGGCAAACCATTTAGATGGGTATCAATGGTGGATTTAATTAAGGAAAAAACTGGTATTGATTTTTCTAAACAAATGAGTTATGAAGAAGCAAAAGCCTTAGCGGACCAACATCACATTAAATTAGATAAATTCAAAAATAGTTTTGGCTATATCGTCAATGAATTTTTTGAAACATATTGTGAAGAAACACTCATTCAACCAACTTTTGTTTATTCTTATCCCATTGAAGTTTCTCCGTTGACAAAAAAAGGAAAAGATCCAAGATTTACCGAAAGATTTGAATTATTTGTCAATGGCAAAGAACTTGCAAATGCGTATACAGAATTAAATAACCCCATCGATCAAAAAGAAAGATTTATCGCTCAATTAAAAGCTAAAGAATTGGGCGATGACGAAGCAAATGAGATGGATTATGACTTCTTAAATGCTTTAGAATACGGCATGCCTCCAGCAGGCGGCATGGGAATTGGTATTGATCGCTTAGTCATGCTAATAACTGGTCAAGATTCTATTCGAGAAGTAATTTTATTCCCGACGATGAGAGACAATAAAAAATAATGATAACACCTCTAGAAATAGAGGTTTTCTTTTCGACTTTTTTGCTTTTTAAAACCTATAAATATTGTAAGGAAACGAGAAAAATTTCAACTTTACTAATGATATATACTTATGTATAATACATTATGCGTGTATATCAACACGTTTACTCTCTGCTATTATATATTTGATAATAGCCAGAAGACCAAAGGGAGGTGTACGGATGAAAAAATACGAAATCATGTACATTTTAAGAGCAGACTTAGATGAAACCGCTCGCAATGAAGCTCTCGCTAAAGTCAATTCTATTCTCACCGATAATGGTGCTGAAATTGTTAGCGTTGACGAAAAGATGGGATTAAGAGATTTAGCTTATCCTATCGATGACGAGGTTAAAGGTTACTATGTCATCTTAAAAGTTAATGCGGAAAACGTCGCTTTAAAAGAGTTCGATCGTTTAGTAAAAATCAACCGCAATGTGTTACGTCATTTAATTCTCGTTGACGAACAATAATTTTAAGGAGAAAACAAATGATTAATCGTGTTATTTTAGTGGGTCGTTTAGTCAGAGATCCAGAATTAAGAAAAGTTACATCTGGCAATTCAGTTAGTTCTTTTACAATTGCTATCGATAATTGGGGAAAAGACGCTAATGGAAACAAAACAACATCGTTTATTCCTTGCGTCGTTTGGGGACAATCTGCTGACAATGTCAGCAAATATGCTCGCAAAGGCATGCTTGTCGGTGTTGATGGACGTTTAAGTCAAAGAAAATACGATCGCAAAGATGGCACGAAAGCGTCAGTAATAGAAATTATTTGTGACTCTGTTCAATTCTTAGAACCTAAAGATGAATCAGCAGTCCAAAATCAATCATCTTCAGAATTTGATATTTCACAAGATAGCGTCGATGATTCTAAAAATTTAGACAGCATTGATATTCCTGATGATGATTTACCATTTTAGAAAGGAAACTTATTGATATGGCTTTTAAAAAAGTTAGACCACATAAAAAATTTTGTTATTTTAAGAAAAATAACATTAAACATATCGATTATAAAGATGTCGAAATGTTAAAAATGTTTATTGCTCCAAATGGCAAAATTTCTCCACGTCGTACGACTGGCACATGTGCTAAACATCAAAGAGAGTTAGCTCGTGCGATTAAAAATGCTCGTTATATGGCATTATTACCATACGTTGCAGACTAAAAAATAGATATTAAAAAATAAGGTCTCATTGAGACCTTTTTTTGTTATATAATTTTTGTAGAAAAAATGTAAATAAAATTTTTGATTAGTTATCATTGTTTATATAAATGTTTTAATAAATGACTAAATCATTTATAATTATTTAAGCAAACGAGGAATTATGGGAAAAACAATACATCGCATTAGAATATTCGCTTTCATCTTAATACTTATTGAACTTTTAATTTTAGTAGCTTTTTGTGTTTTATATTTTGCTAATGTTTTTAATTTAAGAAATATTATTAACGACGAGTATATTATTATTGGATCAGCTATTTTAGTATTTTTTGATTGTTTGTTTGTCTGGGGGAGCGTTATTTATTTATCGTTTTTAAGGCAAAAAACAGATTTAAAAGCAGCAGAAGTTTTAGGTAGCGATATTCAAGCCGCTTATAATTTTGCAATGCTTGGTTTAGCGGTAATTAATGAACAAAATATCGTCATTTGGACCAACGACTTATTTAAAGATAGAAATATTAATATTATTGACTTAGATATATACAAGTGGAAACCAGAACTCAATCAGTTAAACGATAATTTGGATGGGAAAGTTGTTAAAATTCAAGAAAATAATAGAACTTATGATGTTAAATTATTATCAGAAGCTGGATTATTTATTTTTAAAGATGTAACTGACTTAGAAGGTTCAATCGCCTATTCAAGAGATCAAGCCCCAGTGGTTGGCTTGTTAGCTATTGATAATTACGCTGATGTGGTTGGGACTGAAGAAGATTTTAATGATTCAATTACAAAAGTAAAAAGTGCTATGCTAGCTTATGCTAAAGATTTTGGTATTCTTTTAAGACGTTATCGAAACGACACCTATTTTATTTTGACCAATTATAAAACGTTAGAAAAAATGAAAGAAGATGGTTTTTCTTTGGTCAATAAAGTTCGCGATATTGAAAAAGACGAAGATGTTCCTTTAACTTTATCAATTGGTATTGCTCACAATTTTCCCGATGTTGTCAAATTATCTGAATTGGCAGAAAGCGCGATGCAAATTGCTGTTTCGCGTGGTGGCGACCAAGTGGTTTTAATGAAATATGGCAGCGAGATGGAATTTATTGGTGGAAAAACAGAAGCCCAAGAAAAACGAAATCGTGTCAAAATACGTTTTTTAGCTGACTCGTTAATGTCTTTAATTAAACAATCTAATAATGTCATTATTATGGGTCATAAAATGGCCGACATGGATGCTTTTGGAGCTTGCTTGGGCATTAAAGCAATCTGCGATCGTTTAGAAAAGCCTTCATTAATTGCTTTAGATTTTAAAGAAACAGAATATAAAACTAGATCGGCCATTACATCAAACTTTTCAAAAGACGAATTAGAAAAATTAATAGTATCTATTAAAGATGCCGAAAATAAAGTTGGTTCAAACACATTAATAGTTGTTGTTGATGTTCACTCTCCATTGATGGTTATGGCGCCTAATATCATCGAAAAAGCAAATAAGATTGTTATTATTGACCATCATCGTCGTAGCGAAAACTACATAGAAGATACTGTTTTTGACCACATTGATCCATCAGCTTCCTCAACATGTGAAATTATTGCTGAATTTATTCATTTTGCTTCCATATCTCCTAAAATTAATTTGCCTTCTTTGTATGCGACTATCATGTTATCAGGTATCTTTTTGGACTCACATTTCTTCAAAGCCAAAAATGTTGGTATTAGAACTTTTGAAGCTTGTACATTTTTAAAAGAATTTGGTGCTGACAACGCTAAGGCCGATGAATTGTTAAAAGATGATTATGAAGAGCACATGATGGTCAACAAAATTATTTCTAATATTTCAACACCAGTTCCAGGTGTAGTTTATGCTATTGCTCCAACCGATATTATTTTTGATGATGCTACTTTAGCAAAAGCAGCTAATGAACTTCTTCAAATTAAATCAATCAATGCCGCTTTTGTCGTTGGCAAAACTAGTAATAAAACCATTAAAATGTCATGCCGAAGCGATTCGACCATCAATGTTCAATTGTTGGCTGAAAAAATGGGTGGCGGTGGACATTTTGCAGCAGCAGCTGTCTTATTCCAAACTACTGATTTTTCAACCGTTGAGGATACGCTTAAAGCGGTTTTAGCTACTTCATTAAACGAAGCCAGAACCGAAAAAAGAAACAAGGAGGATAAATAATATGAAAGTTATCATGCTTAAAGATGTAAAAAATGTAGGTAAAAAAGACCAAATTGTTGATGTTAGCACTGGATATGCTTCTAATTATTTATTTCCTAGGAAATTAGCGGTTATGTACACTGATAAAAGTTCACAAATTTTAGACCAGCAAAAAGCCGACCGAGAAGCTCACGAAGCACAATTAAAAAAACAAGCCGAAGAACTTAAAGTTAAATTAGCGGATATAACATTAGAATTTAAAGCTAAAACTGGAAAAGACGGAAAGATGTTTGGCACTATTTCCATTAAACAAGTTTGTGAATTATTAAAATCTAAGTATGGATACGATATTGATAAACGCAAATTTGTTGATAAAACTACCATCGATTGTTTGGGCGTTGTGATTTTAAAAAATGAACTTTATAAAGGTGTTATTGCAGAAATAAAAGTTCATGTCAGTGAGGAAAAATAAAATGGCTAAAAATCAAAGCAAAAGTTATCAAGATTTGCCATGTTCTATTGAAGCCGAGAAAGCTGTTTTAGGTTCGGCGATGATGAGCCAAGAAGCTTTATACAACGTTATGTCTTCTTTGCAGCAAGAAGATTTTTATAGTTTAAAACATCAAAAAATTTATATTGCTATTGCTAATTTAATGGCTAAAAAAAGCGCAGTGGATGCCATGACGGTGTTTGAAGAATTAGACAATCTTAAAGTTGCTCAAGAAGTGGGTGGCGTCGATTATTTAAAAGAATTGCTAGATGCTGTTTTATCTTTTGCTAATTTGCAATTTTATATTGATATTATTGTCGATCAATCTGTTTTAAGGAAAATGTTATTGACGATTAGAGAAATAGATAGAGAATATCGCGAAGAAAAAATTGATGATTTAAATGATTTCATTTTGTCTAGTGAAGGTAAATTTAAAGATTCTATTGCTAGACGTCACATTTCCAGTTTTGCTTCAATGGAAGAAGTAACTAATGTTATCGAATCCAAATTAAACGCTCAAAAAGAGTTGCCATATGATCAAAGCGAGGTAATTGGATTAAATACTGGGTATCCTGGCATTAATAAATTAACACAAGGCTTCCAAAAAGGCGAGATGACCGTTATTGCAGCCAGACCATCTGTTGGCAAAACAGCGTTAGCATTAAATTTTGCATATCATGTCGCCACAAAATCTGATGTGCCTGTCGCTATTTTTTCATTGGAAATGACATCTGAATCTTTGGTAAGAAGAATAATTGCTTCGGTTAGTTGTGTTTCTTTAAAAGACATTAACATTGGTCGTTTTAAAGGTACTGATCGTGCCAAAGTTGCTGCTGCTATTAAAGAAGTGAGCAACGCTAAAATATTTATCGATGAATCTAGCTCTATTAAAATGCTTGATATTGTAGCTAAAACTAGAAAATTGCAAGCGGCTCACCCTAATTTAGGGTTAGTAGTTATCGATTATCTTGGTTTAGTTCAATTAGGTGGAAAATCTGTCAGTAGAAGCGCTGATTCACGAACAGAAGAAGTAAGAAAAATTTCTTTAGCTATTAAAGAAATGGCTAAAGAGTTACAAATACCTGTCGTTGTTGTGTCACAGTTATCTAGAGATGTTGAAAAACGCGATGTTAAAAAACCAATGTTATCTGATTTAAGAGATTCAGGCGCAATTGAACAAGATGCCGATGTCGTCATGCTTTTGTATCGCGAAGATTATTATAATGAACAAAAAAAGATTTCTGCTGCTAATAAAAAACCAGGTCAATTAACTAAAGCTGAACAATTCGAATTGGCTAAAGCACAAAAAGAAAAAGAATTAGGAGAATCTATTCCTGGTTCTGCTTCTTATGTTGAAGTTAATATTGCTAAAAACCGAAATGGTCAAGTCGGTAAAGTGCCATTGTTTTTTTATAAAGAATATGGTCGATTCGATTCGCCAAGCCAAGCGTGGATTGATCAAATGAAAGCAATAGTAGAGGAAAGTGATCCAGATTAATGTATTTTAATATCATCGCTTCTGGTTCAAAAGGCAACGCAACTTTAATTAAAGAAAAAAACACCCTCATCTTAATTGATATGGGTGTTTCTTTAACAACATTAACTCAAGGATTAAAAAAAATTAATCAAACCTTAGATGATATTGATGCATGTTTTTTTACTCATGATCATAGCGATCATATCAAAGGTGTTCAATATTTAAAAAACAAGAAATTATATGCTTTAAAAGGAACATTGAAGGGTATTTATCACGAATTAAAACTAAATACACCAATTCAAATAAAAGATATTACAATTACACCAGTTTTAACATCGCATGATGCTATTAATCCATGTGGATTTATAGTTGAGTCCTTACAAGAGAAATTGGTTTATATTACTGATACTGGATATATTCCTGAATCAACTCTAAATTTGATTAAGCATCCTACATATTTAATTATTGAATCTAATCATGATGTATCTATGTTAATGAAATCGAACCGTTCAATGGACTTAAAAAGACGCATTTTAAGTGACTTAGGTCATCTGTGCAATGAAGATGCAGCTATTTATGCTTGCAATATAATTAACGAACAATGCAAGCAAATTGTATTAGCCCATTTAAGCGAAGAATGCAATCAACCACAAGTTGCGATTAAATCTTGGAAAACAATTTTTGATTACTACCATATTGATTTTGATAAATTTAATATTGTTACTGCTTGGCAATATCAAAGCACTATTGGAGGTCAATATGAAAATTAATTTATTTGTAGTTGGAAAAATCAAAGATATTAATTTAAACGCTATGATACAAGAATTCATTAAAAGATTATCTAGTTACGCAACAATAAATATAGAGGAAATAAATGATGAATCATTGCCAGATAAACCAAATGAGTCAGAAATCAAAAAAGCAGTTGAAATTGAAGGCGAAAAAATATTAAAAAAAGTTGAAAAAATGCAATACGTAATTATTTTTGATTTAGTATCATATCAGCCAAATAGTGTTGAATTTGCAAAGATTTTACAAGCTAAGATAGATTTGTTTGGTTCAAAAATAGGATTTGTTATCGGCGGTTCTTATGGCTTAAGTGACAATGTTAAAAAACGCGCAAATTTAGCGATAGGATTATCTAATTTGACATTCACTCACCAAATGGCTAGATTAATTGTTTTAGAACAAATTTATCGCGCATTTAAAATTAATCATAACGAGGTGTATCACAAATGAAAATTAAATTTTGGTCGCATTTAAAACAACTTAAAGATAACAACAATCCATTTTGCTATTTATTTGAATACGATAACGGAGATCAATTTTATATTGAACCTATTTTTTATACTAAATTAAGAAATCTTTTAGATATATATCCTCAATATGAAAATGCAATTTTAGACGAGATGGAAAAAAGAGTTAAAAAAAATCATCGAGTCGTTTTTGTTGGGACATTTGAATATCCTCAAACAGAAGTCGATGATTTTATTTTTTTAGAAATAGAAGATATAACTGATTCTTTAAAAATTTATGTTGAAGATAAATCTAGAGGATCAGATTATGGCGATTAGCGGATTTGTGGTTTTAATTGTCGCATCGTCAACCACATAATTCTAACGCCTAGTAAAATAATAAAGAACATTAATGCTCCTTGTGGGAAAATAAATCCGATTATCATTCCTAATAAACCAGGTGTGAATGAAGCCCATGCATTGATTTTTTGACATTCCATAAACTTTAAAACACGGAACACATTCTTTTTGCCACGAGTTAATAAGAAAATCATTAACCCCATGAAAATTGATAAGGCAAAATAAATACCTAAGGCTAACAAAGAAGTATAAATAGTTGAAGTGTTTCTTGTTGTGATGAATGTTTCATCTAAAAATGTTTTCCAGTTATTTAAAACCGATTTTGTGTAATTTGGATCGCTCAAATAATCGTTATAATCGGTTGACAATACCTTATCATTAAAACCACCTGTAATAGCAAAAGAAGCAATAGAAGTGCCTTCTTTCATAGTTAAAAAATCACCAGCAGTTGACGCTATTGATGTTGTCGAATTTGGTTGAAAGAAGTTAACGACAATATAATTTTGATTCATCAAAATGAATGAAGGTGTATAAGGCGTTGCGCTTGGAGCATCTTCACTTGAAGAACTACTAGAAGGTTGGACACTATCAACATATTTATTAGTGGTTCCTACTTCATATCGATTATTGCCAATTGTCTCTTGAAATTTATTAAAATCAGATCCGGTTTCATGAGTGTAGTAAACCAACAAATCATATTGATTAGTTAATTTGTTTACATATGCATATTGGACTGTTTCATTACCATATCCATATTTTTCTTTCCACGAACCATTTTCATCAATTAATTGATGATTAGCATTGATGACTAAGTCAATATCGTTTTCCACCAAATTCATTGCAAAGGCAGTACCAGTAATATCGAATCCATAATTATTGCTAGATAATAAACTTGATCCGTATTGACTCATTCCATTTGTTACAATTGGAATAACAGGCAAGCAAATCGCTAATACAAAAAATATTAAAGCGACCCACCATGGGTTATGACGAGCGCCATTTATAGCGCGTTGATTGGAGTATAAACTCCCGAAGATATTTTTTAAGTTTTCTTTTGTCTCAGGGGACATCTTTTTTCTTTGTTTTTTCATAGCAATTTCTTATTTTATGAGAAAATCATCTATTTTACAAATAGAATTATATATTTTCTTTATCATTCATTTGATTATTTTGATTGTTGTCATCTTTTTTGTGCCTATAAAGTAGTTTTAATAAAATAGGCGCTATTAATGATGAAGCAATGATTAATATGATAACAAATGGCATGATTGAATCATCTAATAGTTCACCTTCGATACCTTTTGTAGCGCATACGATGACAACCTCTGCTCTAACCATCATACCAACACCAATAATTGTTGAATCTTTTAAATTATTTTTGGTAATTAGCCCACCAATTCCAGCACCAATTACTTTTGATAACAATCCAACAATTACAAACAAAATTCCAAACAATATAAAGTTACTTGTTATGCCATTTAAATCCCATAGCATTAATCCGATACTTGCAAAAAATACTGGTGAAAATAATAAACTAGTTTCCCCATCAGTCTTATAATCAATATATTCTTTGGATTTAGTTTTCGAAATCATTAATCCTGCCATAAATGCACCAGTAATATCAGCAACACCAAATATACTTTCGGCCACATAAGCTAAAATAAAAGCTAGACCAAAACCAAAAATAGGGATGCGGCGGTGGCGAGGCCATTTATTATTTAACCATGAAAACAATTTATTAATTGGCCACCAAAGCAAAGCGCACATTGCAAAGAAACCTATCATGAACAAAACGACATATAGAATATCTAAATTAGAGTTTCCGCTTGTTCCGATGAATGGGACGTTTCCTCCGCTAGTATTGGTGGCACCCAATGATAAAACAACCGACAATAAAATAATGCCTATAATATCATCCAAAATAGCCGCGCTTTCAATAATGACCCCAACTTTTGAATCTAATTTGCCTAATTCTTTTAAAACTGATACGGTAATTGAAATGGATGTAGCAGTTAATAAAACCCCATAAAAAATATTTGTCCATGGATTATTATTTGGGAAGATTAAAAAAGCTAATCCTGCCCCCATTCCTAAAGGTACTAATACGCCTAAAGAAGTAACTATCAAACTGGCAATTCCTGAAGACTTTATTTTTTGCAAATCGGTTTCCATTCCTGCTGAAAACATGATTAAAATGACACCTATTTTGGCGATAAAATCGATGCCAGCAGTAGTAGAATCGGTGAAAATGGTTTGATTTGGAATAAGAGTAATAGCTCCTAATGCAATGCCAGAAATCAAAAAACCAATTACTTGAGGCATACCAATTTTTTTGCAAAATATAGATAATACTTTAGCAAAAATTATTATTAGCCCCAACGGCAATAGAATCATGTAAGGTTCGCTTGAATTAGTAATGGATGAGAAAAAATGCATAATTGTATTCATAGCATTGTTATTTTACTCCGTCATTTGAATGTTTCAAGCAAAAAAAGTGTAATTTACATTTTATATAATATTTGATAATATTAGTATACCTCAAATGAGGTAGAATCTGGGGTAGTCTTGGTTTCGACAGAGATATTGGCTGACATAGAATGCAGTCGAGCAGTGACGTTATCACTAAAAAAATAATAACTGGCAATCAAAGAGTCAGTTATGCTCTCGCCTAATTTAACCAATAGATCGCGTTAATAGGCTCGAATAGGAGCATCGTCCTTGAAGGTTTTCTCTTCTCACGCTTCAAGAAGACGTCATACCAAGAAGATAAGCTTTGTTAAGGCTAGATAGCAAAGACGAAAACTTTATAGCCTCGCATTTGATGTTAGATGATATTGTAATTCAAGTGCTAAATTCTCAAATTCATCTAAACTGTAGAAGTCTTTGAGGGTCTATCTCTGGACGCGGATTCGATTTCCGCCTACTCCACCAAATCAAATAAATAATGTTTAGCATGCGCCTAAACATTTTTTGTTAAATTAAAATAAAAAAGCAGCAAATTTCCAATATTTTTAAATAACTCTTGAAAGTAGAGTTGCTTTTTTTGTTTATCTACTAACAGTATAGTGCATTTTATTTTATATGAATGTTAAATATTATTATCAAACACAAGGAGAATAAAAATGAAAATTGCTGTCAGTGCTGAATCCACTATTGATTTAAGTAAGGAACAACTTAATGAGTTTAATATCCACACCATTCCATTTTTGGTAACATTAGGCGATAGATGTGCCGCTGATGGGGATATTACACCCCAAGAAATTTTTGATTACGTTGATAAAACTAATCAGTTGCCAAGAACAAGTGCAATTAATCAATATCAATATACCGAATATTTTAAAAAATTATTAAGTAGCGGATATGATGCAATCATTCATATTTGTCTATCATCAAAAATTTCCAGTACATATCAAAACGCTTTTTTAGCTTCGCAAGATTTTGACAATGTCAGAGTTATTGATTCTAGAAGTTTATCTAGTGGCATTGCATTATTGGCTATTTATGCTCGCCAATTAGTGGATGCCAATCAATTAAATTTAGATGAGATTGTCCGAAAAGTTGAACGCCGTGTTCCACATGTTCAAGCTAGTTTTGTTTTAGCAAAACTTGATTATTTATATAAAGGTGGACGTTGTTCGGCTTTGGCTCATATTGGCGCTAAAATTTTAGGAATTAGGCCCCAAATTTTAGTTGTTGATGGCGGAATGATTCCGGGCAGAAAATATCGAGGCAAAGACAATATTGTCGTAAAGAAATATTGTGAAGACACACTTGAATTGTTCAACAATATGGACAAATCAATATGCTTTGTTACCGCTACAAATTATGATAAAGAAATTTATGATTTAGCCGAAGAAATGTGCCGTAAAGCCGGATTTAAAAAGATAATAAGATGCACAGCTGGAGCGACAATTACTTCTCATTGTGGTGACCGAACGATAGGCATTTTATATTTTAATGATGGCGGACAAGAATAAATAATGCAAAATTAATTAAAAGATGCACATCGTGCATCTTTTTTAATGTTCATCGTTATTTTTATTTTTTTTAAAAAACTTAAATTGACTCTTTAATAAAAACCATAATATGGTCATTAGTTGCAATGGAACAGGAATTATCCACAACAATCCTAAATTTGGGAAAGGTGTCATTAATTCAATAGGCAGATAAACAGCTAATGTCGCGCTCCAAACTAAACATGAAATAGCGATTGCCGTCAGTAATTTGTTTCCCCATAATGATGAAAAAACGATGCAAACAATAAGGCTGGCTGGAATAGCGACAATATAAGCTAACCAGGTATATTTAGGATCGATTGAAGTAGCTGTAAAAATGAAGGTAAATAAAACATAAAACACGGTTGCTACTAAAAAAACTAATGTGGCAGATAATGCGGTGATGATTATATGTTTTAAATTTTTATTAGGCAATTTATTTGCTTTTGGTTTATCTTTAAAAAAATCAGTTAAACTGACTCCATAAAAATCAGCAAGAGCTTTTAAAACAAAAATATCAGGGGCGCATTCTCCTCGCTCCCACTTTGATATAGCTTTGTCAGAATAATTGAATTTTTCAGCAATATCTAATTGTGTTAATTTAGCGTTTTTTCTAAAAAATACTAGGTTTGACGCTAATATTTCTTTAAGGTTTTTTTCTTGTTTAGCCATAAAAATATATTAATTGATTTTTTCATAATTTTAAAGATACAAAGTTTTGTTGTGCGCTCATGCTTATTTTTTTTATAAATATATGACACTGTTTAAATAATGATGTTTTTTTATTAATAATAAACATAACTTATGATAAATTATGTTTAATGAAATTTAACCGAATAATACGGTATGTAAATTTTATTTTTTAGCGAGGCGGTGTTTTTATGAATCCAAACGATATCATTATTGATGAAGAAGAACAAATTCAAATTTTAGATGCCTTGTTAGATGATCAAGACGAAGATATTGATGAAAACAATCAAATTTTAGAAATCACTTTATAAATTTCAAAGATATTATTAATAATTATAGTTTTGCTATATTTTTTTTGTGCTTTTAAAAATTGCTTCATTTAATTAATATAATTATAGTATTTATACTTTTTTATAGGAGTTTAAATATATGTTTCAGAAATTAAAAGATTATAGTGAGATATTATCGTTTTTTATACTTGAAGTCTTGGCTTTTGTTTCTTTTACTTTAGGAAATTCTTTGCTCATTTATTTCTTGTTTGGTATTTTGGCGTTTTTATTTGTTTTAATTTTAAATTTTTCAAAGATTAAAGAATTAGATTGGATGCGCTATTTATTGTTTTTGATTCCCTTTATCATTTTTGCTATTTTGAGTGGATTTTCTCGCTTCAATCTTATAAATAATTCACTATTAACTAATTTTTTAGTTTGTTTTTCTTTATTATTATTTTTAACCCTTGGTTTTTTGAGCCAAACAATTGAAGGATTTAAATTATCGGCTGCCATGTTGGTTATTTATGGTGGCATTGCTATTTTAGTTTCAATCTCTTTAATTTATACAATGATTCGATATGTTCCGTTTTATCCATTAATTTATGCAGGCAAATATTATTATTACGAAGGGGAAAGAGTGCTAATCGGTGAAAGTGTTAAAATGCTAGTTGGATTTAGCTTTGCCGATATTAAAATCGAATATTTTCAATTATTTGCCAATTTATTGTTTACCTCTATTGTTGGTTTAAAATTTATTTCATATAAAAAAGAAACAAAAAAATTTATCATTTATTGCCTATATGCCTTAATAGGTTTTTTAAGCATGATTTTCACGATGAATAAATTGACGATTCTATTAGATATTTTAGTAATATTGTCGCTATTATTTATCTTGTTTATTCCTAAGAAAAGAAAAATATTAATGCCTATTTTTTATTGTGTGGTTAGCGTTATTGGGGTTGGTTTTATCATCTTCTTTTTAAATGCCCAAAGTTCTTGGGAGGCAACGCAAGGATTGAGAAATTTAATTTCTTCTAATGCTATTTTAAATAAATTATTTAATGCCAATCGAATATCTGCACCAATAATTCAAACTTTAAATGGCTGTTTAAATGGTTTAAATTTATTTGGCTTTAATTATGCGATTAGTCAAATTGGTGTCAGCAACAATCCTTTAACAAGTAGTTTGCCAGCAAATAGTTGGCTTTTTGATACTATTTTATATAATGGATTTTTTGCAGCTGTATGCTTAATTGTTTTTGTTGTTTTTGTTTTTAAACAAGCGATTAAGTATTTTAATTCGGAACACGATGATATTTTAACAAGACATTGCGTTGTAAGTTTTGTTTTGATATTTTTCGTTTTCGGTTTGTTTGGATTATCAACTCAACCTTATCAACATTTTTCTAATTTAATTCCGCTTCAACAAAACGCCATGTTTTTAATTGTCTTGTTTTTGGTTGGGAGAATTTGTTTTGTTAATTTCAAATCAGTACAAAACGATATTAGTGATAAACAAAATGAAATAGTGGAGGAAAATGTTAATGGTTAGGACAAATATTTTTAAAAGCCTAGCTATTTTAGCTGTGCTAACTAGCGTTTCATCTTGCGGTTTAGATTTAAAAGAATTATACGAAGCAGACGGATATAACAGTCCAGTATTTAATGAAAATTATTATCGTATTTATCCTGATTCGATTAATCCGGACAACGCTAATAACTCTATTCAA
Source organism: uncultured bacterium (assembly GCA_949283025.1). GTDB lineage: Bacteria > Bacillota_I > Bacilli_A > RFN20 > CAG-826 > CAJOOD01. Next base: position 25,453 of record CASDRB010000010.1, read on the forward strand.
AGCGAAAAAACGGTTTTGTTAGATGAAAATCAAATTGCTACTACATATCAAGAAGCAACAAATAAAATGTTTGATTTAGATATGCTTAATTTGGACTATAGTACCGATAGCAAGGACGAAAAATATATTGGTGTTGGGTATGGTCCAACAAAAAAGATGAATTCCATTGATGACATTTTCAAATATGGATATATTTCTAAATTATTTGATGGTCAAATGTTTTGCAATGCAAAATATGAACTTGTTAGGGTTCAATTAGATGAGCGAGGATTCGGGGTCATGTTTGATAAAGAAATTGTGACATATGATTACTTTGCCATCAATTTTAAAGTGGTGGTCAACGATCCCAATGATCAAATTCCTTTGCATACGCCACATCTTTCCTCAATTAAATTAAATGTTCATTTTTATGTAAAAGATAATGGAAAATATAATAAAATCTCTACATCACACGTGATTGAAAATATGTTGACAAATGGCATTGAAATGAATAGCAATATGCCTAGCGGGCCATATGTTTTTTATGCATTAAATTTAAAAATGATGCCAGAATTAGATTTAACAAGATGCTGCGGATTTTCAGTTGATTATGAACTTATTAATGATGAGATATTCAATCAATACCCACAGCAAGATTTAAGTTATGCTGTTTTGCTTTATGAAGTTTTGTTCCCAAATTCTACTTGGCGTTAATATAATCGTTTATATCTAGCCATTTGCCTATTTCAAAATCAGCTTGATCATCGTCAAAAATCAATGTACCCTTTGCAGGTGTAAAAGTCATTTCTGAAAAATAAATTTTTCCATCGATAGAATATAAATCAATCCTTACAAAAGGAAAAGGTTTTGCTAAACGTTGAGCAATATCAATTTGTTGGTTCCAATTTGAAGGAGGAATCAATTCTTTTTCCGTTTTTGTCCAGCCATTAAATTGAGCGCCATCAAACGGAGTCCAATCTATGTAATAATTGTTGTACCTAATGTCGCTTCCTCGACCAGTGACAACATACATATATTTTGCTTTACCGTTAAATACATGAATTTTATATTCAGTTGGGAACTTGCCTAGATATTTTTCAATTATTATCTGCGGTTTTATTTTACTATAATGCAATTCGACAGTTTTTTTGCCATAATTTGTTTTTAACCAACGATTAAATTTCTTTTTTAATTGTTTATAATCTATTGATTTTTTATCTAAACAAATATAATTAAAGGCACAAGCATGAGAACATTTCATCACGAATTGATTTGGAAGTTTTTCAAAGTCAATTTCTTCAAATGTATCATAGATACCATAAATAGGAATCAATATGTTTTCCAGCCTTAAATCTTTGACATATTGCCTTACTCCGACCCGGCCAGCACAAGTACTGACTAATGGGATGAAAGGATATACTTTCAATCTTAAATATTGAAGTTTTTCAGTGTATCTTATCGGTTGTTTTAAATTCAAATGATGATGGGTAATATAATAATATTGGTATTTTACATAAGCAGTTTTTGATATAAATTTTACGACATTGCGAAAAGGATTAACTAACATCCTTTTTAATTTGTTTTCATGCAAATTTTTTGAAAGCATACAAATAGTATACAACAAATTAATTTATTTTGTGTTAAACTATTGATGTTTATGAAGCAAGCATTAAAATCTAAAAAAGTTTATATAATTAGTGGGGTATTGTTATTTTTAGGTTTGTTGCCTTTTATTATCGCAATAATTATTTATTATGCTAGTTCCCCACAAGCATGTTTTGAAGGTTATCCATGGGTTATTTGGGGATTATTGTCATTTTATTTTTTAATCGGATTTATATGGGGCGATCTACATGTTGCTACATATCGCAAAAAACAAAAAAACTACGATGGAGCACTTCCAGATGAAATTAAATCAAGTGCCTGGAAAAGACGTTTGCCATTTTGGTTTGCTTCCGGTGGTTTATTAATTTTAGCTATCATTTTAGAAATTTATTGTGCAATAATGGCCACCTATCCATTCATTATTTAATTGCGTACTAGTGCGCGAAAGCGCCTATCGTATGCGTTCATTCGCGCACAAATATAAACGTCCAAAAATTAAAAAAGTTGTTTTTTATTTTTTCTTGGTGTATCTTAATACCATTCATTCATAAATGAAAGGAGGACACGAGAATGAAAAAGAAACTACTTCTAAAAGCTGGTTTACTCTTAAGTGCCGTTGTTCTTGCTGGTTGTAATGGTGGTTCTAAACTAGGAGAAAATGAATTTAGAGTTCCTACTGAAGGACATCCATTTTCTGATTATTTCCCAGGTGAAGTAGCCAAAAAGACTTACAATGCTTTTTTAGCTACTGCAATTACTGAACCATTGAATTATTTGACTTCTCAAGCTGGTAATTTAGCATCTCATTGGGCAAACTTTGTCGATGGCTTATTGCTTCAAAATGAATTTGGCTCTTTGAATAAACAGCTTGCCGTTAGTGCTACTCAAGAAAACGATTATAAAAACTTCACTTTCGGTGTTAAAACTGGCGTCAAATGGGTTAAATGGGATGGAACCCAATATAACGCAACCATCAATGGACAATCTGTTCCACAATATGTTAGTGCTACCGACTTTTTAACTAGCGCTAAAACAGTTTTAAGTTATCAAAATCACTCTGAAACTTATTACTTATTAACCAACTTTATTGAAGGTGCAATGGAGTATTATCAATACACCTATTTAAATTACATGTCAATTACTGGTGGTGCTGAATGGACACAATACAACAATCCTACCAATTTTGCACGTAAATTAAATGAATTGATTGAAGATGCAACTGGTGAACCATCTAGTGTCACTGTTTCAGACTTAGACGCTATTGCTAATTTCTCAAGAGTTGGTGTAAAGGTTGTTGAAGAGCCAACAACTGTCGGTGGTGGAAAAATTCAATATACTTTAAAAAATTCTGCCTTCTATTTCCCAACTTTATTGACCTATTCTTGCTATTTACCTGTTAATTCTTATTTCTTAGATGAAATCAGAGCTTCCAATTTGGGTAATGGTAAAGAAAATTTATTGTACTGCGGTCCATTTACTTTAGCCGCTAGCGATACATATAGTGTCGTTTATACTAAAAACCAATCCTATCATGAGGCCGACAATGTTTTTGTTGATCGTATCAACTATACTATTTTAGGCCAAGACGAAGATATTGATATCGCTCGTACACGTTACGAAGAAGGATATGTCGACGGCTTCTCTTTGAGTGAAAAGGATATTGAAGGTTGGAAAAAATATGTCACTGGTCCAGATGGAACTGGTACCATTGAAAATCCATATGATCCATCTGTCAACTCAAGAGATTATGACTACATTGATTATGTTTATGGATTACATTTAAATATTAATCGTGTTAGCAATTCCACTAACGGTCGTACCGCTAGCACATCTTATGCTAAATCTAAAGGCGGTTCATTAGACGCCATCAAAAATGCTGAAAAAGCTTTAAGATTAGATGCGGTTCGTGAATTGTTGATTCAAGCATTTGACCTATATACTTATTCTGAAGTTTATAGTGCGACAGAAGAATTGCGTGGTCAATACACGATGAATACATATGTTCCAAGAGGATTTGTTTCCGACCAATTTGGTAAAGATTACACTACTACTCACTATTATGAAGTGTATGCTGAACATAAAGGCATTACAGTAGAAGAAGCTGCTACTATTTTGGAACAAGGACAATTTGAAAATATCATGTTGCCTGATGAAGATCCAGAATTGACAACTTTACGTAACAACGCTTTAAAAGCAATTGAAGTTTTCAACACTACTGTTGCTGCTGACGATAGTGAAAAAATTACCTTGCCAATTCAATTTGAATATTATTCAATTTGGCAAGATGAAACAACAAGAATGTATGATACTAATACCATTAACAAATACAATCAAAGATTAAATGGTATGTATGATACAGTCGACTTCACAACTTCTACTCCTGGTGTAAGTTTTGTTGTTATTCCAACCGCTGATGTTACTTCTTCAAGTTATGAACAAGTCAGCAATGGTGGTAACTTCGATATTTCATCCACTTGGGGTTGGGGTCCAGACTACGGCGATCCAATGTCATATATGAACACATTTAAAAAACATGGTGACTGGTCAAGCATCTTTGGTTATGTCAATGAAGACGTCGGTACAAATGGTGATGACAATGTTTCATATAAATTAAATGGCAACTCATTAAGTTCATATGACTTGTTGGATGAATATACCGCTTTAGTCAATACAGCAAATAGCGAATACGAAAATATTTCTGAACGTTATAACTTATTTGCTGAAGCTGAATACATGTTATTAAACGAATTGCATATTTTCAGACCATTAACTATGACAGGTCAAGGTCGTGGATTATCTATTTCTAGAGCTGCTGGTTATCTTAGCCCATCGGGTTCTTATGGTTTAGCAAAAGACCGTCTTGATGGATTACTAGTATTAAAAGAAACTATTTCTGGCGATACTCGTAAAAAATGTACAACTACATATGAGGCTAAAAAGGCTGCTTATCTAGATAAATATGGTTCTATGTACATCTATGACTAATTGTTAAAGTTTAAACTTTAATTTTGTAACAAATTAGGGTTGGGGTTATCCCCGCCCTATTTGTTGCATTTAAGGAAAGGAGAAAATATGACTACATACCTTGTTGGTTATACAATTATAGGACTCATAGTCTTGTTCATTGTATTTTCCATCCTCGTGAAGAAAAAGATCATGTTTGGCAATACGTTAGGTATGCAAAAAATCTTCGCCCATCCATTATTGCATTATTCGATTCGTCGAATTGGATCGGCTTTGATTTCTTTACTGCTCGCCATAATGGTCACTTTCTTTTTAATTAGAGCGGCTCAACCAGTTGAGACAACTTGTTTAAATAAATTCGCCGGCCCTCACGTCACGCCAGAATTATTTGAATTGCAATGTAATGCTTGGAAAGAAGAAATGGGTTTATCTGGCTCCATCTTTGATCAATTAATTCGTTTCTTTTATTCAATCCTTCCATTTCCAAAAACTTTATGTCGCACTGATTTAGATGTTAATTCAATGCAATTTATCGTCTCTGATTGCCGCGTTTTTATTATTGATTTAGGTAAGGTCAGCGATTATCCTGGTGTCACTAATGGAACATATGTTATTGATTACATGCTTCCTAGAATGATGACATCATTTAAAATTGGCATCGTTGCTGTTGTTTTACAATTAGCTTTAGGTTATCCATTAGGAGTATTTATGGCTAAGTATAAAGGCGGAATAGTTGATAAGATTGGTTTGACTTATATCATCTCAATCGATGCTATTCCTGGCGTTGCTTATTACTATATTTGGATGGCTATTTTGTGTGGTGGTTTAGGTTTGGCCTATACATATTCTAGCGAAGACTTTTCGACAGCATTGCCAGCGATTATTACCATGGTATTTACAGGTATGGCTGGTATAGCGATGTGGGTTAGACGTTTCATGGTTGATGAATTTACATCAGATTATGTAAAATTTGCCCGCGCTAAAGGATTGAGCGAAAACCGAATCATGTTTACCCACGTTTTAAGAAACGCTATTGTTCCATTGGTACGTTCTATTCCTTCCGCTGTTATAGGCGCTTTGTTAGGAACTTATTATTTAGAAAATATTTATGGCATTGATGGTATTGGTCAAGCTTTATTGCAAGCTAACAATTATAAAAATGCCCAGTTGTTGCAATCGGTTGTTATAATATCTGCAATTTTATCAATTATTTCTTTCTTATTGGGCGATATTGTAACTGCTTTGGTCGATCCACGTGTCAGTTTTTCAAGTGCAGATGATTAAAGGAGGTACTTATGGCAAAAAAAGATCAAATTAATACAGATGACATCTTTAGAATTGTTGATGAAACCGTTCCAGTTGAAGAAACAATTGAAAAAAATGTTAATGATTTATTTACAGTTGTAGGCACTTCTCAAGAAAATGTCGAACATATTTCTGCTACCCCATATTCTTATTGGCGAATGACTGCAAAAGAATTATTCAAAAAACCTTTTGTTATCATCAGTTTAATTTTATTAGGCATCATTATATTTTTTACGATATTTGGACCTCTTATTAAATATTATCCACCTTTAAAAATTGTTGGCGATACTGTTATGACCGGAGATCGATTTGGTGAAGCACCATACTATATTGGGCCTAGCGCTGACCATTGGTTTGGGATTTGCGGATCAAACATGGGCGTTTGGTTTCAAGGCGCCGATATGTGGTCTGTGGTATGGCAAGGTTCAAGGCTATCTTTATTGTTAGGTGTGACTGTGGCTGTCATCAATACAATTTTAGGTATTGTTATTGGTGCTGCTTGGGGTTATTTTAGATGGCTGGACCCAATCTTAATTGAGTTCCGTAACTTTGTTAATAATATTCCTACTATCTTATTAGATATTCTTTTGATGCAATTACTATCTTCATACATGAAACAATATGGTTTCTTAATTATTGTTTTCTTGCTTTGCGCACTTGGTTGGATTGGCTTAGCAGGATTTGTAAGAAATCAAATTATCATCATTCGTAATCGTGAATATAATATTGCCTCACAAACATTAGGATCATCGTCAATGACAATGATTAATCACAACTTATTACCTTATTTAATATCTGTTATTGTTACTGTAGTTTCATCTGCTATTCCTGCTGCTATATCTAGTGAAGTTGGCCTAGCTTACTTCAATCTTTCCTTCAAAGTAAGTGATGGCGACATTACATTAGGACAAGTTTTGACCCAAGCAACCAAAGGTATTGCGTGGATGAAGCACCCATATTTATTAATAGGCCCGCTAGTTGTTATGGTGCCTTTAACGGTTTGTTTCTTTTATTTAGGATTAGCTATATCTGATGCCACTGATCCTAAAACTCACCGTTAGGAAAGGAGGGCAATTATGGCAAAAGAAAAAGTGTTATCTGTGTCTGATTTGTCCTTAGGATTTATTACTAGAGGGCATAAATCTCATGTTTTAAGAGATATCTTTTTGGATATTTTTGAAGGAGAAACATTGGCTATCGTTGGTGAATCTGGTTCTGGTAAGTCGGTTTTGACAAAAACTTTTACCGGGATGTTAGATGCTAACGGGTTTATTTCCAGTGGCTCAATCATTTTTGAAGGCCAAGATTTAGTTCAAATCAAAGATAATAAATCTTGGTTAAAAATCAGGGGTCGTAAAATCGCGACTATTTTCCAAGACCCGATGACTTCTTTAAATCCATTATTTTCAATTGGCTATCAAATTAGCGAGGTTTTGAAATTGCATTCTAAACCTTCTAAAGAAGAGATGAAAGAATGGAAAACCAAACACCGTGCTGACCGTTTGGTTGAGCAAGACAAAATTAAAGCCATGTCAGCAGATGAAAAAGAAGATTATTTAGCAAGCAAAAAAGCTAAAAGAAAAGAAATTTATGATCGCATTTATAATGATATGATTTCATCTCATGAGGGAAAATTATCATATTATGATAAATTAATGTACAAATATGAAGCGCTTAAAGAAACAAATTATGTCATTTCTAATAAGCCACATGGCATGTCATCTAGAGAAGCCAAAAAAGAGACGATTAAACTTTTAAAGAAAGTTCAAATTCCTAATGCCGAAAAACGTTATCATGATTATCCTTTCCAATATTCAGGCGGAATGAGACAAAGAGTCGTTATCGCAATTGCTTTGGCCTGTAGACCTAAAATTTTGATTTGTGACGAACCAACAACTGCATTAGATGTCACCGTTCAAGCACAAATTTTGCATCTAATTAAAGAATTGCAACATGAATATAAATGGACCACTATTTTTATTACTCATGACTTAGGTGTTGTTGCTAATATCGCGGATCGTATCGCTGTTATGTATGGTGGAGAAATTGTTGAATGGGGAACAGCTGAAGACATATTCTATCGTCCAGCGCATCCATACACTTGGGCACTTCTTTCTTCCTTACCACAATTAGGAAGCAAAGATGAACCACTTTCATTTATTCCAGGAAACCCACCTTCATTTGCAAAAGATATTATCGGTGATGCGTTTGCTGATCGTAATGTTTACGCAATGAATATTGATTTTTTAGCTAACCCTCCCCGTTTTCAAATTAGTGAAACTCACATGGCTAAAACTTGGCTCTTAGATCCTCGAGCCCCAAAAGTTAAAAAACCAAAAGTTATTCAAGAATTAAGACAACGTATGGCTCGCGCTTCTGAAGAATTATTAAGACAAGAAGGAGAATTAGCAAATGAAAAATAAAAAACATGACACTTTTGTTGATGAATTTGCCATTTCTCAACAACAAAATCCAGATGACGTCATCGTCAAAATGCGCGATGTTAAAATTTCATTTAAATTGGGTTCTGTAGAAAGAACGATTATCAATCATTTAAATTTGGACATTCGTCGCGGAGAAATTCTTGGCTTAGTTGGTGAATCTGGTTCTGGTAAAACTACATTAGGAAGAGCCATAATTCGCATCAACCCTGTTAGAAGCGGAGAAATTACTTATAACAACATAAAAATATCTGGTAAGATACCTGCTAAACGTGAACGCTTGTTGAAAACCAAAATTCAAATGATTTTCCAAGACCCATCGGCTTCATTAAATGAACGAGCTAACATAGATTATATCGTTTCTGAGGGTCTGCGAGCATTTCATATGTATGAAAACGAAGCAGATCGTCTTTCCAAAGTAGAATCTATCATGAAACAAGTGGGTTTAAGACCAGAATATTTGTCTAGATATCCTCATGAATTCAGCGGTGGTCAACGTCAAAGAATCGGAATTGCGCGATGCATGGTTATGAATCCAGAGTTTGTCATTGCCGATGAACCAATTTCGGCTTTGGACATGTCCATTCGCGCTCAAGTTTTAAATTTAATTAAAGAGTTTAAACAACAAAATAACTTGACGGTTTTATTTATTGCTCACGATTTATCAATCGTCAAATATATTTCTGATCGAATCGCTGTTATTTATGCTGGTAAATTGGTGGAATTGGCGCCTGCTGAAAGATTATTTTCACATCCATTGCACCCATATACTAAATCTTTATTATCAGCTGTTCCTATCCCTGATCCTCAAATAGAGAAAAAGAAAAAAATCATCATTTATGATCCGATGATGCATCATTATACCGAAGATGATGTTCCTGATTTTTATGAAATTGAACCAGGACATTTCGTTCGTGCTAATCATGCAGAGTTAGAACAATATAAAAATGAATTAAAAAGATTAGGAGGTGAATAGCGATGGCAGAAATTGATAAATTTGAAATGATGGAAGTTTTAACCAAAAAGCAAGAAGAAGAACGACAAAGAAAAGCTAAAGCTAAAAAAAGAAATTATATTGTCGGTTTTTCTATTACTGCCGCTTTATTAGTTTGCCTTGCTGTCATTTACACATTATCTGCTACTATTTGGTTAGTTGATGTCGCCAGTTTGCCTTATGTCACATATTCATATTCAGCTGATAATAATGGCGAAAAAACTGCCACTATCACAAAATTTAATCCTGAAGTTATTGAAAAAGATGGTGTATCTGTGCAAGTTTATCCCCATAAATTTGTAATTCCAAAAACTGTCAATGGATTAAAAGTAACCGGCATTGCAAATTCTGCTTTTGCTAATTTTACTGAATTAGAAACAATTATTATGCCTGATACGATTGAATATATCGGCGATTATGCTTTTTATGGTTGTACTAATTTAAAAAATATCACTTTTTCAAAAAATATTTCACATTTGGGAGAAGGTGCTTTTGATGCTACCGCATACTGGAACAATTTAAGTGAAAGTGAAGTCCATGTTATCGCTGACATATTATATAAAGTTGGAAGCGATGTCATTGAGCCGAATACGGTTTTACTTTATAATGAAGATTCTTATATTCCTGATGTTTTTAACAGTGGCTCATATAAATATATTTATATGGAAGATTGGGGAGACGAAATCAACCAATGGTCAAATGCTTTATTTGCAGACAATGACAATGTTGTTTATGTGGAAATCCCTTCATTTATTAATGAAATTCCAGAAAATAGTTTTAAAAATTGTAAAAATTTAATGGGAGTTGGATTAACTGATTCTACTACCCGTATCGGTGATGGCGCTTTTTCAAATTGCACAAGCTTAATTCATGTTGAAATCAATGAATCTGTTATTTCTATTGGCTCTGAAGCATTTTTAAATACAGGCATATCCGACATTACATTGCCTTCTACTATGGAAAATATTGGTAGTGGTGCATTTAAAAACTGTCTAAATATTGTTAATTTTACGTGGCCGAGCAATTTAAACATTCCTGTTTCAGCTTTTGAAGGGTGCACAAATTTGACAAGTTTTAGTTTTGATGAAAGCGGTTATGAACAAATCAGCGCAATTGGCTCTAAAGCGTTTAAAGATACATCTTTAAGCGAATTTACTTTTCCTAAAAATGTACAAGTTATTGCTGAAAGCGTTTTAGAAAATGTCGATGAGTTAGAAACTGTTTATTTATATCAAGGTAAATTGACTTATGATCATTATGATAATGAGGTCTTGTTAGGAGTAACCCGTATTGAACCAAATGCATTTAAAGGTTCAACTGGTCAAAACTCCAAATTATCATCAATTATTTTGTTGGATGATAATAAAAATAAAGTCACTCCTGCTGGAGAGTTAAATTTCCCAATTTCCTTGCAAAACACGGCTACTTCTTCTAGTTCTGGCTCGATTTTTGCCAACACTAGTGTCTCTAAAGTTACTTTCCCTGCTAATGTGAGTAAAACTGCTCCTGATATGTTTGCAAATGATTTAAATTTAAAAGAAGTTAATTTTGAATTAAAACATGTTGGCACACAATATGTTGGCATGAAATATATTGGCTTTAGATCTTTTTATAATACTGGTTTAGAAAACATTGTTATTCCTAACACTGTCGAAACAATTGAATCAAATGCTTTTGAAAATTCAGCAATGTTAAAAAATGTTACTTTGCCAGATGAAACTTCTAAATTTACCACTATTTCAAGTTCTTTATTTGCCGGATGTGTTTCATTAGAGTCAGTTAATATTAATTCAAATATTTACACAATTAAACAACAAGCCTTTGTGAAAAATTATAGTTTAAATTATGTATATATTCCTTTTAATGATTTAAGTGAAACAGCTTCAGATGATGCGAAAAGTAAATTGACGATTGAACCTGGCACTTTCGCTCAAGCAAGAGAAGAAGGAAGCGACACCAAATTAGCAATTTTCTTAAATATTAAAGAAAGCAACGCTGATAACAATCGTATGCCAAGTCCGATTTTTGAAGTTGATAATGAAGGCAATTATGTTTTAGATGAACATGGTGAAAGAATTATGAAATCAGCTGGATGGTACGACGATACTTGTAAAGTATATTGGAAAGGGATGTGGGAATTTAATGATCAAGGAGTCCCAACACCTATTGTTGGTTAGGAGGTAATATTATGAAAAAAAGTATTTCTTTATTTTGTTTAGCTTTGCTTCCTTTATCTTTGGTTGCGTGTAATCCCAACAATAATTCATCTACCTCTCAAGAACTTAATTATATCGTCATCGATAATTGGTTAGACGCTGATTTAGAAACGATGAGTAAAATTCATCCTGATGTTACCATTCCTTTTTATAAAGGGGCTTTTGAAACTATCGGAACCGAAGTTGTATCTTCAAATACATCGACTGAAGAAGTCGTCACATCGGAGTATGTCCCTATTTATACATATGAATCTAATTACGCTATTAGTTATATTTCTTATCTAAATAAAGTGGTACTTACTTATACAACTTCTGATGTAAAAGTAGTTGACGGATACATTGATTTAATCACTAGCGATAGTTATAAATATACTTTAGATGAATCTTTAACTAATGAAAGCAACCATGATTATTATGCTTATTTAACCTTGCAAGAAAATTCTTCTATGCAGCAAAGATATTATTTAAATGTATATTTTGAAAATGATTCATTGATGTATATCTTCGCCTATTTAAAAACAACTTATTTCAGTGCTACATGGCCACAAGAAGCAATCGATTCTTACATGCTTTCATCTTTGACAACTGAAGAAGATTTAACAACTATTTTTCCTAAACCTTCAAATTCGGTTTATGAAGTAAGTTATGTTTTAGGTTTAATGCTTGGAAATTCTACGATTGAATTAAAAGTCAGTTCTCACGATGATCAAGAATTAGCTCAATATAAACAAGCGTTAATCGATCGAGGATATAGCGTTGACCCATATTATGAAACTGATGCACAAGTTAATTATTATTTAATTGCTAGCGATAAGAGTTGCTGCTTTGAAGTTAATATTGATAAAGTTGCATCTAATAATACATTTGCGATGCGTTTAATGATTACTTATTAAAAAGTTTCTCACCATCATAAAATGAACCTATGCATAGCATAGGTTTTTTAAATTATATTTTAATTATCATTTTTTCTTTTTATAAAAGAATATACTAAATCTTCTTTTAAAATCGCTAATACAATAACATATATAATCGCATCAATTAAAACTACAATTAGCAATTCTAAAATATAAGATGTATAGATGTTAGTCACATTATTTGCCCATATGTTTTTAATAGGCAAGACAAACACTAATATAATTGATAAAATTGCCACGCATGAATTAGCGATAATTAACTTGAGTGTATTTTTGTTAAAAATAGCAGCTTTGACCCATTTCCAGGTCAACCCTACTAATATTATCAAAACGATTAAATCGACAATCATTGTCGCTAAAGCAACACCTAACGCTGGACGATCTTTAAATAAAACCAAACCAAATAATAGCGATAAGGCAATATTGCTAATTACACCAAATAAAATTGATAAAAGATAATATTTTTCTTTTTTCATCGGTAATAATATTTGCCCATAAATGATATCGGCCAATGAATAAGTTAACATCATGCACGATAAAGAAATTAAAACCCAAGAAGCGTCATTATATCCATTGACACCGGCTATTAAAGTGCAAATTTGATTGGACATAATTGACATTGTAATAATTGCGGGCATAACAATAAATAAACAAATATTAATTGAGTACTTTGTTAAATTTAAAAAGAATCGCTTATCTTCTTTTTGGAAATAATATGCAGATCTTGGAATAAAAACAGTAGAAAGTCCAGCGATGATACCAATTATAATATCTATTCCTTTGATGCCGACAGAATAGCTACCGACTTGCTGCTTGTTAGAATTAATAAATCCTAAAATCAAAGTATCTGTTTGATTATAAAAAGCCAATAACATACTTAAAGAAAATAAAATTAACAGAGGTTTTGCGTATATTTTTAAATTATATGGCATAGTTTTTTTAAAAGATATAAAATCGCTGACATATATCATATTAACGATAGAAGTTATTAAAGTGACACTAGCTGTCAACAAAGAATATATATAAATATCCTCAGGGTGTTTAACTAAAACGATGATCAAAATAGCGGTAATAGCTAAGATAATAATTGAGCGAATTGACATATAAAATTGTTTTTCTAAAGCGATGAATATCCATTCAAAAGAAAATGCGCCCGAAATAAAATTTATAGAAAGTAAAAATATAATGGCACGCGCATCAAAAAATTGCTTTACAGAGTAAATCAAAATGCACATGCACATAAATGAAATAACTGTTGTTGTTAATTGAAGCAAGAAGAAACCCTGCGCTTTATTTGATAGTTTTTCTTTATCATCTCTTACTTTAACACATTCGCGAATAGCTAAATTAGGAAGGCCAATTTTGGCTAAAATTAAAAAATAATATACAAATGTATTGCACCAAGTATATAAACCTAATTGCGCATCTCCTAAAACTCGGCATACATAAGGAAATGTTAAAAATGATAAAATAGTTAACGCCAATGTCCGAATTAAATTAACAATAACGTTAGTTCTAATGTTATCTTTCATATCGTTCATTTTAGTGTATTTTGCTTAAAAAATATATAGCATAAATAAAAACTTGAACTTAATTTATTTTTGATATCTATTTTGATATAATTTTAAAGATGAAAATTTTAGTTGTTTGCCAGTATTATTATCCAGAAAATTTTGTTATTACGAATATATGTGAAGAATTAGTTAAGCGCGGGCATGATGTCAGTGTTTTAACTGGGCTTCCTAATTATGGATACGACCATATATTGCCAGAATATGAAAACATTAAATATCAGGAGATTAACGGCGTTAAGATTCATCGCGTTAAATTAATTGCTAAAGGCCATAATAAATTTAAAATTATATTAAATTATTTGTCGTATTGGCATAATGCTAGACGTTGGATAAAAAGATGCAAAATTAAATATGATGTAGTTTTCTCCATGTCTTTATCTCCAGTTACTATTTTATCTCCCGCTAATTTATATAAAAAAATTTTTAATGTCAAGCACGTTTGTTATTGCGTTGATTTGTGGCCGGAATCTGTTTTGGTGACAAAGGCTGTTAAACAAAATTCTTTAATGTATAAAATTTTGTATTTTTGGTCAAAAAAATTATATTCAAAAGTCGACTCTTTAATAATTGGTTCACCCTCATTTATCGATTATTTTAATGATGTATTAAAAATAAAATATGAAAGTTACCATTGTGTTGTTCAGCCGCCATTATTAGAAAATATTGATTCGATAATTCCATATTCTTTTGATAGCAAATTTCATATCTTGTATTGTGGCAATATAGGTCGAATTCAAATGGTGGAGAACATACCCCTAGCAATGGCCAAAATCAAAAATGAAAATGTTGTTTTTGACATCATCGGCATGGGCCCTAATGTCGAAAAATTAAAAGAGAATATTAAATTATATAAAGTGGAAAACAAAATAATTTATCACGGACCAATTCCGGCTAAAAAAGCAGCATCGTATTTTAAAAGTGCTGACGCGTTATATGTATCATTAAAGGGAGATGGCTACGTTGGAAAAACTATACCCAATAAATTGGTTATGTCTTTAGCATATAAAAAGCCAATTCTTGCTTGTTTAAAAGGTGATGGTAGGTCAATTTTAAACCAATCTGGCGGAGGGGTTTTAGTCGATGAAAACATTAATGATTTGGCTAATAAAATTGACTATATATCCAGTTTGTGTGAATTAAAAAAAGCCGAGATGGGATCGGCTAATAGGTTATATTTTGAGCAAAATCTATCTATAGAAAAAACGATAGTTAAAATTGAAACTATTTTATCAAATAACATCGAATAATTTTTCTTGTATGAGTTTATTAACGACATCAAATGAATAGTTTTCTAATGCCTTTTTTTGTCCTTGCAAAACTATATCGTGACGCGTTTCTTTACTCATTGTCGCTACTTTTTCTAATGCTTCTTTTAAATCGAGTGGTGAATCAGAACGCGCCCATATAATTTCTTGCAAAAATATTTTTGCCAGTTTTGTATTTTTTACTGAGATAGTAGGAGAACCCGATACTAAATATTCAATTGTTTTGCTTGGAATCGAATATCGATCTAAGTCTTCTGAAAATGGTCGTGGATTAATGTTTCCAATAGAATGTTGTTCGTAAAATAAAATGTCATCGACTGGAAGCATCTTTAAATAACGTATGTTAGGGTAATCTTTAATGGTGTTGAGCAAACGATGTTCATCTCCATGGTGACCTGCAATAATTAGATAATAATCTGGATATTGTTTTAAAAATTGTTTAAATGCTTCTATCAAATTGTAAACGCCATATCTTTCCATTAAAGCACCAGCGAAAAAGAAATATTTGCATTGCAATGGCATTCGATCTTCAAAAGTTCTTTTTTCAACTATTCCTTCTAAGATGCAACTAGGTTTATTATGACGGTTGTATAATTCGTTTAATTCATCTGTTAATGCTAAATAGCCATCATAATTGGAAGCATTGTTTAGTATATATGTTGAAAAAGAGCGACCGGTATTTGAAATATTAGATGGCGAATCAGTTACAATACCAATTATTTTATTTTTATATTTTTTATTAACAGCGTGTTTTAAAAAATGAATTAACGCTGGATTAATCGTATCTGTAAAAATAATCGTATCGGTATTAACTAATTGTTTAAATAAAGAATTGATTTGAGTTTGGCAATTGACAAATTTTTTAAAAATTGATCTTGATACCGCTAAATAATGCCATGTGATATTTTTGTCATTTTTTTCTTCTTTTTCTAGTTTCTTCATATCGCATAAACTTTTTGAAAATGGCCTTAATGATAAAACATCAACCTTATTGTTAATGGCTAAGGAACGAATTAATTTATTGTGAAAATTTTGATTAGATGGATTGGGAGCAGATTTCCAATGGGTTATATATTCTTTAAAGTCTTTCTCATTCATCGCAGTAGTGATGTAGAGTATGTGCTTCATTTTTTTATCATCTCCAATATTGCTTGATGTATTTTAATAGCAGCTTCTTCAATTGTATTTTGCTTTGCAGTATCAATAGCTGCTTGTGCCATATTATCACTTATATTAGAAATTGCATAGTCAATTGTTTCTTGTTTTTTAATATCGACAATATAGCCATTAATTCCATTTTTTAATAAATGCCAAGTTGAAATAGCTCGATCAGAAGATATGGCGGGCAAGCCTTGACTCATAGCTTCATTTAAAGTGTGACCATAAATATCTTCTTTTGAAAGAGTAATAAAACAATCAGATGCTCGATAATAAGGAATCAATTCAAAAGCATCCTTATAATCTAAAATGATAACATTATTCATTTGATTTTGTTTGATAAAATTTTCATACAATGGCTTTTGTACACCTGATCCAATCAATAAAAGTATTTTGTCAGTATTTAAAAAACTTTTTAATAACTGAATATTATTTTTGCGTTCAATAAATTGGCAAGGTGAAACAAATATTTGCGAATAGATAGGTAAATTTAATTGCTTTCTTAGTTCCTGTTTTTCTAATTTGCTTAATGGTCTATCTAAAATTTGATGATTAAAGATAGTAGAATTGGGATAGTGAAAAATTTTTTCCTTATTTGCGCCATAATAGCATAGGTATTCATCGGCTTTTGCACATGGTGACAAATAATATTTTGCTTTGGATATAAAACTTTTTTTGATTGCGTATTTTACATCTGATTCATTTTTAACAATGCCACCATTAATAAATAAAACATATGGTATTTTTTTAAGCTTTAAATAAGTGATTGTTAACATTTCACTTATGGTTGCATAACCATTCATAACAATTAAATCATAATGTTTTTTTCTTATGGTTTTAATTATTTCAAATGATATAGAATTCTCGTTTCCAATATAACCAGTCTTGATAAATTTGTGTTCAAATTCATAACTATTTAAAGAATAAAATTTATAATCGCGATTAGAAGCATACATTCTTTCAAAAATAACTTCGATTGGTATCAATTTGTTTAATTCATTAAATAAATTAACTTTGTATGGAGCCGGTTGATTAAAAACAATTAGAATTCTCATAATTTTATATTATAACAATATAATTTCTTTTGTTAAACACAACACGATGCGATAATATTTAATCATGATTAATACTTGGACTGATTTTTTTAAATCAATTAAAAATAAACCATATGCTATAACATTGCATAATTTTTTAAATAATGAATATGCCAACCACGTTTGCTATCCGCCAAGATCTTTAATTTTTAATGCTTTTAATTTGACTCCTGTCAACGAAGTAAAGGTGGTTATATTTGGTCAAGATCCATATCACGAACCTAATCAAGCAATGGGGCTTTGCTTTTCAGTAAATAAAGGAATAAAGCTGCCGCCGTCATTAATAAATATCTATAAAGAAATTGAAGATGAATATAACTTCACCATGGATTATAGCAACGGCGATTTATCATATTTAGCAAAGCAAGGAGTTTTGTTATTAAACGCCATTTTGAGCGTTCAAAAGTCAATGCCATTATCACACAATATCAAAGAATACACTTTGTTTTTTCAAGATGTTTTAACTTTTTTAAATCAACTAGAACAACCTATTGTTTTCCTATTATGGGGCGGATATGCAAAAGCTTTAAAAAAGTATTTAAATAATCCTAATCATTTGATTTTAGAATGCAATCATCCTTCCCCTTTATCTGCAAATAAAGGTGGGTGGTTTAAAAATAATCATTTTGTTTTGACCAACCAGTTTTTAAAACAACACAATTTAAAAGAAATAAATTGGTGCAATAAATAAATATTGCTATCGTTTGTAATTGTTTTATAATGATAGCGGGAGCTGGGCGTACCCGGCTGAGAGGAGCTAATATCGAGCTCGACCATACCTGATCTAGGTAATGCTAGCGTAGGGAATTTTTTATTTCCTCCTAGCGGGAGGTTTTTTTATGGAATTTGTAAAAAAAATAAAAAAAGAGTTGGTTTTAGTAGGGTTATTAATATTGATGTTTGTTGGTCTTTTTCTACCTTACATCTATTATAACGATTCGTTTGAATTAGGATATCAAGCAATATTCGGTCATGGTTTTAATTGGATTATATTTATTTTAATTTTGCCATATATATTATTGGGTGTGTCTATTGGTTTTGTTGTCTATCATCAAAAACATTATGTTTTGCCACCATTAGCAATTTTGATGAGTCTAATTGCTTTGACATTATTTATTTTTGTCCCTAGTTTTTATGCATATTTAATTGGTGCAAGTGAATCTGATTGTTTTTTAAATGTCGGTCCAATTTTATTGGCTTTTTATTGTGCCATCATCGCTATTTTTGCCTACTCTTTTGTCGATAGAAAAAATAGATATAGCAAAATAAGTGTTTATGAAATGGTTGAAATTTCAATTTTTGTAGCTATAGCGGTCGTTTTAGATATGTTTGCTCAAATTGATATTGGCGCGACAGGCGGATCTATTGGATTTGCTATGTTGCCATTAATGATTATTACTATGAGACATGGCCCAATTAAAGGGTTTGTTGCTTCTGGTATTATTTTTGGTTTTATTACATGCTTAACTGATGGCTGGGGCTTTGTTTATTTTCCGTTTGATTATTTGTTAGGATTTGGCTCAATTGCATTGTTAGGAATTTTTAACAAGTGGACCATGCCAAAAGATGATAGTAAAGTCCATGTCAAAGGCGTTATTTTAATTATTGTTGGTGTGATATTAGTCATGATTGGAAGAACGATTGCTTCTTCAATTTCTTCCATGCTTTTTTATGGATACAATTTAACTGAAGCAATTATCTATCAAATGACATATGTGCCAGGTGCGTGTGGGGCGTCATTGATAGTTTTATTGCTACTTTATAAACCATTGCTGATAGTTAATAAACGCTACAATGTAAAGAAAAGCGATGAATTAAATTAAGCGGAGCATAGCTCCGTTTTTAATTTGACATACTTTAATATGTATTTCCATTGTAAATATGTTAATATTTTTCAATGGAGGATAAAATTATGGAAGAAAAAGATAAAATAAATCCTAATTTAGAAAATATTCAACCAGTTGACATGAATGTCAATATTTATGAGATTAACAAAAATATTAATCCTGAGACTTTTGCTCAAGAAATTGAAGAACAACGTTTATTGGTTCATAAGGCATACAAAAAATCTAAGTTGATTTCAAACATTATGATGGGCGTTGTAATATGTTTGATAATTGCTGGCATCATCATGTGGTCGCAAAATAATGATGCTTTAAAAATTGTTGGCTATGTGTTATTAGGATTAGCTATTGCCGGGATGCTAGTTTTTTATTTTATCAATCGCGGCCGTCTACCAAAAGCGATTAAAACTTACATTGCATTCGTCAGCGATCGTTTTAATGGTTATTTATACAAAGATGAAAAATTTCATAATGTGAGTTGCGATCCTAATGAGAAAATTGACGCTGCAACATTGACTGCCGATCGTTGTTACACTGGAATAGCAAGTTGTGGTTCAAGAAACATTATTCACGGCACATATTTAGACCATCCGTTTTTAGTTGGTGATGTTTCAGCAGTAGGTTTAGAAGGTAAAAAGAAACAAATTGATTTATTCGTAGGCAAATATATATCTTATGATAATGGTTTTAAATTTGACGGACGCATCGTAATTAATGTTCGTTTAAAAGGTGAAAAATTAATAGATTTGCCTAATGATACATATGATTTGGAACAAGTAATTCAAGACGGACAATTGACGGTTTGGGCTACTGCTGGGTTAGATTATAAAGCAGTTATTAATACTAAATTATTGTCACAACTTAAAGATTTTGATGTTGATGAAAGCAAACATTTGCTCAACTTAAATGTCGTGATTTGGGGTGGACATACTGCTGTGTATTTAAGTTATGACAACTCTTTAATGTCTTTCCCTTTTGAAAATCCTTACAATAGACATCCTATCGATTGTTTTAAACGTGATCAAGACCGTGTATTTTCGATGTTTGAAGATATGTTAAAAGAAAAAACAGTTCGTTTAGAAAAGGTAAATTTGCCATCTTCAAGTGAGGAGTAAAATGTCGTTTCTTTATCATTGGGTACAAATAAAAAGTTTCAAGCACGATGGGGTTTTTCATCGTTTTTGGGATCGTGGTTTAGTTGTTTTAGACAATGATGATTTTATTGTTGTAGCTTCAAAACACTCAAAAGTTGTTGAAACAAATGGACGACGTTGGTTTACTAAAGAACCAGCGGTTACCGTTTTTTCTAAAAAGCGTTGGTACAACGTCATATGCATGTTAAAAGAAGGTGGTGTTGCTTATTATTGCAATATCGCTTCTCCATGTTTAATTGAAAAAAATACAATCAAGTATATCGATTATGATTTAGATATAAAATTAAACGAAAAAGGTAACTTAAAAATACTTGATGAAAAGGAATATCAAAATCATCGACAAGCATATGATTATTCACAAGACCTCGATTTTATTTTAAAAGCGGAATTAGAAGATGTTGAAAATGATATTAAACAACACAATTTCCCATTTGACGACAAAAAAATATACGATTTATACAATGAATATTTAAAACACATAGAAAAAAGTGATGAATAATATGGAAAAAGAATTTATTACATATGATGCTAAACAAACAATTGATTTAGGCAAGCAAATTGCAAAGTATGTATTTCCTAATCTTGTCATTGCTTTAACTGGTGATTTAGGTGCTGGAAAAACCACATTAGTTCAAGGCATTGCATTAGGGTTGGGTATAAATGAAAAAGTTACTTCCCCAACTTTTAATATATTAAAGTGCTATTTTCATAATCCTATTTCGTTATATCACATTGATGCTTATCGTTTATTAGATACAAATAAAGATATAGGCTTAGAAGAATTTATTGATGGTGATGGTGTATGCGTTATTGAATGGCCACAATATATTCAAGAATATTTGCCTTTTCAATTTTTAAAAGTCGAGTTGCATCACCTCCAAGACAATGCAAGAAAAATTATTATTCAAACTGATATTAATCAATTAAAAGAATTATTTGATGAAATCGAGGTGAATAAAAATGTATAGTGTTATTTTAGACTCTTCCAATCAAGATTTACTAGTGGCATTGGCAAAAGAGGATGCATTGATCGATGTTGTTTGTTATCCCGCTTGGCAACGACAATCTGAATTGATGGTTAAGGAGATGGAAAATCTTTTTATTAAACACAATGTCGATAAAAGCGATATTGGAGATGTTATTGTTAGTATCGGCCCTGGTTCATATACCGGTGTTAGAATAGCTTTAACAATCGCTAAAACAATGAATTTAGCATTAAATATTCCTATTTATCCAATTTCATCTTTGCACGCAATGAAAGATGATAATCTTCCTTCGATATGCTTAATTAATGCTCGCAGCAATCGTTCATATATCGGTGTATATGAAAACGAAAATGTAATAATCAGCGACACCATTTTTAATAACGATGATGTCAAGGCATATATTTTATCGCATCCTAATTATCATTTGATGGGGGATTTAAAATATTTAAACTTAAACGGCAAAAAACCTGATGTTGCTAAACAATTATTAAAACTTAAAAAAATAACTAAGCCTTTGCATGACGGTCTTGGGTTAAAGCCAATTTATTTAAAAAATTAATTATGTCGAAATTAGAATATATAATCTCACCAATGAAAGTTGGAGATATTGAAAGTGTTGTTCAACTTGAAAGACAAATTTTTAAAAATCCTTGGGATTTGTCGGCTTATGAGCAAGATTTAGTTAATAATCCGTGCTCATATTTGTATGTTTTAAAATATGGCGACATACTTATTGGATACATTGATTTTTGGATTACATTTGATTCTGCCACCCTGTGTAAAATTGGAATTGACCCAAAATATCAAGGCCGACATTTATCATCATTATTAATGGATAAAATGATTGATGAATTGCGTTTTCAAAAAATTAAATACATCACTTTAGAGGTGCGTTCATCCAATCAAAAAGCAATCGCTTTATACAATAAATACGGATTTTATTTTGAGACATTGAAAAAACAATATTACGCCGATGGAGAAGACGCCTTGTATCTAGTTAAGGAGGTTAAGTAATGAGCAAGATAATTTTAGCAATTGAATCTAGTTGCGATGAAACAGCATGCGCAATTATCAAAGATGATAAACTGTTATCTAATATCGTTTCTACCCAGATTGAAGTCCATGCTAAATATGGTGGAGTAATGCCAGAGATTGCTTCTAGGCTCCATGCTGAAAACATCGGAATAGTCATTAAAGAAGCCTTACACAAAGCAAATGTTTCATTAAATGAAGTAGACGGATTTGCCATAACTCGTGGACCGGGTTTAATTGGGGCGCTTCATGTTGGTATGCAAGCAGCTAAAACTTTATCGCTTTTATATAAAAAACCGCTGATACCAGTTCATCATTTAGCAGGCCATATATACGCTAATAATTTTGTTGGTAAATTACAATTTCCCTTATTGGCTATTGTTGTTTCTGGGGGGAATACTGAATTTGTCATCATGGAAAAAGACTTAGATTTTAAAATTATCGGTCGCACTAAAGATGATGCTGTCGGCGAATGTTTTGATAAAGTGGCTCGAGTGTTAGGCCTTCCTTATCCTGGAGGTATTCCAATTGATAAAAATGCTAAATTAGGAAAACATATTTATCATTTACCTACTCCATTGCACGATGACTCATTTGACTTTTCGTATTCTGGTTTAAAAACTAATGTCATTAATTTAGTGCATAAACATGAGCAAAATAATGACCCAATTAACATTAATGATATGTGCAAATCATTTCAAGATACAGCAATAGATATGATAGTTGAAAAAGCAAGAAAGGCCGCATTGAAATATCATGTAAAACAAATTGTTTTAGCAGGTGGCGTATCCGCTAATTCGTATTTAAGAGAACAAATGATAAACACAGCTAAAAAAATTAAAGTGGATATTATTGTTCCGCCTATGTGGTGTTGCACTGATAATGCAGCTATGATTGCTATGGTTGGTTCAATGCTGTATGATCGTCATGTTTTCGCGCCATTAGATATTTCTGTTGATCCAAATTGGGAAATTGAAGATTATCTTAAATTTAATTGAATATAAATACAACAAACAATAAAATATATAAAATATACGAGGTCTATTTTATGGATTATAAAGTTATGAGCGATATTGAACTTCGCCAAATTGCCTTAAGTGGCAAAATCAAAGGTTATGAATTTGTAGAATTATCGGGTTGGGTTAGAACTAATCGTGATAATGGATCAATCGGTTTTATTGAATTAAATGATGGAACCCATTTTTTAAATGTTCAATTAGTCTATTTAAAAGATAATGAAACTATTTATAACACATGCAAAGCAATTCGAACTGGAGAAGCAATTAAAGTAAAAGGCGAACTAGTTTTAACGCCTGGTGGTAAACAATCTTTTGAAATTAGAGTCCATGCGTTAGAAGTATTAGGTACATGCGACGATGATTATCCTTTGCAAAAGAAAAGACATTCATTTGAATTTTTAAGGGAAATAGCCCATTTAAGACCTCGCGCTAATACTTTTTATGCTTTGTATCGTGTAAGAAGCGTTTTATCTATGGCTATACATCGTTTTTTCCAAGATCGAGGTTTTGTTTATGTTCATACTCCAATCATTACCTCAAACGATTGTGAAGGAGCTGGACAAGTTTTTGATGTTGTCACTCAAGGAAAAGACCCATTTGCTTTTTTTAAACAACATGTCAACTTAACCGTTTCTGGTCAATTGCATGTCGAACCTTTTGCTTTGGCTTTTAAAAATGTCTATACTTTTGGTCCGACTTTTAGAGCAGAAAATTCTAATACTCCTAGACACGCTGCAGAATTTTGGATGATTGAACCAGAAATTGCATTTGCAGATTTAAACGATGATATGAATTTGATCGAAGAATGCGTTAAATACTGCATTGAATATGTCTTGAGTAATTGCCCAGATGAAATGAACTTTTTTGCAAATATGATTGATAAAGGTTTAATGGATAGATTAAACCATGTCTTAAATTCAGAATTCAAACGCATGACATATACGCAAGCCATTGATATTTTGATTGAAGCAGTTAAAAATGGCCATGAATTTGAAAACAAAAATATTGAATGGGGCATGGATTTACAAAGCGAACATGAGCGTTATGTAACTGAACATGTTGTAAAAGGGCCAGTATTTTTAATCGATTATCCAAAAGAGATAAAAGCCTTTTATATGCGTTTAAACGATGATGGAAAAACAGTAGCTGCTTGTGATTTGTTAGTGCCTGGAGTTGGTGAATTGGTCGGTGGTTCGCAACGTGAAGAACGTTATGAATTGCTCAAAGCAAAAATGGATGAAATGAATATTTCAAAGGGCTTGGAGTGGTATTTAGATACTAGACGTTATGGCGGATGTAAACACGCTGGATTTGGAATCGGGTTCGATCGGTTTTTGATGTATTTAACAGGTGTTAATAATATTCGTGATACTGAACCTTTCCCTAGAACAGCAAATAGTATAAAATATTGATATGGATGAATACGAAAACAAGAAAAAGTTGCTATCTAAACGAAGAATTTATTTAGCGTTTATTGGATTAGATATTGTCTTTGCGGCTTATTTAATCTATCAAGTGATTTGTGTTTTTACAAATTAAAAAATAACGGTTGACCGTTATTTTTTTTCTTTGCTTCCTTCGGTAGCATCAATATTGCCTTTATCAATAATTGGTGGATTGTTAGTGATGTTATTTTGATTGTTTGGATTTTGGGCAAATTGATTCATTTGCTGATTGACTTGGTTGATAGCTTGATTCCAACGCATCTGTTGTAAATTGGCTTGATTCATTCTCATTTGTTGCATATTTTCTTCGTTGATATTAAAGCCTTCAAGCGATTTGGAATAAACAGAATCAGCTAATTTATACATGCGGATGGTTCTAGCAATTAAACATTGTAAACATATCAAATACCAAATTGCTCCAACTAAGAAAATAGGAACAAATAGGTAAGACCAAATTGCTTCTAATTCAAAATGTGGTGAATTTAAAAGCGGTGGCCAATTAGCGATGATTTTAATTCCAAAAAAATCAGTGTAAATTTCAGGATCGTTAAAATCCCATAAAAACAACAATGTAGTAAAACCTTGCTTATGATAATCAAAAATATCATAAGTAAATTCATAGATAGCTTCTGCAATAAATAAAATGATAAAAGAGAAAATTAAAACTAACAAGGGAATCCACGCAGTCTTGAAAAAGTATCGCCAATTCTTTTTCCTTGCCACTTTTAAAAATCCTTTTTTGTCTTCGACGACTCTAGTTATGACAATATCTGACATCATTGTATCTAATCTTTTTCCTTGCCACGTCATAATTCTTGCTGTCAATACGCCAATATAACCAGCAATAATAAAAACTAATATTAAAACTAGACAAACAGCAATTAGAATTCTTTTATCCGTTTCACTTAATTGCAATAAAATCTGAGGCATCATTATTTATCTCCTTCCTCATCATAAGATGAAACGGTATTTGTTGGTCGCGTGTCTTCTTCTTTTTCAATGTATTCATCACTTTCAAATACATGGTTATTTGTATTATCAACTTTAACCTCTTCCATTTGGTTTGATTTACCGATTTTGTTTAAAGCATCTTGAAAAGAGGCAGGGGAAATTTCATCCTCATTTATTGGTGTATCATTCGGCTCTAAAATATGAGCAACTTTTGTTTCTTCGATTGTTGGTTCTGGTTCAGGAAGAGGCTCATGTTTGTTTTCGCTAATTTGCAAATAAGGTCTTTGCTCAATTGTAGAAGTTTCAATAGCATCTTGTTTGATAATAGTTTGAACTGGAGCGGTGTTTTTGTTTATTTCTTGTTGAATTAATGAAATGGGATCTTGGAGTATCGCTAATCGCTTTTTTGCCTCGATATCTTCACTCATTTCGCCCACGATATTTTCACCTTTAAAAAACAAAATTAAGCCTTTTATTCCAATGACAATAAAAGAAAATAATGAAACGATAAAATATCCAACTAAAAATACCACCAGAAGTGGGAATGTGATTACATATATAATACCTTTACCTAATGTTTTAAAAAAACTAGCCATACTTTTTACTTGTTTTCAACTTTCTTCATTTTATCTTTTTTTAATTTATTTAACAAATCAAATAATGCTAATGTAGCACTTGCAAAATTAAATGTGGTTAAAATTAAAAATCCACTGCCACGAGGCATGTATTGATATACAATAGCAAATAGCAATAATGAAATGACAAAAAAGCAGCAATTTAAAATTATATAAAGTTTATTTTTTTTAAGGCAAGTTTTAACAGCGATTTCAATTCCAAATAAAAAAGAAATCATCATGCATAAATAAGCGACATCAAGTATAAAAAACGCAAAAATAACACTTAACAAAATCGATGTATAACACGCGATAATGTTTAATAAAAAAAACTTATCTTGGTCATTGATAACATAGCCAAATTTTGGCAACTCATCTTTTATAATCATATAAGAAAAAACTGATTGTATTAATGAAATCAAAAAAATAAACGATGGAACAATGACATAAAATAAATCAAAATTTTGAAGCGCTAATAAATTGGCAATCGTGTCGATAATATTTATTTTTAAAACAAATTCAGAAAATACAATGGCAATATATGCAAAAAACATTTGAATCATTGTCGAAATAAAAATCAAATATAAGTTAGGTATTTTAATTTTTATAAATACAGCAAAAATAAATCCAGTTATCATCGCAGGCAAAATATAAAATATAGGGATAGTTATATCCCAAATAGCCGAAACAAAACAAAGCCCTAATGTGACGATAATATAAAGTGGATAATATCTTTTTTGACAACATAATGCCACTAAAACAGATGTTAATGGCAAAATTAAAATGAGAATAAATATAATGTAAGGAAGAAAAGCAAAAAGAAGGGCGAAAATGACATTTATTGCCGCCATAATTGAAATAAAGGCAATGTTTCCAATAGGAGTATCTTTCTTTTTGAATTCAAACATAAAAATATTTTATCACATTTTTTGGTCTATACATATATTTATAGACCTATTAAATAATATGAAAAAAAATTTATTATTATCAATGCTTTTTTTGTTGTGCAGTTGTGCAAATTTAAATTCGAGTTCTTTAAGTTGTTCTTATGATTATGATGATGTTAAGGAGCTGCATATTGAATATTTTGATATGTTTTCTTTGCAAAAATCATATTATTTTGTATATTTTTATCAAATAAATTGTTTGCACTGTCTTTTAATTAAAGACATTGTAATTGAGTATGCATTATCAAATTATGGCACATTATTTTTAATATTATACGATGAAAAAATACCATTGTGCGAGGATGTTAGCGATACAATTGGTCTTAATAGTGTAGATGGTTTTGGAATTTTAGGGACACCGACATTAGTTTTAATAAAAGAACACAAAATATTTTTGAATGTAGCAGGCGAAGATTTAATTAAAAGTGTTTTAAATGAGTACAATTAAATTGAATAAGCTGTCATATTTTGCTAATATATTGCTAGCAATATATGAATTGGGAAGAAAAATTAAACGAAAAACAATTAGATGCTGTCACTTGTCCTTTTCAACATGTGAGAGTAGTTGCGGGGGCTGGAAGTGGAAAAACACGAGTTTTGACATATCGAATTGCTTATTTAATTGATGAATTTAAAGTCAGG
The DNA here is from genome assembly GCA_949283025.1 of uncultured bacterium. Lineage (GTDB taxonomy): Bacteria > Bacillota_I > Bacilli_A > RFN20 > CAG-826 > CAJOOD01. Next base: position 53,596 of record CASDRB010000010.1, read on the forward strand.
CCATGGAATATTTTGGCTTTTACTTTTACTAATAAAGTTGCTGGAGAGATGAAAGAAAGAATTGCTTCATTGATTCCAGATGTTTCAAAATTTTTGACCATTAGAACTTTTCATAGTTTTGGAGCGTTTTTTTTAAGACAAGAAATATCTGCTTTAAATTTTCCGACCAACTTTACAATTTTAGATGAAGAAGACCAAGTTAAATTAATTAAAGATATCGCAGTTGAATTAGGATATAAAAAAAGTGATGAAATTATTAAGGTGGCTGTCAATTATATTGGCAATTGCAAATTAAATGGCAAATACCCCGATGATATGAATCCTAAGGCCAGCAACGTCCCTTATGAAAAAGATTGTTTGGAAATATATCGTTTATATGAAGAACAAAAAAATAGAATGTATTGTCTAGATTTTGATGATCTTTTATTATATACAAATTATATTTTAGAAAATTATCCTGCGGTTAAAACAAAATGGCAAAATCGCATTGATCATATTTTAATTGACGAATTTCAAGACACAAACGATATTGAATTTAAATTGATATGCCTATTAAAAAAACCAATGGCATCGCTTTATGTTGTCGGCGACCCAGACCAAACAATCTATACGTGGAGAGGCGCGAATCAAGAAATTATTTTAAAATTAGAAAAGCATTTTTCAAATATTGAAACTATTGTTTTGGACCAAAACTATAGATCTACTCAAACTATTTTAGATAGTGCAAATAAATTAATTTCCCACAATAAATTAAGAGTTAAAAAGGATTTATTTACTAATAATGTTGGCGGAGATCCAATTGCAGTCAAAGGATTTGGATCTTCGAAGGAAGAAGCAAATTATGTAGCGTCAGAAATTTCGCGTTTAATCGCTAGTAAAAAATATGTTTTAAGAGACATTGTATTGCTTTATCGTTCTAATTATTTAACCGTTGATTTTGAACATGCTTTGATGACTCATCATATACCATATAAGATTTATGGTGGCCAAAAGTTTTATCAACGACGTGAAATTAAAGATGTTTTGGCTTATTTTAATTTAATTGTTAATCCATCTTCTAATATTTCTTTTGAACGCATTATTAATGTTCCAAGACGTGGAATTGGCGACACATCTTTATTAAAACTTAAACAAGCAGCAGAAGAATCTAAATTAAGTTTATATGATTATGCTTCCACTATTGATTTAGAAAAAAGTCCAATTAAAAAGACACTAATTAATTCTTTAAAAACCATGATTGCTCGAATCGAAGTGGCTAAAGATGATATTTCAAAAAACGAAGAAATATTTTCTAAAGTATTAGAAGATATGATAGTCGATTTAAATTACTATGATTATTTAATGCAAGATGAAGATAACGAGGATCGAATTCAAAACGTCAAAGCTTTGTTTCAGGATTTAAGACATTATTTAAAACAAAATCCTGAAGCTAGTTTTGATCAATATTTACAAGACATCGCTTTGTTGAGCGCACAAGATGAAATAATAGATGGCGATTATGTCACTTTAATGACTGTTCATACTGCTAAAGGATTAGAATATCCAGTCGTTTTTGTCGTTAGATTTAATGATAATGTTTTTCCTAATGCTAGATCTTTATCAGATACAGGCTTTTTAGGCATTGAAGAAGAAAGAAGGCTGGCGTATGTCGCGTTTACTCGCGCTAAAGAAAAATTATATATTACTTATTGTTATGATTATTCATATGTTGTTCAATCGCATCTTACTCCTTCCTTCTTTTTAAAAGAAGCTGGGTTAAATGCTAATACCAATGAAAATAAAGTACCATTTTTCAATCGCCAAAATACTTTTCAATCTAAATATTTTAAAGACGACGGATTTGACTATGAAATCAATGACAATTTTAACACTGATAAGCCAAAAACTCTTAAAGAGGAAATAGATTTTAATCAAGAAATTAATAACGATATACAATGGTCAATTGGCGATAGGCTACATCACAAAAATTTAGGAGATGGTACGGTTATTGCTGTTGATGGCGATGGTATAATTACTGTTAAATTTGATGAACATGGTGAAAAAGATTTAATGGGAAACCATAAATTTTTGTCAAAAATATAAAGAAGGTATTTTTATGGATTTAAAAAAACGAGTCGAAGAACTTACTCAATTATTAGAAAAATATAACTACGAATATTATGTTTTAGACAATCCGAGCGTCAGCGATGCTGAATATGACCGCTTAATGCAAGAACTGATTTTGATTGAAAAACAACACCCAGAGTTAAAATCAAACTTATCTCCAACGCAAAGAGTTGGTGGACAAGTTTTAAGTGAGTTTAAAAAAGTGCCACACCGAAGAATGATGCTTTCTCTTGCTAATGGTTTTAATGAGGACGACTTAATTGATTTTGATCGAAAAGTCAAAGAGGCAACCGGATTAGATAAGATAAATTACATGGCTGAGTTAAAAATTGATGGACTTGGTATGGCATTAAATTATCATGGCGTGCTGATTAATGCTTTGACTCGCGGCGATGGCAATGTTGGTGAAGATGTAACAAGCAATGTCATCACTATTAAATCTATTCCTTCTAAAATTAAAATTACTGATGATTTAGAAGTTAGAGGCGAAGTATTTATGCCAAAAAAAGTTTTGGCGAAATTGAACTTAGCAAGAAAAGAAAACAACGAACCTTTATTCGCTAACGCAAGAAATGCTGCCGCTGGTTCAATTCGACAACTTGATTCTTCAATAGCTGCATCAAGGAATTTAGACGCTTTTTGGTATTATTTTGTCAATGCTTCCGATTTTAATATTCGCTTTCATTCTCAAGCATTGGATTTGCTCGATGAACTTGGTTTTAAAACAAACAAAGAAAGACGTTTGTGCCACGGCATAGATGAAGTTTTAGATTATATTAAAGAATATAGCGCCAAACGAGATAGTTTAGATTATGACATCGATGGTATTGTCATAAAAGTTGATGACATGTCGCTATATGATTTATTAGGGTACACAGCTAAAACTCCTCGTTGGGCAATTGCTTATAAATTTCCACCAGAAGAAGTAATTACTCGTTTAAAAGATATTATTTTTACAGTAGGAAGAACTGGCAAAATAACGCCTAATGCCGTTTTAGAGCCTGTGCGAGTCGCAGGATCGCTCGTGCAAAGAGCGACTTTGCACAATGAAGATTTTATTAACGAAAAAGGTTTGATGATTGGTGATTTTGTTTATTTAAGAAAAGCTGGCGATATCATTCCAGAAGTTGTTAAAGTCGATATTTCTAGACGAGATGGTAGCCAAACATTTTTCAATATGATTGAATCGTGTCCTGTTTGTGGTGCTCCTTTGATTAAAAAAGATGCAATGCATTTTTGCGTGAATCCTGAATGTGGGGCAAGAAAAATTGAAGGTATCATTCATTTTGCTTCTCGCAATGCCATGGATATAGAGGGAATGGGAGAAAAAGTAGTTGAACAATTTTTTAATCAAGGATTTTTTAAGTCGATTGATGAAATTTATGATTTGGAACAATATCGACAAGACATTATTTCTTTGGATGGATGGCAAAGTAAATCGGTAGATAATTTAATTGGCGCCATTGCAAAATCAAAGCACAATTCATTGGAGAGATTATTGTTTGGTCTAGGCATTAAAGAAGTAGGCGAAAAAATGGCCAAGACCTTGGCTAAAAAATTTTATAATTTAGATGCTCTAATGAAAGTTAGCGAAGAAGAACTTTTACAAATAAATGATATAGGACCAGTTTTAGCGCATTCTCTTGTCAGCTATTTTCAAAATGAAAAAAATCTAGAAATGATTGAAAAACTCCGTCAAAAAGGGATTAATTTTGAATATTTAGGCTCTACTAGTGTTGCCTCTGATTCATATTTTAGCGGTAAAACCATCGTTTTAACCGGAACTCTTTCCTCAATGGGAAGAAGCGAAGCTAGCAAAATATTAGAAAGTCTAGGTGCTAAAGTTACAGGTTCAGTTTCTCGATCGACTGATTTAGTTATTGCCGGAACAGAAGCTGGCTCTAAATTAGACAAAGCTCGTTTGTTAAATATTGAAGTTATGGATGAAGAGCGTTTCTTATTATTAATAAAAAGCAAGTAAATATAGAAATTAATATTTAATTGCTATATTATCTTTATGTTATCAAGGAGGTTGTCCATGAAAAAAGTTGATAAAGAAGTTTTAAAACAAGCAGCAAATAACTTGCTATTTGATATGTCAGAGGAAGAATATGAAAAATTAAATAAAGAGTTTGAGGTCATCTTATCTCAAATGCAGTTTATCGGAAGTTTAAAAGGAATAGATGAACTAGAACCTATGACTTTTCCATTTGATGTCAGCATATCTTATTTAAGAAATGATGAAGCCGGTCAACCTCTCAGCCAAAAAGATGCTTTAAAAAATGCTCATGATGTTGTTTTAGGACAAATAAAATTGCCAAAGGTGGTGGGATAATGTCATATTTAGATTTAACAATAGAAGAAATTCATCAAGCTTTAATAACAAAAAAAGTCACCCCTTTGCAATTGGTTAAAGAAGCCATTCAAAGAGCTAAAGACAATAAAGATAATGCTTTTGAATATATAGATGAAAAAAACGCAATCGAAAGGGCGAGTTTATTGACTGAACCTAACGACAATTTGTTTTGGGGAATTCCATATGTTGCCAAAGATAATTTTTCTACTAAAGGCGTGCCTACTACAGCCTCTAGCAATATTTTAAATGGTTATGTTCCATTATTTGATGCGACAGTAATTGAAAAATTAAATAATGCTGGCGCCATCATGATTGGTAAAACTACATTGGATGAATTGGCCATGGGAGGCACTGGAACTAGCGGTCATAAAGGCATTACGTATAATCCTTTTGATCGTAATCATAATCATTTAATTGGTGGTTCTTCATGTGGAAGCGCTGTCGCTGTATGCGATAATATCGTTCCATTTGCTTTAGGCAGTGACACTGGTGATTCAGTAAGAAAGCCTGCTTCAAATGCTGGATTGGTTGGATTTAAACCTACTTGGGGTCGTATTTCTAGATATGGTCTATTTCCATTTGCACCATCTTTAGATCATGTGGCTTATTTTACAAGAAGCGTTAATGATAGCGCTATTGCTTTAACTTTATTAGAAGGTCACGATGATAAAGATATGACTTCTTCTTTTAAACAAGGTCAAGATTATATTAAAGCAATAAATGGCAATTATAAAAATTACAAAATTGCTATTATAAAACCAATTTTAGATTCTATTAATAATCAAGAAATTAAAAAATGTTTTCTTGAATCGGTAAATAATTTAAAAGCGCGTGGAGTAATAATTGAAGAAATTGATTTTGATTTAGATTTGTTAAAAGCAATTTATCCAATTTATAATGTAATTTCTTGTGCGGAAGCAACTTCAAATAACGCTAATTTAGATGGTATTAAATTTGGTCCAAGATTTGAAGGAAACACTTATCAAGAAGTAATGAAAAATGCTCGAACAAATGGATTTTCAAGTTTAATTAAAAGAAGATTTGTCATCGGTTCTTATGCTTTGATGAAAGAAAATCAAAATGAATTATTTTTAAGAGCTCAAAAAGGACGAAGAAAAATTGTTGACGAAATTAACAAGATATTTGAAAATTATGATTTTATTTATTTACCTGCATCTCCTAATACCGCTCCTTTAATTAACGATTCTTCCGATGCTTTAAGCAATGAATATTTAATTGCTGATAATTATTTAGCCATTGGCAATTTTGGTGGTTTTCCATCTTTGACTTTGCCAATTGGATTAATTGATGGATTGCCTATTGGTGCCAATATCACTGGTCGTCCTTTTGAAGAAGGAAAAGTATTCAATATTTGCTCGTTAATTGAAAAAACAACTAATTTGAAAAATTTAAATGCTAGAACGAAAGGAGACAAATAGTATGAATTTTGAAGCAGTAATAGGTTTAGAAATTCACGTCCAAATGAAAACCAAATCTAAAATGTTTTCTAATGCTCCTGTCAGTTATGGCGCGTATCCAAATTGTGAAGTTGCATTATTGGATATGGCTTTTCCTGGAACGATGCCTGTTGTCAATATGCAAGCAGTTATCAATGGTATTAGAGTGGCGAACGCTTTGCATATGAGCATTGATAATGAATTGTGGTTTGATCGTAAAAACTATTTTTATTCAGATTTGCCCAAAGGCTATCAAATTACTCAAAATGCTAGACCAATAGGTCATGATGGATATCTTGAAATTAAAACATCAAAAGGCATTAAAAAAATCGGTGTTGAACGCATCCATTTAGAAGAAGATACTTGCAAGCAACTCCATTTTAATGATTATACTTTAATCGATTATAATAGAGCAGGTATTCCGTTAGCAGAAATTGTGTCAAAACCAGATTTAAGAAGCGGCGAAGAAGCGATGAAATATGTTGAAACAATTCGATCTATTGTCTCGTTTTTAGATGTTTCTGATGGAAAGATGGAAGAAGGGTCTTTAAGATGTGATGTCAACGTTTCAATTCGACCTTTTGGAAGCGATAAATTTGGCACTAAAGTTGAAATTAAAAATCTCAATAGTATTTCTAATGTCCAACTTGCCATTGATTATGAGATTAAGCGTCAAGAAGCCTTGCTTTTATCAGGTGGGGAAGTGCAACAAGAAACAAGAAGATTTGATGAAGATAGCAAAACAACAGTTTTAATGAGAGTAAAAACTGACGCTGTCGATTATAAATATTTTGTCGAACCTAACATCCCACCCATTAAGTTGAGCGATGAATTTATTCGACATGCCATTGAAACTTCTAATGAATTAGCGTCTAGTAAAATAAAACGTTATTTGGATTTGGGATTGAATGAGTATGATGCTAATCAATTGATACAAAATCGGGATATATCAAATTATTTTGATGATGCTAGTCAATATGGTGCCAATCCTAAATTGTTAGCCAATTGGATTAATGTCGATGTGATGGCGGTATTGAATAAAGAAGAAATTGAAATGAAAGATTTCATTATTTCTGCTAAACATTTAGCTGAGTTAGTCAAATTGATTGATAGCAAGCAAATTTCCAATAAGCAAGCAAGAGATGTGTTTAGCATCATGTTAAAAAAAGATGATGATCCTCAACAAATAGTTGCTTCATTAGGACAAACTATGGTCAGTGATGAAGAAGTAATTTTAAATCTTATTCATCAAGTTTTGCAAAGCAACAAACAAAGCATTCAAGATTACAAAAATGGTAAAGACAGAGCGCTTGGATATTTAGTTGGTCAAGTAATGAAATTATCCAAAGGGCAAGCTAATCCTGGCTTAACTTCTAAATTATTGCTTAAGGAGATTGAAAAATATTAATATGAAAATTTTAGTTACTGGCGGTGCTGGATATATAGGTAGTCACACTGTATGCGCTTTATTAAAGCAAGGTGATGAAGTTGTTATCGTCGATAATTTGTGCAATTCTAAAATTGAAGTTTTGAAAAGAATTGAAAAAATATGTGGCAAAACTCCAACTTTTTATCAAATTTCTGTGCAAGATGAAGTTAAATTAGATGAAGTTTTTTCAAATGAACATGTCGACGCTATTATTCATTTTGCGGGCCTGAAATCTGTTGGCGAATCGGTTTTAAAACCTGATTTATATTATTCGAATAATGTGGGTTCAAGTGAAGTGCTGATTAAATTGATGAAAAAGCATCATGTTAAAAATATCGTGTTTTCATCTAGCGCTACTGTTTATGGTACCCCAAAGCGCGTTCCTTTATATGAAAGCGATCCGATTGGAGGATGCACTAATCCTTATGGCGAAACAAAAGTAGTAATTGAAAAGATGTTGCAAGAAGAAGCCAAAAAAGATCCTAGTTTAAATGTTGCTATTTTGCGTTATTTCAACCCAATTGGAGCGCATCCAAGCGGACTAATTGGTGAAGATCCACAAGGCATTCCTAATAATTTAATGCCATATATAACTCAAGTAGCGTGCAAGAAATTAGAATGTCTCAATGTTTTTGGAAATGATTACGACACCGTCGATGGAACTGGTGTCAGAGATTACATTCATGTTATGGATTTAGCAGATGGTCATTTAGCTGCGTTGAATAAATTATATCAAAATCCTGGTTTAGTCATTTACAATTTAGGAACTGGTAAAGGAACATCTGTTTTAGAATTGATTCACGCTTTTGAAAAAGCTAATAATTTGATTATTCCATATGTGATTAAACCACGACGTCCTGGCGATATAGCAACTAGTTATGCCAACGCTGATAAGGCCTATCAAGAAATGAAATGGAAAGCTAAATATAACATTATAGATTGCTGCAAAGATGCTTGGAACTGGCAAAAGAATAATCCAAATGGTTATAATTAATAAATAAGGAGATTTTACTATGATTACAAGACAGCGTATCAGCCTTACATTAAAAGATCAAACTGTTTTATATGGTTGGTCTTGGAAAAACGATGAACCATGCATTGCCAATGTCATTATTGTCACAGGTATGGAAGAAACCGGTATCAGATATGAGGATTTTGCAAAATTTTTATGCCAAAACCATCTAAATGTCTATTGTATTGATCATTTTGGTCAAGGTGAAAATGTTTTACCAGATTTATCTAATTTAGGTATTTGGCCACGTTCCGGATTTAGAAAAATGGTTGTGGCTATTGACGATTTGGTTGGTGAATTAAAATTATCATGCCGCCCAATTTATGTATTCGCTCATTCGATGGGTTCTTTTATGATGCAAGATTATGTTCAACGTTTTGCGGGTCGAGTGGATAAAGTTGTCTTGTGTGGAACTGGTAAGAAAAATCCGTTAGCTGGCTTAGGGTTTTTAATTGCTAAATTAGTGGTTAATAAGAAAAACGTTTACAAAAAAGCTAAATTATTAAATAAGTTGATGTTTGGTAGTTTTAATAAAGGAATTGAAAACGCCACACCTAGTTCATGGATTTCTCATAGCAAAGAAAATATTGCAAAATATGACCAAGATCCACTTTGTGGATTTGGACCAAATAATGGATTTTGTTATGAGTTTTTGAAGGGACTAAGCCGCATTTGGAAACGAAAATTCTTGAAAAAGATTAGCCCAAATCTTCCAATGTTTTTAATTGCTGGAGATGGTGATCCTGTCACATCGTATGGCAAATCGCCTGAAGCCATGAAAAAATTATACGCCAAATATGGAAACAAAAATGTTGATACCAAAGTTTATAAACATGCTCGTCATGAAATATTGAATGAGGATTTTCCAACCGCTCAAGAAGCGTATAACGATATTTTAAATTTTTTCTTAAAAGCATAAAAAAGGGCTTGTGCCCTTTTATTTGTCCCTGTACCTCAGTTGGATAGAGGAACCGCCTCCTAAGCGGTCTGCCGGTGGTTCGAATCCACTCAGGGACGCCATAAAGCCTTTTTAGGCTTTTTTTATGTTTTGTTTTTTACTTTTTATATATAAAATAAAATTATAAATAGGAGAAAAATATGAAAATTATATTAGTAAATGGCAGTCCCAATGTACATGGGTGTGTTGACGCTGCATTAAATATAGTGGCAGATCAATTAAAAAAAGAAAATATTGAAACTGAAATTATAAGTTTAGCTAACATTGTAGTTAATGATTGTTTAGGATGTGGAGCTTGCAATAAACTTAATAGATGCATTCAAGATGATATAGTTAACATAATCGGTGAAAAAGTCAAGGAAGCCGATGGATTCATTTTTGGTTCGCCGACATATTATGCTCACCCCAGCGGACGATTATTGAGTTTAATGGATCGTTTATCAATGGCATATGGAGAATATCTTTCACACAAACCCGCTGCCGCAATTACAACCGCTCGACGAGGGGGAAGCGTTGCGGCTTTTGATGTTATCAATAAACATTTTTCCATCAATAACATGCCAATAATTGGTTCGACTTATTGGAACCAAGTCTATGGAACAACACCTTCTGATATATATGCTGATAAAGAAGGTATTAATACTTTAAATAATCTTGCAAAAAACATGGCTTGGATATTAAGATGCATCGAATGTGGAAAACAAAACGGGATTGATAAACCCCGTTTAGAAAAAGAAGCAATGAACTTCCATCATTAAATTATTTATTATTTTCAATAAGAATTAATTTAGGCTTATCCTGTAAAACTTTATGATTGCTTGGTATGCTTTCACCTACGATGAAAACATTTGAACCAACGACAACATTATCGCCAATTAAAACTTCTCCGCCTAATATTGACGCTCCAGAATATATCGTGACATTATTACCGATAGTTGGGTGTCTTTTACTATTTTTTAAAAGGTGCCCTTTCCCTAATGATAATGCACCCAATGTAACCCCTTGATAAATGCGGCAATAATTGCCAATTGTCGTAGTTTCACCTATGACAATGCCAGTTCCGTGATCAATGAAAAAAGGGACTCCAATACTGGCGCCAGGATGAATGTCAATACCGGTTAAAAAATGAGCTTCTTCAGCGATAATTCTAGCGGTGATTTTTAAATTTAATTCATACATGATATGAGCAATTCGATGATAAGTAATAGCAATAAAACCGGGGTACGTAACAACAATTTCTTCTAAACAATCGCTTGCAGGATCGCAGTCATAAAAATATTGTAAATCGTTATATAAAGATGATTTTAATTCTTCAATATGACTAAAAAAAGAATCAACTTTTTCTTTTCTGTCGACGATGAATTGTTCGCAAATCAACTTTGCATTTTGCAAAGTATGATTTAAATTTAAACATTCACAAAAAATTTCTGGAAATAAAAGTTTTTTAACCTCATCGACAAACTCGATGATTTTTCCTTTGTTTAATACTTTATTGCGATCTAGTTTTAGTTCCATGAATAACGATCTCCTTTGTCTGGAAATATAATGACAATGTCAACATTAGAAATATTGTGTTTTTTTATGTAATTTATGGTTCCCAATAATGCTGCTCCTGATGAATATCCTACATAAATATTTTCTACTTCATTTATCATTTTAGCATATTCAATTGATTGTGCATCATCGACACAAATAATATCGTACATCAACTCTTTTTTAAAATTAATTGGAATGAAATTAGCGCCGATTCCTTGAATGAGGTGGGGTCCTGATTGTCCTTTAGTTAAAAGGGGTGATTGAAGCGGTTCAATCGCAATTATTTTGACTTGATTTTTAAAATAAATCGCCAATCCAGTTAATGTTCCGCCTGTTCCAAAACCGCCAAAAATATATGATGCAGTAGGGCATTGTCGTTTGATTTCCGGTCCAGTTGTTAATATGTGTGCTTTGATATTAGATGGATTTTCAAATTGTCCGGCAATGATACTATTAGGGTTGTCTTTGTGCAATTTTTCAACATAGTCATGACATTGCTTCATCCCACCATCTAATAACACTAATTCTGCACCATATTTTTTAATCATTTCTTGCCTTTGTTTAGACATGGTTTTTGGCATGACAATAGTCACATGATAATCAAACAATTTGCCCAATGCTGCTAAAGATATACCTGTATTTCCACTTGTTGCTTCTAATATGGAAGATCCATTTTTTAAAATGTTTTGTTCTTGATAATCTTTAATAATTTGATATGCAGCTCGATCTTTAATAGAGCCAGAAAGATTTTCGCTTTCTAATTTAGCAAATAATCGACAATTCAAATTAAATTTCTCTTCTATTTTTTTTAATCTAATTAAAGGTGTGTTTCCAATTTTTTTCATATCAAATAATATAACGCATTTTTAAAAAAAAGCGATGGAAATGAATCCATCGCTATAATTATTCTTTTGTAATTGTTATCTGTTTTGCATCATCAATATCCACAAGATATTTATCTTTAGTATTCACTTCTTGTTTTACTATTGATTTAGCAATTGGCGTTTCAATTACATTTTGAATAAATCTTTTAATTGGACGGGCTCCAAAATTAGGATCATATGCTTCATCTAGAATATATAATTTTAATTTGTCAGAAAATTCAAAACTATAATAGTTTTCATTAAGACGTTGTTTTAATTCATTGAGCATCTTATCGACAATTTTTAATTGTACTTCTTTGCTTAATGGATCAAAGTAAACAATTTCATCAATACGATTTAAAAATTCGGGTTTAAAGGTATTGTGCAACAAGGTTTCAACGGGCTCTTTTTCACCTTTTAATAAATATTCTGAACCTAAATTGGATGTCATGATGATAATAGTGTTTTTAAAGTCGACAACACGTCCTTGAGAATCGGTTAAGCGGCCATCGTCTAACATTTGCAATAATAAATTAAAGACTTCTGGATGTGCTTTTTCAATTTCATCAAATAAGACAATCGAATAAGGATTTCTTCTAACTTTTTCTGTTAATTGTCCACCCTCTTCATAACCGATATATCCTGGGGGAGCCCCGATAAGACGCGAGACAGAAAATTTCTCCATATATTCAGACATATCGATGCGAATGATATGAGATTCACTATCGAACAATGCTTGGGCTAAAGTTTTAGCGACCTCGGTTTTACCAACACCGGTCGGTCCTAAAAACAAGAAAGAACCAATTGGTCGATTTTGGTCTTTGATGCCTGCTCTTTGTCTTAAAATAGCATCGCTGACAAGATGCAAAGCTTGATCTTGACCAATAACTCGTTTCGATAAAGTGTCATATAAATCTAACACTTTTTCACGATCGCCCTTTTCAATTCTTGATACTGGTATGTTAGTCATCTTTGACACAATTTTAGCAATTTGTTCTTCATCGACAACTTCTGATACCAATTTTTCACAGTCTGTGGATGTTGCTTCGACATCTTTTAACTTTTTTTCTAATTCAGGAATGGTTTGATATTGCAACTTGCTTGCCTTTTGATAATCGCCTTGATTAAAAGCAATCGACAAATCAAATTTAGCTTTTTCAATATCTTCTTTTAAAGTTTTTCCTAACGAAATATCTTGTTTTTCTTTTTGCCAACGTTTAGTTAATTCATCTTGAATTTTTTTAGCCTCAGTTAATTCTTCATTTAATTTATTAAGACGCTTTTTAGATGATTCATCTTTTTCTTTACTTAACGCGACTTTTTCAATTTCTAATTGCCTAATCTTGCGATCTATTTCATCTAATTCCATAGGAGATGATTCGATTTCTACTTTGATAGAAGCACAAGCCTCATCAACTAAATCGATTGCCTTATCAGGCAAAAATCTTGATGTCAAATAACGATTAGACAAAACGACAGCGTTTACTAAAGCCCCATCAGTAATTTTAACACCGTGATATGATTCAAATCTTTCTTTTAGACCTCTTAAAATTGAAATGGAATCTTCAACACTTGGCTCATTAACTAATACTGGTTGGAACCGTCTTTCCAATGCTCGATCTTTTTCAATATATTCGCGATATTCATTTAAAGTGGTGGCACCAATACAATCAATCTCGCCTCTTGCTAACATCGGCTTTAACATATTGGATGCATCAAGAGCACCATCTGATTTACCAGCGCCGACAATTAAGTGAATTTCATCGATAAATAAAATGATTTTGCCATCAGATTCTTTAATTTTATTTAAGACCGCTTTTAAACGTTCTTCAAATTCACCACGATATTTAGCGCCAGCAACTAATGCGCCCATATCAAGTTCATATATTTCTTTATCTTTTAAAGTATTAGGAACATCATCTTTTACGATACGCTGGGCTAATCCTTCTAAAATAGCGGTTTTGCCAACACCTGGCTCACCTATTAAAATGACATTGTTTTTAGTTTTGCGCGCTAAAATTTGTATGATTTTACGAATTTCTTCGTCACGACCAATTACTGGGTCGATTTTTCCTTTTTTGACCTCTTCGTTTATGTTTCGTCCGAACTTGGCGAGAACATTTTCATCTTGTGAGTAGTCAAATGGTTGATTCATTGCCATAGTTTAGACCTCCTTTGCAGTTTTTTGACTGCATAATAGTTATATACGGAAAATTAGCACTCGTCAAGTCCAAGTGCTAAAATATTTATATAATTTATAACATAAATTAATTTTTTAAAAATTACGATATTTTTTCAATAACAGAAATGATATCCTCATAAAAAACCAGCTCACAAATGTCATCGTAAGGAGTTGGAGATTTATTGATTAAAATTAGATGTTTGCCTTTAAAATAACGAATAAAACTAGCAGCAGGGTAAACCATTAATGATGTGCCAATTACAATCATTGTTTGGCATGTCGATATGGCAGCGATAGCGCGTGAAATGATATCATTATCCAGTGGTTCTTCATATAAGATTACATCAGGCTTAATTATGCCTCCACATTTTTGACATATTGGAATGTCTTTACAATTTTTGATATATTCAGCATCATAAAAACTATGACAATTTTCGCAATAATTTCGATGGATAGATCCATGAAGTTCATATACATACTTTGAGCCAGCTTTTTGATGCAGTCCATCAATATTTTGGGTGACGATTGAAACTTGTTTATTAGATTGTAAATTTGCAAAATAACGATGCGCTAAGTTAGGTTCAGCATCAAGATACATCATTTTTGATTTATAAAAATCATAAAATAAATCGGTGTGTTGATAAAAGAAGTGGTGGGATACAATTTCTTCTGGTGTGCAGTGATAATTTGTTTTTTCGTTATACAGCCCGTTTGCACTTCTAAAATCAGGAATGCCGCTTGCTGTAGATATTCCAGCGCCACTAAAAACAACAATTGATGACGAATCATTAATAATTTGTTTTAGTTTTTCATATTTATTCATATATTAGTTTTGCAAAACAAAATCATTTAAGTTTGGTTTGTCTTGTTTTACAGATCCATAAGAAATGTTAACATCGCTCATTATTGTGCCTTCATTTGTGGCGAGCATTGAATATGATTTTGTTAATAAATAATTATCAAATCTAATTTCACCATCAGTAGATACATCATCAATATTAATTTCTGCATCAATATATAATTGGCCATCTTTATTAGATTTAAAAGATAAATCAATTTTTCCATCGCCAATCGATGTTGAATGCGAATTAAAATTTAATTGTAAATCAATTATTTGTCTAGATGAGTCAATGACACTACTTAATGTTTCTTTTAAATTAGTGACATCTTCCGCAGTTAAAATGCTTTCAAATTCTTTTTTTAACTCATCTTCACTAACAGCATCTGAAACCGTATAAAACTTATTTTGATTAACATCAAAAACACAATACATTTTACCATTTTCTACATATAACCACATGCTATTGGTAATTTCGTCATCGTTATTGTTTTTTAAAATTTGTTTTTGATGATAGTAATAATTTTCATAGTCAAATTGTTCTAAAACATCAAAATGTAATGTTGAAGTAGATTGAATGATTTCAATCTCGGAATTAATTGTATATGCACTTGGCAATTCAAATGTTTCGCTATTTGTCGTTTCATCAATGTCATTTAAAAGTTGTTTTGCTTTTGTAGCATCAATATTTTTGGGGCTGCAACTACAAAGCAAAGCGCAAATAAATCCAAGAATTATTGTTTTAAAAAATTTCATACAAACATCTCCTTAAATAATTATAATTTAAAAGCAATAGCTTCCTTACAATCATTATATATCTTGCATATTTGTAGAGCAAGGGCCCAAACCATGATATACTATCTTATATACAGGAGGAAATGTATAATGAAAGATAAATTTTATTATTGTCCGATTTGCAAAAACTTTTTTGGAGTCATTCATGATTCTAATGTCACACCCATTTGCTGTGGTAAACCAATGCAAGTAATCGAAGCTAATTCAACAGAAGCAGCAGTCGAAAAACATATACCTGTCGTAGAAATAAAAGATGGTGTGTGCCATGTTGTTGTCGGTTCTGTTTTGCATCCTATGGTTGAAGAGCATTGGATTGATTGGGTTATGGTAGCGACAACTTTAGGACGTCATCGTCTTGTTTTGCGCCCTGGTCAAGAACCAAAAGTTGATTTAAAACTTGCTGAAAAAGAAGAAGTTTTAAGAGTTTATGCACACTGCAATTTGCATGGGCTTTGGGTTAAAGAATTATAATTATTGAATTTAAAAACAATTAAATTGGTGGCGTTTTGCCACCTTTTTTATTGGTTTTACCACACTTATTTCAAACAGTCTTTAATATTTAGATGCTTTATTGTATGATTAATAATGGTTATGAGTAAGTATCGTTTTGGCTTAACAACCTTATTGTTTTGGTTAATATTGGTCTTTAGCGTCATTCTTGTCGAAGGAATGAATTTTTCATCCAAAACATTCATGACTCATTTAAAATTAGATGAATTGATTTTAGTTTCGATTGTTGTCTTCGGGTCAATATTATTTTATTACATAGTGGAAAAAAGAAAAAATAAAGCCACGATATCATGGCTAGCTTTACCATTTGCTTGCGCATTTTTGGTTTGCGGTTTAGTTGGCATATGGATGTCAGGGCCCGGAAGTTATACGATTGGTGACATTTCTTTTAATTACGATGTTCCGTTGGTTGATCGCTTGACTTGGACTTTTGGTTTAATTGCTAGCGCTTTGGTATTTTATTTAGCAATTGGCGTGTGGTCAAAACGGATATTAAGGGCAAAATCTTTGCTCGCCATTTTATGGTGTTTCATCGCTTTTTGCTTTATTGCCATTATCTATTCATTAGCCACTGAATTTCAGTCATATAAATTAATTTTTAATTTTGAAGCATTATTAGTGGATAAGGTTGCCTATCAATCAATAAAATCATTTTTTAATAATGAAAATAATTATGGTCAGTTATTGATGCTTGGCATTTTTGCTATGATTATTATCGACGCCATAAAACATCGATGGTGGTATTGCATTTTCATTATTGGAATATATTCTGCGATGGTGTTTTCAACGTCTTATACGGCACTTGCCACATCCTTTTTAATTATTGTTATTTATTATACGTATCGTTTTTTTGCCACGATTAAACTGCACGCTATACGAAATGTAATTACTTTAATGATTGTATTAGCTATTATTGGTAGCCTTTTTGCAATTTATGCAATTTTGTATCATTTTGAAGTTCCGTTTGTTTCTAATTTAACAAAATATATAAACGAAAGCATTTTAAATAAAGATTTTCATACATTTACTGGAAGAACTACTATTTGGGGTAAGGCATTGTCATTATTATCAAGCCCAGTAGATTGGATCTTTGGTCGCGGATTTAAAAATTTTAATTACTTATATGCTGCTTATAATCAAGTTGCTTCATCTACTAGCTATCTCAAATTACATATAGATTCTACCTATATTGAAATCATTGGTGAATATGGTTTATTAGGTTTACTTTCTTATATCACCCTTTTAGTTTTGTATTTTGCAATGTGTATTTATTGCATATTAAAAAAACGTGATCGCATTGCCTTCCCATCTATATTTATCATGATTACTTTTATTATTTATTCTTGTTTTGAGACACTCGTTATATTTGAAATGGGGGTTGCGGGTGCGGCAGCATTTATCATATTGGTTTTACCTGTTTTAATTGAATATCAAAACGCAAAAAATAAACCATATCTAGAAACCAATTTAATGGATGAGCATTTTAATATCGAAATTACTCAATATTCATCAAAGATGATTGTTCAAACATTATCGATGTTTTTATCTGCGATTGTTTTGGGTATTGGATTGACTTTTATTTTTAACCGCGGTTATTTGCTACCAGCTATATTCTTATTTGCTACATTTTTCTTATTATGGATGGTTATGCCATATTTATTTGCGATGTGGCATAAACAAGCATCTTTAAAATTATTAATGCTTAGATGCATATCTTTATCTTGTCTTTTGGTTGCCGTACCTTTGATGATATCTTTACCATTATTTATTACAATTGAGAATAATTTGATTGGCTACATTGTTTTTGCCTGCGTGTTTGTCTTAACAATGTTTTTGGAATTTTCATTTACTTTATTAATCCAATCTTCTCCAAAAGAATTTGTTAAATTAGTGTGGTATCACGCTATTAGGCCGTTTTTAGTGCCACTGGGCGCAACCCTAGTTGTAGCGTTGCCATTAGGAATAACTTTGAATTATTTTTACGATTTGAAAATGTTGTCAGCATCAATGTTTGTTATTATTTTTGTTGGTATTTATTTCTTATTGGTTTATTTCATGCCCAATATTAAAAACTGCAAAAAACATAATAAATTCCTTATCAAAGAAATGAATAATAGATTTATCAGACGCCAAAAAATGGCGATTGTTTTGGGCAAAAAATAGTCAGCAGTCATTAGGCGATATTTATTAAAAATAACAAATTATATTTTACATAATTGCCAATTATCTATAGACATAGTCTATAAATAAATTCGGATTCTTTTACTCTTTTCTTTTTCTTTTGAATATGATAATTTATAAAAGAATTAACTACAATGTATTCGTCAAGAAACATAAATTTCGATAATTCATTTAAATTGGAATCATAAAATTAAGGAGGGTTTAATTTATGATGAAATTGAAAAATCTAATCGCCCTAGGTATTTTAGGTGTTTTAACCTTGGGTGTAGGGGTTGGAGTAAACGAAACGTTGCATAAGGCGAACGCTGAAGATTTGCCGATAGCAACATTCTCATC
>CASDRB010000011.1 GCA_949283025.1 uncultured bacterium
CAAAGAATATAAGGACCCTTTCAAAGGGTAGCTATGGCGTAGCCTACGGTTGCCGGACCACGAGTAGCCCTTTAGGGCAAGTGGGTAATAGCCCTTATAGGGTTTGGTCAGTACAACGTATTTTATGCGTTGGTACTATTTAAAGGGATGTTTTATGATTGAGCTAGTTAAAGTTAATAAGTGTTACGGATAAGATATAGCCGCCATTAAAGATATTAATTTAAAAATAAACGATGGTGAAATTTTTGGTATAATTGGTCTTTCTGGTGCTGGTAAATCAACACTTGTAAGATGTATTAACGGTTTAGAAAAAGTAAGTAGTGGCGATATTTTTATCGACGATAAAAACATTACAAAATTAAAAGAGAAAGATTTAATTAAAATGCGAATGCAAATAGGTATGATTTTTCAAAATTTTTCGCTTTTAGAACAAAGAACGGTCTTTGATAACATCAAATTCCCTTTGGAATTAAATAAAACTGACAAAAATCAAGCCAAAAAAATTGTTAACGAATTATTAGAACTAGTTGGTTTAAGCGACAAAGCAAAATCATATCCTAGCCAATTGAGTGGTGGACAAAAACAAAGAGTAGCCATCGCAAGAGCGTTGGCGAACACTCCTAAATATTTATTATGCGACGAAGCTACCAACAGCATAAGATTTTTTAAGAACACGGTAACAACCGTGTTTTTTTCATAATAAGATTATGTTATAATCACAATGTGAAAAAACTAGTTAAATTATTTTTTGCAATTATTTTGATAAGTTCGTCATCTTTGCTAATTCTTAGTTGTTATAATAGTCAATATTTAAAAGAAGAAATAGTTGTTTGTAACAATGATTATGATTTAAATGGTGAATTGATTTTGCCAAGTCAGGGCGATAATTTTCCTGCTGTGGTTATTGTTCCTGGAAGTGGGCCAATGGATATGGATGGAACAACCAATTCACAAAAGCCTTATAAATATTTAACACAGCAACTAGCGCTTAATGGTATAGCTTCAATTAGATTTAATAAAGTTAGTTATCAATATAATAATGAGATTGCTTCTGATATACATTTTACTATAGAAGACGAATACTTTTATGCGATAACAAGTTGCATAGATATATTAAAAAATAATGCTAAAATTGATAAAAATAACATCTATTTAATCGGACATTCTTTTGGATCTCAAATAATTCCTATTTTTTTAAATGATGATTCAAGCCTTGCTGGTGGGATTATCATGGCAGGAACTACCATGCATATTTTAGATTTGATCTTGCAGCAAATAAAAAAGCAAAGCGAAGAATTATATCAAGAATATTTACCATATTGCGAATACGCTAAATCACTGACAGAAGTTCCTGATGGTGAAGGATCATATTTTTATTTTGGTGCATATAGTGCGTATTATGTTAGTTATAATGCTTTAAATCGATATGCTATAAAAGATGTTAATTGTCCAATCATGATTATGCAAGGTGGATTGGATTTGCAAATTGAAACTTCTCATTTTGAAAACTATATGTCACTTTTAGATGATAAGACAAATGTTTCGTATTGCTATTATGAAAACTTAAATCATCTTTTTTCTAGTGGAATAGGTGAAACAATTAATAATGCTTATCAAAAAAGCAATACTATAGACGACAACGTTATAAAAGATATAGTTGCATTTATTAAGCAATAATTGAAATGATGATATGAATATTGTTTTTGCACTTTTATTAACCCTTGCTATTGAATCTTTAGTCTATATTTTTGTCAAACCATTAAACCTTAAAATATTTGTTTTTATGTCGATTGCTAATTGTGTATTAAATCCAACAATGAATATAATTTTATTGCTGGTAAATGATTATAAAATTTATGCGATTTTGTTGACAATTTTTGAGATTTGCACGGTTTTTTGCGAATATTTAGTACTAAAATATATTTTGAAAGTTGAAAAAATTAAAAGTATTGTTTTTTCTTGTTTTGCCAATATTATGTCGTTATTTATTGGTTCAATTAGCAATGTTTTTATGAATCAACAAAATAATTTAATTATCGGTTCTACTATTTTTGCTATCATCTATTTGATTTTGTTTAGTTTGTGTTTTGGAGTTGGCTTTCTTTCTTTTATTAATCACGACAATCAAAATCACAAGCATGGCAATAATGCTAGATAATAAAACCATTCCTAATATTAACGCTGCAATTGTTACTACAATTAAAAGAATATAAATATCATTATATGAATTATATTTGTGACCTTGCAAAAGTATTACCTCTTCGACATTAATATCAGAAGCATCAATATCAGCGTAAGCATAAATGGTAGTCGTACGCATAAATGTATAGTAAACATTGCCATCGATATTAATTTTTAAAATATAATTGTAATAATAATCGCTATTTATAGATTCAAATTCAAGTTTGACGTTATATAGATAAAGATTGTCATATTGATTGTCATTTTTTGCAACAGACGCATAAGAAAATTGATACGTAATAGATTGTTGTTCATAAGGTTCATAATATAAATTCAATTCCTCATTTATATTTTGGTCTAGATAAAAATAAAAATGCGATTTTTTATATGGCATAACCACAAAACTTTCAAATATAGTTTCATAAGAAATAAAAACTGTTTTTTCGCCATAGCGAGCCTGACGATCCGTTATAATTACATAGTTATCGCTTTGATTGTTTAAAGTCCCTTCATAGCGGTAATACTGATCTATTAATTCTACATTATCAATCGAATAAGAAAAATCATCATATTCATAGTTAGGAATAGGTCCAGGTGCTGGCGAATTGGCTAATAATGGAACAATAAACAAAAATAAAAATGTAGCAATCCAAAAATGTTTTTCCATATTCTAATTATAAAATAAAATAGGGTAGATTGTCCTAACAAATGTTATGATTAATATAGAGGAAGTGTTTATGAACAATTTGGATATTATTTTTCAAAGAAAATCAATTCGTCAATATCAGCAAAAGAGTATTCCTAATGAAATGATTAATATTATTTTAGATGCTGGTTTTAGTGCCCCTAGTGCCCGCAACTTGCGCCCTTATCATTTTTTGTTAATTGATGATAAAAATATTTTAAACAAAATTTCAACTTTATCTCCTGGCAAAAAAATAATCGCTAATTGTGCACTAGCGATTGCGGTTCTTGGTGATTTAAATATCAACGATGTTTATGAGTTTGTTCTTAATGACACTTCAGCTTGCATAGAAAATATGTTATTAGCAATCGAGGGATTAGGATTAGGCGGTTGTTGGTGTGGGCAAAGGCGTGATGATAGCGAAAAAATCATTAAAGAATTATTTAAGTTGCCAGATGGTGTATTTGTCAGCGGTTTTATTGCGCTTGGATATCCAAATGAAATAAAAACAACAAAAAATCGATTTGATAAAGAAAAAGTTCATCATAATAAATGGTAATAAAAAAACCTAAATTTAAACGTGCTGAAAATTGAATAACATTCACATTTGACGTATCGTCTATATCTTCGTATGAAAAAACATCAAGTAAAATATCTTGTTTCTCATTTAAAAAACAGCTCCGTAAAATAACGTTCCGTCAGAAAATTCGCCTTCATCAACAGTACTTTCAACGACGAACATATAGTCAGAAACAAAAGTTACAGCAATGTCGTATGCTTCTATAAGAGTTAAAGTTTCTGAGAAATACGCAGCCGTAAATGCAATTTCGTCGCTTTCGTCTACGAAATAATTTTCTCCTTCAACTCCAGCACCAAATATTTGTGTAGAAATTTCGGAAAGTAAAGCTTTACAATCATCAAAAGTTGACGGAACAACTTCATTTGTAGTAGTAGAAACCTCTGTTGTTGTTTCGGTGGTAGCTGTTGGTTCAGTTGATGTTTCTGTAGAACTTGTTGTCGGTCCGCATCCAGCCATAACTAATAACATTGCTACACCAAGAACACTTAATGTTATAAACTTCATATTTCCTTCTACTTATATTATAGTTATTTTTTTATTCATTTCGTTTTGTTTTGTCACCAATATTTTTTATAAATTTAGTATTTAAAATAAAAAAACCAGATTAAATCTGGTTTTTAATAAGTGTTATTGCTTTTTAGCTAACTACAGATGTGTCGACCACTGTAGTGCCTACTTCTGTTACATCAGTATGGACAGTAATTTCTTGATAACCAATAGATGTTTCAGTTTCATCTAAATAAACATAAGCACCAGCAACGATGTCGATAGTTAATGTATTTAACTCAGCATCCAAAACAAATTGTGCACTCATGACTGAGAAACCTTGTAAGTTCCAATATGCGGCACCGAGAATAATGCTTAATGCTGCACTAGAACTACATGTGTAAACGCCATCAGTATCTGTGGCTTCAAACGAAGATGAGTTTTCAGCTAAAACACTTAGTGTGTAGAAATAATCAACATAGTTATAACCTTCTACGGTTTCTTGAGAATATCCGCCGCCTAATTGCAATTCATAAATAGTTAATCCGGTGTCAGTATTAATTGCAATAGTTTCATCATTGATATTTAAAGCGTTTTCATCAGCGGTAACGCGAGTTGTACTTGTTTCGGTTTCAAGTGGATCTGATTCAGGATCATATGTAGGTGTTTCACCAGCAAATGAAGCAGCATATAAATTGGATGTAACTGTAGCGACATTTGTATAGTTTAATGTAAGCCCACCAAATTTATCTTCCGACCATTGTCCTAATGCAGTTAATGTCGGCACAGCACCGTTAGCACTATATTCATCTAACATAGGAACGGATGAGGTTCCAATATCGTAAATATCATAAGTTTCAATATAATCGCCAGCTTCTTCGTCGGTGTATACATTAAAATATAATTTTAAAGCGCCATCTACTGCAGCTAAACTCATATAATTAATATCTGCATGAGTCATAAATCCCCAACCAAGCACGCCAATCATCATATCAATATAATCGGCATTAGCGATTTTTACTGCATCATGAGTTTCATCATAGCCGCTCAAATCATCAGCAGTTAAAGTTAAATCATATTCAACATGTTCAATAGCACCAGGTTCGACTTCCAATGTTGAAGGATCTTCTAAATCCCCGATAGTGTAGGCATACCAATTGCCATCAGATAATTTAATTTCGCCATAAGTTTCAGCAGCACCAAAAAATTCTAGTGAATATAAATAATAGTTTTCGGTTTGAATAGACTTATTCATCATTAAATCCGCACCGCCATAAATTGTCCAATTTGTTGTTAAATCTGCAATTAATGGTAAGACTTTTTCTTTTGCCAACTCTTCTGGAGTCTTTTCTGTTGTTGGTTCTGTTGTGGTTGTTGGTTCTGTTGTAGTTGTTGCTGGTTCGGTTGAAGTTTCGGTTGAACTTGTCTTTGTAGGTGTACATCCGGCTACAACTAAAAGCATAGCGACACTTAGAACACTTAATGTTTTAAGTTTCATAATAACCCTCCTAAGCTTAAAACTAAAAATCGCTACTTTAATAAACATATAAGTGCGATTTGTAAATTATGTTGTTATTTTTTTCTTTTTTAAAATAAATGTCAATAATTTTTTTTATTTTTTTGTAGTCATTTTTGCAATTATAAATTATTCAAAATGCTATTATGAAAAATACAAAATAAATTTTGTTTATCATTAAAATTCATTATTTGGCTTTATATCCAATATTTTCAATGGCGCAAATTAATTCATCTTTCTTTAATGAAATACCTTGTACTACAGCGTTTTTTTCATTTAAATTCACATTGACATTTTTAACGCCATTTACTTTTTGTAATGCCTCTTTTACATGGGCGACGCAATGCATGCACATCATCCCCTCAATTTGAATTGTAATAGTTTCCATTTCTTTACCCCTTTCCTCTTTTATATTTGATATAGAATTGGATTTTTTGAATTTGAATAAGTTGATAGTTAATGCATTTATTACAACAAACACGCTCGATAGTGACATTGCTAACGAACCAATCATTGGATTTAGTGCAATGTTGAACATAGGGTAAAACATACCCGTTGCTAAAACGATACCAATGCAATTATAAAAAAATGCCCAAAATAAACCAAATTTGATTGCATTAATGGTTCTTTTTGATAAAGATATTACATTTTTAACATCAATTAAATCATTCTTTAAAAGGACGATGTCGGCGGATTCAATGGCGACATCAGAACCTGCTCCTATTGCAATGCCTAAATCAGCGCTCGCTAACGCTAAGGCATCATTTACGCCATCGCCAACCATTGCCACCAAATGCTTTTTATCTTTTTTTAAAGATTTAATCACATTTTGTTTATCTATTGGCATGACTTCGGATATGACTTGCTTAACGCCAACTTCTTTTCCAATAAATTCAGCTACTTCGCGATTGTCACCTGTTAACATGATTGTATTAATACCAGATTTATTCAATTGATGTATTGCTTCTTTGGATGTATCTTTTATTTCATCTTTGATGGCGATGAAAGCTAAAATATCTTTGTTTTTTAAAAATAATAGAACTGTTTTCCCTTGTTTATTTAATTTATCATAAATCGTCAAATCGATATTTTTATTAACTAAATTATTAATATTTCCAATAGA
Organism: uncultured bacterium; assembly: GCA_949283025.1. GTDB lineage: Bacteria > Bacillota_I > Bacilli_A > RFN20 > CAG-826 > CAJOOD01. Next base: position 6,572 of record CASDRB010000011.1, read on the forward strand.
ATAAGTGTTATTTTTAAATGTGCCTTTTAATCCCAACCCAGCTATACTTTCATAATTATCTATTTGTTGTTTTTGAGGATTAAATTTTTGACAATATTGAATGATGGCATTCGCTAATGGATGTTCACTTAAGCTTTCAATTGAATACAAAATATTAATGATACTTTCTTTACTTTCATAATTATCAATTGTAATAAAGTCGGTAACAACAGGTTTTCCTTTTGTAATGGTACCTGTTTTATCAAAGACGATTGTTTTGATTAAATGAGCGTTTTCTAATATTTCAGCATTTTTTATTAATATCCCGCTTTGTGCCCCTTTGCCTGTCCCCACCATAATGGCAACAGGTGTAGCTAATCCTAAAGCGCATGGACAGGCAATAACAAGAACAGAAATGGCAAAATTAAAAGCGCGCTCAAATGGATAACTTGCACTAATAAAGCCGATAAATGTTGCAATGGAAATCAATAAAACAATTGGGACAAAATATAATGATATTTTATCAGCTAATTTAGAGATTGGCGCTTTTGAATTTGAAGCCTCGTCAACTAGTTTTATAATAGTGTTTATCGATGTGTCTTCTCCAACTTTATCCGCTTTTATTTTAATGTACCCATTATCAATAATTGTTGAAGCAAATACTTGTTGACCGATTGTTTTTAAAATAGGCATGGATTCACCAGTAAAATTGCTTTCATCTATAGCGGCATTTCCTTCAATTATTGTTCCATCGACTGGCACCGATTCACCCTTTTTAACAATCACAACATCATCTTTTAAAACCTTTTCTATTTCAACGACTTCTTCTTTACCATTTTTAACAATCGTAGCGGTTTTAGGTGATAAATCCATCATTTTTTCGATAGCCTTGCTCGTCTTTTTTTTAGCAATTTTTTCTAAGTATTTTCCAAGGCTAACTAATGTTAAAATCATTGAAGCAGATTCAAAATATAAATTATGGATATAAGATTCAACTAAATCATAATTTTGATGGCCTAAACCATAGCCAATCATATATATAGCAAAAATTCCATAAATTAATGAAGCGCTAGAGCCTAATGCGATTAAAGAATCCATGTTTGGGCTTAATCTAAATAATCTATTAAATCCATTTTTGAAAAAATGAAAATATATTACAATGCTTGGTATGACTAATAACAATTGGCTAAAAGCTAACAATAAGGCGTTTTCATTTCCAACAAAAAACCATGGTAATGGCCATTGAAACATATGAGCCATTGAAACATACATTAGCACAATTAAAAAAATAAACGATATTATCAATTTGATTAAATCATTATTTAAATTATTTATCTTTTGATTAAATTGGTTTTTTTGTCCTTTTACATATGCTTTATATCCAGCTTTATCAACTGAGTGCTTGATTTGATCTATCGTACATATTGAATCATCATATTCAACTTCCATTGAATTATTTAATAAACTAACATTTACATTTTTAGTGCCTGATAACTTTTCGACAGCTTTTTGGACATGCGCTTGACAAGCTGCACATGTCATACCTTCAATTTCAAATTTTGTTTTTTTCATTATTGCAACCTTTTAAATAAATTAATTATTTCATCCATTACCTGCGTATCTCCTTTTTTAATTGAATCAATAACACAAGTGTTAAGATGACGTTTTAAAATAACATTGGCTAAACTTTTGATTGATTTATCAATGGCAATAAGTTGAATTAAAATGTCGTCGCAGTATCGATCTTCAATAATCATATTATTGATTCCGTTTAAAGACCCGATAATTCGATTGATGCGATGCTTTAAATTTTCTTTTTCGTCATCGTCACGATAAGTATATTTGCAGCAACTTTTTTCCATAAAATTTCTCCTATTTCAAATATATACCCCCCATAGGTATATATCAAGCATAATATTTTTAATCTTTTTTTAAATTACTATAATAAAAATGTATTGAGGTGAATTATGAGAACAATAATTATTGGAGCGGTTGCTTTGGGCGCATCATGTGCAGCGCGATTAAAACGATTAAATCCTAATCATGAAATAATATTATTAGAAAAAGGTGATTATGCATCTTTTGCAAATTGCGGATTGCCATATTTTGTTGGTGATGAAATAAAATCAAAAGATAACTTGTTAGTAGTTGATAAAAGCGTTTTCATCAATCGCTTTCAAATTGATTTAAGAACAAAGCATGAAGCAATTAAAATTTACCCTGAAAAGAACATGGTTGAAGTTTTTAATCATATTAGTGGAGAAAAATATAATCTTAATTATGGTAATTTAGTATTGGCGATGGGTGCTGATGCATTTAAACCAAATGTACCTGGTATCGATGACAAAAATGTTTATTATTTGAAAACAGTTCAAGATGCTATAACATTAAAAGAAAAAATTATAGGTGCTAAAAAAGTTTGCGTTGTCGGGGGTGGATTCATTGGTTTAGAAGTGATGGAAAATTTGATTAACGCTAATAAAATTGTTGATTTAATTGAAGCTAAGCCAACTGTTTCCAATTTAGATTATGATATGGGGTTAATTTTAGATAAAATAATCAAAAATAATAAAGTCAATATCCATACTTCAACTATGTTGCAATCAATAATTAGAGAAGGCGATAACTTGATAATAAAAACAGATAAAGGGGATATTTATTGTGATGCTGTTGTTATGGCTATTGGTGTGCGTCCTAATACAAATATAGCTATAGAAGCAGGGATTAAATTGGACTTTAATAAAACCATTGATGTTAATGAATACCTCCAAACTAATTATCCAAATATTTATTGTGGTGGAGATCTAATATCAAATTTTGAATCAATAAATGGTCATTTAGTTTATGTTCCATTAGCAAATTATGCTAATAAACACGGAAGAATCATCGCTAATAATATTCATGGAATTAAATGCAAAAGACAAAAAATTAGCATGGCTTCTGTATTTAAGCTATTTGATTATACTGTGTCAAGTGTAGGACTAAATGAAACGATGTGCAATAAATTTAATACTAAATTTAATGTCTTATATCAAAGCGCTAATTCACATGCATCGTATTATCCTAATGCAACGCCGATATATGCTAAAATTTTATATGACGATAATGGTAAAATATTAGGAGGGCAAATGATTGGCAAAAATTTAGTTGAAAAAAGAATCGATGTGTTATCAAATATTTTGCTTCATGGTGGAAACTACTTAGATCTTATGGAAGTGGAATCCTCTTATGCGCCTCCATATTCAAGTGCTAAAGATATTTTAAATTTCTTTGGATTTATGATTGATAATGTAATAAATGGTAAATTAAAGAGTATTACACCAATAGAAATTGATAAAATTAAAGACAAAGTCTTTATTCTAGATGTTAGAGGACCATTATCTCATGCGCAAGGTCATATTGGCAATGCTATTAATATACCTTTAGATTGTTTGAGACAAAATTTGGATTTGCTGCCAAAAGACCAAACCATTTATATTCATTGCCAAGTTGGCATTACATCATATAATGCTTGCTGTATTTTAAAATCTTTAGGTTATGACGTATGCAATGTTTCTGGTGGGTGGTCACTTTATTCATTGATGTGCAAATAAAAAAAGTTATGCTAACTTTGCATAACTTTTTCGTTGAATAAGTTTTTTGCTTCTTGAAGTGGTATATTTAAGGCAAACGCTATTGTTTCATCAAGAAGATATAATGCTTTTTGCAATATTTCGCTATCAAATGTTGAAAGTCTTTTCTTTTCGTTTTTTAATTGTTCAGATTTTTTTGATAAACATTTAATTAGAGCAATTATATCAATAAAGTTATTAGAATGAAGAATGGCATTAAAAGTTTCTTGCCTTTCTCTTTTGTTGTTGTTCCATTCAATGGTAGGATATTTTGCTTTTATAACTTTTAAAACATCGTCTTTTGTAAGCGGTGTACATATCTTTGCTAATTGTGCTTCATTGTTAAGTGGGACGTAGACTTTCAAAGGATTTCGCTCATTGATTGACATTAAAACCACATATTCGCTATTATCGTCCATTTTTACTGTTTCAATAATGCGACATATTCCTAATGAAATGTAGTATACGTATGATCCAATCGTTTTTTGGTCAATGTCCATAACCCCTCCTTCAAATGACGCTTCAAAGATCTCACGTGCCCATATACAAATATATTATAACAAATTAAATATTATTTTTCTTATTAAAAGAGTGGACAATACCACGTTAATGTCTATTGAAAAAATATGAAATTATGGTATATTAAAATACTAAAATGAAGTCCATAAATTAAGTCTAGAACTGTTTTTCTTTTTAAATCATAAATTTGATTATGTTTTTTTTCAAGATTAATAATATATAATTAATTTGTTAGGAAAAGGAGAAAAACATGGATAAAAAATTTGAACCACTATTCACACCTTGGAAAATTGGCAATGTTGAAATCAAAAATCGTATTGTCATGTGCCCAATGGGCGGAACATCTTTATTTGGGTGGATGGAACCGAATCATTTTGATAAAGTTGCAGCAGATTTTTTTATGGAAATCGCTAAAAACAATGTCGGTTTAATCATTCCAGGAATTGCACCTTTAAGAGATACATTAGGTGGCAGATGGTTGTACCAAAACAAAGGTATGTTTAAAAAACTAAAAGTTTATATGGACGAGCTGCATAAAACCGGTGCTAAATTGTTTATTCAATTAACTGCTGGATTTGGCCGTTCGTTTGCTATTACTGATCATTTGGCAATCTTATTAAAAAATAAATTTTTAGGAGCTTTAGCTAAACCAATCGTTGATGCCTCTTATTTAACGGCTTCGCCAAGTGAATTACCATCGCGTTGGGCAGAAGATATTAAGGTTCGTGCTTTAACTAAAAAAGAAATTCAAAAAATGATTTATGCTTTTGCTGAAACAGCAAGGCTTTGCAAGGAAGCTGGTGTTGATGGTGTAGAAGTTCACGCTGTTCATGAAGGATATTTATTAGATCAATTTACTTTGCCATATACTAATAAACGAACCGATGAATATGGCGGAAGTTTTGAAAATCGTTATCGTTTCCCGGTAGAAGTAGTAAAAGCAATTAAAGAAAAATGTGGTAAAGATTATCCTGTCTCTTTAAGATATTCTGTCGTTTCAAAAACGAAAGATTTTTGTGTTGGAGCTATGCCAAATGAAGACTATGTTGAAGTTGGTCGCGACATGGCTGAATCAGAAAAGGCTGCAAAATATTTACAAGATGCTGGTTATGATATGTTAAATGCTGATAATGGCACTTATGATGCATGGTATTGGGCTCATCCACCGGCATATATGCCATTAAATTGCAATTTAGATGATTGTGCCCATATTAAAAAATTTGTTGATATTCCTGTTGTGTGTGCCGGTCGGATGGAGCCAGATATCGGCGCAAAGGCTGTTGCTGAAGGCAAAATTGATGGCGTTGGTGTCGCTCGTCAATTTTTAACTGATCAAGAATGGGTCACTAAGTTGATGGAAAATCGTTTAGAAGACATCCAACCATGCATATGCTGCCACAATGCTTGCTTTGCAATGGCACATTATAAAGGCGTGGCTAATGATGAAGCTTTTGATGATATTGCGCATATGGCAAGATGCGCGTTGAATCCACGCACTATGCAAGGCCATAAATTTGATATCAAGCCTGCCAAAAAAATTAAAAAAGTCGCTGTTATTGGTGGTGGTGTTGGTGGAATGGAAGCAGCAAGAATTGCTGCATTAAGAGGTCACAAAGTCACTTTATATGAAAAAAGTGATAAATTAGGTGGCGTATTTATTCCTGCCGCAAATTTTGATTTTAAAGAAAAAGATAAACAATTGATTGAATGGTACAAACGCCAAATCAAAAAGCTTCCGATTGAAGTTAAACTAAATAGCGAAGTCAAAGATATCGATTCATTAGATGCTGATGAAATTATTATTGCAACTGGGGCAAAAGCTCGCAAGTTGAGAACTCCTGGCATAGAAAATGCGATTGAGGCTATCGATTATTTAAACGGAAGAAAAGTTGGCAAAAACGTCGTCATTATCGGCGGCGGTCTAACTGGTTGTGAAATTGCATATGATTTATTTAATCATGGTCATAATCCAACAATTGTAGAAATGAAAAATGATTTGATTGCGGTTAGAGGTGTTTGCCTTGCTAATTCATCTTATTTAAGAGATTTCTTTAATCTACATAAAGTTAACGTTTATTTAGAAAGCAAAGTCATCGAAATTAAAAAAGATTCTGTTATTGTTTGTAATAACAAAGGCGAAAAGCAAGAAATTAAAGCCGATGATGTCATCGTCTCGGTTGGTTATGTTTCTAATCCATTAGCTAAAAAATCTAAACACGTTCATATTATTGGCGATGCCGATAAGGTTGGCAATCTTAGAACCGTCGTTTGGAAAGCGTGGGAAGTCGCTGAAAAAATTTAAATTCTAAAATAATTAATTTAAAGGCCACTAATTAATTTTAGTGGTTTTTTCTTTTCAAAAAAATCTATTAATCTTAATATATTAGTATGAATATATTATTAGTTAACGATGATGGCTATAACGCCAAAGGCATTATCGCCTTAGAAAAACAATTAAATAAATATGGGCAAGTATATGTCGTCGCCCCTAAAACATTTATGTCAGGTAAAGCGATTGCACTGACGATTCATGCTCCGATTGAAGTAATTAAATATGATGATTATCATTATGCTATTGATGGCACTCCTGCAGACTGTAGCGCTTTTGGTTTATCTTGTTTAAATGTTAAATTTGATGTGGTGATATCCGGCATCAACGAAGGATTAAATATCACATATGACATATTGCATAGTGGAACAGTGGGGGCTTGCATCGAATCTTTGATGTATGATGTTCCTTGCATCGCTTTTAGTGCAGAAAAAAACCTTGATTTTGCTAAAGATTATGTTAGTTTTGTCATGGATTTTATTTTAAAAAACAAATTATTAAGCAATAAGTATTGCATCAATGTTAATTTTCCTATTGATAACATTGTCAAAGGTATTAAATTAGCTAAAGTTGTTCAAAGAAAGGATAATCGTTATTTTTCTTATGATGGTCAAATTGCTTTTCCTAAAAGGGATATAGACAATCATCTATCATATCCTAAAGATAGCGATGTTTATTTAGTTAATGAAGGATATATTGCTATTTCTTTTTTAAAAAAAGATTTTTATAGTGAAACATTATTTAATCAATTTAAAGATAGCGGTATTTTTTAAAGCACCTTTGATGAAAAAATTGATTTTTTAGTTTATACTCCTGTTAGGAGGTAAAAATTATGAACAATCGAAAAGTCGTAATAATCGGTGATGGAATGGTGGGATCATCCATCGCTTTTACCGTTTTGCAAGATGAAACTGTCAATGAATTAATCATCATTGATGTCAATAAAGATAAAGCCCAAGGAGATGTCTTAGATTTAGCCCATGGCATGTGTTTTGTGTCGCCTAAAAAAATTAAAGCAGGGGATTATGATGATATTAAAGACGCTCACGTGGTAGTTATTACTGCAGGTGTTGCACAAAGACCAGGCGAAACAAGATTGCAGTTATTAGAAAGAAATATTAAAATCTTTGACTCGATAACTAATTCAATGAAGCCTTATTTAGAAGATGACGCTATCGTTTTAGTTGTCACAAACCCTGTCGATGTTCTATCTTATTATGTTTATAAAAAGTTAGGAATCGATTCAAAAAGAGTCATCGGCAGTGGAACTGTATTAGATACTGCTAGATTAAAATCTGTTATCGCCGATCATACTGGAATTGATCCAAGAAATGTTCATACCTTTGTTGTTGGTGAACATGGCGATAGTGAAGTAGCCGCATATAGTGTTACAACTATTGGCGGTATTCCTATCAGTGAATATTGCAATTCGTGCAAAAAATGCTGCGATAAGCGCTTGGAATTATTAAATTTGCATCATGTTGTTAAAGATGCCGCTTATCAAATTATTGCTAAAAAAGGTGCCACTTATTATGCGGTTGCTTTAGCGGTCAATCAAATTTTAAAAGCATTGTTAAATAATTATCATTCTGTATTAACTGTATCGACATACATTCAAAACGAGTTTGACGGACAAGTTAGAGATATATATTTTTCATTGCCGTGCGTCGTATCAAGCCGCGGAGTAGAAAAGATATTGCATCCATCATATTCAAAAGATGAAGTAGATCAAATTGTTAAAAGTGGAAAAACAATTGAAAATGAAATAAAATCTATTTCATAAGGAATTAAAAATGAAAAAGATTAAGCAAGGCATTTCTAAGACTAATATCATCTTATTAAGTTGCCTTGCTTTTTTTATTTTGTTAATAGTTTTGTGTTTATGTTTAAGTTTATCAAAAGATGCTTCTGAGTGGTGGACTAATAACATTGCAAGATGGTATTTTTACATCGTTGGCCACATTAATTCTATCTTCCCTTTTTCAATGACTGAAATATTAATTGGTTATTGGGTTGTTGTTTTAATAACATTGATTATTTTAATCATTATATATTTAACCAAAAAAGTGTATAAAAATTTAATCAGTTTAGGTTTGAGCATTTGCTTATTAGGAATAGGCATATATTCTAGTTACTATGCGACATGTGGTTTAGCGTACCATCGATATGAAATGCCTATCAATTTATATGAAAAAAACGTTGAATCAAATCAATTTAAAACTATCATTACTTATTTTATCGATGATTTTAATTATACGGCTTCCACGTTAAACGCTAATGAGGATGGAATGTTATATTGTCCATATGATTTAAATGAATTATCCAATATATTGATTAAAGAATATGAAAAAATTGATGACAATTATTTTTATGATTATACACCAAAAGGTAAACCATTAGCTTTATCGTGGTTTTTTACTCAAAACCATATTGCTGGCATGTCATTTTCAATTACTGGAGAACCAAATATTAATATGATGAATCTACCATCTGATTATGGTTTTTCTTTAGCTCATGAAATGGCTCATCAAAAAGGAGTAATGAGAGAGCAAGACGCCAATTTATTAGCAGCGTATGTCTGTTTAAATAGTTCAGATCCATATTTAAGATATTCTGGATATAATCGCACGATTTTTTCTTTGATATCTTTAGCAAATTATGTAGGTGAATCTAACTTATATTCTCAATTGATAAATACATTAGATCAAAAAATAAAAAATGATATAAATTATGGGAATAAATTTTGGTCTAAAAATGATTTATTTTCTAAATTAGGAACATTTTTTAACGACTTATATTTGACGCTATTTGGCAATGGGGGAGTCTCATCTTATGATGATACTTGGGATGTTGAAGATAGTGGACAAAAAGATGAAGATGGCAATCCGATTTATAATATTACATTTTCTAATTATCAAAAGTTATTTTTTGGCATATACTACGATATATATTAGAGTTTATGAAACTATTTACTATTTCTTTAGTTAAATTAACCAAACGTTTCATTGCAAGAAATGATGCGAAACGTTTAAAACAATTCAAACCAAGCGATGATATAATTTATCGTTTTAATCTTTGCTATGGTCAAAAAAATGTCAAAGAAAATCAATTTGATATTTATTATCCAAAGTCAAATGATAATGGTATCACATTGTTAGATATTCATGGTGGGGGTTATATTTATTCATATAAAGAAAATAATGTTGCTTTTGATGAATATTTTGTCAAATCTGGATTTAAAGTTGTCAACACTAATTACACCTTAAATCAAGGGCATATCGATTTTAAATTGACGATTAAAGAAATGTTTGATTTGCTTCATTATTTAGAAAAACATAACCAAGACTTAAATTTGAATTTGAATAATTTTTATATTATGGGTGACTCTGCTGGTGGACATATTGCTTTGATGGTGGCCTTGACTAATCAAGATGAACAATTACAAAAATATTATCAAGTTCAACCTTTAAAATATATTCATATCAAAGGTGTTGGGCTTAATTCCCCAGTATATGATTTTTTAGATTTGCATGTGCAAATGAATAAATTGATGTTTAAAAAAGCTTATTGTTATTTTGTAGGAGATCATTATTTAGATTTAAAGTTTTTTAATCAAAATAATCCAGCTTATTATATTAAAAATAAATTGATTGTCCCTAATTTTAAAATATTTGTTTCCACTTCAAAAAATGATTTTTTAAAAAGTCACGCTTTTAAATTAAAGCAAGACTACGACAAGACTATTTTAGATTATTGTGATAGCAAAAATAAAAAGATTAACCATATTCATAATGTTATTCATCTAGATGATAAAGAAGGGATAAATACCAATAATAAAATGATTGACTTTTTTAAGTCATAATTGATTTTTATAATAATTATTTATAGGATATTTATGTATGAGTAAAGATGATATATTAGTTCAATTAACACAAGTTATTAAAGGCGTTATGCCTGATTGTTTGCACAATCATCAGTTAAAAATTAACGATAGATTTGTCGAAGATTTAGGATTTGATTCCATCGCTATATTAATGCTTGGATCTTCAATTGAAGAACAATTCGATGTGAGTGCTACTGATAAAGATATTCATAAATTTAAAACTGTTAGCGATGTAGTCGAATATATCTATAATCATCAAAATAACAAGTAAATGAAATTATTAGCAAAATATCAAGATGATCAATACCCAAAACAAACGATTACCCATGTTAGAAAAACCGTTCGGGCAATCGTTTTTAATAACGATAAAAAAATAGCGTTGCATCATTTAGATGGCCACGACGATTTTGGTTATCGCAATTATTATGAAACTCCTGGTGGAGGAGTAAAAAAGGGTGAAAGATTAATTGATGCTTTAAAAAGAGAAATCAAAGAAGAATTAGGGGTCAGTATTAAAAACATTAAATCAATTGGAAGGATTGTCGATTATTATAATTTAATTGGTCAATGCAATAATATTTTTTATTATATGTGTGAAGTTGATGATGATAACATTGGGAAGCATTTTGATAATTATGAAAATGTATTGATTAAAGAGACTGTTTGGGTTGATATTAATACTGCTTTAAAACTTATGGAAAACATGAATAAAGCACCATTAGAAATCTTAGTGGCAAGAAAAGATTCACTCATTTTAAAAACCATAAAAGAAAAATATATTGAAATGTTTTGACAAATGCTTAGATACTTTGTATCATAATTAAGCGATTTGGCGGATGTGGTGAAGGGGTTAACACACCTGGCTGTGAACCAGGCATTCGTGGGTTCAAGTCCCATCATTCGCCCCATTTCTGACGAACACCTATAATGTGTAAGCATTATAGGTTATTTTTTTAACAAATCTTACCAATTTGTGCTCGCTATGTCGTATCCTAAATTTTTAGGGTCCTGTCTCAGCAAGTAAAAATAGCCAAAAATGCCTCAAAAAGTTCAAACCACCGCAATACGCACACCGCAATAGCACTTCGGGTTCGAACATTCGCGATTTATAAATATGGATATAGTAAGAGATAACAAGCTTGGCTATTAGAACTCGAAATTATCGTATTTTTTTCTTTTCTTCGAAAAATTAGCTAAAACCTTGACTGCATCTTGCTGGAATGTACTAAAAATCCCTAAATCATCGATATTTTATTAACTTCTTGACAAACTTTTTACATTCTTTCTTTTTGAAATGTGATACACTATTTATGCAAGGAGGATTCCCTATGAGAAAACTACTGACTGTTATCGCTCATTTAGATTCCTTTTTGTGTTGGAACCTTGTGCGTGGTTCCACCCCCACAGACTCCAGTCCAAGTACAGGATCAACAGACGCATATTCGATGCTTACAGCACGAATCGCGTCCAAAAACGCTCAAAGAATTATTGCCGACATGACTTCACAAACATTCTAAGGTGGAGATGTCGGCTTTTTTCTTACTTGGATAAAAGTCTTAGTTTCTATAATAGGAGGTAAAACTTAATGAAAAAGAAACTAAAAATGGCGTCTGTTCTCTCAGTTTTAGCGCTAGGAACCCTCCTGGTGGCTGGTGCAGCACAACCTGTTGCTGAACCGGTAGCTGAGGCCAATAACGCTACATTGAGAAGGGCAGCCAATGTCGATGCTGGTAAAGAAATCAGTATCGTAACAACCGCTGGTCAAACCTATACCGTTCAAGGGCTAGTGGTTGCAACCAACTCAAGAGCCGCAGTCATCTATGATGGCGAAGATGGCATTATGATTTACGGAAGCGGAGTTCTTAATGAGGTCAGCATTGGGGATTTCATCGAAATCACTGTCAATAACATTTAAATTTTCCCCAAAAATCACTCTGGAATTTTCCCCAGTTATTTATTTTTAATAACTATATAATCACCTCTCTCTTTAAGTCTATAACTATCACCTATTATTTTTACAACATTCGCATGATGTAATATCCTATCCAATATTGCTGCTGAAATAGTGTTGTCTTGAAATACATCAGCCCATTCACCAAAATTCTTATTTGTGGTAAATATAGTCGAATGTTTTTCATACCTTTTAGCGATGAGTTGAAAAAATAAATTTGCACCTTCAACGCTTGTAGGAAGATAGCCAATTTCATCGATGATTAAGACCTTATATTTTGCGTATTGTTTTAATTTTTCCTCCAATTTATTTTCATGATTGGCTTTTAGTAAATTTTGAATCAATTGATGGCAATTAATAAAATAAGTCGTATATTTATGTTCGATGGCGGATATTCCTAAAGCGATTGCTAAATGTGTTTTTCCAACGCCTGGTGTGCCTAGAAATATAACATTTTCTTTATTATCGATAAATCTAAGTGTTCTTAAATCATTTATCATGTTCTTATCTAAATTTGGTCGGAAATCAAAATCAAATAATTCAAAAGTTTTTCTACTTGGAAATGATGCCATTTTAATTTGATTTTCTATTGATCTATTTATTTTAGAGTAAGCTTCTCTTTCAAAAATTAAATCAACAAAATCGATAAGATTAATGTTATTAGCAATTGCATTTCCTAAATATTCATCAATATTTTCATAAGTGTTTTTAAGCCCCAAAATGCTTAAATTGTTTTTAATTTTGTTCATAATTGTATCGTTCATGCATCGTACCTCTTTAAATCAATGTTAGTTAGTGAAGAATCATAATCGTTTTCACTATATAAAGTATTTTTCTTATTCATCTCTTCTGATTGATGAGTTAATAACTTATCGTAATGACTTTTAGAAATAATCATCTTATTTATCCCGTTTGCGAGTGGATGAGTGGCAATGGTTTCTCCATCGCAATATGCAACTACTAAGTTGTTAAACTCAGCTACTATGATGTTTCTATGAATATATTTGGAAGGGACTGAATATTTATTATTTTTATAAGAGAAAAGACAATCCTTCTCTACTTTTCTAATTGAATTTTGTTCAATATAATAAGGTCTAGTCATTTTATTTAGATGTTCTTCAATTAGTCTTACTTTAGGAATCTCATTCGTTCCCACATGTACTTTAGAATTAATCTTTTCTAACCATAACATAGCCTTTTTATTTAAATCTAATAAACTATTAAATTTAATGCCAACCATAAAATTTTCTCTTACATATCTAACAGTTCTTTCAATCTTTCCTTTAGTTTGACCTCGATAGGGTCTAGCTAATAGAACTTTGAACTTAAAGAAACTAGCAAAATCTTCAAATGTTTTATTAAGCGTTGAATCTTTTGCTCTTAATAATCTTTTGATGACAACTTGTTTCATGTTGTCGTAAAGTATTTCATTAGGATATCCTCCAAAATAATTAAAAGCATTGAGATGACATCTAATTAATGTTTCAGTAGTCATATCAGTAACAAATTCAATGTATCTCATTCTTGAATAACCAAGAATCATTAAGAAGCAATATAATTTATGTTCGATTCCTTTTTCGTCGATGACACGATAGTTTTCAAAAAATCCCCAGTCAACTTGTCCTTGTTCTCCTGGCATAGTTTCAAATCTAACAGTGGCATTTCTATTTAATTCAACTTTTTCTTTACGAACGTATTGTTGAACCGATGTATAACAAATTTTAATGTTAAAATGTTCTTCAAGAAGTTCTTTAATTCTTACTGCTGAATAGGGAGCTTCTTTTAATTTTTCATTAACAAAGTCAGCATAATCTTCAATTGTCTTATGCCTTGGTTTTTTATAGGTGTACCTTGGCTTATCAATAGCCTTTAAATATCGCCTTACAGTTTTTCTATCAATACCATAAATTCTTGCAATTTCTGATATCGATAATTTTTTGATGTAATAATCGTGCTTAATATTCATCCAATAATCTCCTCTTAACATGTTTAACTCCTTCTATAAATCTTTTTTAATTATAGAAGGTGTCCCTTTTTCAAATGTGATTATTGGGGATTTTATCAATGTTATTTACATTGCTATCGAATATAATAAAAATTACATAATTAATACTAAATTACACAATAAATTTCAACTTGGTGGAAAATGTCTAACAAATTAAAAACTGAATACGATGAGATACTAAAAAGAGAGTTTTTAAAAGAACGAGGAAGTTCCCCAGAAAGATATTTTCCTTATTCGATGCAATACCCTAATTATTTCAAAAAGAGTATTTTGGTTAGTATAGCAAAAAACATGAGGAAAGATGTTTTGTATGCCTATCTAAATGGTTCTGGCCAAGAACTTCGGGAACAAGCAAATGGCATACCGCCCAAATTCTTATCCATTGCCTCCTCTTCTAGTTTCTGCTATTTCAGTTTGAATATTAATGGAAAAAGCGTTTTAAAGGAAGGCGCTGACTTTTTTTCGCATAATGGTGAACGAATAAATAAAGTATATTTTGAAAAGAAATTACCTATTTTATCAAATTGCCAATCAACTCCACATATAGATGCATACGCAAAAACAATAAAAAGAGAGTATTTTTTTGAATGCAAATGCCATGAGATATTTGACTATCATCCAATTAAATTATCAAAAAGGTATTTTGATTCATCAAAAGATTTGATTACGAAATACATACCTAAAAAGTATTTAACAATAAAGGATAAATACATAACAATAAATTCGGTTGTTTTTGGCGTCACCAATTTTGCTTTTGATATCAAGCAATTGCTAACTCATTTAATGGGAATAGCCTGTAACAAGAAAGCAAAAAAATGCGATTTGATTTATTTTTATGCTTTTCCAGATATGAAAGACATTCAAAATAATAAGATTATCGCATTAATTGAAAAAATAAAAAAAGATGCAATACAAATTTTTGAATCACAAATTATTAAAGATTATTGCTTAAAAAATGGCATCACTATACATTTTTATGCACAATATGGTCATATTCATAATTCGGCTTATAAACAATGGACGAAAAAAATTTATTGATTAAATAAAAAAGCAAACTAACAAATAAACAATTCAAGTTGAAATTTTATCAAATGAAAATGAATAAAAGCAGTGAAATTGCTCCTAATATAAATAATAAAGATGTCATGGTTATTAAAATAATAATATCTATTTTGTTCAATCCGTATATTAGATAAAAAGATTCAAAAATTTTGTAATATTTAACATAAAAATTAATTATAAAATAAGCCGCAATTGCGAATATCAATATGATAGAAATGATACTTATAGTATTAAAAATTATTGTATCAACAATAAAGTTATTATACTGGTTTTGATATTTTAGCAGTCTTTTTGAAAACAATTTTAAAGTTAACTCGCCGATTTTGATTTGTTCCTTTAATTTATTGATAGGTATAAGTTCATTTAAAATAGCTAAAAACTTCACATTGTCAAAATTTGTATTTAAAAATATTGGATTTTGTTTAATTATATCTATTAAGCCAGATTCATTTAATATTATTTGAGAATTAAGATAGTTTTCATATTGATTATAGTTATAAATACAATACCCTTTTGGAATATCTAAATATCCTTTAATTATGATGGGGGTATTTATATCAATATCATATGTTTCATCATTTAAAACGAACTTCTTATCCTTAAATTTAAATGAAAGAATATTGTTTTTGTTTTGATCCAATGATGATAAATAAATTTCTAAAACATTAGTATTATTATTGTCAAAAGATAGCGGCTCATTAAATATGTCATCAACATATAAATTTTCTAATTTAACACCGCCTAAATAAAAACCATCAATATTTGATAACAATGAATTTAAATCAATATAGGAATTCGAAAATAGTGTCGTGTCTTTTAAAAAAGACAATGTATTATAATTAGAAATGATTTGTCTGTCATTTTTAAATAAAATTGGTTCAACTTGATAATTAAAACTATCCTGATAATATTTTTGAATAACTTCATCAACATCTAAACTTGAAAAACTAATTGAAGTAGTGCAAAGTAAAGCATTTATCAAAAGCAAAAATAAATAACTGCTCTTTTTCAAAAATAATTTGATTAAAGAAAGAGGTTTGCAATGATATTGTTTATTAACAATTTTTATATTTGGTTTTGACTTTATTATTTCATTTATCTTGTGATTTTTAATAATTAGTTCTTGATTGCAATATTTATTGATTGTGTTTTTATGATGAGAAACAATTAAATAGTTTGATTCTTTTTCTTTTAATAAGGAATAATAATTTTCAACATTGTCGATATCAAGATGATTGTCAATTTCATCTAAAAAGATCCAATTATTTTTGATTATTAATGATATGTAACATATGAGTCTTTGCCTTTCTCCAGCAGATATATTAATAACTTTTTGGGCCAATAAATTATCTATTTTTAATCTTTTCAAAAGATTATAGTCAATTTGCTTGCTTATTAATTGTATATTATCTTTGACGGTAGCTTTTTCAAATAGATGAAAATTTTGTTTGATATAAGACACAAAATCTTTGTTGCTTTGATATAAAGCTTTTAATAAAGTAGTTTTGCCAGATCCATTATCTCCTAATAGACACACAAATCGATCTTTTAATTCAACATTAATGTCATCAAAAATAATTTTATTAAACTTTTTTGAATAATTTCTTAAACCAAGATTGAATTTTTTCTCCATTAAAAAATTCTCCAATAATTATCAACGCTAGAGATAATAAAATAAATGCCCAATTGTAATTGATAGATAAATCAACATCAAAAAAATGTAAATTAGTTAGTACATCATTAAATATTGTATAGTCTAGCAATAGTTTAAGTGGTGTAGCAAATATAAATATCGTTGCAATTGATAAAATCAAACCAACAAAAACATTGATTACTTTAAATTTATTTGCATTGATATAAAGCAAATCTAAGGTGGTATATAAGTTATATGAACGCTTAACTAGAATTGCTGAGCACGTTATTAGTAAACCGATGATTATAACGCTAATAATCACAAATACAATAAACATCTTTTCCATGTTTTCTTTTCCTTCTACTAAACTAGCATGATGTTTTATATATTCATCTTCAAAACCAAAGGTTAATTTAGCTTCAAATCCAAGATCGTTTTGATTCATATCAACTAAAATTTCATCCATTTTTGTATAGTCGTTTCCAATTACAGTCACAATGTAACTATATATAGGTGAAATATAATTATAATAATTATCATGGTTAAAATAAATTGCATCATCTACAACATCGGTCAATATCGCAGAAATTGTAAATTCATGGCCATTAATATTTGTTTTTTTGCCTATTAATGTTTCTAATGATTCATCATTAAATAATTTTATCGCTCTATTTTTTGCAACAATTATATTTGAATCATCAATATTTAAATTACCTATATAATTAAAGTTATTTTGTATTAAGAAATCTAAATCTTTTATGCAAAAGTAATTTGACAAATCATAACGATCAAAGGCATATGCAAAAATGTTTTGATTAGATGAAAGATATTCATCATATTGCTGAATTGAAATATTTTTGTCTTTTGTTGCGCATATGTATTCATTATCATAATTAAAAACATAGTCTGGATATTTCACAGATAATTCTAATCCGATATTGCTGCCATCTTGAATTTTTAATCCTCGTTTAACTATGATGACAGAATCATTTCTTTGATATTCTTGTGTTTCATCAATTATGCGTATTTTCGGATTAATATTTGTATAAAAATCAGTAAATGATATATTCGAGCAAAAAAATGTTTTTGTATTAGAAACTACGCCTTCTATTTTGATTTCTTCATCAAAGAAGACATCAAAAACCTGACATCCGACTTTGACTAGGATAGGTTCGGTTTTATAATTATGATTTAGAATCGTTTCTTTTATTTGAGAATCTGAATAATTTGGATATAAATTGGCAAAATACGTAATCAAATATGGATTAGAAGAAGACGAATACATCTTTCCTTCAGCAACATCAATGTTTTGAGAATATAGTTGGTCTAAAACATAATATTTATTTCCAACTTCAAAAAGGAATACGTCAGGAAAACGATAAAATTCTTCCACAATTGCATTTTCATTTTTAGCAATTAAATCATAAGTTTCGTATAAATGCTCTTTGTTAATATTGATTTTTGTTGGTTCCAACGAAATTTCTGTTTTAGCATTAAAGATTCCCAATGTGTCAATAGATGTTCTTGTTTGATTTACGGATTCAAAACCCGAGAAAAGTAAAGAAATAAAACAGAAAACTAAAGTAAAAACTGCTAAAAATGAATAAGTAATGGAGTTGTGTTTTAATAAAATATGATTTTTGTTGTCAAATTCAATCTTTTTATTTAACGCAACATCTTTTTTGTTAATATTATTTATGATTTCTTTTTTGATTAATTTCCCATTTTCTAAATGATACGTTGTTTTATTGCATTCAAATTCATCATGGTGAGTACTAACAAAAACCAAATTATTATATGAGATTTCTTCAATGATTTCTTTTACCACTTGTTTATAATTTTCATCGATGAAAGAAAAAGGTTCATCAAAGAAATAAATATCTGATGGAGTGGATATGATTATATAAAAATATAATCTTCTTTGTTCTCCTTTCGATAGTTTGTTAAAAGGAATGTCTAAAAGTTCTTTAATATTTAAACGTTTGTAATAATCTTCAATATAATTTTTATGCTTTGCAAAAGAAAGTAAATCTTT
This sequence comes from uncultured bacterium, assembly GCA_949283025.1. Classification (GTDB taxonomy): domain Bacteria; phylum Bacillota_I; class Bacilli_A; order RFN20; family CAG-826; genus CAJOOD01. Next base: position 25,579 of record CASDRB010000011.1, read on the forward strand.
TACAAAAAAATTATTATTGAAATTTGTAAAAGCCTTCATGCATACCTTTTTACGATTTTTTAAAAAATTTTTAGAATTTAAAATACGTAAAGCGGTTGTTTTTCCACAACCTGATTTTCCAACAAAAAGAATTAACCCTTTTTCAAAGTTATCATCAATTTGCAAATCTAATTTAAAATTTTTGTATTTTTTAACTATTTTCATATATATTTACATGTCCACCCAACGAGTTAATAGTCCAAAAGGACCATATTTTTCTTTTTTTTGCAACTTTACATCAAGAATAAAATAGTCATATACATCATCGATGGGCATTGCGGCGTATTTTCCTGCTCCTTGATCATAAATAATTTCTTCTACTTCAATTGTTTGATGTTTTTGGCAATCATATACTTGTGCTACACCTGCCGCAACAGCCACCGCAACATGTCCCCCTGGGTTTTGACTTTGAGTCGAGTTTGTCACAAAATCAAAATCATCGTCGCCTATCAAAACCGGGTATCCTTCAATTATGGCGTTTCTAATTTCTCTGTATGCATTTTTGAATCCGACATTGCTTACTTTTCTATAGCAATTGTTCAAATTTGATAATATATATCTATAATTTTCACTGGTTTTTTCTGTTGCAAAATATTGGCTAATAGCTGTTGCTATATTGCTATATGCTGCACCATATGTGTCAACATTGTATCCAATTTTAATTAGTTCATTATATACATGTGATAATCTGCTATATTCATTACTTAAGATAGCTAATGGATACTTTGTATTGTTTTTATAATAATTGCCAGAAAAAGTTATGTTTGAAGTGTTCTGCCATATTGTAAAATTATTAATACCATTATGAGGTCTACCTATATTAGTGCCCAACAAAGGATATATATTTGATTCATAATTTTTATATACTTCAATTCCTTTTAAAACACCAAGTACTCCCGTGGTTACACATGTTGAAGAGATTTGCGTTCCTTCGCGAATTGTAGAAATCAATGCATATAAATTTTGAGCATAATAATTGTAAATATAGTACCATTCTTCATCGACGTAATACGTATCAAAATAGCGTATTGAAACGCTAGTTGATGATAAGTCATCTCCTAAATAAACTCCTCCAGCTTTATAAATTTTATTTCCGTCAACATCCACGAGACTTTCTGTTCCTCCTGGTATATATTCAGTAGCATTTGCTTTAATAAAATTGTGGTTTAAGGACACGCTTAAAACCATTGATTGAATTAACAAAAATAATAATTTCTTTTTCATATTGCATGCCTCATATATTATTATATAGGAAAGTGTGATAGAGTTAAAAGATATTCCCTCCCTTTAGAAATAAAGGGATAAGCTTAATCTTTGCGCCAACTGACAAACTAAATGCTCTTTTCACTCGTATGACCTAAGAGAATTTTGCTTATTGATAATATCTTGCTCAAACGGACCAAAATATTCTAAAGGATACGAAAAAACGAATCGTACTTTGCTACTTGAATAAATCAGGAGAAAATAATCTATTATTACAAAGTAGTTTTTAAAACTTTTCAAAGAAGATTGATTTGTTGAAGAATTTATACTTTCGGAAATTGTTTTGTTAAAAAATAAATTTTGGAGACATTATTGGTTCAAATGTGATATTGGCAAACAAAAGAAATTTAAACTTGTATATTTTGATATAACAAAGTTTCTTAGTAAAGATGTTTATGATGAAAAAGTAATTAAACTCGTTTGTAACATAGTTTTATTTAATTAAGTTTTTCAATTATTTACAAATGTAAAATTTAAAGTTATATTAACAATATAGAAAAATAAATACAAACAGGAGAATTTTTAAAATGGCTGATGGTTTTTCTTCATATGAAGGTAATGCGGTTCGTTGGATAGTTTATCATAATCATGGAACAACTGTCGTTTATGCTAAAACAGAATCAATTGCATTAGCTAGATTTATGGCTAAATATCCTGATCATGTTGTAAGAGATATAAAAAGAGGATAATTCATATGAATAGATTATTTAAATTGTCCTTACTTTGTTTAACTAGCGTATCTTTATTTAGTTGTAAAACAATGGACTACTCTTTGTATTATTCTTATGTGAACAACATGAAAGGAGTGGAAGTTTATTGTTGGAAAAATCATAATACTTGGTATTCTGGTATTTTGCCTGGGACCAACCGTCTTAAAGATGTAGAAGAAGTATCATGGCTACAAGATAATCTTCCTTGTCCTTTGAATAAAATGAGTGATATTTTAGATGTATATAAAGAAAATAATGATGGCATCAGTGTTATTATTGTCAGCAATCCTCCAAAAGAAGAAGAATTGCATCACACACCAGATTTTAGCGATACTTATCTATGGGTCATAGAACAATTGGAATTAAAAGGATATATGGATTATTAAATCTATACAGTTAAGTTTAAAACTCTATAATTAGTTTTTTATTTTATTAAAGTGGGAAAATAGTTTTGTTTTATTAAACCAAGATTGAATTTTTTCTCCATTAACATATTCCCCAACAATAATTAATACAAAGGACAATAATAAATATAAAAAATTGTACTTCATATCAATTCTTATATTAAATATATTTAGTTCTTTTAATACAGCGTCAAATAAGCTAAACTCTAGCATTAATTCAATAGGCATAATAAATATTAAAACAGTAACAATAGATATGAACACTCCAACTAGAACATTAATTAATTTTGTGTACTTAGTATTGATATATAACAAACTTAACGTTGTGTATAATCGATAAGATTGAACTATCAATATAAAAGCAAAAACTAATAATAATAAAAAAGTTAAAGCACCGCATAAAATAAAGACGATTTCCAAATTAGATAAATTATTTTTAGCCGCTTTTAAACTTTCCATGTGTTCTACATAATCAATGTTATTATTAATATTTGTTTTACTTTCAAATCCAATAATGTTTGTGTTCATTTGTTCGTTGATTTTATCGATTTTTGTAAAATCATTAACGCTGACATAAACTGAAAAAGAATATTTAGGTGCAATATAATTGATATAGTTATCATTATTAAAATAGACATAATTATCATTGACATCCATTAAGATTGCAGATATGTTCCATTCTTTATCGTTGATGATTATTGGTGTAATAAACATATCATCATTTATTTCAGTTTCCTCAAAATAAGACAAAGCAAAATTTTTAGAGACAATTATATCATTTTCTTCAACGCTTAATTTACCAGTATAATTAAAATTATTATCGATTAAAAAATCCTTATCTTTTAAGCAATAATAATTAGTATTTCCATACCGATAAGCAAAAATATCATCTTGAGTTTCAAAATATGTTTCATAATCATCAATTGATATGTTTTTATAATTAGTCGCCACTATTAGATTATCTTGATAATCAAATACATAGTCATCATATTTATATGTCAAATATGTTGTTAAATCATCAAAATCAGGTCTTATTAATAACCCAATGTCAACTATTAAAGCTGGATCATCAAAATCAATAGAATCGTTTTCATCACAAATATAAACACTAGGATTTAAAGATTTATAAAAATCTAAAACTGGGGTAGTGGATAAAAAGTCATAATTTAAATCACTGATACCACTTATAGTGATATTTTTATTATATGGCACATCAAATAAAATTCCTGAAATGGTTAAAGTGACAGGCGAATTAACATAGTCATGACTTTTTAATATATCCCTTATTTCAGCATCGGTTTTATCATTATTTAAAAGTTTAAAATGCTTAAAAAGGTATGGATTAAAAACACTAGAATAAAATTGATTATCTTGTATATTGTTATCCACACCATATAAAGTATCCATAGAATATATTTTCCCATCTAATGTATAAGTTTGAGCGTTGACAAAATGATATACTTCATATAATTCCAAACCTTCATTTTCAGCAATTATTTGATATGTATTATATAGATGTTCTTCATCAATATTTATTTGTGTTGGTCTTAATATAATTCCGCTTTGAGAATTAAAAATTCCTAATGTATCAATTGCTATTCTTGTTTTATTAACTGAATCAAATCCAGAAAATATTAAAGCAAAAAAACAAACAATGAGAGTGAATATGCTTAAATATGAATAAGTGATTGCGTTATGTTTTAAAAAAACATGATTCTTGTAGTTAAATATAATTTCTTTTTCATCGTTATTATATGGAATAGATTTAACATCTTTAACAACCTTTTTATCAATCAATTTACCCGCTTTTAAAATATAGACGTTTCGATTAGATGTAAATATATCATGATGATTAAAAACAAAAACAGCGTGAGTTAAGGATAATTCTTCAATTATGTTTTTTATTTCACTTTTATATTTTTCATCGATATAAGAAAATGGTTCGTCAAAAAAATACATATCACTTGGAGTAGATATGCACATAAAAAAATATAATCTTCTTTGTTCGCCTTTAGATAATTTATTAACATTAATATCTAAAAGTTCTTCAATATTTAATCGAATATAATAATCTTTTTTAAATTTTTTATGTTTTGATAATGAAATTAGTTCTCTTACTTTCAATTTATAATTAAAATTTGTAAAAGCATTCATTATCACTTTTTGCTTATTTTTAAATTTTTCATTTGTGGACAATAATTTTAAAACAGTGGTTTTGCCTGAACCAGATTCACCAGCAAAAACATTTAAATGATTAAAAAAACTATCGTTAATTGTTATATCTAATAGAAAATTTTTGTATTTTTTCAATAACTGCATTGTTTATCTCCTTAAAAATCCACCCAACGAGTAAACCAGTTTCCAAGTCCGTATCTTTCTTTTTTCTGCAATCTTACATCTAAAATAAAATAGTCATATACATCATATATGGGCATTGCAGCATATTTTCCTGCCCCTTGGTCGTAAATAATTTCTTCAACTGTAATCCATTTACGATTAGTATAATCATAAATTTGTGCAACACCAGTTCCGACAGCTACCATAACATGTCCACCTGGATTTTGACTTTGCGAACTATTTGTAACAAAATCAAAATCGTCATCGCCGATTAAAACCGGATATCCATCAATAATTGCTTGTCTTATTTCATTATATGCTAAATGAGGTTCGGTATCTGAAAGTTTTGTATAGCAATCATTTGTATTGACCAGTCGATATCTATAATTATCAGAAGATTTTGCGCTAATAAAATAATTGCTTATTGATGTAACTATATCATCATAAGATGCGCCATAAATATCGACATAATAAGCAATAGGAATTAATTCATTATAAACATATGAAACTTTATTATAAGAATCGCTTAAAACTGCCAAAGGATATCTTGTATCATTTTTATAGTATTCACCAGACAAAACAATACTACTAGCATTTTGCCAAACTTCAAAATTGTTTTTTGTGTGAATATATCTGCCTATTTGGCTTCCGAAAAGAGGATATGGGGAAGTTTCATAATTTTTATAAACTTCTATTCCTTTTAAAACACCCATAATTCCGGTTGTTACACAAACAGATGAAATATTTGCGCTAGGATGAGTGGATGAAATCAATGCCAATAACTCTTTATTAAAATACGAATTTATATAATACCAATCCTCATATACATAATAATCATCCCAATATCTTATAGATACCGAAGTATCCGATAAATCATCTCCTAAATAAACACCGCCAGCTTTATATATTTTATTTCCATCTTCATCTACTAACTCAGAAGTCCAATTTGGGTCATACTCCATTGCTAAAGTTTTATTAAAAAAAGATGTGTGTAAAATATTAATTGTTAATGAAGGCAACAAAAGTAATAAATATTTTCTCATATTAAATCGTATTATTCAGTTAAGCCTAGTTTGATGACTGAATAACTTTCTCCTTTCTAGGCTATAATTTCTATATGCTGTGTACCTGTACTCATAACTTGCCACTAGATGGCTTAGGAGATTTTCAGGACACGGCTTTTTACTA
>CASDRB010000012.1 GCA_949283025.1 uncultured bacterium
CCTCCTGTTAAATTAATTTGGTTGCCGAACCGAATTAATTCTAACACGGAGGTTTTTTCATTACTAACCTATAAGGTTTTCAATTCTCTCGCGCATAGCGTGTGGTTTTTATCTCGCGATACTCGCTTCGATAATAAAAAACACAGTTACGATGATTAAAACAATAAAAATTATAATTACTAATAATCTTGATAAAATATTTTTCATTTGCAAAATGTTATGAATTGAATATAATATAGACAAGAGGTAACTTTGATTAACCCTCGTTTGGTGGTAAGTTGCCTCTTTTTTTATTTCTTCTTTTTGGAAATAGCTCTAATTCTTGCTTTGTCCTCAACATCTTTGACTTTACAGCTAATTATTTCTTTTCCAAAAGATTCGCGTTTCGCATATCGCGGATTTTTTAAAACATAACAATCTTTGTTTGATTTAGAATCTATATTTTTATTTAGTTTAATTCTTCTTGGTCCTTTTGAGCTTGTAAAACAAACAATGTTATATCTATTCTTTTTATCATTTTTCTTGTACACATAAGATGGATGCAATCCTTTAATAGAATTATCTTTGTGCCAATAATATTTGCCTTTTTTAATAATCTTCAATTCTATTTTTCTCCTTTCTTGTCTTTACTTTTATTCACTTTTTCTAAAGCTTTAACTTGCTTATTAATAGCTTTAGTTTGCTTATTTATTTTTCTTGTATTAGCACTTGCTGAAATACTTGTAAAAATAGGTGCGACATACGGATAAATTAAAGCTAATAAAACAATAAGAATGATAAGGCCTATAATTCCTAAAACAGCTCCAAAAATATTTCTATTTGTCCAATCAATATAAGGCGGAATACCATCTGGTATAATATTGATAGGATCCATAAGAACAGGAATAATAGTTAGAAGTATCTTCAGTAGTTGTTTCTGAAGTTGTTGGAGGTGTTAAATTCTCCTTGGTTTTATCAAAATTCGTAAACCAATCTGTTGAAGCGCCAAAAGCGATTACGCCTCCAGCAGCGATAAGCGTCATTAAGACCGCTAAAAATGTTGTAAATTTTTTTGCCATATTTATAATCTCCTTTTCTTGACAATGTTTTTAAAATTAATATAATGAACTTGTCTAAATCCTGTTTTCGATTTAACCCTTTAAATAGGGTTTTACAGGAAATAGACTTTTTTTATTTTTTGTTTTTTAAATAATCCTCAATTATATCCATATCTTCATCGCTAATTTGATATTTCATAATCCATCTAGAAAAGATTTTTTTCTTTTGCTTACCAACATATTTTCGAACATATGATTTATCAGCTTTCTTATTTATCGGTTTTTTTAAAAGAATATAAGATTCATGTTTAGCAGGATGAGTTGTTATATCCATATACGTTATATCCATATACGAATATTTACCAGATTTTAAAGGACTATCTTCATCAACAATTAATGCTGCATGTTTAGTTTTATTATTATTTCTAATATGCCACCAAGAACGTTTTTTCATCCTTTGTTTTCTTCCTATTCATCAATAGCTAGACGATTATTTAAAATTTCAGTAAATTCAATTTTTTTAGATAAAGTGTCATAAGTATCTCTTTTAATATGAAATTTATCTTGGATATTAAAATTACCGTGAATGTAATATTGAATACGTGTTTTAATAACACTTTGTTCATCCACGATTGATTCATATGTATGAATGACTTTAGTAATCTCTAAATCGTTGTATGAAACAGTTTCATAAACATCGATTATTTCATCTTTATTAATCATATATTGTGAAATCATGACATCAAAATATGCTTCAGTACACATATCTTTATCTGAATTTAAAGACGCTAGAGCTTCATCGTGTTCTGCTTTAGTTAAATAAGATGCATCAAAACATCTTTTCGATATTATTGTCGTATATCAATTAGATCGTTTTGGAAGAAATGTATCAGAATCAATGATTGAAGAACAAAAATTAAAAAGACTTGGCATTAAATTATTATCAGCAACTGAACTTATCACAAGTGAGAACGAGGAGCTAAACGACGATTTATTTTTACCTCGCGGTTTAGTTCGCCTTTTTGCTGAAAATTATTCTCGCGATTTATCAAAAAAAGTAAAACGAGGATTAAAAGAAAGTTATTATAAGCGTAATAGTGTTGGTGGTATTTTACCAATAGGATATAAAAGCATAAATAAAAAAATTGTTATTGATCAAATAGAAGCCGATATTGTTAAAGAAGCTTTTAAAAGAAGACTCCAAGGCCAAACAATAACTGAAATATATAATTATTTTAAAAACAACGGATTTGCTAGAAAAAATGGCTCTTTGATTTCTCGCGCATCAATTCACAAAATGCTTTCAATGACTAAATATATCGGTAAATTTGTCAATCCATATGATTCAGCGGATATTATCACTGATATGTTTCCTCCTATTATTGATGAAAACACATTTATGTTAGTAAATTCTATCGAAAATAATCCACATAAATATCGCAAAAAAACAGATATGCAAAATTATGTTTTAATTGGTAAGTTATTCGATGCCGAAACCGGAACACCATATAAAGCATATTCAGGAACTTCATGCACAAAACGTTTGTATAGATATTACAAACTCAATTCTATAAAATTGCCAAAAGCAAAATTTGAAAAAATGGTTTACGATGCAGTTTGTTCATTTTTAAACAACCCTAAAAGAAAAGAACAAATTGCGGATTTGCTTTATAGAGAATTGGATAAAAGAAAAGATACAACTATTATTGATAACTTAAAAAGAGAATTAAAAGAGCTTAAAACACAGCAAAAAGAAATTGCTAAAAAGTTTATTTTTTGTGACGAGTCTATGGAAACGTCCTTAAATGAAATAGCAAAAGAAACTCAAGATCGTATCAATCATTTAGAAAATAGAATAAATGTTGAAATTTCTAAGTTATCTAGCATTGCACTTGGCAAAGATGGGATTAAATATTTGATCACAAATTTATTTTCTAAAAAAATTACTGATCCAACAAAAATATCAAAAAGTTTAGACTTAACAATCAATGCAATTTATCGTTCAAAAGATACGATGGTTATTTATCTTAAATTGAATAATGATAAGTTTGTAACTTATCAAGAATACTTAAAAGATTTGGAAGAAATAAAAAAGAACTCTTCCTCATTTTATGAGGCAAAAGTTCATTTAGCGTTTGCTCTGGCGGAGTAGGAGAGACTCGAACTCTCGCGCCAGTTGCCCGACCTACGTCCTTAGCAGGGACGCCCCTTCACCAACTTGGGTACTACTCCAACGACGCCTAATTATGTTATCAAACTAGGCGCAAAAATACAATAATATATTTTAATATGCTTTTGCAAATAAAACTACTTTATGAGCTTTTTTACCGCATATTGGACATACATCATCAAATTCAATTTGATTAAAAGGCATGCATCTTGCAGTCGCATTAGTTAATTCTTTAATCTTATCTTCACAAGCTTGATCGCCACACCACATCATCTTGGCGTATCCACCTTGATCAACCACCGCTTTTAATTCTTCTATAGAACGAACCTCTTTGATGTGATCCAATAAAAAACGATGCGCTTTTTCATACATTTCATGATGAATGGTTTTTAACAAATTGTTAATAGTTTCCACCAAACCATCTTGAGATACACTGATTTTTTCACCAGTATTGCGTTTGGCTAAAACGCAAACATTGTTTTCAATATCGCGAGGTCCGATTTCTAATCTAACCGGTACACCTTTCATTTCCCAATCAGCAAATTTATATCCTGGAGTTTTCTCGCTTTCATCAATTTTTACTCTCAAACCAGCTTGTTTTAATGCCTCACAAACTTTTCTTGCTGCAGGGATAACTCCAGGTTTTTGTTGAGCGATAGGAATAACAATCACTTGGATAGGAGCAACATATGGTGGCAAAACTAATCCATTATCGTCTCCATGAACCATAATAATAGATCCAATTAAACGTGTAGAAACACCCCAAGAAGTTTGATATGGATGTTCCAATTTTCCCTCTTTAGATTGATATGATATATCAAAAGCTTTGCAAAATCCTTGACCAAAATAATGAGTTGTTCCACTTTGTAGGGCTTTTCCATCATGCATCAATGCTTCAATTGAATACGTTTCTTCTGCACCAGAAAATTTTTCTTTGTCGGTTTTTCTTCCTTTAACAAAAGGAATAGCTAATAAATCTTTTCCTAGCTCATCATATATTTCAAGCATAGCCAAAGTTTCATGGCGCGCTTCAACTTCGCTTTCGTGCATAGTGTGTCCTTCTTGCCATAAAAATTCAGATCCTCTTAAAAATGGTCTTGTTGTTTTTTCCCAACGAACAACCGAACACCACTGATTGTATAATTTAGGTAAATCGCGATAAGAAGAGATAATTTTAGCATAATGTTCACAAAACAAAACTTCTGAAGTTGGGCGAATAATTAAAGGGTCTTCAATTTTATTTTTGCCGCCGATTGTTGCAATCAAAGTTTCTGGAGCAAAACCTTCGACGTGTTCTTTTTCTTTATTGAATAAAGACTCAGGAATGACCATTGGCATGTAAACATTTTCATGACCAGTCTTTTGAAAACGATCATTTAAATAAGATTGAATTCTTTCCCAAATAGCATATCCATATGGACGATAAATAATAAAACCTTTTACCGAAGAATAATCCATCAATTCTGCCTTCAAGCATACATCGGTATACCATTGAGCAAAATCATCTTCTAATCTTGTAATTGATTCGTTTTTAACCGTATTGTTTTTCATAATATCTCCTCATGCATACAATATAATATGCTTGTTTTTAAATAAATTCAGCAAGTTTATCAAATTTTTTGGCGCTGACAGGTAAAACCATTTCGCTCGATGGTGAAATTGCTTCACTGGATACATAATTGACACCAGATTTAACCATTAATTCTACCGATGCCCAACCTTCTAATCCGGTCGCGATAATTGGCTTTTTAAATTTTAGCAGCGATTCAATCAATGTTCTTAACGCAATTTGAGTCGATGAATTTTTCTTTAATTCGCCTGTCATCGCTGTGCCAGCGATAAAATAATCAAAAATCTTATAAAAGTTGACATCTAATAATAAGTTTTTATCCATCAAGGTCAAACAAAGCTCATAGCCAATGATTTTTAAAGTTGAAAGAGAATTAATCAATTCTTTTAAATGCGATGAATTTTGAGAAATTTCTTGCTCATCAAACACTAAAACCAAGTGCGTTTTTTCTATTCTTGTAATTTGTGGTAATACTTTTTCAATATTTTCAAAATCAAGAATAGAAACAGGATAAAATAATGGCGTTTTTGCTTTAGGGACTTGATCTGCAAATCTTGGAATGACGCTTTTAGCGACCGAAGAAAACAATTCATGAGCCTTGCCGCAAGAATGTGCATAGCGCATCATTTCATTATACGACGAAAAAGATTGTCCATATGTTTTTACAGATTGCAAATATCCCAAAACCTTTTTTTCTTTAACATTAACAATCGGTCTAAAAAGATAACGTAATTTATTGCCTTTAATCAATGAGTCAATAATATCTTTGTTTTTATCTTCGGTCAGTTCAATATTAATCGTCTTTTCATAAAATGAAATATGGCGATTCTCTTGAGAGGCAATAAATGAGGTTTCTTGAGCATGTTTACAAATTGAAGCAAAATCACGGAAAAACAATTTATTCTCAACTATGCCAATATTTAATCTAATGAATTTATCATAAGCATTTAACAACATCTCTTTGTGAACGATGGAAGCAATGGACGCTGCTAATTGATACGCTTGCTTGCGATTATCAATTTTTAAATCGCTGATCAATAATTCGTGGTCATTAATTTCGACCAAGTATCTAAATCGATCCTTGTTTGAAACAAAAGGATAAATCTTATCTTTAATCCTTAATACCATCAACCTCTCTTCTTCGGTTTCAGAAAACACTAATTGATTGACATATGTAAATCTAATTGAAAAGGTATAACCTCTCGTGCTTCTTGAACGATTGACAAGATTTGTCAATGTTCCCATTGTTACTGCGCCACTACTAGATAAACTTTTATTAACTTTATGTTTTTTATCATCATTTTTTGGCGCTAAATACTTTAATACTTGCATCTCAAGATGAACAATAGCTACCTCGGGATTATAAGCAATTAATCGAAGCAATGCAAATCGAGAATGATGTGTACCTTTAGCAATTGTATCAGCTTCTAAATATGGCGATATATCATCTTGTGTAGAAATAATCGCCAATATCCAATTTTTAACTCTTTCGGCATCATTTTCATGAAACAAAGAGTAAAAATCATTTAGATTCATTTGACGTTTGTTTGAAATATCACTTCTTTTAAAATATGAAACAATATTATTTTTAACGTCTATAGAAAAAATGCGCAAAGAATTAGATTCTTGAGAAACGCTAGAAAAATATTTTTTTTCTCTAGTATTTAAAGTAACATAAGTTGTAATCAAAATAACAAGTATGACAATGACACATAAAAAAACAACAAATAACGCAATAAATGTAGAATTTTTAAAATCCCACCAAATGATTTCGCTAACTAATATTTTTAAAAAACTATTAATCATAACTATATTATTTTACAAATAATTTGTTATTATTTCAAAGAATATAATACCGTCTAATTAAAATTCGCCTATTTTATAAAAAAGCCTGATGAACTTATTTATACATCAGGAATATTTTTTGGCGGAGGAAAAGGGATTCGAACCCTTGCAAGACTTGCGCCTTCTATCAGTTTTCGAAACTGACCCCTTCAACCGCTTGGGTATTCCTCCAGCGTGTTAAATAATATAACATTTTATTAAAAAAATCATCTATTTTATTGGATTAATGAAAAACTTACCATACACCTGATTTAATGATGCAACTTGTACAAACGCCATCGAATCAGCAAGTCTAACTACTCTGACCACTTTTTTTACTTCAAAAGATGAGACTACCATCATCAAAATATATTTTTCCTTATGAGAATATCCACCAATAGCTTTTGTAATAGTGACGCTATGAGGGAAATTAGCGATTAAAGCATCGCTTAAATGTAGATGATTAGTGACGATTTGAATTTGAACTTTTTTGTTTCTGACATTAATTAAATCAACAACCAAAACAACAACGGCTAAATACACAAAACCATAAAGCAAAGAAATAATAGCGTCGATCCATGCTCCATCACTTCCATAATAGGAAGGGAAAGTTAAAATATTCCATACAAATAATAAAGTGTAAACAATAACATTAACTACATTTAAAACGCCAGTGTATTTACCAGTGCTTGATGATTTTCTTAACGACATATAATAGCCAACGATGTCTAAACCACCAGTAGAAAACAGTCCTTTAAAAGCGATTGCAGAAGACAGCCCAGTGCAAAATCCTGCAAACAAAGTGCGGACCAATGGTTGTTGAAAAATCATAGAATGGGTCGCGATTTTATTGCATAAATCCCATTCATTAAAATACGGCATTAATAAAGATGATAAACCAACATTAATGCAAGTGAATAACGCGAATCGAATTCCAATCTTTCTAAAAGCAAAAATAATTAGTGGCACATTAACCACACTATAAAATATCGCTTCTATTAATATTCCATGCAAAAACTCATTTTCTGGTCCTACTGCTAATTGTATTATCAAACGTATACATTGAGAAACGCCAGATGCTCCACCAGTAATAATGGAGATTGTCTCTGTGCCATCAAAAATACGGCCTTTTGCAAAAACTGCAAAACCAAAAGAAAATATAGCCGCGCTTATCGTGCAAATAACTAATGAATATAAATACTCGATAACCAATTTAAATTTTGGATGATCGAAGAAGTAGTTAAATACTTTTTTCTTAAGACGTTGAACTTTTGACATAATGTACGTATATTATTGTAGCGTTAAGTTTAAAAAACTCAAACAGGAAAAGAAATTATTATTGAAAACATTTTTTTACAATGATAAGATTATAACGCTATATGTAAATATAGGAGGATTTTTTAATGAAAATACTTAGAGCAATCGGTGGATTCTTTGCTAAAATCGGTCGCTGGATTAGAGATACCGCTTGGGTTCAACCTCTATTAATCGTCGGTGGCATTTTTGCAATCATTTTTTCCATCCCATATATTGTTAACGGCGTTAAATCATGGTTTGATAGCGGAAATGCATCAGAAACATATTATTTAAGTTTCAAAAAATCAATGGAAGGCGCCGAACATAAAGATAGCGAAGCTGACAAGTTATTAGATTATGTTGAAAATCGTGAACACGGCACTGCTAGCCAAGCTGATATCGATAAATATGGCGATCAATTCTTTATTAGTTTTGTTCAAAAAAGTTGTGCTGGTTGCGAAACTGTTCAACCAGGATATGAAACTTTACAAAAAAACTGGAACAAAAATGAATTCGTGCCAGATGTTTCTAATGGAATTTCATCCACCTATAGTTTGTATACCATTTTTATCGATGAAATTACCGATGACGAATTAAGCGGCACCGAAACAACTTTCACTCGTTATTTTTGGATGAATCATTCTTCATTTTTTGAAAATGCCGTCACTGCTGTCGAAGATCGTCCATATTATGCTTATATGGGTGGTGTCTCATCCGATTATGCCAATTTAGTTAATTCAATTGGTGAAGTCGAAAGTTTCCAAACCCCCACTACATTTATGATTGACTTTGGTTCTCCTGAACACGGTCCTTATGGAATTATGGATATTATCTTTAATTTCGATGGTAAAGATGGCGGAACTTCTAGTTATGCTTTAGCTAGAACATTGATTGATTGCTGGAATCATAGTGGCGTCTTCAATGGCGAGACAAAATAATTAGTTCGTTATAAAATTTATAAGCATGCCTTGTGCATGCTTTTTTATTTAATTTATAATGTGTTTACGAGGGAAATTATGAAATATATTTACTGGTCTGATTTTAATAAGCAAATTACAGCATTTACAACGACATGTGAAATTGGTAATGTCGCTTTTCAAGTTAGTAACAACAATCAACAAGTTATCGACAATCGTAAACAAATTATCAAAGATTTAAATATTACTTCAAAGCAATTGGTTTTTGTGTACCAAAGTCATTCGGATCGAATTATTAAAGTTGATAAAAACGATTTAGGCAAAGGTGAATTTAGTTTTGAGTCAGGTTTAGATTGTGATGCTTTATACACTACCACTCCTAATTTAGCGTTGGGAATTTTTCATGCTGATTGTGTGCCGGTTTTCTTTTTTGCTCCTAAGCACAATCTAATCGGAATTATTCACGCGGGATTTAAAGGTACGCTTAAAGAAATTACTTATAAATCTATTTCCTATATAATTAAACAAGAAAAAATTAATCCGCAAGATTTATATTTTTATTTAGGCCCTAGTTTAAGTTATAAATATTATCATTTAAATGACGAAGACAAAAATAAAATAATTGAATTAGGATATCAAAAAGCCATTATAGAAGATGGGGTTGATGTTCCATTGATAAATTGTTTGCAATTGCATAAATTAGGAGTTTCCAACAATCAAATCAAAATTTCTAATTATGATACAGGCGAAGACTTGAATTTGTTTTCCGCATATCGAAATTATCCAATTGGTCGGATGGCTTCGATTATCATGTTAAAATAAATAAATTATTTCTTATTATTAGTTATAAATTCATAGACTGGTTTAGGGACTAGTTTTTTAACATCGATACCATTTTCTAATAATTCCATAACATTAGATGATGATATGAATGATGTGTCGCTTCGACTCATAAAAAATATCATATCAATTTCATTATCTACAAAAGCATTTGCGGCAGCTAATTGAAATTCATATTCAAAATCCATAACCGCTCGCAAACCACGAATTAAATGAGTGGCATGAACCTTTTTTGCATATCCAATTGTTAAACCAGAAGTAAAATCAACTTCGACATTTGGATATTCTTTTAAAGATTGTTTAATCATTTCTAAACGCTGCTGAATGGTAAAATGAGATTGCTTTTTTGGATTGTGAGCTATTAAAACAATGACCTTATCAAAAACTTGTAAAGATCTTTTTAATATATCGATATGACCATTTGTTAATGGATCAAAGCTGCCAGGATAAACACCAATTTTCATTTCTTTCTCCTTAATATATAAACTATTGTATCTGCATAAGAATATCTTTTAATCATAAAATGTTCGTTTTGTTTTATTATTAAATCGCGATTAGATTCTAAAACAAAAATACCATCATCACTAATTATTTTGTTTATCAAACAATATTCAATGACATCATTATAAATATCAAATTTATATGGTGGGTCAACAAAGATAAGGTCAAAAGTAACATTTTCGTCTTTTAATTTTTGCAACGCCATTAAATAATCGCAATAAAGTATTTGATAATTGAGTATTTTTAACGATGAAAGATTCTTATTAATAATTTTTATTGATTCTTTAAAATTATCAACAAAGACAACGCTCTTTGCACCATTAGAGATGGCTTCTAATCCATAAGCTCCACTTCCAGCAAATAAATCTAAAACTAATTTATCCTTAATATCATCTCTAATCGCATTAAAAATACCTTCTCTTACTCGATCCATCGTTGGGCGAACTTTGTTAGGAAAGCAAGGATATTCAATCAATCTAGATCTAAAAATCCCGGAAATAATACGCATCGTTTACTCCTTTTTTCCTATTGACAAATTTAAATCTTTAAAAACAATAGAATTAATTTCATCATACAATTTTCTAACTTGACGGAATGATTCATAATATTGTTTAACAATATTTAAACCATCCAATTCAATTTTTGCTTGATTAATTTTATCATGATAAGTTTTTAAAATAGGATTATCAATGTCATATATTTTTAATGCGTCAGAATACTGGATGCAAGCACAATCAAGACGATAGGCATGCGCTTTAACAATATCATCATTTTCCATTTTTAGTTCAATATCATTTAACTTTTTTACAATATCTTCATTGTCTAGTGCTTTTTTTAAATCTAATATTTTATCCAATAAACCTTGTTCCATATTTTTCACTTTAACAAATTCACTACTAGTATTCAATAATATTGAATTTTTAATGCTTTTTGTTAAAATAAAGCCATGAAATTGCGAATTGTTAAAGACAACAAACCATCATTAAGAAAAAAATCAAGCGATGTTAAAATGCCAGTTTCCTCAAATGACATGGAATTGTTATACGCGATGAATGAATATTTAATTAAGTCGCAAGACGAGGAATATGCAACAAAACACCACATAAGAGCTGGCGTTGGATTGGCTGCTCCACAAGTTGGTGTAAATAAAAGAATGTTTGTTGTTTACATTAATGATGGTAATTCGATTTTTAATTGGATTTTAATTAATCCAAAAATAATAGAAACTTCTGCTCGCATGGTTGCTTTAAAAGATGGAGAAGGTTGCTTATCAGTCGACCAAGATCATCAAGGACTAGTTCACCGCCATTATAAAATAAAAATGAGCGCTTTTAATTTATTGTCAATGAAAGAAGAAATTATTGTAGCAGAAGGATATCACGCAATTGTTTTGCAACATGAATATGATCATTTGGATGGCATATTGTATTATGATCGAATCGATCCATTTAACCCTTATTCGCCACGTCCAAATGAGACTATTTTGTAGTTTGCATCTTTTTAATTTATTTATTAAAACAAATAATGTATAATGTTTTCGAAATTAAAAACATAATTTAATCACCATTGGAAGGAGAGATTATGCCTAGCAAGATTTCATCGCCTGTTTCTATCTATGCTTTAGGCGGGCTACAAGAAGTTGGAAAAAATACATACTGCATTGAAAATGCAGATACATTAATTATTATAGACGCCGGTGTCTTATTTCCCGGCAATGAATATCCTGGAATTGATTATTTAGTGCCTGATTATACACATTTAAAGAACAATCGCTCTAAAATTAAGGCTTTGTTTATTACTCATGGTCATGAAGATCATATTGGCGGTATTCCATATTTAATTCAAAACGTCAACATTCCAGTTATCTATGCCCCACGTTTAGCTATCGCATTGATAAAGCATCGCCTTGAGGATATGAGGTTAATCGATAGAGTTAAATTGGTAGAATATAGTGAAGATTCCATCATTCCTATCGATGATTTTAACATCTCGTTTTTCCGAGTCACACACTCTATACCAGATTCTTTTGGCATCGTAGTCGATACTCCTGAAGGAAGAATCGTAACTACTGGTGATTTTAAAATTGATTTGACACCGATAGGACCCGATATTCAACTTAACAAAATCGCTAAATTAGGATCAGAAGGTGTCGATTTATTATTGAGTGATTCTACAAATACAGAAAACGACGGATATACGCCAAGTGAAAGGAACGTCTTTGATTCAATTAACGACATTTTTGTTAAAGCTCAGGGCAGATTAATTGTTTCAACATTTTCTAGCAATATTTCTAGAATTCAACAAATTTGCGAATGTGCTTTAAATAATAATCGTAAAATCGCTATTGTCGGTCGCTCAATGGAAAACGCTGTTCAAATTGCTAGAAGTTATGGCTATATTAAAATTCCTGATTCGATTGTAATTGATGTTTCAAATGTTAAACAATATAAAAATAATGAAGTTGTTGTTTTATGCACCGGTTCACAAGGAGAACCAATGGCGGCTCTTTCACGAATTGCTAATGGCGACCATAAAGACATCAAAATTATTCCAGGTGATACGGTCGTATTTTCTTCTAGCGCCATTCCTGGAAATGGGGTATCGATTGATAATGTTGTCAACCAATTAGCAAAATGTGGCGCAGATGTAATTACCAATTCGATTTTAAGCGATATTCACTCCTCTGGACATCCAGCCAAACAAGAATTGCGCTTAATGTTTAAACTTCTTAAACCCAAATATTTTATGCCTGTTCATGGCGAATATCGAATGTTATCAATTCATGGTCAATTAGCCGCATCATTAGGTATGAAAAAAGAAAATATTTTTGTATTAAATAATGGTGATACGGTCGTGCTAACTAGACATAAATGCGAAAGAGGATATCAAGTTCCTTCAGGTATCACATTTATTGATGGAACCGATATTGCTGGTTTGACTTTAAACGTTATCAAAGATCGAAAAGTATTATCAGAAGATGGAATGGTCTCTATTACTATAGGAATTGACACCAAAACAAACCAATTAATTGTGCCACCAAAAATTACATGCCGCGGATTTGTATATGGCGAAAAGCATCGCATTATCGGTGAAATCGAAAAAGAAATTGAATATGCTTTATTAAAATTATTGCAGGGCAAAACTTCATATGCTGAATTAAAAACAGCAATGAAAACAATTGCTTCACGCAAAATTATGCAAGTCATTAATCGTGAACCAATGATCATACCTTTAATTATGACGGTTTATTAATATGTTAATTCTTGCTTCTGCTTCTCCACGCCGAAAAGAAATATTGTCTAAATATTTTGACAATTTCATTATTGATGTTGCTAACATAGATGAGCGAAATTTGAATTTACCTCCAAACTTAATGAGCGCTGATCTTTCAAAGCGAAAAGCCTACGCTATTTTTAATCGTCATCCAAAAGATATTGTTATCGCATGCGATACAATCGTTGTTTTTAAAGGCCAAATTTTTAATAAACCTAAAAACGAACAAGATGCAAAAAGAATGTTATTATCATTATCTAATAATCATCATGTCGTTTTAACAAGCTATACAATTATTGCGCCTGATATCGAAATATCAAATACGGTAAGAAGCGATGTCTATTTTAATAAGCTAAGTGACGAATTAATTGATGACTACATTAAAACCGGCTCACCAATGGATAAAGCCGGTGCGTATGGTGTGCAAGATCAAAATTTCAATTTAATTAAAAGAATTGATGGTTCTTTTTACAATGTAAAAGGAATGCCAATTGAACAAATAATTAAAGATTTGAAAAGATTTAAATTAATTTAGCGATATTTTTTCAAATTTCTCAATACTTTTTTTATTTATAACTAATACAATCTTATCACTCATAATTATAATATTATCAACGCCGATTTGTTTCAGTTCATTTTGTTTAATTAATGTATTATCTTTTACTTGAATAGTAAATCGAGAACCTTTCATAGATTTTGAAATAATATTATCGCTTCCACCCATCAATTGAACAAAATTATCTTGAAGTTTGTTTTCATCGCCGGACTTTTTCTTTTTTTTAGCAATGACTGATAAATAATAAATTCCTAAAATAATAATAATTAAGCATATAAAACCTAAAGCGATGTATGGAGCCCAAAATTTTAAACCATCGTTTAAATCTTGGCTAGCTAAAATAATAAAACTCATTTGATAAAACACCCTTTCACATTTTCTATAAAACTTTTTTCAGGTTTAAACAAAACATTAACGAACAAATTAGATTTATAAATATCTAAATTATATACATCATCATCTAAAGAAATATAATCGAAGGATAATCTAGCTTCTTTTACATAGTTTTTAATATGTATTTTGCTTGATGCAGGCACAATCAAGGGACTATTTAATGTCGAATATACTTTTGAATTTAAAGGAGCAATTGGTGTAATTTGATAAACATCTAAACGTGGGTCTATTATCGCCCCGCCAATTGAACGATTTAATCCAGTTGAACCACAACTAGTCGAAATAACAACCTCATTGCCAACAAAAGTTTCTAAATGTTGTTCATCAATGTAAATATCACATTTTAAAATGTTTGTCATAGAAGCCAATCTAACTTCGTTAAAAACATAAAATTCAAGTTGTTCTACACCGCTATCTAAAACGCCTTGCATTAGATTTATACGTCTAGTTTTTAACAATCCAGCATCTAGCATTTCAAACATCTCGTCAATTTCATCGACACAAAAATCATAAAAAAATCCTAATGACCCATTATTAACTCCTAAAAAAGTTACATCATCAAGACGGTCAATATTGTTTTGGATGGCATTTAAAAATGTGCCGTCTCCACCAACATAAATGATTATATCAGGATTATAATCATCTATTTCAAAATCAAAACGCATCGCTTCTTGTTTTATTGTTTCGACGATGTTTTGGTTATTTGAATATTTAGAAAAAATACTAATTTTCATCTTTAACCTTATTTAAACAATCCTGAGCATGTTCACAATTTTTAAAATTTTCACATTGTTCAGGGCAACAATTTAATTCGGCAATTCTCCTTGCACGAGGAATAAATGTGGTTATATCTTCTTCGTTATATCCGACTTGTATGCGGCGATCATCAACCATTATTGGCCTTTTTAAAACCGAAGGATTTTTTCGAATGAAATCAATTAAATCATTAACGCTCATATCGTCTAATACCAAGCCATTATCTTTAACTATTTTAGAACGAGAAGAAATGATATCATCCGTTCCGTTTTCGCTTTTAATTAATATTTCTTTAAGTTCATTTTCGTCTAAAGTAATGGAAAAAATATTTTTTTCAACATAGGGTATTTTTTGCTCTTCAAACCATTTTTTAACTTTTCGACAACTTGAACAACTTGGGGATGTATAAATCTTAATCATATTTTTTCCTCTGGTATCATATTAATTTATTTTTATGCGAATAGCAAATAACACTTGTTTAGTGTTAAAGATTTATTGAAAACATTTTATTTTATATTAAAATATTTAACTGATAAGCGGAGGTCAATATGGCACATCGTATTTTAACTGGCATAAAACCAACCGGGCAATTGACGCTTGGAAATTATTTGGGAGTTTTAAAACATTTACCTAAGATTCAAAATGATGGAGAATCTTTCATTTTTATTGCGGATTTGCACGCTTTAACTTTGCCAATTGAACCCAATGATTTAAAACAAAATTCCATCGACATCGCCGCTTTTTATTTAGCGGCAGGTTTAGATCCAAACAAAGCGACATTATTTTTGCAAAGTTCAGTCAGCACTCATGCTGAATTAAACGCTATCATGCAAAATTATTTATATATGGGCGAATTATCAAGAATGACTCAATTTAAAGATAAATCATCAAAAATGAATCAAAATTCAATCGGGCTAGGTTTGTTTGCATATCCTGTTTTAATGGCTTGTGACATCATTTTATATGATGCTGATATAGTTCCAGTAGGCGAAGATCAAGTTCAACATGTTGAGTTAACCCGCGATTTAGTCAATCGTTTTAATAATCGTTATGGCGAAACATTGGTGCTTCCAAAGGCAGTCATGCAAAAAGTAGGAGCAAGAATTATGTCGTTGAGCGATCCAAATAAAAAAATGTCAAAATCCGATCCAAAGGGAGATATATATTTAAAAGACGACTTAAAAACCATTCGTAAAAAAATCATGTCGGCAGTCACTGATATGGGTGATGAAATCAAATACGACCAAGTTAATAAACCAGGGATTTCGAATTTATTAACTATTTATGCTTGTTGTAAAGATTTGACTATTCAAGAAGCTGAAAACCAATTTAAAGAATGCCACCGCTATGGCGACTTTAAAAAAGCAGTTGCAGACGCTGTTTGCGATGAATTAGAGCCATTCCAAAAAAGATATCAAGAAATAATTGAAAACAAATCTTATATTGATGTTTTAAAACAAGGTGCTATCAAAGCAAAAAAAGTTGCGGATGCTACCCTAATTAAAGTGAAAAAGAAAGTTGGATTATTAGATGTCGAATAAGAAGTTTTTAATTGCTTTTGATATGGATGGCACTTTATTAGAAGACAAACAAAAAACAATAATGCCAAAAACAAAAGAATATTTAAAACATCTAAGCGAGCAAGGTCATTTTATTGTTTTAGCTTCTGGTCGTCCTGAAAGTGAATTAACTCCTTATTATGAAGAATTAGGTTTAAATTCTCCAATGATTTGTTTTTCTGGAATATATTGTTTTAACCCTAAAGATAGTAATTTTCCTAAAATTGAAAGAACCTTCCCAAAGCAATGGGCCATCGATTTGTCAAAAGATTTTTTAAAAAATAAGGTGGCCGAAAATGTCTTTATTGAAAACAATGAAGAAATCTGGATGGACCATGATAATCCTAAATTAATTCAATTGATGTGGCAACATGGCATAAAACGCTCAATGACTTTTGGCAGCATTGAAAAAACATTAAATAAAGATCCAATGACTATCATCTTTTTTGATGCAAATGGCTGCAATGTTAAATACATCCAAGACAAATTATCTGCTTATCCTAAATCTCATGTTCGTTTTTGGTTTGATAACCGATTTGCCGATATTTCTTTTGGCAATCCCTCTAAAGCTTTAGCGCTTCAACATATATGCAACCACTATGGAATTGATGAAAATCATACCATCTGTTTTGGAGATTATTTAAATGATGTTGAAATGGTAAAATGGGCAAAATATGGTGTTGCTATGAAAAATGCCTGTGACGAATTAAAAAAAGTTGCCAATATAATCACTGATGAAGACAATAATCACGAGGGTATATACGCAACTTTAAAAAATATTATTGAAAACGATTAATTTATAAAGACAATAATTTTTTTAGATCTAAATAAATTTCCTCGGCGTTAGCCTTGGAATTTTTTTCATTTACCCCTAAAGCACCAACATAAAATTTACATTTAGGCTCAGTGCCAGATGGCCTAATTGTAATAGTAGATTTATCATCTAAAAATAGTTTAACAACATCAGAAGTTGGCAAGTTGATTCTTGTGGTTATTGAAGTATTTAAATCAATGCATTTAGAAACTAAATAATCTTCAACTTTATCAACCTTCCTTTTACCAATAAATTTTGGATAATTTGAATGAAGACCTTCCATTAATTTATCCATTTGAGTTTGTCCAGTAGGCCCTTCAAATGCCTTTGAATAAGTCACATCATAATGATAGCCAAAACGTTTTTGCAAATCATCGTAAACTTCTAATAAATTTTTGCCTGATAAATCATAATACAAAGCCATTTCACAATATAATAGTATGGCCTGTAAACCATCTTTATCTCTAACGAAAGGTTTGACAAGGCATCCGTAAGATTCTTCATACCCAAACTCAAAATCAGGTCCACCATTAACTTCATAATAATGGATTTGTTCACCAATGAATTTAAATCCAGTCAAAAATTCTTCAGTTTTAACACCATATGATTCAGCAATCTTTTTGCCCAAGGCAGAAGAAACGATTGTAGAATACATTACTCCGTTTTTAGAAAGCATGTTTTTAGCTTTCCTTTGCGAAAATAAATAATCAATCAACATGGCTGCGGACTGGTTGCCACTAATCAACACATATTCTCCATCTTTATTTAAAGCGGCTAATCCAACACGATCTCCATCTGGATCGGTCATACAAATTAATTTAGCACCGATTTCTTTAGCGTATTTAATCGGCTCAATATAAGCCGCTTTTTCTTCTGGATTAGGCGACAATGTCTCACTAAAATCTGGATCTGGACTACATTGTTTTAATAAAGGATAGACTTCATATCCTAAATCATTGAAAATGCGCATCGCATTGACATAAGACGTGCCATGTTGAGGGGTATAAACTATTTTAAATCCCTTTTTAGTTAATTGGGGATTAACTTGCGTTTGTTTAACTAATTCGACATATGTATCATCAACATCTTTGCCTAAAATAATCGTTTCGCCTTTATTTTGACAAGGAATGACATCAACGTCTAATTCGCATGGCAATCCATCAAGTATTTCTAATAATCGCGCGATTTTATGTGGCACCAATTGGCATCCTTGCTCGTCGTAAACTTTATAACCATTGTATTGTTTGGGATTATGAGAGGCAGTTATCATTATACCGCCACAAGCTTTCATATATCTAACTGCGTAAGATAATTCTGGAGTCGGACGCAAAGAATCAAAAATATAAGTTTTAATACCAAAATCATTAAAAGTTTTGGCGCTAAGCAAAGTGAATTCACGCGAAAAATGACGATTATCATGAGAAATAACAATCCCATCTTTTTTTGCATTTGGATATTTTTCTAAAACATATTTAGCAAAGGCAACACTGGCTTTTCTCACACTAAATTCATTTAATCTATTTGTGCCAGGACCTAATACACCACGCATTCCTGCTGTTCCAAATTCAACATCCTTAAAGAAGGCGTCGGCAATCTGTTCATCGCTCATCGACTTTAAAATTTGTTTATCCTCACTAGAAACTTTGTCGCTATTGAGCCATTTTTGATAAGTTTTTTTGATGTCGTTCATAATCAAAACTCCTATAGTTTTATATTTTTTAACTGTTCGATTTTTTCAATTAATTTTAAATCTAATGGACATTTAATAACTAAATCATTTAAATAAGTTAAATTTCCTTCTTTAATTTTAAATTGAATTTGATAAGAATGCAAAATCTGGTGTTCAATTCCAATTAATTCTTTAATTTTCTTATTAAGAGTAAAGTCACCATATTTTGGATCGCCAACAATTGGATGATTAATGGCTTTCATGTGAGCGCGAATTTGATGTGTCCTGCCAGTTATCAAATTTACATTTAACATTGTAAAATCCCCATATGATTGAACTGGAGTATAATCTGTAATAGCAATTTTAGCGCCATCTTTTAATTCTGCTACACTAACCAATGATGTCTTTTCGTTTTTCTTTAATGGTTTATCAATACGACCACCATTATTAATTTTGCCTTTAACGATAGTTAAATAATGCTTTTCAATTTCCTTGTGGTCTTTTAAAATTTTCATCAATTGCTGCATTACGCTGACGCTTTTTCCAAAGATAATTAATCCAGATGTATTTCTATCCAAACGATGAGCAGGCGCAATTGTAAAACTGCTTTTGTCGCAATTTGGATGCGTATAAAAATAATATGATTTAACGAGTTGATCCAAACTTTTAGAATTGTTAATATCTTTTTGCACTAACATCCCGGCCGGTTTATTAATAATCAAAATATTTTCATCTTCATAAACGATATATTTTTTAATTTGATTTGAAGCCGGCATCGTATCGATGTTTTGAAAATCATCATATTGTTGATCACTAATATATATACTTACAATATCTTGACTATGCAATTTTGTTTTTAAATCAGATTTAACATTATTGACTCTAACATCTTTTTTTCTAAACAACTTATAAATAAATGACAATGGAGCGTGTTTTAAAACACGTCTTACATATTTTTCTAAAGTAATACCTTCATCTTGTAAAGAAACGACATATTGTTTCATAACAATTATTATAAAATAGTATATTTTAAAGTAAAAACGATATTTGATATTTTTTTGTTTATTTACAATTATTACTTTGCTATAATCATAATCGGCTATCAAGCCAAATGGAGGAATACCCAAGTGGTTGAAGGGGCGGGCTTGGAAAGCTCGTAGACCTGTAACAGGGTGCAAGGGTTCGAATCCCTTTTCCTCCGCCATCTGATATGTCGAGACACGTACGCAAAAATACGTGTTTTTTATTACTTTTTTTAACATTGACTATTTCTAAGACACCTGGTTGAAAGTCATATAGGGTTACTCTTTAAACCCCTTATAAAAACTGGACGGACACGAGAGTTAAATCCTCTCACACAGTTTGAAAGGCTATTTTAGTGATTTTTTCTGTTTTCTTAAAACCTTGACCATCGCTAATTAATTACTTAATGTACTCAAGCAAAAAATCCGTTAAACCAATTATTATATAATTGCGTTCGTCCTTCATGAGCGGTATTGGACGATTTACAACCAACACTTTCCTTGTTCCATCATTGATTTTAGTAAATGGTTTTATTTCTCGATTTTTAGTTTCTAAATTATTTATATCTGCGGATACTTGGAAGTAAAAAGCATCATTACCTCTAATAGCATAAAAATCCACTTCATAATTGACTCTAATTGTCTTCCCTTCTTTATTCTTTTCAAAAGATTCAAACGCACCTACAGTTACACTAAAATTATTATAAATTAATTCATTATAAATGATGTTTTCAATAACTTTTCCTTCGTCAAAAAATGTAAAATTTTCTTTGGCGTTTCTAAGGCCAATATCAGTAAAATAATACTTTCTTGTCGACCCAATAACGTTTCTTCCTTTTAAATCAAACCTTTCAACTTCGTCAATCAACATTGCATCTTTAAAGAAACCAATATATTTGGTAACCGTTTCTTTATCTATTTTTTTGTGTTTTACATTTTTGTAAGTATTAGCGATTCTTTTAGAATTAAGTAAATCTCCCGTGCAGCTACTTAAGATTTTACATAGTTCATCTAATGATTCTGTTTTTGTTATTTTGTTATGTTCAATAATGTCTTTAAAATATGTTTTATTAAAAAGCTTTTTAAGATATTGTTCCTTTTCTTTTTTAGGAGAAAGCACCGCAAGAGGCATGCCCCCATGCATCATGTATTCCATTAGAGCATCACTTTTTGAACCACCAACATAATTAAAATATTCATAAAAAGACAAAGGCCTCATATGTATCTCTATCGCTTTATCCCTAAATTCAGACGCAACATCTTTAGAAAGCATTTTTGAATTGCTGCCTGTAACATACAAATCAATGTTTGGCTCTCGTGATAGCCCAAGTATCACTTCAACGAAAGAAATTGTATTTTCATCCCCCTCTTTCGCAATCACTATTTTACCATTGGTTAAAATCGGATTGATGATCCTGAAAACTCTTTGTATTTCGTCCAAAAACACATAACAATTATCTTTTTCTTTGCACCAGTTGCGAACGAATGCACCGAGTTTAAGGGGATTCAATAAATCCGAGTTTCTGTCATCATCTAGTTCGATAGTTAGAATATCATCTTTCTCAACACCATTATTTAGCAAATAATTTTTATAAATTTCTGTTAACAAGTATGATTTTCCACATCTTCTTACACCTGTAATTACTTTTGGAAATCCATTGTCTTTAGCTTTTATGAGTTGATCGAGGTATTTATCTCTGTTAATCATACTATCTCCTTTTTTGTGTAATTACACATTTTTTGCGATTTCATAATATCATATATTCCTTTCCTCTTCAATCACTATAGAGGTGAATTTGTGTATCTTTTAAATGCGAAGAACAAGGGAATTTTTTAGAAGCTCAAATGAGGCCTCTGCCGAGTGCTACCTCCGATACTAATAAAACCGACCAAGCAACTGTTTATAAAACTCCAATCGGTTCTTCAATAATCGATTGTATTAGATGAAGCCGTTAATATATCCGCCATCAAGACCATAGACGATGACATTCTGGTTCAACAAGAAATATACTATGTAAGAAAAACGAAGCATAAGCTCCGTTATGGTATTTACATCAATTAGAGGATTTTATTCCTCTTTTTTTATGATTTTATGTCCGTGTATCGACATTTAAGGGCAAAAAAATCAAAAAACGGATAGTTCAATAGTGATTACCCGTTTTATTTTTATGTATTTAATTATCCTTCAAGCCATTCGATTTTGTCTAAAATATCTTTTAGTGCTTCGCCATCAAACAATGGTTCGTTCATTAGTTTGTTATAAGCATCATCGTTTGAATTGCCTACCACTTCTATCCATTCTTTTATTTTGTATTCTTTTTTTTCGAATATACCAACAACATATTTTTTGTTATATCCCTCGATGTGATATCTTTGGCCTTTATACCCAATGACTACTTCGACATAGCGAAGACGCCATATCCAATCTTCAAATTGTTCTTTAGTTAATCCACTCATCTTTAATAAGTCCTTTCAAATACTTTCCGTATTTCTTGTGATCTTTTCTTGTATACAAATGCGTGTTCTCGCCATGTATCTTAGATCCTTTCCATTTATGAACGTGAAGTGTCTTATTGTGTCCAAATGGTGTATGCACTCCATAATCAATATCCACCACTGGATGGCCTGCATAATCATAGATTCTTAATTGATAAAAATTGCTATTTTTGTCTAAGGAAATGTATTTTGTACCCTTTGTATGAGACACAGCAGGCAATGAAGGGTGCGTTGGGTTTTCAGCGCTTTTAAGCACTTTAATCCCATTCTTGATGTCAACACAATCGTATTGATCCGGCATGCTCCAATGTGTTTGCCCTAACATTCTACCACGGCTACCCATTGTTTTGTAACCTCTCATAGAGTCTTTGCGAAAAGCTCTTGTAGTAATGAATGTTTGAAAGTGAATCTAATTCCTTAATGTGAGGACCACAAATAAGAATCGTAACAGGAGATTTTCTCTTATTTAACTCAAAGACTCCTTTTATAAATGTCTCTTTGGCAGATTTGCATTCGCCTTTAAGACATCCATTAGATGAAACCGCAATAACAGAATGATGTGGCAGACCGTCAAAACACCACTCAAATGACTCTTCATCTGTCCAGCTAGCAACAGGGATGGCGAGTATTTTTTCTCTTTCCATCATGTAAACCGAGATGCGGTTTCTTTGAACGTTATAGATGTTATCCGTCAATAGCAAGCCGTTCATTACAGAATAATCAGCGGCAATAACGCCTTTGGCTTGTTTTAAAAGCGGAAGATATTTTTCTGGGTTCTTCCAAAACCTTTCAATCACAACATCGTTATTAAACATATCTATCCAATAATTGGATAATTTGTCGCGATATTTAGATGAAAGCATCTCAGAAAAGGAAATAATTTCATCTTCTTTTGGTAAGTTTTTTACTACCACCGTTTTTAATTTGAGAAACTGAAATTTACCAATGAATTCAGCGCCATACCAATAATGTGCTTTAAAATGGTCTATTACTGGATCGCCAGTTTTTAACTTCTCAAGCTCTAGTGTAGGTTTACGCCCTACAACGCCAACTTTTCCAATGTCGTCGCATTGCTCGGAAATTGGTTCCTCATAAATATTATTTGTCATTAACATGACCTCAACTTTCTCCTACAGAAAAGATGTAGGCACTTTGTTTTGGACATGCTAATATATATTTGTCTACGTGCTTCAGGCATGTCCACAATCGTAACCAGTTCCAGTGGTTGCGATTTTTTTAGCGTTTACTTTTTTCCTTTTCATGTGTCCTCCTTTATCTTATTTATATCTTCATATTGGCATAGTCATCACCTCCATTTAAAAATTCTTCAACAATATCTTTAGAAGTTTTTACTTCAATATTGTTCATAACGCATTTCTTTTTTAATGTTTTATCATCAGTGATGAGGCAATATCCGTCGATAAAAGCATATGCCATACATAAACAATCATAAGTAGATAAAGATTCGTATTTTAGAGCAAATTCGCTTGTTTTGACTATTATCTCATCTTTATCATTTGTAATTACACTTACTGATTTTCTGACAATTTCAGCCAATTCATCTGGTTTAATTAATTCACCTATTATTTGAGTTTCAGAAATATAAAATTGGTCTTTATATTGCAATAAAGAATCAAGTTTGCCATCTTGGTAAAAAGTTATTAGAAAACATGAGTCGCAATATAAAAATTTCTTCATATTATTCTGTCCTCATATTTTGCATTACATCATAAAGCGGAATATGCAAAAATTCTGCCGCTCTAGAAATTGTTATTAATTCTTCAGATAAAGCTAAATATACTTGTTGGGTAAAAATTGTTGGCTTTTCAGAGTCCTTAACAGAATCTAAAAGTGTTTTTTCCATTTTTCTACCACCATTTCTATTTAAGAAAATAAAGTAGTTTTTGTGGTACATTTCTGTAATAACACCTGTTTCTAAAAGTCTATTTAATAAACAAGAAGGAGCAATTTTATATTGCTTAGCAATTTCATTTCTAAGATATGTTGTTATATTTCTATTTGTTTTACCAAATATAGAATAAATATCTTCATCGGGAATTAAAACATTACCTGCAACTTGGCTGATATATTTTTCAACATCTTTTTCCGACATGTTTTCTTCAGAATTATTAAAGAATAAATGACACGTTTCGTGAATTAAGGTGAATCTTTGTCTTTCAATTGTTCTAATTTTGGAATTGAAGAATATATAAGGAATGCCGTTTACCAATCCATTAATTCCGTCAATTTCATCAGAGCACTCAAAAGAAAGAACGATGATACCTGCATGTTCTAATACATTAGTAACAGAATAAATTGGTCCAGAAGATGGGAGACCCAGAACAGATCTTATTATTTTTGCGTTATTAGAAGCACTATTATTAAAAGATAGTTTTTTAGCCTTAAAAATTTTAAAATTCAGCAAGCCAACAATATTCATCAAAGCAATACGCTCAAAACATTTATTTTCAATTTCACTTTTTAAAAGTTCGATATCATTTTTTGAGGCTTTTTGTTTTTTTCTAAAACTGACATGATTAAAAACCAAATTACTATTATTTCTAGAAAGTAATTCAGTCCATGGAATATCTAAAGCATTAGCGATATTTTTGCAAATATCAATGCTTGGCTCCCTTTCTTCATTTTCATATAAAGAAATAGCAGCTTTAGTGCATCCAATTGCTTTAGCAAGCTCTTCAGTTGTCATTCCTTTTTTTAAACGGTAATACTTGATTTTTTTGCCAATCATATTCTTCACCTCTGTAAACATTTTATCATATTTTTTTATTTTGTTAACAGTTAATTATTGTGAGTGAAGAAAAGATTGTCCGTGTATCGACAATTGACCTTAAAACCATGTCCGTGTATCGACATTTAAGGGCAAACAAATGCTAGATTGAATTTTTATTCAATTTAGATTTTTTTATTTTTATAATTAAACGTGTTTAGTTTAAAATTATCGTAAATATTTTATTTTCAATTAAAGGTAAGTTTTTAATAAAATTTTTGAACCAATATCATCTTTTTGAACTTCTAGACCATCAGGAATATATTCTTTTAATTTTTCGACATGAGAAATAATGGCAATTGTTTTATTGTCATCTTTTAATGTTTCTAAAGCTTTCATAGCCATATCTAAATAATTTTCATCCAACGTTCCAAAGCCCTCATCGATAAATATTGATTCAATTTGGATTAAAGCATGATTTGTTTCAATAATATCACTCAACCCAAGGGCGAGAGACAAAGCAGAAACAAATTTTTCTCCACCGCTTAAAGAAGAAGCTGGTCTTTCTTTTCCGGTTTCAATATCATAAACATCTAAATCGAGACCTTGCTGGGCGTTGCCTTTACCTAGTGAATCTCGTCTAATCAATTTGTATCTTCCATTCGTGATTTTAAAAAGGCGTCTATTAGCTTGAATGATGATTTTATCAAAATATTCCGCTAACACATACATTTTAAAACTCAATTTCATATGATTAAAACCATTTGCAGTATTGCTTAATTCATTCAATGATGCAAATTTTTGAATAATGTCTTTGCAGTTTTCATAAGATTGTTTTATTGATTCGATATCTTTTTTTAAATTAGATATTCTATTGATTAAAACATTCTCTTGCTTATTTAAATCAACATATATATTTTTTTTCGTATTAACATCCTCGATAGCACTTGTTTCATCGATATATCCTTGTTTGATAATTTCTTTTGGAGTGTTGCTGATAATTGTGTTTGTAGTTATTGTTTGATTTGAGTATTCATCTAACTCTTTTTTTATTTTTTCAATTTTTACATTTAAATGGCATTTATCGCCATCTAGATTAATCCATTTTTCATAATCATCCAAGCTGCATATAAAAGCGTTAGACTTTAATTTAATATTAATCTCATTATTAGTTTTTAATAGATTATTTTTAGCTTCATTAATACCATCGTTTGCAATTTCTATGATTTGATTATATCTCATCTCATCAGTTACAACTTGTTTTTCCTTTGTTTGATAATCATTAATAAATGTTTCAAATTCTTTCAATTTGTCATTGATTGCCGCGATGCGATTATTAATGACGTCTGAATAAATAAATTTGTTATCAGCGTCTTTAAATCCGTTATTTTTCAATGTTTCAATAAACGCGTTTTCTTTTGTTTCAAAAGTTGATTTTGTAATATCTAAAGTTGATTTTTGTTTTAAGATAGCGTTGGTTAATAAAGTATATTTATTTTCAGCATCTTTAAAATCTTTTTCGCTGACAGGATTAATAGCACGAGCAAGATTAGGATGTTCAGTTGAACCACATACAGGACATGGCTTCCCATTTTCTAATAATTGAGCAAGATTAAAAGAGGAAGATGCAAAAAACCGATCTTTAATATCAATAAATTCATTTTCTTTTTTCTTATATTTTTGAAATTCAATGTTATAAGCATCATCAAGTTTTTTTAAATTTGTTTTTTGCGCTTCTAAATCTTTTTTATTGTTTAACAAGTCATTCAAATTAGAACAAATCTTATTTAGCTCAATTTGCTGTAGTTTGCATGACTCGTATTTATTTTTATTGTCTAATAAATACAATTTGACATTTTTAATTATGTCGAGTTTCTTTTTTGAATCATCAATTTTACTTTGATTTTCAGCGATACTTTTTTTAAATGCTTTTATTTGTTCCACTAAAGGCTTTAAACTATCGATTTCTAATTGAGTGTCCATCAATTTTTTAGAAGCCTTAATTAAAGGTTCTTTTTTTATTAATTCTTCGCGCCTGTTTAAAGCGTCTTCATAAGCTTTAATTTGTTTATTATTAGTTTGCAAATTAGCCAATCTTGCTGAAGACTCATTAAATTCTTTTTGAGCTTTTTCGCTCAATACATGTTTTTCTTTTGCATCTTTTTTTAAATTTTCGATTAATTCACTCAAATTATTAATAAATAAAGGTACATTAGAAGAATCTTGCACTGATTCGTTATAACCAATTATTTCATCTCCTCGATCAACATTTTTAATCAATGTAATTAAAGAGGCAATTGAAGTATTTTTTTCCTCTTCCGCCAATTTAGATAAATCTTTGACCTTTTTTTGAAAATCATCATATACTTCTTTTTGAAAAATGTGCTGTAAAATAGCCGCTCTATCTCTAGATGATGCTGTAATTAATTCGCTAAATTCACCTTGTGCCAATAATGCGACACTTTTAAACTGATTGATGTCGATAAACAAAATATCATTTACTATTTTTTCATCAACTTCCTTTGGCTTGGAAATGACAGTATTGTTAGGCAAATATAGTTCAGCTTTGGCAGATTCTTGCGTAAAACCTTCGCCTTTTTTTGCTTTTCTCATATAGGCTGGCTGTCTATAAATTCTGTAAACATATCCGTTAGCCTCAAATTTAAGATCGACGAATGTAATTTGATCGTCTTTAGCAAAATCGCTTCGTAATGATTTTCCATCATCCCTATCTTTGCCGCTTCCTTTACCATACAATGCAAAAACAATCGCATCAAAAATAGATGTTTTACCAGATCCGGTTGGACCATTTATTAAAAACATTCCTTTATCATTTAATTTTTGGAAATCGATGTATTGCCTTTTAAAAAATGGACCAAATGCTTGCAATGTCAACTCTAAAATTTTCATAATTATTTATTGTCTTTCTCAATAGCGGTTGCAACTTGATTTATCGTTTCATCTTGAATTTGATCTAAATCTTTTTTTAAAACAAAATGAAAAAAATTATCAAATTGTTGTTTTAATGTTAGTTGTTCAAAACCCTGTTCTTTTTTTATTGGCGAATCGTTATTATTAATATCATTAATGATATTAATATAAGTTAGTCCTACATAAAAAGGATATTTAATTTTTAATCTAGTTGCGGCATTTAAAACTGGCGTTTTGTCTAGCAATTTAAAAAAGACAATTCTTTCATCTTTGATTTCACTGTTTTTTGTAAGTTCATCGACAAAACCTTCAAGGCAGACAAAATCACGAAATGGGATGATAGGGATTTTTTGAATAGAAATATCGTTTTTAGATTTTATATCAACAATGGTAAACATTTTATTTTGTTTTATTTCATCGACGCTGTATTTTAATAAAGATCCACCATATCTAACTGTATCTCTTTCGATGTGTTGGGGGCAATGCAAATGGCCTAATGCCACATAATCAAATCCATCAAAAACGCGATATGAAATTTGTTCTATCGCTCCAACGCTAGTTTTGGTTTCGCTATCGCTTCTAATTGGTTCTTTGTTTCCTATGACAAAATAATGAGTGTTTAAAATATTAATTTCATCACTATTTAATTTATTGTTTTTTATGACTTTGCTTACCGCGGATTCAAAATCTTTAATTGAATCATCACCACTTAATAACCTAATTTCTCCAGGAAACATATAGGGTAATGAATAAATGTTGATTGATAGACCATCCTCATTAATTTGATGCATATTCATCGTTAAATCTTTATTTATACTGCTATCAATAAACAGCCCCTGCTTTTCTAATATACCATTAAAACAAGCCAACCTTTCCTTTGAGTCATGATTGCCAGGAATTATATAGACCTTGATTTTATTTTCTAATATGACGTTTGAAAGAAACTTATTTAAAACCGATACAGCTTCTTCGTTTGGGATAGAACGATCATAAACATCACCCGAAATGATAATATGCTTAATGTTTTGTTTTTTACATAATATCAAAGCCTGATTTAAAGCATATTCTTGGTCTTTAATCATCGATAAACCTAAAACATTTTTTCCAAGGTGCAAATCGCTTAAATGTAATAATTTCATATTTAAATTATATCGATAAAAAAATAAAAAAGCCAACCTTTTGGTTGGCTATTTTGACATATTAATGATTATTATTTAACCTCAGCATCAACAACTGGCGTTTCACCAACTGGGTTATTGTGAGATAAACGAGCAGCGCGGCGAGTTGCTTTTTCACTTTCACGATCATAGCGGTTAGCAAAAACGCATAAAGTTACCACACCAATAACAACACCAATAGCCATTAAAATCAAGCCCCAATTCATAAAGGACAATCCGAATAATTCAATATATTTAGTTTGAGCTTGGTATAAAGGCATATTTGAAACAAGTGTATTAGAAAATTCAATAATTAAACCGCATATAATTTCGGCGATACCCCATGCAGCAAAAACGCAAGCGATAATATACCAAACATACTCTTTTGCAGATATTTTTGCCTTTGTTTTAACTTTGCTCATATTTATACCTCCTTTAAAGTCTTAATTAATATAACATATTTTAATTAATTGACAAATATTAACTTTCAGTTGGCACTTCTTTTGACATTTTTGATTTAGCAGCTTCTGCTTGAGCTTTCATGTCCTCTAAAACTGGTTGGAAAGCTTTGATAAAAGTTTGATCAGCTTCATTGATATACGCCGTCAATTTGTTTTGGTTTTCAGTAATGATTTGATTCATCGGCTTGTTGTCGCGTCTTTCGCGGCGCCCTTCCATCATTTCACATATTTGGACGCATTCATCAAATAAATCTAGAGATTTATTGTCAATAATTCTTGTGCCGCCACGAACTGATCTTACTAATTTTAGATAAACAGCCATTTCATTTTGAGCAATAAAATTGCTTTGAGGAGTAGGTTTGCCTTTTGATTCTTGCATAACTTTATTAAATTCAAAGAAAGAATTGGCTAAATCTCCCATCAAAAATTTTAAACATACAGCACGATATAAAGAATCATCGGCTTTCATTAAATCAATAATGACTGGTTCTTCTTCGTTTTTAGTTTTAGCATGGCGCAAATAAAATCCAATCATGTCTTTCATTTGTTCGACAACTGGAATGACAGCTTGATAAATGCGAAGATGTTGAGTATGATCAATTCTTACTTCTTCTCCAACAGCATGGACAACAGCATCTTCACCACCATATACATCTTCTAACAATGTGCGCATAGCTGGTTCAAAAACTTTAGCAACTTCTGGATTGCTATCTAAAAGATTTCTTAATCCATGATGAGGTTCCATTGATTCTTGCAACACTTGCTTGCGAGCATTGTAAAACTTGACATTGTGGTCTCTTTTTAAACAAAATTCTAAAGTGTTTCTTGCTTGTAACATCACATAATATAAATTAGCGATATAACGACTTGTATTATTCATTTTAACTCCTTTCGAATAAATACTTTTCAACTTTATAGACGCGCGATATTTTATGTTTAGCATATTTCTTCACGCTCGGATAGGAATGTGCCATTACAAATGAATTATTATAGTATTGATTAAACATAGATATATCATTTCCACTATCGCCAATAACATAAACATTATCTTGATTTATGCCTATATAATCTGCATAAAATTTAACGGCGGCACCTTTGTTGCAACCTTTAGGAGAAAATTCTAAAGCTAATCCCATCCATGATGATTCAATCTGAGGATATTTTTCGCGGATAATTTTGTTTAATTCCTTATTAGCTTTCTTTGCTTTTTTTCCTAATCCAAAAAAGGCATTAACAGAATATATCTTGCCATCAAAAAGTTGCTTTTTAAAAGCTCCCTCATCAATTATAAACTTTTCGCGATATATTCCAAATGTTAATTTATACCATGTTTTATACAATATTTCCAACAATCGGCGAGATTTAACATGAACAGATAAGATCCATGGCAAGTTTTTGCAAGACATAACATAGGCAAGAGGCGCATAGTCTTCCTTTATTTTTTTTAAAATATAGGAAATGCTTTCATTATCCATAGATATATCTTGAACAATTTGATTATCGATACACATGATTGCCCCAGTCGATGCTAAATAGTCTAATGGGCGATTAATTTCTTTGACGACTCTTTTAATAATATCTTCGCCTCTAGACGAAACTAAAACAACACGATTGCCACCATCGATAAAGCGACGAAGAAATTCGGTATTTTTTTTCGATACCAAACGATGGTGACCTTTTGGATAAAATAAAGTTCCATCCAAATCGATTGCTAACACTTTTGCCATACAAGCCATTATACACGAATTAAACTAATAAAAACATAGTTTTATTCAATTGATTTTAACGACTCCACCATTTTTATTTTTTTAATTTTATTAGTTAAAAACAAATTGACAATAAAAGCGGTTCCAATAGTTAAAATAAAAGACAAGACATAAGATAAAGGATAAACGACATATAAAAATTCCACAAGTGGTGTCAAATTGACGATGAGCACCAAAATTTCCATTGGCAATCCAAAAAATAATCCGACCACTACTCCAACTAAAGTTAAAGTCATACTTTCTATAATTAATGATTCAGCTATTTCTAATAAAGAAAATCCCAATACTTTCAGTGTCGCTATGTCTCTTAACCTTTCATAATAATTCAAAAGTGATAAATTATACAAAACAACAATTGCTAATAAAATCGCAAACACCCTGACTGCCAACGTCATCAAAGTGATAGATGACATATATGAATTAATTAAATCAATTCCTTCTTGTTTGCTTCTTACCGATGAGATACCAACAATATCATTAATAGATGATAATACTTCATTTTGATTAGCTTGAGGAGAAATAAAAACCCACGCGCTAGTTTTGACATCAGTTAATAAATTGTAGTTATGATAAGCTGAATTTAAAAATATGCCATGCATATAAAACGATTCTAAAACAAAGCCAATTTCACCTTCAAAAGTCATGCCTAAACTAGTAAAAGTAATTTTGTCTCCAATTTTTAAATTCAATGCATTCGCGATTTTGTTAGAAACTACTACTTTATCTTTTATTTCATATCCGATATTAACAAATTGAGAATCATCAACGTAAGCATTAACATATGTTTGATAAGAACTATCTTGATATATGATAGTGGTTGGCAAAGATGTATATTCTTCTGCATATGTAACCCCTTCTATCCCCATTATCTCTTCATATTTTGATTCTGTTGATGAATATGTAACATAACCATCAGCTTCAAAAAAATGTTTAATGTCAGTATCAATACCATTATTGAGCGTATCTTCAATACCAAATCCGCAAACTAATAAAGCCGTACAGCCAGCCACACCAATTACCACCATCAAAGATTTTGACCATGTTAATTTAATATTTCGATAAGCCATTTTGAATGGCAATATTTTTGGATTAGTCAGTCTATCGCGTTTTGATGTTTTTATTTTTTTGATTTGCTTTGGCCTCATTCCTTCGCTTGGCAGCAATTTTGCTTCCTTAAATGTAACACTAAAAGTAACAAGAGCGGTCAT
The DNA here is from genome assembly GCA_949283025.1 of uncultured bacterium. Classification (GTDB taxonomy): domain Bacteria; phylum Bacillota_I; class Bacilli_A; order RFN20; family CAG-826; genus CAJOOD01. The sequence continues at coordinate 32,945 of CASDRB010000012.1, forward strand.
AGCTAAAACGACGAGAGTAGAAACTATAGCCTCAACATAAGCAATGGTATACTGCATAGGTGGCAAAGAATATAAAATTGCATATTTTTGATTCATTATAAAAGGCAGAACAAATGGACCGATAATGATACCTAATACTATCCCAATTAGCACTATATAAATGGCTAGCATCATATAATGCAATACGATTCTTGATGTAGATATTCCCAAAGCTTTTAATGTTCCAATTTGAATGCGATCTTTGATAATAATTTGGGAGATAGTAGTCAAAACAACTAAAATTGCAACCAAAAAAAAGATAATTGGGAATATATAAGCTAATTGGCTAGCTTGAACGATATCACTTTGTACAGTCATATTAGAGGCCAAAGTCTCTAATGTATTGCACATTAGTAAGTTATTGTTTACTTTGTCTTGAAAATATAGTTCGATTGCATTTCTAACTTTATCAGCATCATAATCACTATCAATTTTTGCTACATATTGATTCGGTTGAGTAAAACTAGTAATGTATATTCCACCTAATGTCAACAAATCATTTTTTGCTAAAAATACTTTGAGTTCATAATCAGGATCGCTCGGAGAAATAGTATCGAGATTTGGACTAGCATAACAAGTTTGATATGCCTTTAAAACTTCGCTAATAAATAAATCATTGTCTAATAAAAATGAGGAAGAATTAATTTGCGAAGATTGAATGTTTTCGCCAAAATCCATCACTCCGGTTACTTGAAATGTTAAAGTTAAATAAGGTTGCCTAATAATGTTTTCTTGGCCCTTTATTAAACAGGCATCAAAAACATCCAAAATGGTACGTTGTTTTCCATCAAATTCTCCAATAATTATTTCATTTAATGAAGAAATATAACTTGATATGGCAACTTGAACTTCTTGTTTTAAATAATTGCCATTTTCATCGACCCATTCAATAGTAGAATTGGATGAACGATTTTTTAAAAGTGCTGAATCAATGATAAAAAAATCTTTTTCGGCCGTGTTATCGGTATTGGCAGGAGCACAAATAGTAGGCAATTCTTCACTTAACAATGCTGTAGCAGAATAAGATTGCAATTTAGCAGGCAAGGCAAATCGACTTTCCACTTTCCCATTAATCCCTACCAAATCTTTGATTTCGTAATAATCGTTTCCATCAAAATTTGAAGTCGTCACCCAAATATCAGCCATGTTGCTTTCTTGGTAAAGCTCATTGACGCGATTTTGAATAGACTTAGCATTTGAGGTTAAACCGACATATAAAGTCATCGCGATGGCCGTAATAAAAATAACAGCAACAAATTGCAATTTTGATTTTAAGATTGTTCTTAGATTCATTTTTGTCATCAAACGTGACAACTTATTATTTTTTACCATACAATTTTTTCAGGATCATGAATATTGTCATTCATTTTATCATCGATAATTTTGCCATCTTGAATTTTCAAAATTCGATCAGCAATCAAGGCAATTTTTGAATTGTGAGTCACAATAATAACTGTTTTATTATAATTTTTAGAAATATCTTTTAATAATTTAATAATTTTCCCACCTGTTTTTGAATCAAGAGCACCAGTAGGTTCATCACAAAGCAACAATTCAGGGTTTTTAACAACAGCACGAGCAATCGAAATTCGTTGCTGTTCACCCCCAGATAATTGAGAAGGAAAATTTTTTTCTCGACCTTTTAATCCGACCATATCAATTACATCTTCACTTTTTAAAGGGTTTTTTGCGATAGATTCGGCCAGTCTAATATTTTCAAGTGCCGTCAAATTGGGCATTAAATTATAAAACTGAAATACAAATCCTACTTCAGTCCTTCTAAATTTTCCTAATTGTTTATCGTTAAGTTTAGTAATATCTTGGCCAGCGACAAAATAATTGCCAATAGTAGCAATATCCATCCCACCTAAAATATTAAGCATTGTTGATTTTCCTGCTCCTGAGGCACCTAAAATTACAACAAGTTGACCCTGAGGAATTTCAAAAGAAACATCATCTAGCGCTATAACTTCATTATCGCTATTTTGATTATAAATTTTAGAAATATTTTTAAAAATAACTTGATTCATATAATCACCTATCTTAATTATATACATATAACAATGTTTATTTCTAATAAAAAAAGCAGGTCTTGAACCTGCTTTAAATTAAATTTGTTGTTGGCTATTTGATGGGATTTTCAGCTTGAATAACGCCATATCCTCCATCATTTCTAACATACACGACCGAGATTCGATCATCATCTTCATCTAAATATAAGAAGAAATTATGTCCAAGAGCATCCATTCTAGTAATAGCTTCATCAATAGACATAGATTCTAAATAATAAGACTTTGCTCTAACGACAACATCATCATTTTTAAAAGTGTCTTTTTCTTCTTTTTCAGCCTCAAAATTTTCAAAAGCAATCGCTTTGCCCAATGATATTTTGGAGTTTGTGCGATCCATGCGCGTTTTTAATTTGCGCATTTGACCTTGCAATTTATCAATTGCTAAATCGACAGCAGCATATAAATCTTCATGTTCCACTTCAGCGCGAAGAGTCATCGCTGGAATAAAAATGGTAATTTCCACCTTAGCTCTTGCTTTTTTTGCAGAACAAACTGCACGACAAGTCACATCTTCGTTAATCAAAAAGTATTTGTCCATACGAGAAAGTTTTTTTCTAATCTGGGAGTCAATACCTTCTGTTATCGTGATTTGTTTTCCAATAATTTGGTATTTCATATCTTTCACTCCTTTCTTTATTATGATATGAAGGAAGCTTACACTTTTATTATAAAAATATTTTTCCTTATACACAATAAAATGTCATAAAAACAAAGGAATGATACTAAATTATTTTAATAAAGATTTTATTTTTTCAACTTGGTCTAATTTTTCCCAAGGCAAATCTAAATCTGGCCTTCCAAAATGTCCATAATTTGATAAATCAGCATATTTAAAAGTTGGATTAGTCAGTTTAAATTTATAAGCGATGACACCCGGTCTACAATCGAAAACTTTTTTAATAATTTCCAATATTTTTTCATCGCTAAAATGAGCAGTATGAAATGTTTTGATTCCTATAGAAATAGGGTCGGCAAGACCAATTCCATATGCCAATTGAATTTGAATGCGATCAGCAGCTCCAGCAGCAACTAAATTTTTAGCGATGTAGCGAGCCATATAAGCTGCTGTTCGATCAACTTTAGTTGGGTCTTTCCCTGAAAAAGCACCGCCGCCATGTTCGGCGGTTCCGCCATAAGTATCGACGATGATTTTTCTGCCCGTCAAGCCTGTATCGCCTTTTGGACCTCCAATTTCAAATCGGCCAGTTGGATTAATGTAATATTTAAAATCAGTATTCAAACCAAAAGATTTAGCAACATCAACCATTATTTGGTCGTGAATAAATTGTTTAAATTGATTCAAATCAACATCACTATTATGTGAACAAGACATCAAAATAGTATCAATACGAATGTTATCTTTATCAGTATAATCAATGGTTACTTGCGATTTCATATCTGGTCTTGAACCTTTAAATATTCCAGCTTTTCTTAAATTAGAAGCTTGTCTAACTAGTTTATGAGCAATCGAAATGGCTAAAGGCATATAACCTTTAGTTTCATTTGTAGCATAACCAAACATAATGCCCTGGTCGCCTGCTCCTTGATTTTCTATATTATCCTTTGCAATGCCCATAGAAATATCTAAAGATTGCTGTTTAACTAAATTAACAATATTGACATTATGATAATCGGTTCCTAATTCAAAACGGTCGTATCCAATATTTTTCAAAACCTTTTTAACGATAGCATTATAATCAATTGTTCCTTTGCATGTTATTTCTCCAGCAATAATAATCGTATTGTCGGTAGCTAGCACTTCACATGCCACTCTCGCTAAAGGATCTAGGCTAATTGCTTCATCTAAAATAGAATCAGCAATCTGATCAGCAATTTTATCGGGATGTCCTTCTGATACGGATTCAGAAGTAAATAATATTTTTTCTTTTTCCATACTGGCCTCCTTTTTAAAAAAGCCTCCGATAAAGGAGGCTTAAATTCCTTTCATCGTTCAGATAAATCTGCTAGGAAGAGCACTTACTTTTTTAAAGAGTTGCTACCGCACTTTTTCATTCCTTAATTGCGGTTCTTGATGAAACTTTTATTATGATACTAGATTATTGTTTTTAATGCTAGTGAAATTTGATCAGGGCACGATGTTGTTTTTGTTCTTGAACCAGGACATTTAATTCCTTGCAATTTGCTGATTGCATCGTCAATATTCATCCCAACCAATAAAGATGATATAGCTTGCAAATTGCCAGGACATCCACCAATTATAACAACGTTTGTTATAATTTTGTTCTCGTGGGAAATTCTAAATTCCCTTGAACAAACATTTTGTGGCTTAAAAATGATTGTTTCCATTATTTAACGATTGTTCCAAATACGGTGCCACTGCATCCAGCAGCATTCGATTCGTCAGTATCAATATGCATCGCCAAAGCAAAACGATTTTTAATTCTAACAACAACATCATCAAAAATTAAACTTCGATCATTATTTTGAATTGCTACTTTGACAATATCACCATTTTTGACGCCAAACTCTTTAGCGTCTTCTTCATTCATATGGATGTGTCTTTTTGCAACAATGAGCCCTTCTTTTAATTCCAACTCGCCGTTAGGACCGACTAATTTAATTGGGGCGCTACCTTTTAAATCTCCCGATTCTCTAACCGGAGCGCTGACCCCTAATGTTCGACAATCAGTCAAAGACATTTCGACTTGTCCAGCATCGCGATATGGACCCAAAATTGATACATTAGGTATAGTTTTTTTAGGGCCAACAACATCAACTCTAGAAGTTGAAACATATTGACCGGGTTGGGATAGCATTGAACGTATCTCAATATTTGCTTCGTTCCCAAATAAAATCTTAAATTGTTCTTCGCTCACATGAATATGGCGAGCACTTGTTTCGACTAATATTTTTTTCATAACCCACCTCTTGCGGTTATATCATACACTTTAATAAATAAAAAATCATTAACTTTGTCTATAAAAAAGTTATACTAATAAAGCAAGAATTATGGAAAAAACTGAGAAAAAACGAAATATTTGGTTAGAACTATTAAGATTTGCCATTACAGGCGCTGTTGCAGCTCTGTTTGATTATTTAGTCTGCCAATTAATTATTTTAGCTTTTGGCGGCACAAATTTACACGAAGCAATCATCACAACTTTATCTACTGCTGGAGGATTTGTGATTGGTGTTACTATAAATTATTTTTTATCAACCTTTTGGGTTTATCAAAATGTAGAAGATAATGCAAAAAGCAAAACACCGAAATTTATCATATATTTTGTTTTATTGTCTATAGGTGGATTAATTGTTTCAATTATTGCAATGTTATTGTGTGATTTAGTTGTTAAAGCAAGCTTTGGATATTCAATCTCTGATACTTCTTTGATGGAACTAATCAAAAAAGATGGCATCAATTTTTTAAAACAAGGTATATTTTGGTCATATTTTATTTCGTTTTGCATTAAAACATTGGCAGGTCTTGTTTTTAATTATTTGACAAGAAAATTTATTTTATATAAAGCTCCAAAACAAGAAAAACCAAAAAATCAATAATTAAAAACTGTTGTTTTTTATTTTCAGTTTGATAAAATAACAAAGCATGCACGAGTGGCGGAACTGGTAGACGCGTACGTTTGAGGGGCGTATAAGGCAACTTGTGTGAGTTCGATTCTCATCTCGTGCACCAAAATACTAGGAAATTCCTAGTTTTTATTTTAATTAAAACATATAAGAATGATGCTAAATTATTTTTTATTTTTTGGACATATGTAAAAATATAGTATAGTTCTTTTTAATTTTTGCTTTATCTATGTTTTTATTATCGTTATAATATCACTAAAGGAGAATAGGAAATGAAGATTTCATTGAAAAGTATTTTGTTTGGTGTTGCTGGCATTTTAGGAATCGTTGCTTTTTGCATGATGTTTTTAACTCCACTCACTGTGAAAGTAGATAGCTTTTTGGGAGGCGGAAACACAGATTATGAATGGCAAATTGTCTATTTTGGCCAACAAGATCCAGAAGTAAAAGGTGCTGTTTTGGCCGGTATCGGTTACATCGCTATGGGTGTCGGCGGATTATTAGCTTTAATAATGGCGGCTGTCAGCGGACAAAAAAGAGGTTTGTTAGGTATAATTTTAACTCTTGTCACTTTAGTTTTATTGGCTGGAGGCGCTGTTATTGCTTTCTGCACTAAAACCATTTATATGGACGTTCAAGGACTAACAAGCGATTCAATTGATCTAGGTATTGTAAAAGGCGAACTAGTCTTAGGCGTTGGGCCTATTCTTGGTGGAATTATCGGTTTAGTAGCTGCTGTATCTAGTCTATTAGCTTTATTTGTTCCTGCACCAAAAGCTAAAAAAAGAAAATAATAAGCTTAATTAATTTAATTAAAAATGCCCGAGTTTAAATTCGGGCATTTTTTATAACTAAACATGTATTTAATTTTAATCTTACATAAAAAAAGTTATTATTTATATATGAAAAAGATTGCTTTACTATTTGTTACTCCGCTTTTGCTATTTGGATGCACAAAAGAAAATTATGTTTTAATCAAAAAAACCTATCCATATGATATCCCCACAATTAGTTTTATTACTGACGGGATAAAGATACCTAGTAAGGACGATGAAGAATATGATGATTATGCAAAAATTAAAGTTCAAGCAGAATTAAAAAATGATAATGAGTATGGTTTTGAATTTGAAGAGGCAAAAGTGCGGATAAGAGGTACTTCATCACGATATTTTGATAAAAAAGGATACAAACTCAAATTTAATAATGCAAAAGCACTCATCGGAAAAGATGATCATAAAACTTTTCATTTGTTGGCTAGTTTTCCCTCTCCAGACAAATTAAGAGATTACTTGCCCTTAACTATTTCTTCAACGATGGCGCAAAATGATCGTTGGACGCCCAAATTAAGACCAGTAAATTTAATCATAGATAATGTTAAACAAGGATTATATTATTTGATTGACGATATAAAAGATGAAAAAATAGAATTGAATTTGAGCATTTTTCTAATGAAGATGACGAGATTCCATTCATTGTCGAAATGGATACATACGCCTTTCATGATTGTGTGGAAAACCAAGATTATTTTGCATTAGGCGAAACCGATGTTTTTGATTATGATGGAGATGGCAAAACTGACCTTTTATATAAAATAGATGAGCCAAAACGAGATGATGGATTAACCGATTCCCAATTTGATTATATCAAAAACTATATAACTAAATGCCGATTGGCTTTACAAAATAAAAATATAGAAGAGTTTAAAAAATACGTCGATTTAAATTCTTTTATTGATTTTTTTACTCTTTCAGAATTTTTTAGAAATACGGATCACGCTGGTAGATCTACATATATGTATCGTTTATCGACAAATTCCAAATTAATTTTTGGACCATCATGGGATTTTGATTACACATGTTCAAGAAAATGGTCTTTAGAGCCAAATCAAGATTACACATTAGACAATGTTAATGATCGTTTTTATAACTTTGATTGGTGGAAATTATTTTTAAATATTGATGGTGCTTTAGAACTGATAAACAAAAGATGGGAAAGAAACCGTGACATTATTAATCACGAACTTAACGAAGTTAAAAATTATTTTATGACATATAAAAACTATATAATAGATGATTCTAGAATATGGTATACCAAATATTGTGATGATGTTGAAAAACTAGTATTGGATAACTATAATTGGTATATTTCTTACATAACAAAACGATTAGAGTTTTATGATAGCGTGTTTGCTTGATTTATTTTAAAAAATCTTATGTTTTTATTAAAACACTAATTAAATAAAAATTTTGAAAATAGATTTTATAAACTATCTATTATTAATGTTTGAGAAATGCATTTTTATTTATCATAAAAACATTTTTTTGTTATTAAGATGTTAATAATTATTGAAAATCAAAGCAAAAATATTACAATAAAATTACATTTTAAGGAGGTAAAATAATGTCAATAATATCTAAAATTAAAAACAAATTAAATAGCGTCGTTTTTATGTGGATTGGATTTGCTATTGGCATCCTCGCCGTTTTGATGATGTTTGCTCCTGGATTAAAAGCATTGGGCAGCGTATATAGCAGCAGCGATTTATTTTGGGGAAATAAGCCGGGACTTGCGATTGGCGTATGGCCAGTTTTTGTTGGCTATATGTTAATACTTATTGGTTCATTAATTATGGCAATCGTCGCGATGCCTTTTGTTAGAATCAACATCAAATGTGAAGCAAGTTTATTAATCATTTCCACTATTATTTTATTTATAGGAGCAGCTTTGGTTTATTGTTTAAAACCATTGCTTTTATCAATGAATGATTACAATTATGATATGTGGGTCAATTACGTCCAATATCCTGGCCCGTATTTAGCTGGTAGCTTTGCTATATTGTCTGGAATTTGTTCAATAATTGCACTGAAGTTCGATTTGTAGTTTAATATACCTTCTATTAATTAGAAAATAAAAGTCGTGATTATCATAACCACGACTTTTTTCTTAAAATCCAATTTGATTTAATATTTTTACAACTGGTTTTATCGTTTTAGCAACATTGCCATCAATAAATGGATTGCGGATGTGATTCTTTTCAAGCAACGCAACAAATGGGTATTTTCCACCACATTTACACAATTTAATATACTTTTTCCATGCTTTTTCTTTATTTTTTTGCATCTCAACTAAAAATTGTAAGGCGCATACTTGAGCTAACGTATAATCGATATAATAAAATGGCGTCCCAAAAATATGTGACTGTCTCAACCAATAACCACCATGAGCAAAAGTCGGAGTGTCTTTCCAAATTTTATGAGGTGTATATTTAGATTCTATTTCATGGAATTTAGCGCATCTTTCATTATGAGTAGCATTAGGATTTTCATATACCCAGTGTTGGAATTCATCGATGGTAATACCATATGGCAAAAATTCTATTGCACTTTCTAAATGTGAATATAAATATTTTTTCTCATCGTCTTTAAAAAAGTCTTTCATATACGGCCAAGCAAAAAATTCCATCGACATAGAATGAATTTCGCAAGCCTCTAATGTAGGACTTCTAAATTCCGGTATTTTAATATCTTTAGCTAAATATCCTTGGAAGGCGTGCCCCACTTCATGAGTTAAAACATTGACATCGCCTTCAGTACCATTAAAGTTTGCAAAAATGAATGGCGCTTTATATCGTGGCATATAAGTCATATAACCACCTGGATATTTCCCTGGCTTTGCTAGAAGATCCATCAAATGATTTTTCAACATAAAATGGAAAAATTGCGAACTTTCACTTGACATATCATCATACATATTAGTCGCGGTGGCAACTAAATAATCAGCATCACCGGCTGGTTTTGGATTTCCATCTAAAAACGAGCAATTGTAATCATAAGCAGCCATATCATTGAATTTGATATTTAACCTTTGAGCCTGTTTTTTGTATAGTTTCTGGCAAATAGGTACGACACATTCTGCGATTTGATGTCGATAGTTTTTTACCATTTCAGCATCATAATCGCATCTTCCTAATTTTAAATAACCTAATTCAATATAATTTTTATAACCTAATTTAATAGCCATTTGGTGTCTTAATTTAACTAATTTATCATAAATGTCACCAATTGCTTGTTCGTGTTCTCCCATCCAAGCATCAATCGCTACGTTTGCATCATGACGAATTTTGCGATCGCTTGATGTGGTATACTTACCCATTTGTGACAAATTTAAAACTTCACCATTAAAATTGATTTGTGCAGACCCCAAAATACGATCATATTCAGAAGATAATTTATTTTCTTCAATCATTTCTGGAATGATTTTTTCATCGAAAGCTTTTAAAGCATTATCAATCATTTGAAAATAATATTTTCCTAATTTTTCTTCTAAATCGGAACGATATTTGCAAGTGGATAAAAGCTTATTCCATTCATTGACGACATTAGAAATCAATGGAGATATTTCATCCACTTTTTTCTGCGCTTTTTGATACACAGGATCGTTAGTGTTTAATGAATAACGAATTGAAATAATTACAAAATCGGTTTGCAAATTATCAGAAAATTTATTAAATTTTTTTATTATTTTTAATGCTTCATCACTGCTTTTAGCGTCTTTGAAAGCTGAAATTAAGTCATTGACTTTTTTCTCAACTTTTTTTAAAGACGGAATATGCAATGGATACTCTTCAAAAGTCATATTGTTACTCCTTTTATTTTTTTAAAATTAACGACTCTTCATCCATTTCTTTTGGTTTATCCAAACCTAACAAATCTAAAATAGTGGGCGCAATATTTGCTAATTTGCCGCCCTCTTTGAGCAAATTTAGGCCCTTGATAGAAATGCAAAATGGCACCAAGTTAGTAGTATGGGCAGTAAATGGACGATTGAAATCGTCTAATATCTCTTCAGCATTGCCATGATCAGCAGTAACGATTAAGACTCCGCCATTGGTTTCAACCCATTTAATGATTTTACCAACACATTCATCAACTGTTTCAACAGCTTTAACGCAAGCATCATGAACAGCAGTATGACCAACCATGTCACAATTGGCAAAATTAACAATTACAACGTCTAAATCTTTTTTATCTAGTTCTTTGATAAGCGCATCGCAAACTAAATAAGCTGACATTTCTGGTTTTAAATCATAAGTGGCTACTTTGGGAGAGTTTATTAGAACGCGCCTGCAACCATTTAGTTGCGGTCTTTCAACACCATCAAAATTCATTGTCCCATCAAAAAAGAAAGTGACATGAGCGTATTTTTCCGTTTCAGCAATGCGAAGTTGCTTGTAACCATGATCAGCCAAATAAACACCTAAAATATTGTCTAATTTTGGTAATGCAAAAGCAATTTCGCCTTTGACTGAATCAGCATATTTCATCGTGCAAACAAAGAAAATATTATTGAGAATGTGCTGAGGAACATATGGTTTCCATGATAAAGTTCCATCATCTTTTTTGCTTGGATTTTCATAAAAATGAGGATTTGTGAAAATAGTAGAAATTTGAATAGCGCGATCAGGACGATAATTCATAAATATAATGGCATCGTTATCTTTGATTCGACCATCGACATTTTTATTATAGGCAGGAATTAAAAATTCATCGCTAGCATCTTTGCCCGTCGTTGGTAAAAACTGATATTGCTGTTTAAAATAATCATGATAGTCATCAAAACTATTGCCAATATGATCAACCATCACTTTGTAAGCAACATCAACTCGGTCTAAATTTTTATCTCGATCCATCGCATAATATCGACCACCAATATCAGCGATATGACCAAAATTTAGTTCGTTCATCAAACTTTGAATTTTATCAATATAAGTCACACCCGCTTGCGGATCTACATCACGGCCATCCATAAATGCGTGGAAATAAACATCATCAAGACCATGTTGCTTTGCCATTTTTATCATCGCTTCAATATGTGAAATATGTGAATGGACACCACCATCGCTTGTCAAGGCCATGATATGCAAATGCGAATGATTCTTTTTGACATGATTAATAGCATTTAAATAATGGCTATTTTCAAAAAAAGTTTTATCCTTTATTGCTTTGTTAATAAGTGTCAAAGATTGATAGACGATTCGTCCTGCTCCAATGTTCATGTGTCCCACTTCAGAATTGCCCATTTGGCCATCGGGAAGACCGACATATTCGCCCGAAGCATTAATAGTCGTATAAGAATAGTTGTTGAAAAAATAATCAAGGTTAGGTTTTTTTGCGTCCTTGATTGCATTGCCATGAGATGAATTTCTTAATCCAAATCCATCCATAATGCATAAAATAATCGGTTTATTGTTCATATTATGCCTCCGATTTATATATTATATAAAATGATATTGTTAAACAAGCAAAACGCTAAAAAAGTGATTGTTTTGGCAACACGTTATTGAAAACAAAAAAATATTTAAATGGTTTAAACCTAATCCAATAATTATACCCCGCCACATCTGAATTATAAGAAGTGATTGCTACGCGAGTTTGATCATCGATGCTTGAAAACATCGTAATTAAATTTTTAAATTCTTGGTTTTTAAATATTTCTTCATTATTTTTAACTAACGACATAATTTCTTGTTTTAATATTGACATAGTTTTTCGATCTTCGATGCATTTAATAGAATCTAAATTTTCAAATGATGACACATCTATAGATTCATATAACTGTAAAATGTTATCCGGCACCACAATTTTATTTTTTTCTAAAACATTAATCAAAACAGCTAACCCTTCATAACGTTGTGCCAAGATGATAATAAAAGCATTTTTATGGCTTTTTAATCTTTTTGAAAACGCTCCGATAAAAATTAAGTTAACTAAAAACAAGAAAATAAAAAATCCAACAATGCAACCAAATGTAATAATAAATATAACCCAAGAATTCATAATGACAACCATATCTATTTTAAATTAGTCATTACGAAATTACACTATTTTTTAGATTTTTGATTAATCCACATAATTTGACTACAAATTATTAATATGATAATCTTGTTAAGAGGTATGTATTATGTCTAATTCCACTATTATGGCCATCATGTACGATTTTGATAAAACACTGTCAACTACAGATATGCAAAATTATGATTTTATTCCAAAACTTGGAATGACTCCACAACAATTTTGGTCTGAAACGACAAAGTTTAGCGAAAAAAGCGGAGTTGAAAGAATTTTATCATATATGTATATGATGGTTTATCAATCAAAAAAACAAGGTATTAAATTAACCAAAGAATATTTGAAAAGTTGTGGCACTAACATTAAGTTTTTTTCCGGTGTCAGCACATGGTTTAAAAGAATCAATGATTATGGCGCTTCTAAAAATATTAAAGTTGAACATTATTTAGTATCAAGTGGAACCAAAGAAATAATTGACGGATGTTCAATCATCAATGAATTTAAAAAAGTGTATGGTTGTGAGTTTTATTATGATGATAATGGAGAAGCAGTTTGGCCAAAATTAGCGATAAATTATACGCAAAAAACACAATTCTTTTTTAGAATAGCTAAAGGAATTTTTGATACAACCGATGACCAAGGCGTAAACGAAAAAACAAAACAATTGCGAGTTCCCTATCATAACATTGTCTATATGGGGGATGGAATGACCGACATTGCCTGCATGACGTTGGTTAAAAAAAATGGCGGAACATCTATTGCTTTATATCCTGAAAAAGAGATTGAAAAGGTAAAAGGAATATATGACGATGGCCGAGTAGACTTTTTATGCAAAGCTGACTATGGTGCAGGTTCGGATTTAGAAAAAGTAATGAAATTAATTATCGACAAAATATCAACAGGTCACGAATTAAATAAAAAAAGAGTGTCATTAGCTAATAAAGGCGAACAAAAAAATTAACAAAGCAAATGAATAGTGCTACTATTTCATAGGGGCATTATATGACAAATCAATATCAAGTAAATAATGTTGTACTAGCAAAAGTCAGTGAAGTTAAACCTTACGCGGCTTTTTTAATTTTTGAAAATGGAACAAAAGGAATGATACACATTTCAGAAATATCTGATACATATATTAAAGATATTGAAAAATTTTTATCAAAAGGAGATGAAGTTAAAGTTTTAATTCTCCAAATTGATGAAAAAGACAATTTTATTCGGGCATCATATAAAAGGGTTCCTGAAAACGAAAAATTTTCCACCCACTCAAATATAAAAAAACCATTAATTAGCGACGAAGATGAATTTAAAACGTTAAAAGACAACTTGCCAACTTGGATTGCTGATTCATTGTCTCGCCATCAGAAAGGATAAAAAATATGGATTTAAATTTAAAGTATGCCATTGATGAAAAATTATTAAATTCTTATCAAAATCAAGTTTCTGCAATCAATGAAATGATTGAGAATAAAACTGGTTTGGGTAATGATTTTTTAGGTTGGGTCGATTATCCCAATACATATGATAAAGAAGAGTTAGAACGAATTATTAAAGATGCTCAATACGTTCGAAATAATTTTGATATTTTAGTTGTTTGTGGTATTGGCGGATCATATTTGGGGGCGCGCGCTGCTATTGAAGCACTTGGTGGATTATACCCAAATCGTAAGTTAGAGATTATATATATGGGAAATACTTTTTCCCCAACATACACCGCTCAAGTTTTAAATTATTTAGAAAATAAAAAATTTGCAATTAATGTCATTTCAAAAAGCGGAACCACTACTGAAACATCAATCGCCTTTCGATTGTTAAAAAATCTATTAGAAAAACAAATTGGTGTTGAGGCATCAAAAAAAGCCATTTATGCAACAACCGATAAACAAAAAGGTGCCCTAAAAACATTATGCAATAAAATGGGCTATTCCACTTATGTTTTGCCAGATGATGTCGGCGGTAGATTTAGCGTTTTTACAGCAGTTGGTTTATTTCCTATTGCATGCGCTGGCTTTGACATTAAAGCATTATTAAATGGGGCTTTAGCGGCAAGATTAAAATACAATAATCCTATCTTGAATACTAATGATTGTTATAAATACGCTTGTTTAAGAGATTATATGTTAAAACAAAACCACAAATCAGTAGAACTATATGTTCAATATGAACCACAATTTATTCAAATAAGTGAATGGTTAAAACAATTATTTGCAGAAAGCGAGGGAAAACAAAAGAAAGGCTTATTGCCAGATTCTGTTTCCTTTTCGACTGATTTACATTCTCTTGGACAATTTGTTCAAGACGGATCGCCTATTTTATTTGAAACCATCATTCGCATTCAACAACCATTAAACGATGTTAGTGTTCCTCATGACAAAGATGACTTAGATGGTTTAAATTATTTAGAAAATAAAAAATTATCATTTATTAATGAAAAAGCATTTGAAGGAACGTTAAAAGCTCATGTCGAAGATGGCCTTGTTCCATGCGCAATTATCACATTTGAAAAATTAGATGAATATGAATTGGGTTATTTATTTTACTTTTTCATGAGAGCATGCGCAATGTCAGCATATTTATTAGAAATAAATCCATTCAATCAACCAGGCGTCGAAATATATAAGAAAAATATGTTTCATTTGCTCGGGAAAAAAGGCTATTAGTGAGATTTTTACTCTTTAATTTAATTAAATTAATTGTCTAATAAAAAATAATTGACTTTTATAATATGCGGGTGCTATATTATTAAAGCGCATGACGTACCCAGCAGGGATGCTTAGCTCAGTTGGGAGAGCATCGCCTTTACACGGCGGAGGTCGGGGGTTCGAGCCCCTCAGCATCCACCAAATAAAGCTTACAACTTGGAGGGGTAGCGAAGTGGCTAAACGCGGTTGACTGTAAATCAACTCCTACGGGTTCGGCGGTTCGAATCTGCCCCCCTCCACCATCGTTATTCCACTACATTGGGGTGTAGCCAAGCGGTAAGGCAACAGACTTTGACTCTGTCATCTCGGTGGTTCGATCCCACCCACCCCAGCCACTCATTTCTCCCGTTAGCTCAGTTGGTAGAGCACTTGACTTTTAATCACGGGGTCAGAAGTTCGAATCTTCTACGGGAGACCATTTTGAAGCCCAGGTGGCGAAATAGGTAGACGCACAGGACTTAAAATCCTGCGGGAGTAAAATCCCATGCCGGTTCGATTCCGGCCCCGGGCACCAAATTGAAAAAAACACCTGGTATAGGTGTTTTTATATTATTGGGGTGTAGCCAAGCGGTAAGGCAGCGGGCTCTGAACTCGCCAGCCCTGGTTCGAATCCAGGTACCCCAGCCAAAACATCTATGCTAGGTTTTTTATTTACAATAAATCTGTTGTTTTTACTTTTTTAATTTCAATTGATACACCTTTAGATTTCAAATAGCGATACAATGTTTTATATTCGCCAATTTGCTCGGGAGTATAATAACAAAGAATTGAGGTAAGTCGCTGATCATCAAAAATAATTACCTTATGATATCCGTCGTATTTATATCCTTTAATTTTTTGATCGACAAGTATTACTTTACCTTCTAATGGTAAAATATAACGAGGTTTGTAAAAATATGTACCATTTTCAATAATGATGGGTTTTGTCACATCAAAAAACAATAAATCGGTTGCCGTCAACATTATTCTGGATGGCAAAAACATTTGACAATAATCATTATACAATAGTGCTGCGACACTATAGATTTCATATTTTTCGTATTGAAAATTTTCTTTCATATCAATAATTTATCATAATATTATGTTTTTTTAAAAAACTTTGCTATAATCGTTTAGGTTATGAACGAAACTGAAAAATTAATTATTGAGACTTTGGATAAAATTAGGCCATTTTTACAAAGAGATGGCGGAGATATTGAATTTGTTAAATTTGATGAGGGTGTCGTCTACGTCAAAATGCACGGTGCTTGTCAAGGCTGCTCTTATATTGACTTGACAATTAAAGAGACAATAGAAGTCATTTTGCAAGAAGAAGTTCCTGGTGTTTCACAAGTAAAAGTCGCTGAAGACTATTAATAAATCATCAAAGCAATATATTTTCTTTACGATTAGCAATTATATAACCATTTCGATTATATACATCTTTACGATTATATTTTAAACGTTCACCACTTGGTTCAACAAATATTCCTCCTGCTTCTTCAACCACTAAATTAGAAGCGGCGGTATCCCATTCTTTGGTATTAGGAGAAACACGGTAAGAAATTTCCGCTTCCCCTTTAGCAATCAAACAAGCTTTCAAAGCAGAACCTTTTTTATAAACAGATGATATTTTATCTTTGTGTTTCTCAATTAATGCTTTTTCTTTATCATTTAGGTGGAAAACAGATGTCAAGCAAGTTAATCCACTCAATTTATCGTTGACATGCAAGCGATATGATATTTCATTTTTTAAATAAAATGAACCATTGCCTTTGCTGGCGTAATAAATATCGTCTAAAGCTGGAGCAACCACTACCCCTACGACAATTTCATGCTTATATGCCAAAGCGATATTCGTAGTAAATTCATCATCTTTTGCAATAAAATCTTTTGTCCCATCAACAGGATCAATTATCCAAACATAATCATTTTTTAGTCTAGATAAATTATCTTCGCTTTCTTCTGTTAAAAAGGCATGGTTAGGAAAATGTTTAGATAAATATCTTTTAATGATTTTATCAGCTTTTTTATCCGCGATTGTAACAGGCGAATCATCGGATTTGATTTCAATTTTAAAATCGTGTTGACGATAAATATCCATAATTGCTTTTTTTGCTAAAATGCCGGCTTCTAATGCAACTTGCAATTCCTTTTCCCACATAATTAAGACTCTCTTTCTAAAGTATCTAGTATTTTATTTAATATATCATCAATTGTGCCATTATCAAAATTTAGGCTCATTCCACACGCCAAATCATGGCCACCTCCACCATAATTTTTTGCAACATCAACAATCTTTTTTTCTTTGCTTCGTAATTCGCAAATCAGTTTGTGATTGTTTGTTTCAACAAACAACGCCCATACTTCATAATCATCCACATTAGCCAATAAATTAACATAGTGGCCTACGTAATCATCATAATGCAATTTATCTAATGTCTTTTTATCGACAAAACAATAAATAATTTTGTTTGAAAAAACTTTGTAATTTGAAAGAATATAACCTTTGATTTTTAAAGATTTTTCATCAGTGCTTTGCAAATAACCATATATTTTCGCGCAATCTATGCCTTGCTTAATTAATTCTCCAGCAATATAAAAAGAGCGAAAGTCTTTTTCCAAATATAAAAAACGATTAGTATCTGAAGCGATTCCAAAAAATAAAGCCTCACATATTGATTTATTCAATTTAAAATTCCATTTTTTAAATAAATCAAATAACAAAGATGAACAACTAGAATAGTTTTTGTCAATTATATATGATGAAAAATATTTCATGGATTCCTCAACTTTATTGTGATGGTCAATAACAATAATTTGTTTGCAATTAACAATTCGTTCATCTTCGCTTCTTTTTATGTCATTAAAGTCTAATGCAATTCCTAATGAATCATTAATAGTTTTGTCGTCAACTTTATCATAATGACACAAAAAATCTGACATTTTTTCCATGCCAGACCCAACTAAAAAGACTTTTTTAAATGGATAATTAGCGTTGATAGCCAATTTCATCGCAACCTGTGCACCAAAACAATCACCATCTGGGCGTATGTGCCCAAACAAAACAATTGAACTATATGACTCAATCGTTTTTAATAATTCATTTTTATCCATCAATAATAATCTTCGTTACTATTTTTTTCTTCAGATTCGTCTTCATCTGAATCATCGCTAGATTTATTTTCATCATTGGATGACATATCATCATCTTCATCATCTAAATCTGATTCGTTATCTTCTTCAATTGAATAGACATCGCCCATATCGCGATGCACTTCGTCAAACGTATGTTTAGATTTTAAATCCCACAAATCATCGCTTAAAATCACAAAGCGTCCATCAATTAAAAGATTAGTGTAAAATTTTGCTAATTTTTTATTAGCTTCTTCCTCACTAAGACTTAATTGCTGTTTGACATAGTCCCAAACATCACCAAAATGAACAACATCATTTTGGCTAACAAAATAATCATAAGCGACATCTAACATTGATTTTGACATAATATATATTTCCTCCTAATTATTTACATTTCACAAGGAGCGTTAACTCCTATTAAATTTAAGCTATTAGCAATGACTATTTGAGACGCCTTAGCTAAAGCTAAACGGCATTTTGTTAAAGGAATATTGCCATCATCAATTATACGGCATTCAGTATAAAAACCATGGATGGCAGATGCTAATTTTTGAATGTAATTGGTAATAATATATGGTTGTTTAGATTGGCTTGCAGATTTAACAACCTGTGGATAATCAATTAATATTTTTAATAAATTCATTTCTTTTTCAGCTTGCAAAAGATGACCGGTTTCATCCAAACCATATTGTCCAATCTTTTTTAGCACCGAGCATAATCTAGCATGAGCATATTGAGCGTAATAAACAGGATTAGATGAGTTTTGTTGTCTTGCTAAATCAATATCAAAATCTAAATGAGCGGCAGCGCTCCTGGCCACGAAAAAATAACGGACAGCGTCTACTCCTGCTTCTTCGCAAAGCTCCCTCAATGTTATAGTTTGTCCAGTGCGTTTAGAAAGTTTCATTTCGCTGCCATCTTTAAAAATACGGACCATTTGAATCAATTCAATATCTAAAACATCCTGGCTGTAACCATGCATCATTAAAACTGATTTCATGCGGTTTATATAACCATGATGATCCGCTCCCAATACATCAATTAAATAATCAAATCCACGACTTAATTTATTCAAATGATAAACGATATCGGGCAAAAAATATGTGTAATCGCCATTTGATTTAACAATGACACGATCCTTATCATCCAAAAATTGTGATGTTTTTAACAATAATGCACCATCAGATTGATAAACAAATCTTTCCAATTGTTTTAATTCGTTTTCAACAGCATGTTCGCTTCTTATTTTTGTTTCATAAGAAAAAACATCAAATTTAACTCTAAACAAATCTAAATCATCTATAATTTGTTGCAAAAGCAATTCTTTCCCTTTTTCCATGCACATTTGCAAAGCGTTAGGTTCATTTAATAAATTTCCTTGATTAGTTTTTATCAATTTTGCAATTTCAATAATTTCATGACCGCGATACATATCATCATCAAATTCAATTTTTTGGCCTTCTAATTCTTGATATCTTGCTAAAATTGAACGACCTAAATTATTTATTTGATTACCAGCATCGTTAATATAATATTCTTTAGTTACATCATATCCATCCTTGATTAAAATTCTAGATATGCTATCGCCAATAGCCGCATTTCGAGCATGTCCTAAATGCAAATATCCAGTCGGATTAGCAGAAACGAATTCAATATTAACCTTTAAATTCTTCTTTTGTCCATCGCCATAATGATGTCCCTCTTTAATAATTTTTGCAACGACATCACTTAACGAATTATTGGAAATAAAAAAATTAATAAAACCAGGACCTGCAACTTCAATTTTATCAATCCCAGACTTATCGATAATTTCAATTATTGATTTAGCAATATCAGAAGGAGATTTTTTTAATAAAGAAGCATATCTCATAGCAACATTGGTAGAATAATCACCGTGAACATTATCTTTGCATTTTAAAATAACGATATCTTTATCTTGATATTCGATGTTAAGTTTATCCAACGCATTGCTAATTTTTTGTTTTAAAAAATTTTCGATATCCATAATAGAAATTAATTATACTAACAATTAAGTTTAAATCAACTATTTTATTGGTTCTACCAATACAATAGCACTAGCCTCAATAGCTAGTCCTTGGCCTATTTCACCAATTTTTTCATTGGTGCCTGCCTTTACTGAAATTCTACTAACATCACAATTGCATAATTTTGCAACATTTTGTCTAATTTTCAAAATATAAGGAGCAAGTTTTGGTTTTTCTAAAACAATTTGTATATCACAATTGACAAGTCGATATCCATTTGATTGAACTAAATCCATTATACGTTTCAACAATATGGATGAATCGATATTTCGATATTTTTCATCATTATTAGGAAAATGATGTCCTAAATCTCCTAACGCTAATGATCCAAGAAGTGCTTCTCCTAAGGCATGAAAAACAACATCGCCATCACTGTGAGCCAAACATCCTTTTTCAAAAGGAATTTCAATTCCGCCTATAATTAAACGGCGATGCTCAACTAAACGATGAATGTCTTTTGAAAATCCGATTCTCATATTAAACATTAAACCTAAAAAACATTATATCTCCATCATTAGGAATATAATCTTTCCCTTCACTTCTTAATTTTCCAGCATCTTTTACAGCTGCTTCGCTACCATATTTTTCAATATCATAATAATGATAAACTTCAGCGCGGATAAAACCTTTCATAAAATCTGTATGGATAATTCCAGCGCATTGGTTGGCTTTCATGCCTTTGACAAATGTCCAAGCGCGACATTCATCTTCTCCAACTGTAAAAAATGTTGACAAATTTAATAAATTATAAGTTGCTTTAATTACTTTATCTAACCCAGATTCATCAACGTTTAATGAGTGCAAATATTCTTCTTTTTCATTTTGACTCAGTTCAGATAATTCGCTTTCAATTTGACATGATACAGGAATAACTTCGCTGTTTTGTCCACCAACATAAGATACCAGTTGTTGATAATGTTTGCATTCGTCTAAATTTAATAAATCGTCTTCTCCAACATTGGCAACATATAAAATTGATTTTGCAGTTAATAAAAAATAAACATTTTTAGCATAATCCAACTCTTCTTGATTAAGATTGGCTAACCTAGCAGGAATACCTTTATTTAAATCTTCTTGAAGCTTTTTTAATAAATTAACTTCAAAAACTGCAGTTTTATCTTTTGAAATTTTAGCTTTAGTTTCAACTTTCCCTAAGCGATTGTTAACCGTTTCTAAATCCGCCAAACACAATTCAACATTAATAATTTCTATATCCCTTATTGGATCAACTGTATTTTCTACATGAATAATATCTGGATTTTCAAAGCATCTTACAACTTCAACAATAGCGTCGCATTGTCTAATGTTAGCTAAAAATTGATTTCCTAGTCCTTCGCCAGCACTTGCACCTTTAACTAAACCAGCTATGTCAATAAATTCACAAGTTGCAAAGATAGTCTTTTTAGGATGAAACAAATTAGATAAAAATGTTAATCGATAATCTGGAACATTCACAATTCCAGCATTAGGTTTAATAGTGGCAAAAGGATAATTGGCGGCCTCAACATGAGAATTTGTTATCGCATTAAAAAGAGTAGATTTACCGACATTTGGAAGACCGACAATTCCGGCTTTTAAAGACATATCATCACCTCTATTGTGTATTATATCAAACTAGATTTAGAAATACATTGGAAAAATTTAATTTTTCAAAGCGTCAATCGGATTTAATTTTTTCATTTTAAAACTAACAAAAAAAGCGGGCAAAATTCCAATAAATAAAGAAATAACAATAATCACTATATATGGCAATAAGTTGAATTTAAAATTCAAATTTAAACCAAAAAACCGATTAATTCCTAATCTTGACAATAAATAAAAAACAAATAATTCTATGCAACTAGTGATAGCCCCCATCAAAGAAATAAATAAGGAATGGAAATACAATATGTTTATACTTTCTTTTTTGTTTATGCCCAAGCATCTTATTAAACCAATATCTTTTTTGATTTCTAAAACATGCAAATAATTGCATATACTCATGATACAAATTGCAATCAAAAAGGTAACCCCTGACAAAGCAAGTAAAATTATTTGTAAATAGTTGCATAACTGGTTAGCTTGATCAGAGATTTCTTTCATTGGATTATCAAAATTATAATGTGGAAATTGTCTAGACAATTCTTTGACGACAATTTCTTGATCCATGTCGTTATTAATTTCAAAAGACATCCCCACTGGCAATAATTCAAAAGCACTAATGCCCAATATAAATTGGAAAAATAAAATAGTCCAAAATTCATCATGATATAAAATATTTAAATCTTCATGTATTACACCAGTGATAACCAATTCACACATGCTGAAAAACATATCATAAAAATGAGATTCGCTTTCATAGGTGTATGAAGTTGAAGCAATAAATATCTTTTGACCAATCGGGTTTTTATCTCCAAATAATGATTTGCTAATTTTTGATGAAATCACTATTTCTTTTAAAGAGCTTGGCCAAGTTCCTTTCAATGTTTCATTATTTATTCCTTTAAAAAATACTCCGTCTTTTGATGTTTTACTATAATGACCCTGCAAAATGTATTTTGGCATGTCTATAGAAGCCAAAGGATCATAGCCATTAGAAGCAAAAACACCAGTTATTTCTTCTAGTGTTTCTATTTGGCTAGAAAAAAACATCACCTTATTAAAACCAGATAAAAGATTAGTACCATAAACCGCATATCCACCACTAGTTGAAAAAATCGGATTTCCAATATCATTAAAAATTTTTTTAAAATATTTCCAATCTGAAGTATCAATTAAATTTTCTACACCATTAAATACCAATATCCGATTAATATCATAGCTCCTTGTTTCTGCATATAACCATGGATAATATTTTTCATTGGCTATTTCAAAAATATAAGATGACAAGATATCGTCTTGTTTTGTTTTATACAAAAATTCTTCTACATTGTTAATATGCAAATAAAAAATCTTTTTCATTACCCAAGGATAATATTCTGGTTGTGACACATTTAAATTTATTGGAAATCGCATTTGAGTTTCATACATATACTCATTCCAAAGATGGTTGCTATGATATATCGTTGGCACATTAGAGATAGTAAAGCCGCGTATAGTCAATATTTGTTCATCGTGGTACTGCCAGTTTGGATTTGAAAATTCAAATACAACCTTTAAACCATTTTGATTAATATAATTTGATAATGATTCTATACTTTTTTCAATTCGCAAATTATAGCATAAATCGTTAATTTGAAATGGATCTAGCGAAACTATTATTTCATCGTTTTCAAGATTATCAATTATCGATGGGTAAAGTATTTCTTCACACAAATCTAACCATATAAACTCATTAATGCTTCTTGATGAATAACCATGCAAAATATAACGATACGTTGAATCAGCCAAAACTAATTCGTCACATTCTTTGAAAAACTCTTCAAAATTAGTTAAATAACACGCGCCAATATCATATGTGTATTGAGGATAGTTTGTAGCAATTTGTATAGCATCAATGTATTCAATTGATTTTATATCATTATTTGAATTTTGCCTCATTTGATTAGTGACGATTATTTGATTTTCTGACATTATATTTTCATACATGCCTATGACACTTTGATAAATTGTATCGCTAATTATAAAAGAGAGCCCGACACCTAATAAGCCAAAAGAAACAATAAAATTTGTTATCAAACTGCGATATTTTCTTTCTTTAATCGCGTTTTTAGTGTGCTTAAATAAAAATTTAAATGGTAGCGACGGCTTTTTATAAATCATTTTTGTTTTAAAAATTGGTAAATAAGCCTTATTAAATTTATTTTCCTTATTTTCGATTTTGCTGATATGACCATCCTTAATATGGATAATAAAATCGCCAAATGCGTTTGCTAAATCTTGATCATGAGAAACGATTATAACAAGTTTTGAAGTTGATATCGTTTTTAATATTTTCATCACTTCTATTTTATTAAAAGTATCTAATGCTCCGGTTGGTTCATCACAAAGCAACACTTTAGGATCATTGATTATAGCTCTTGCAATCGCACATCTTTGTTTTTCCCCGCCGGAAAGACAATTAATTTTTTGATTTTTTAAATGATTTATGCCCACTAATTTAAGACAATCTTCCGCTCTTTTATTCACATATATTTTGTCATCGCTTGTTAAACATAATAATGGGGTTATGATATTATTGAATACATCGTCATGAATAAATAATTTAAAATCTTGAAAAACAAAGCCAATGTTTTTTAAACGAAACGCATCTGCACTATTGCTGTTCATCAATTTTAAATCGGCATTATCATAAATAACACTCCCTTCATAATCGCAAAGACCGCTCAAACAATTTAGTAAAGTAGTTTTCCCACATCCAGAGGGACCTAAAATAAAATATAAACCACTATTTTTGAACTCAAGATTGATGTCTGATAGAACATTATCGTTTACATATTTTTTATTTAATCGTTTTATTTTTATCATTCTTCACTCAATTCTTTTTTTAAATTTATTTTTTTTACAAATTTCAATGGCAAATAAGTTGATAAAATAGCAATAAAGAAACAACCTAGCAAACTAATTAATGGTAAAAACAAAAATTTATTTTTATAACTAAAAAAAGGAATACAAATAAGATTTTGTAAATTAAACTGTTTAAAAATAATAAAATTAACACATTTTTCAAATAATAATGATGCCGGTATCGAAAGACAAAAAGCTATTAAAGCCACAAGAATAGTTTCAATAATAAAAATTATAAATATTTGTTCCTTACTTACACCATTTGCCATATAAATAGCACTATTCTTTTTTTCAAATGTGTAAGATGAAAATGATGTTATTCCGATAATTAAAACCGTACCTATAATAGCTAAAGATGAAAATGCACTTAATCCAATCAAAACAGCATCCATCAATGTTTTGAAAGTTGATTTTAACAATACTCCATCACTTTCTAAAGATATAGATTTGTCAAATTTTATACTTTCAAAAGTTAATAAATTGTTTATGGGGCAAAAAACACGATGTGAAAAAGATGTAATCTCATCATTATTAGAACAAGATTTTAAATAATCATACCAGTATATTTCTTGATTTTTATGTTGACTTAGCATTGGCATAAAAATAGATTTAGAATGTTCAATTATGCTTGAATAAGAATAATAAAATTTTGGAGTCGATAAAAAAGAAAATTCATTTACTACTCCATATATTTTTAAATTTTTATCATATTCATATGTTTCTATAAAGGCATCGTAATTATCGTCATAAAAAGAAATTTTATAAATCGAGGAAACTTTGATATCCAAACCAATAACAGATTTAACATCAAAACTTTTCTTAAGCCATTGTTCTCCATCTTTATTGACTAATAAACCATGAGATGGCGGTTTGCTGCCTTTGATAACTAATCTATCATTACAATAATATGAATCAAAATTATACACTGGCGACAAATCAATTTCATTTATTAACATGCCATTATAAGAAACTTCGGCATTTTTAGAAAAAATAGCGTCGACATTCAATTCAAACTTCAAATATTGATAGGTGTCATTTATGTTTAAAATCTCTTCGTCACTTAAACGTGTCATTTTGTTAAGTTTCATAGTTGAATTTGTGAGATTGATGCTTTCAATTTTATAAATTTTGCCACAGCCATAATCAAATCGCTCTAAGGTATGATTTTGAATTATTGAATTGACCCCCTGCGAAAATCCAATACTGATAAAAACAAAGACTAATCCAATCAAAATTGAAAATCCAGTCAAAATATTTTTACCTTTATTATTGATTAGTCTATTTAACCCTTTTCTAACCATCCAATTTTGATTTTTTCCAAATTTAAAACCACTATTTTCATAATTTGATTTATGGTTATGAAAATTATTTTGTTTTATAGATGTTACACCTTTTATAATGCCATCTTCTAAATGTATTATCTCGTCAGCAAATTTTTGCGCGAGTTTTATATTGTGCGTTATGACAATAATACATTTTTCTTTTGAAAACATCTTTAAAATTTGCATGACTTTTAAAGAATTTTTTTCATCTAAAGCTCCAGTAGGTTCATCTGCAATTATGATTTTAGGATTATTTATTATCGCTCTTATTATCGCTATTCTTTGTGCTTCTCCACCTGATAACTCACTTGCTTTTTTCTTATAAAAGAGTTCATCAAAGCCAAACATTTTTAAATATCTTTTCCCATCTTTATAAGCCATGCCAGGGTCTTGTTGTCTAGCATATCTAGGAATGCAAATATTATTTATGACGGTATCATTAAGATTTAAATTATAATGTTGAAAAATAAGTCCAATTTCCTGACTTCTATAGTTATTGATTTCTTTTTCGTTAAAGCAACTAATTTTTTTATTGTTAAAAAATATCTCGCCCTCACTTGGACTATCGATTAAAGATGCTAAATTAGCTATTGTGGATTTTCCTGATCCACTTTTTCCTAATATGCAATAAAAACCAACATCATTAAAAGAATAACTAAAATCGCGAAGTGCGAAAAAATCTCTTTTATTCTTGGTTTGATATTTTTTACTAACTTTTTTAAAAATTAACACAAAAAGCCTCCAATATATATAGGAGGCATAAAGCTTATTTGTCTATCTTTTCTATTTCATTTTTATGTGCGATAATTTTTCGAATCGCACGATTGAATTTATCACGATCAATTAAAATGACATTGCCACAACCTAGACACATAATTTTAATATCCGCTCCCAATCGCACAATTTGAAATTGTTTGCTTTGATGATTACAAGGATGAGGTTTTTTTAATTCAACAATATCAAATAAGTTATAATCAAACACTTTCATTATAGAGGCAAGTCCTCCATTTTAACCGCAGCTGGAACTTTTGGCAATCCAGGCATAGTCATTATTGAACCAGTCAAAGGAACAATAAAGTTTGCGCCGGCCGATAATCTTACTTCGCGAATGGTAATTTTAAATCCGCGCGGCGCCCCTAAAATTTTTGGATTATCGGTAAAAGATTGTGGAGTTTTGGCAATACAAATAGGTGTTTTATCAAATCCTAATTTAATAAAATCAGCAATTTGTGCTTTGGCAATATCAGTATATTCTACATCATCAGCGCGATATATTTCTTTGCAAATTTTTTCTATTTTGTCGTAAATTGAGGCTTTTTCGTCATATAAATAATGGAAATGGCTCTCCTTTTCCTCTAATGTCTTGCAAACAAGTTTCGCTAAGTCAATGGCACCATCTCCGCCTTTTGAAAAAGCGTCACAGTATGCAACATCATAACCATTTGCCTTGCACCAATTATTTAATGTTTCTGTCTCTTTTTCACTATCAGACTCAAAATGATTGATACAGATAACGCAAGGCACTCCGTATTTATCAATATTTTCCATGTGTTGTTTTAAATTAGGCAATCCTTTTAATAAAGCGTCAACGTTTTCTTCGTTAACATTTTCAAAAGCTACACCGCCGTGCATTTTTAAAGCGCGTATCGTTGCGACCATGACAACACAATCAGGATGCAAATTGCCAACGCGACATTTGATATCTAAAAATTTTTCAGCACCTAAATCAGCCGCAAAGCCAGCTTCGGTAATAACAATTGGTGATAATTTTAATCCTAACCTTGTCGCAAATAAAGAATTGCATCCATGCGCAATATTTGCAAAAGGTCCGCCATGTACAATACACGGATTTCCCTCTAATGTTTGGACCAAATTTGGATCAAAAGCATTTTTCATCAACTTATAAATAGCATGGGATATTTTTAAAGATTTAAGGTATACCGGATTATTATTATAATCATATGCCACCAAAATATTATTCACGCGATTTAAAAAATCTTGTTTAGAAGTTGCTAGACACAAAATCGCCATCATCTCGCTAGCCACAGTAATAACAAACTCATCATGTCGTGGATTTGCTTTTTTTTCATCTTGCAAGACAGTGACGCTTCTTAAGGCGCGATCATTCATATCCAAAGCACGCTTCCATAAAATACGGCTTGGGTCGATATTCAATTCATTTCCCTGAAATATATGATTATCAATTACAGCAGAAATTAAATTGATTGAACTAGTCAAAGCATGCATATCACCAGTGAAATGTAAATTGATATCTTCGGCTGGTGTTAAAGAAGCTAAACCGCCGCCGGTGGCACCACCTTTGATTCCAAAGACAGGGCCCAATGATGGTTCTCTTAAACACAGCATTGCATCTTGCTTAATTTTTGCCATCCCATCCGCTAAAGCAATTGAAGTGGTTGTTTTGCCTTCTCCAGCTTTAGAAGGCGTAATTGCAGTAACAAGAACTAACTTACCATCTTTTTTTGATTGCAAAGTATCCATGATAGATAAATCAATTTTAGCTTTGTCGTTGCCATATGGGATGACATATTCACTTGAAATATTACCTTTTTTAGCAACATCAAAAATATTTTTGCAAACACCTGACATAATAAAATTCCTCCTAATAATGTGGCGATTATTCTTTATCAATTAATTCATCCATAAAATATTTTACAATATAATAACAAATAAATAAACCAGCAGCTGAAGGAACCATGATCATCGAATATGGTGTTTCTGATTTTACAATTGGATGTTCCTTAGAATGAACAACCATGACGCTAGAAATATCAATTCCTGCTTCGCGGCATTGATGTCTTAATGCTCTTGCAAGACCATCATCGCTAGTTTTATCAAGCGGCAAAATTTCGATTAAGGTTGGATCAAGACGATTTCCCATACCACCCGAAACTACGATAGGAATATTTTTTGATTTAGCATATTTAATCAACGCTACTTTTCCCTTAACATCATCAATCGCATCAACAATAAAATCTAGGTGGTATTTTCCTAATATGTCTTCTATATTTTCGGCAGTAATTTTAACAGCATGTGAAGATACTTCAATACCATCAGTCAAGATACCAAGATGGGAAGCAGCACAATCAACTTTTCTCAATTCAACATCATCAGCGCTAAATAGAATTTGGCGATTCAAATTACTGTATTCAACACGATCGCAATCTGCCAAAACAAATTTAGTAAATCCGCTTCTGACTAATGCTTCTAAAGCGGTTCCGCCAACACCACCGAGTCCCAAAACTGCGATGCGTTTAGTTGCAAAATTATCTACGTTATTTTCACCAATTAATTTACATGTTCTTTCTTGAATAAATTTGTTTATGCCTTTTCTCATAATAGTGCCTCCTGAATATAATTTAAAAAATCATCAATGTTATTATACATAATAATACTATCAAATTGATGCTTAAAAAAAGTAATTTGTCGTTTTGCATAATTTCTTGTCTTTTTTTTGATGAGCTCAATAGCTTCCTTAAGACTCAATTTATTTTCTAAAAAAGAAATGATTTCACTATAACCTATCGCTTTTTGGGCGGTCATAGAAAGATGATATTTTGAGACAAGATTTTTAACTTCATCAATTAACCCATCTTTAATCATTGCATCGACGCGTTTGTTTATTATTTGATATAATTTTTCTCTTGGTGGATTAATAAAAAATATTTTAACATCTTTATAAATCATTTGGTGTTGTTGCTTTTTTAATAAATTTGTTTTGCTTTCTCCATTTGCTTTAATAATAGATATAGCTCTCATAACTCTTTTTCGATTATTGGGATGTATTTTATTGGCTTCAACTGGATCTAGTTGCTTTAATAAACAATGTAAATCATCGTTATTAAATGTGTCAAAAAAAGATAAATCAATATCTTCAGTCTCAACATTAAATTGATAGTCATACAAAGTTGCGCGTATATATAATCCAGTTCCACCGACTAAAATAACATCACGATTTTGCTTAATAGCGTTATCTATTTCTTTTCTTGCCAATTTTTGAAATTCCATCACAGAAAAATTTTGGCAAGGTTTTATAATATCCAAAAGTTTGTATTCACTATATAAAGGATCATCAACACTAATTTTTGCCGTTCCAATGTTCATGTCTTGGTATACTTGAAATGCATCAGCGTTAATTAAAACCGGACGATTATTTAAAAAATCATACAACATTTTTGCTAAATGAGTTTTGCCACAACCAGTCGGGCCGACAATTACATAAATCATTGTTTTGACTCCAATATTTCTTTTATTTCAAAAAGCAAATCTTCAACTTGTTCTTTCAAGTTATAAAAATTTATAATAAGCGGGTGATTATGGTATTTATTTTTTGCCAAAATATATTCATCAAGATGTTTTTCATCGTGGCAAAATGTTTTAATTGTTTTATACAGTTGATTTAATTCATCGTTGTTATCAATTTGCTTTTTTAACGCCAAAAAATTTAAAATAATTGGACTTTCGTGCAATTTATCATGCAATTCATTGGCTTTTTTAATTAAATCATTATTCATTATACAATTCTCCAATAAGTGAATATGTATGAGATTCAATGATTTTAATTTTGACAATTTTACCGATTAAAGATTGGTCTCCAGCAAAATGAACAATTTTATTTGACTCGGTATATCCAGACAAAATGTTTGGATTGTTTTTAGATGGGCCATCTACTAAAACGTCATAAACGTGCCCGACCATTTTACTAGATGATGCCGAAATATATTTTTCACATGTTTTTACTAATTCGTTAAAACGACGATGCTTTTCTTGCAAAGAGACATCATCATTTTTTTTAGCAGCAGGAGTTCCTTGCCGTGGAGAATAAATAAAAGTAAAAGCAGAATCATATTGAACATAGTCAACCATCTTTAAAGTGTCAAGAAATTGCTCATAAGTTTCGTTAGGGAAACCGACAATAATATCTGTAGACAATGTTAAGTTTGGTATCATTTTTTTCATTTCATCGACTAATTTTTTATACTGAGTAGAATTATACCTTCTTCCCATGCTTTTTAAAATTTCATCATTTCCAGATTGAACTGGCAAATGAATTGATTTCATAATATTTGGATATTTTGCAATTACTTCAATAATATCTTTAGAAAAATCCCAAGGATGGGAGGTCGTAAAACGAAGGCGAGGAATACCTAATTTTGCCACCTCTTCTAATAGTTGAGCAAAAGTAAGTCCTCCCTTTTTTAAATCCTTTCCATAAGCATTAACATTTTGACCAAGCAATGTTATTTCTTGATAACCAGAATCAATTAATTCCTGACATTCATCCAAAATATCTTTTGCTAATCTAGACCTTTCTCTGCCACGCGTATAAGGCACTATGCAATATGTGCAAAATTTATTGCAACCATACATGATATTGACAAATGCCTTATAAGGATTGGTTCTCTTTGAAGGCAAATTTTCAAATACATCTCCACCTTGTGATTTTATAGAAATAACGCGTTTATATTTGTCTAAAATAATTTGTTTTAAATAATTCATTAAAAGCGGAACTTCGTGAGTACCAAAAATCAAATTGATATGTGGGTAAGTCGAACGTATTTTTTCTACAGCACTAGGTTGTTCGCATACACAACCGCAAACCGCCAAAACATCGCTTTTTTTAGCCATAGACTTTAATGTTCCAATCTCACCATACATCTTATCTACGGCATTTTCACGCACAGCGCACGTATTGATAATGCAAATAGCTGCTTTTTGATAATCATCAGTTTGTATCATTCCGGCCATAGTCAACATTCCGGCCATAATTTCAGAATCGCGAACATTAGCTTGACATCCAAAAGTGCGAATATAAAAATATTTAGATTTTAAATAATTACTCAAATTATTATCAATTTGAAATGCGTCTCGAAAAATTATGCCTTGATTAGCACTTTTTTTTCTTGCATCTTCTAAACAGGGGGTAGAAATAATTAAATCTTTCATTTTAATTTTTAACAACCTCATTAATAACAATTATTTTAGTACATAAACCAGTATTTTCATTGATATCTAATAAGCAAGCATTAAACATAATGTCACCAGATTTAGGAATATCAAATCTTGATTGCTTACCAAATACAATTTTGTTGATAACTGATTCTTTTTCAAATCCAATGATGCTATCTAATGTCCCGCACATCCCGACATCGCACATAAATGCTGTCCCTTTGGGCAAAATACGAGCATCGTTAGTTTGAACATGAGTATGTGTGCCTATCACAGCGCTAACACAACCATCGATAGCATTAGCAAAGCACTGCTTTTCTGATGTTGATTCACCATGAAAATCTACAATATGAATATCTGCTAAAGGTTCGTTATCAAGAACATCTTTTATCGCCAAATAAGGCGAACTCACTTCCTCATTAATGAAAGCCGAACCTAACACATTAGTAATTCTTATCAAAATTCCATTTACATCAACTAATTTAGTGCCACAGCCTGGATAGGGTTTAATCAAATTGATAGGTCTGATCAAATTATCAACTTGATCTATATATCGCCTTATTTCAAATTTATTATCATAGTGGTTTCCTAAAGTTATAAAATCAACACCGCTATCACACAATTCATCGTAATTCTTTTCAGTTAAACCTTTTCCATGAGATGCGTTTTCACCATTGGCAATAACAAAATCAAAACTGAAACGATTTTCTAGTTCAGCAATCTTTGTCTTTATCACATCTCTTCCTGGACGACCAACTATGTCACCAATAAATAATATTTTCAATTTTAATCCTATCTATTTAGCGGTTTCAATCGCGCGGTATTCACGTATGACAGACACTTTAATTTGTCCAGGATAAGTCATCTCGTTTTCAATGCGATCTTTGATTGTTCTTGCTAAATTATACGCTGATAAATCGTCAATTTTATCTGGCATAACCATCACTCTAATTTCACGACCCGATTGCATTGCATAACATTGATAAACACCGTCGTATGATTTACAAATATCTTCTAATTGTTCAATGCGTTTAACATATGTTTCTAATGTTTCACTTCTTGCACCAGGACGAGCTGCCGATAAAGTATCAGCTGCTTGCACTAAATGAGAAATAATACAATTTGCAACAACATCACCGTGATGAGATTCAATGGCGTTGATAACAACATCTGGTTCGCCATATTTGCGGGCAAGTCTAGCGCCAATTTCAACATGGCTTCCATCTAATTCAAAATCTGCCGCTTTACCAACATCGTGCAACAATCCTGCTCTTTTAGCTAAATTTTGATCTAAGCCTAGTTCTGCAGCCATTATTCCACACAAATAAGCCACTTCAATACTATGATCATATGCATTTTGTCCATACGATGTACGATATTTTAAACGTCCAACATAAGTTAATAATTCTTTGTTAATACGTGGCAAACCGAGTCTAAAAGCAGCCTCTTCCCCTGCCTTTTTAACCGAATCATCAACCTCTTTTTTTGCTTTTTCTGACAATTCTTCAATTCTGCCAGGTTGAATGCGTCCATCTTTAATTAAATTTTCCAAAGTGATTCTTGCTATTTCGCGACGAATCGGATTAAAACAGGAAATAGTGATTACTTCAGGGGTATCATCTATTATTAAATCAACTCCTAATAATTGTTCTAAGGTTTTAATATTTCTTCCTTCGCGACCAATGATTCTCCCTTTCATTTCATCGTTAGGTAAAGCTATAGAATAAACACTTCTTTCGTTGGTAGAATCTTGAGCAAATCTAGCCATAGCTAAACCCAAAATTTCTGTGGCTTTTCGATTGCATATTTCGTTGGCTTCATCCTCTTTATTTTTCATAAACAAAGCGATTTCTTTTGCCATTTTTGATTCGACGCGAGCAAAAATTTCATCTTTGGCTTCTTGAATGGACATTTTAGAAACTTTTTCCAATTCTTCGATTATACCATCGATTTTTTCCTGCAAAATTTTCTCTTTTTTTACATTTTCAGCAATTTGACGATTTAAGGTGTCGCTTTTTTGTTCAATGATTGTCTCTTTGTTTATCAAAGCAGCATCACGACGGTCGATATTTTGCTCTCTTTGAAATAAACGATTTTCTGTTTGATTCAATTCATTTCTTTTTTCTTTGATTTCTTTTTCTGCTTCAATTTTCATTTCATTGACGGTTTGCTTGCCATCAATTTGGGCATTTTTAACAATGCGATCAGCTTTGATTTCCGCGTCCTTGATTATTTTATTGCTTCTCTTATTAGAAGCACGTTCACGAACAACTGGAATCAAAAGAATGATGCCTGCACCAATAATAATGCCTAAAATGGCGGCAACCACAATCCAAACAATGGCTTGGTAAACTTCCATGTTCTTTTGATTTCCTTTCTTTTCGCTATGCGAATATGTTTATATAGCAAATGCTAAATTACCTAAAAATTACCTTGTGTAAGGCAAAAATATATATTTACGGAACAATCCGATAATAAAATCTCAAAAGAGAATATATAGGTAAGCACACTAAGTGCACTTTTATTATACGAATTTAAAATATATCTCACAAGATATAATCAAAAAATAAATTGTATTTATAACAAACACATTTGTGAGAACTGATGAACTGTATTTAAAAATTTGTTAATAAAAAACCCTAAAATTAGGGTTCTTACATTGCAGTATTAATATAATGCCGTCTATTCAATAATTCCTGTTTTAATTTGTTTGATTAAAGCGTTTGCAACTTCTTCGTTTTCTTTGATGTAAAGTTTAGCAGATTCTCGGCCTTGACCAATTTTATCTCCTTGATATTCGTACCATGAACCTGATTTTTTAATTAATCCAAGTTGAGTAGCTAAATCTAAAATTTCTCCTTCTTTTGAAATCCCTTTGCCATAAATTATATCAATTTTGCATGTCTTAAAAGGTGGATTAACTTTATTTTTAACAACTT
This sequence comes from uncultured bacterium, assembly GCA_949283025.1. Classification (GTDB taxonomy): domain Bacteria; phylum Bacillota_I; class Bacilli_A; order RFN20; family CAG-826; genus CAJOOD01. The sequence continues at coordinate 68,030 of CASDRB010000012.1, forward strand.
TTACGGTGCAGGTATTACCAATAATATCTGCTCCACTTTTAATCGCTTCACTACGACGAATGTCAATACGTATAGATGAATAAAACTTTAATGCTCGTCCTCCACTTGTCGTTTCTGGATTTCCGTATATAACACCAACTTTTTCACGAATTTGGTTAATAAAAATAATCGCACAATTGGATTTGTTTAATATTCCTGCTAATTTTCTCATGGCTTTAGACATTAGGCGAGCTTGCAAACCAACTTGATTGTCTCCCATAACACCATCTAATTCAGCTTGTGGTACTAAAGCAGCAACACTATCGACAATAATTAAATCAATTGCTTTAGAAGCGGCAAGCATTTCAACAATTTCTAAAGCTTGTTCGCCACTATCAGGTTGAGACAAAATAAGTTCGTCGATATTAACACCTAAATTTTTAGCATATATTGGATCAATAGCGTGTTCTGCATCGACAAATGCGGCTCTGCCACCTTGATTTTGACATTCAGCAATAGCATGCAAGGCTAGAGTAGTTTTGCCCGATGACTCAGGACCATAAATTTCAATAATTCTTCCTTTTGGATAACCACCAACGCCTAAAACATCATCGATTAATAAAGAACCACTAGGAATAACATCAACCTCAACAGGTGGTCGATCTCCAAGTTTCATAACAGAACCCTTGCCAAATGTTTTTTCGATTTCTTTTAAAGTTTGCTCTAAAGCAATATCTTTTTCATTTTTTTCTTTAGCCATAAATACTCCTTAACAATAAATAATAGGTTGTTTAAATGCATTTTTAATAAAATTTAATAAAAATTTTTTATCTGATCAATAAGTATAGAAATGCCCATATCAACACATTGTTGACGTATTTCATTTCTATTACCTTGAAAATGATAGCAGCCAACCATAGTTTTAGTAAAGCAAGATACACCAATATATACTAAACCAACTGGTTTGTTTTCCATGGCGTCAGGACCAGCATTGCCGGTGAAAGATATGCAAAAATCAGACGCCATCAATTGTTGACCATGACTACACATTTGCATAGCTATTTCTTGAGAAACAACACCAAACTGGTCTATATCTTCATAAGAAATTCCTAAAATGCGATGCTTTTCTTCACTCATATAAGTCACTAAGGCACCTTTAAAAAATTTGGAAGCTCCACTTATTGATGTCATTGTTTGAGAAAATAAACCACCAGTTAAAGATTCTACGCTTGACAAACTATATCCTTTAGAAACCAGCAATTGGCTCAGCTCCATCAATTTATTTTCCATATTTATCAATCCTTTTTAAAAACATGGCGATTTTGAACAACATAAATTATGCCAGACAATAATGAGACGGCAGTACATAGATAAACAAAAAAATCAGCGATGTGAATACCAATAGGCCACGTAGAATCAAAATAATAAAATGGAAAGCCATTTAATAAAACTAATGTTATTGCTATCATTTGCAAAACAGTTTTAGCTTTGCCAAAAATATTAGCAGCAATAACTATCTTTTTTTGCGCGGCGATGAAACGCAACGCATCGACAACTATATCTCTTGCCACCAAAATAATAGCGCACCACATATTAAAAGAAACAACTTGACTTCCTGCAACATAAGGGGCAAACAAAGATGGAGCAATTAAAAAAATTACCAAAGAATTGATTAATAATTTGTCAGCGACTGGATCTAAAAACTTACCTAAATCTGTCACTTGATTATTTTTTCTTGCTAAATATCCATCTAACCAATCAGTCCCGCTAGCAATTAAAAATATTATGCAAGTTATTAAAAAAACAATATTGATTCCACTGTTGCCGATTGTCAAAGTTAAGCCATCAATGTTCAAAAATGATAAAACAAAAAGACCAATTATCATTAAAATTATAATAATAATGCGTGAAATTGTAATTTTAGTAGGCAGATTCATTTTTTTCTCCTTTGATGAGTATCGGTCCCGTAAGCCATGTTTTGTTTTAGACAATAATTTATCTATGCAATGCATGCTGTTGGCAATTCATTTCTCGCCTTCAGCCTCCCCTACCAAATTTGGGTTTCTCGCTTGTGGGGTTTGCCGCGTTCCACTTGATTGTTTCCAATTGCTACGTCACTGTGGCACTTTCAGGAAGTTAACCATAGTTTCCCTTAGGTATTCTTCCGCCGTTATGCGCTCCCGCATACCTAGCGTTATTTTTTCCGCTAGCGCAATCACTACAGGCATCTCAGCCTGTGCGAGCATGGACTTTCCTCTAGAATTAATCCAGCAATTGTCCAGACCGAATTTTATCTATTTAATGTTATTAGGATTTACACCTAATTTCCATAAGTATTTTTCTAATTTGTCAATGCGCTTAATTAAATGAATGTTATCTGCGGTGGCATCTGGATGATCATCAACATCATCATACCGTGCTTGATAAGACTTAATTTTAATTTCTAAGACTTCGTTTTTTTTCTTCAAAGTTTTATTTTCATTAACTAGTTTATCAACATATTTTTTTTCAAATAAATAATTAGCTTCAATAATAGCGTAATCATTAATTATTTGATCCAAAAATTCATCAACTTCGTATGCATCATAAGCATTAGCAATAACTATTTTAAATTTCTTTTCTAAAATATCTTTAGAAGATAAGCAAATAGAAACGGCGTTTTTTTCCATATTTAATATTTTATATTAATAATTATGCTCATACAAACATATTTTTCTTTTTGATTATTCTAGTAAATGATATACTATTCGCATGAATAAATTAGCCAAGTTAATTAAAAAAAGAAAACTAATCGTATTTTTGGATTTAGAAGGCACTCAATTATCTCATGAAATGATTGCTATTGGTGCAATTAAATGCACTATAAATTCAAAAGGTCGCATAAAAAAATACGGGAAAACGTTCAAACAATATGTCAAAGCCAAAAACAAGGTCGGGAAAGTGGTTAATAAATTAACCGGAATAAGCGATGAATTGTTAAAAGAAAAAGGTATCAATTTTAATGATTTACTACATGAATTTAAAAAATTCGTTGGAATCGGATGGAAAAATGCTTTATTTGTTACTTTTGGCAATCACGATTATAAAATTATTACTCAATCTGTTCAATATAATTTTTCTGTTCCCAGCGAAATTAGTTCTCATATTTTAAAAAATTATTTAGATTTTCTTCCGATTATTTCCGAATATGTCAAAGATAAAGACAATAATCCATACAGCCTAATTAATTATTGCCACTTATTTGGTGTAAGTTTAGCAGAACCTGCACATGATCCATGCAACGACGCCATTAATTTAGCAAAATTATATGATGCATTTTTGCAAAAGAAAGATATTGTTTTTGAAGAATACAAAAAAGTGCTTGCTCATAGCAATCATTTACCTGAGCCTATAAAGGTTGTTATTAAACAACTAGCAGAAGGGCACGATGTTCAAGCGATACAATTTGATGAGGTTGTTAAAAAGTATTTAAATGATTAACTATCCATATGGTAAAAAAAGATCCAATTTAACCATTTCAAACAAAAAAAATAAAGATGTCGCCAAATCTTTATCGAATGCTAATCGAGGCATGTCTTTTGAAAATGAAATTAATTTAAGCAACGAGTACTATGCAACTAATCACATCGCTTTTATTTATAAAAGGCCAACACCCATAAATGTTGTAAAGGTCGATTATACAAAAGGCGCCAAAATCATCGATGCTTATTTTGAAAAACAATCAACAACAGATTATAACGGCATATATAAAGGACGCTATATTGATTTTGAAGCCAAATCATGTCAGTCTAAAACATCATTTCCGCTTCATAATATTAGCCCACATCAAATTCAACATTTGAAAAATATTGTTGAGGCGGGTGGAATTGCTTTTTTTATAATTGAGTTCTCTAAATATAAAGAAGTATATTTAATTGATAGTAAATACATTATCGACGCATATGAAAATGGATTAAAAAAATCAATAACATATCAGCAAATCAAATCAATAGGTAAAAACGTTAAACAGTCCTTCCGTCCACGATTAGATTATATCTCAATCATTGATGAACTTTATTTTTAAAATATCGACATTCTTTACACATAAGACACATAGAACAATTTGGATTAATAGATTTGCAAAAATATCTTCCAAAAAAAATCATTTGATGATGTGTTTTAATTTGTATAGAAGACGGCACTAATTTTTTTAATTTCTGTTCAACGATTAATGTCGAATCATTCGCATTAGCAAATCTCAGTCTTTTTGCAACTCGTTCGACATGTGTATCAACTGGTAATTCATTTAATTTAAAAAATTCAGCTCTAACTACATTGGCGGTTTTATTGCCAACCCCTGGAAAAGTTGTTAAAGTATCTTTTTCTTTTGGCACTTTTCCATCAAATTCTGTAACTAATTTTTTAGCAATATCCACCACTCTTTGACTTTTTTGTTTAGACATCCCTAAAAATTTAATAATTTGCTCAACTTCATCGACCCTTGCTTGACTTAATTCCAACAAAGTTGGATATCTATTAAATAGTTTTTCAGTCGCTTTATTAACGCTTTTGTCAGTCGCCTGTGCTGAAAGCATAACGGCAATTAATAATTCATAGTCAAAGCGATAATTAAGTTCGCAATGAGCATTAGGAAACAATTGTTGTAAATAGTTTAGAAAAAAGTTCATTCTTTGTTGATTATTCATCATCATCTTTAACCCATGGTGTTTGTGCAATTTTAATTGTTTCTTCAATATTTTTATCCCATTGTTCACTTAGGATAGTATGTCCTTCTTTTTCGACATCTTCTCTAGAAGCCCAAGATAGAAGGATTTTATCAACACTTCTTAAAGTTTTCTTTTTTTGACTCAACGCCTGCTTTAAAGCATCAATTATGGTTTTATCAGAATATCCAAAAGAAATCCATTCTCTGATTTTTGATATTTCTAAAGGAGACAAAGTACGACCTAAATATTTTTGAAATTCAGAATAAATATTTTCTAAAGATTCTTCAATTTTTTGATTATTAGAGGCTTCTTGTTCTTTTGCTAAGGAAATTTGAAACTCACGATACAATTTGTTTTTTAATGGTTGTAAAGTAGTAATAGTTTGTTTTTTATTACTAACATAATCAATCATTCCATTTTTTAATAAATTAGCTAAAATCTTGTCGATTTGCGCGACATTCATCGTCATTTTTAATGATAATAAATCTGCAGTTATCAAAGAATTACCTTGCTCAATTAGATGATCAATAATAAAAAGTGTGGTTACTTCAACTTCATCCAATTTTAACTTTTTATAATTTTCAATCAACAAATATCTAAAATCAATTGCCTCTCCAACCATAATGAAAACCTCCTATCACATCCGATGGTAAAACGATGTGATAATAATTTAAAGCTTTTTTAATTTCAACAATTGAAATACCAGTTTTTTTGATTTTCTCGACTTCTTGTTTAATTTTGTCAAGATTGATTTCGTTTAATAGATATGAATATTTCATCATCGCAAATTCCAAAGATTCCTCAATTTCAAAATCCAAAACCAAAGAAAAGCGAATGGCTCTTAAGATTCTTAAAGGATCTTCAATGATTCTTTGGCTCGGATTTCCAATCATTCTTATCAAGTTGTATTTTAAATCCATTAGACCACTACTAAAATCATAAATATGATGGGTTGAATCAATATAAATAGCGTTAATCGTAAAATCTCTTCTAAAAAAATCTTCTTGAATGCTATCAGTAAAAATAATGTTATTAGGGTGGCGATGATCCTTATATCCGTTTTCTTTTCTAAAAGTTGTTACATCAAATTTTACATCATCAAATTTAATTCTTGTCGAACCGTATTTTGCAAAAGTTAAATCAACATTAGGAAAAATATTAGCCAATTGCTCAGGAGTAGCATTGGTAGCAACATCATAATCTTTAAAATAACGGTCTAATAAAAAATCGCGTGAACTTCCACCAACAAGAAAAACTTTAAATCCATTTTTAATAAATTCTTGAGCAAAATTAACAAAAACTGAGGGTAGTTCTTTCATGATTTATATATTATATAAATTAATATCCTTTTTCAATTAATTCTAAACATAATTGTAAATAAAACATATTCAATCTTTTCATTTTTTCTTTATCTTTTACAAAGCCAATTAGTTCAGTGTGTGAAACCGACTCTTGAAGAACGCGGCCCTTAAAATCACCCCAAATTGCGCTTGAAAAAGAAACCAAACCATCGCTATCATCATCTTGCCAATATCTAGTTAAAATCCAAGGCACACCCATAATAAAATCGTGTTTAGGACTATCTAATTTAGCAGCATAACTTTGATAATATACATTGTTAGAATCAATAATTTTTTGATTAAATTTTTTTAAATAATCTTCACTTAATTGCTGACAAGTTATCAAAGCATTTGGATGTTTGTCTCCACATATACGATAAATTAAATTAATCCAAAACGCGACAAACCTTTTCATCCAACTAGGCAATTTTAAAACATTATCAGCCATAGACGATCCATAATGAGGTGTAGATAAAGTTGTTAAAGATGCAATTTTTTTATCCCCTAATTGGTTAATAAGGTAACGACAATCTAATCCTCCTTTAGAATGGGCGATAATATTAACTTTTGTGCAGTTAGTTTGTTTGCAAACATAATCAATAAATTTTTTTATTTGACAGGCATTACTTTCAATAGAACCAAATCCATCTTGGTTTGATATGAAAACTTCAAAACCGTTTGATTTCAAATATTTAAAAATTCTTCCAAAAGGGCGATAAAAAAGTATTCGTTTATGTGCTATTCCATGACATAATATAAAAGGATATTTGCTATTCATAGTATAATTATAACAAAAAAAGAGGCATTTGCCTCTTTTAAAAATATGAAGTTATTATAGACGGGCTTTTAGTTTTTTACTAGCCTTGAAACCGACGGTTTTAGCCTCGGGGATAACAATGCTGTCGCCTGTTTTTGGGTTTGTGCCGTTGCGTTGTTGACGGACTTTAACACTAAAAGTACCAAAATCAGTTAATTTGACAACTTCGCCTGCAGCGAGTTGATCGCAAATAGTATTTAATGCGACTCTTAAAACTTCTTCGGCCTCCTTTTTGCTAAGACCAGTCTTGTTGACGACGACTTCGACTAAATCTAATTTATTCATTATGTGCGGTCCTCCTTACTTAATTTTAGAATAATTGAATTACATTTGTCAAAAATGTTTTGCTGGACCTATTTTTTTAAGTAAACTTAAATTCTTTTTCTTAAAACAAATTTAATCGGAGTACCATCAAAATTAAAAGTATCTCTTAACCGATTTTCTAAATATCTTTGATAAGAAAAATGCATCCATTTTGGTTCATTGACAAATAAAACAAATGTTGGAGGTGCAACATCAACCTGATTAGCATAATAAATTTTTAGTCTCCCGCCATTAAAATTAGGAGATTCATTCATCGTTTGAGCATCTTGAATTACTTCATTTAAAACATTTGTAGCAATTCTTAAATGATACGCATTATAAACAAAATGAATTGCTTCAAAAACTTTATTTATCTTAGTTTTATTTAATGCCGAAACGAAAATAATAGGTGAATAATCCAAAAATGGCATTTCTTTTTTTAGTTGTTTTTTAAACTCATCTTGCAAAGTAGGAGTCTTATCCATCAAATCCCATTTATTTACTACAATTACTATAGCTTTATTGTTTTCAATAGCGTACCCAACAACATGTTTGTCTTGCTCTTTTAATCCAGCGTGTGCATCAATCACAAACACGATAACTTCACTTCTTTCAATTGCGCGTAGAGCTCTCATTGAAGCGTATTTATCAACCGATTCATAAATTTGGCCACGTTTTTTTAATCCAGCGGTGTCAATTGCAACATATCTAGTGCCATCTTTTATAAATGAAGTATCAATTGAATCCCTAGTTGTACCTTCAATATCAGAAACAATTACTCTTTCCTGATTTAAAATTGCATTCATTAATGATGATTTACCAACATTAGGTCTGCCGATGATGGCAAAAGTAATTTCATCTTGATAATCCACTTTATCGTTTTCCGGAAAATAAGTAATTATTTTGTCCAACAAATCACCAATTCCAATACCGTGAGCGCCACTAATGGCAAGCGGATCTCCTAAACCTAATTTATAAAAATCAGCAATATTTGAAATCATATGATTGTCATCAATTTTATTTACAGCTAATATAATTGGTTTTTTTGTCTTTCGTAACATTTGAGCAACTAACATATCATCTTTATTAACGCCGATTTTACCATCGCATATAAAAACAATGATGTCAGCTTCGTTAATAGCAAGCATAACTTGTTCACGAATTTGTGTTTGAAATGGTCGATTAGCAATCTCGATGCCGCCAGTATCAACTAAATCAAAATGACGATCAAGCCACTCACCAGAAGCATAAATCCGATCTCTTGTCACGCCTGGTTGATCATCAACAATTGAATGCCTTGTTCCAACAATTCGATTAAAGACCGTCGATTTGCCAACATTAGGAGCACCTATAATAGCGATGATAGGTTTAGACATTTGGTTTAACTCCAGTCTTTTTTTCAATTATTTTTAAAACCATATCAACAGATTCCTCTATACTTAAAAAAGAAGTATCCAACAAAACCGAATCAGGAGCAGGTTTTAAAGGTGCAAAAGAACGATGAGAATCAATATAATCTCGTGTTCTAACATCATTTTCTATTTCTTCGTAAGTACAAGGTATACCTTTTTGCATATTTTCATCATATCTACGTACTGCTCGTGTTTGAACACTAGCAATTTGATATATTTTTACATCAGCATCAGGCAAAACATATGTACCTATGTCTCTTCCATCCATGACCACTGAAGTTTTATTAGCCATAGCACGTTGTTGCTCAACTAACGATAAACGAATATTTTTATATGAAGCGATATATGATACTTTGCTAGAAACTCTAGGTTCACGTATTTGTTTTGATACATCAATTCCGTTGCACAAAACAATATGGCCAGGTCTTAATTCAATCGCTACATCTTTAATAACCGCATCACAATCCGCTTCGTTTTCGCAATTAATACCTTTTTCTAAACAATACCATGTAAAAGCTCGATACATAGCTCCTGTATCAATGTATGTGATATCTAATTTTTCTGCAACCAACTTAGCGACTGTAGATTTTCCAGCAGCAGCAGGACCATCAATAGCAATAGTAATATTTTTTTTATTCATAATTATGTAACCTACCTAAAAACAAAAATTCCAGCAGTAACAATTGCAGCCAACAAAATTAAACATCCAATAACAAGACCAACAATTTTAAGAAATTTTAATAATTTAGCACGTCGTATGCGTTTTTGATTGGCAACGTTTTGAATTTCAGCATCTTTTGTTGCTGACATAATTTGATCATACGAAACTGACAGCGTAGATAAAGAAGAGCGATTAATTTCTCGTTTTTTTAATCGTTCATCATTAATATCTTTATTAATATCAATACTTTGAGTCATCAAAACATCATCACCATTATCGGTAAGTGCTTTTCGATATTCTTTATACCTTTTGACCCGCGACTGCTCCATATCTATCTTTTATATAATATTATATTTAAATATTATTGGCATTAAAAAAATTAAAAAAATACAAAAAATAATATCATTTATCAAAACTCAAATTTTATTGCTTATTGAAATATCAATAAAAAAGAACTATAATTTTTATCGTCTATAGGAGGACAAATCAATGGCGAGAAAGAAAGTTAGAATTGATACTGACGCTTGCATCGGATGTGGTTCATGCGTTGGCAATTTTCCAGATGATTTTGCAATGGCAGATACAGGTGTTGCTGAAGTAATTACTGGCGAAGCTGATGAAGAAGCCAAAGACGTTTGCCCAGTTGGTGCAATTGTTGAAGACTAATTAAAAAAATAAAAAAGCTAGGCGATAGCCTAGTTTTTTTATGCTTGTTTTCTTTGCGATAAACGATCAACTAATTGATGTATTTTCTTATATAAAATCAATGTCAGCAAGACAATAATAATATTTTTAAAAGCATTAAATGGAACAGCAACATAAATGAAAAATGGCCAAGTTAAAGAGGTGATGTTAGGATTAACAGCTTGACACATGCCAATCAACATCTCATATGAAAAGCCCATGACAAACATATAAAAATCTAAAATGACAAAAGTGGTAAAAAAACTAGACACTATCAGTTGAACAAAAAAACCAACACTTAAGCCTAAAATCGTACCCTTAAAATTATGGAATTTCCTATAAATAAAAGCACCCGGTAAAATTAAAGCACATCCATATATCAAATCCGCTAATTCGCCTACGCCTAAAGAAGAAGTAAAAGGCAATTTTATTATTGTTTTAATCAATAACACAAAAAAGCCTGATAGTGGCCCATATGCAAAAGCGGCTATGAATGCTGGCACTTCTTCAAAATGCATCTCTAAAAACGCCGGAAAAAATGGTAGATTAAACTTAAAATAAGGAACAATATACAATAACGTAGAAATCGCTGCAAATATTGCCGTACTGCTTATAAATCTAGTACTAAATACCTTGTTTTTGCCGATAAATTTGTATAAAACAAAAATCAAAATACCCAGTACACAAACAATGGCGACAACAAGTCTAGTCAAATCAAAATTAGACATAAAAAAAGCCCTCCATCAGGGCAAAACAGAAAAAAGTTTCTTCCATCTAGACTTTAACTATCGCTACTTGAATTTCACAAGTTCAATCCATAAAGATGCGCGGAGTATACCACCGGTCGGGAATTTCGCCCTGCCCTGAAACAAAATTATTTTATCACAACTTATATAAACATAAACTGTTTTTTGTCTATTTATTGGATTAACTTTGTTATCAAAATAAAATATGCAGGACTAAACTAAAAAAATAAATGAGTTTTGTTTGTCTTTTTATTTTTTAACGATAAATGTTGCTTTACTTTAATTCGATAAAAGTTGTATATTTTTAAAATTAATTTAGTATAAATAATGAGGCAAATGTATGAATAATTTTAAATTGTACCGCAAAAAACAAAAGTTAACGCAAGCCGATATGGCTGAATTGCTTCATGTCACTCGACAAACATATATTAACTATGAAAACGGAACATACGAACCAAACTTTGATACTTTAATTAGATTATCAAAAATTTTAAATACCTCAATTGATTGTCTTTTGGGAAATGACGTGGGCACGATGAGTGCTCAAGATTTAGAAACCATAAATAAAGCCATTTCTATATTAGAAAAATTTGCTAATATAGAAAAATAGTTAATATTTTTTTGTCTTGTCTATTATTTGTTTTATAAATTGATTTTTATCTTGTTCGGTTTTAAAGGAAAATTGAATTCCATTTTTTGATATATTAACATCAGCATTAACAAAATCGCGCAAATATTGCTCGGTTTTTTTATAATTTGTGTGATTTTTAAAATCATAAATCATTTTTTCAGTAGATCTAACAGATAAATTATGTTTATAAATTTCTGCAACTGTGTCGTTGATTACTTCATCTGGTAAAGTGAGCAAACACTTAGCATGGCCAAATGACAACTTCCCTAATGATACATCAGCTAAAACTGTTTCTGGCAAATTAAAAAGACGAATAATATTAGTGATTTGAGATCGCGATTGATGAAGCAATTTTGCTATATCTTTTTGAGTATATTTATAATCTTTAGTCAAGCGGTTACAAACAATTGACAATTCAACCATGTTTGAATAATTTGAGTCGCGTATATCAGCAGCGAGCATAACAAGCATTTCTTCATCATCGACATTTATGATGGCGCATGGAACCGATTCTAATTTAAACTTTTTGGCTGCAATTAGGCGCTTTCTTCCTAAAACAATTTCATAATGATCTTTTTTAGGTCTGATAATCAGGGGAGTATTCAATCCTTTTTCCTTAATGGATATCAACGAATCGCAAATCAACTGTTCGTTGAGTTTAACTTTTTTTAAATAACCATTATCATCAATTAATTTTGGCGAAATAAATAGAGGTTTAATTTGACGATATTCCTTTTCCATATTAGCAATAACGTCCGTATTGGCAAACCTTTTTAAAAGTTTAGATAAAGATATGTCAACTAATTTATCTTTCTTCATGATCCATCACTTCTTTTGCTAAACTAAAATAAGCTAACGAACTAGATGATGTAGGACGGTATAATGTCACTGGCATTCCTTTGGCGTTGCTTTCAGGAATAGATATATTCCTTGGAATCATACTAATAAATGTATTTTCTTTAAATAGTCCTCGCACTTGCGATGCAATTTCTACACTCAGTCGAGTTTTTGAATCATACATAGTCATTAAAAAACCTTCTATTCCTAACGATGAATTATAAGTGTTTTGCACACTAGAAACAGAAGCTAAAATTTGTGCTACTGCTTCCATTGCAAAATACTCGCATTGAACAGGAATTAAAATTGTGTTTGCTGCAACTAAAGAATTGATAGTAAGAAGCCCCAAAGATGGCGGACAATCAATAATAATATAATCATATTGCTTATTAATTTTAGCGATAGATTCCTTTAATAAGTAAAAAGGTTTATCGATTTTCCCTGCTACTACACTTTCCAAATTAGATAAAATCAATTTAGGGCTGATTAAATCCAAATTTTTTACCAAAGTCTTTCTGATGACTTTATTTATATCATCATCGCCAATCAACACACTAAAAATACATCTAGATATCAATGATATATCGACACCTAATCCTCGGCTAGAATTGCCTTGTGGATCCATATCAATAAGAAGTACCCTGCGCTTAAAATGAGCAAGGGCGCTGCTCAAATTAATGGCGGTGGTTGTTTTTCCTACACCACCTTTTTGATTTGCAATAGCGATAATTTTACTCATATTAAATCTATTTTAACTAATTATCATAATGGCTTGCTAGTAATTTTGCTATATTCACGTGGATATTTTTTAGGGGTCGATGTCTTCTTAAACAACCAAATGTTATGACGAATTGAATTAGAAAATGGCAAAGTAATTTTCTCTGTTTTTAAATTTTGCAGTCCTAAAATTTTAATTCCGTTCTTCGCTTTTGCTAATTCGCTTTGTGATTTTTGGGATTTCATAGCAATTACATAACCATTTTTTTTAACAAATCCGGCACATAATTCAATCAAAATATTTAATTCTGAAACAGCTCTAGAAATGGCAAAATCATAAACTTCGCGTTGAATTTTTGCATATTCTTCAGCTCTTTGATTAATTACATCAACATTATTTAATTTTAACTTAGATATAACATATTCAATTTGTTGACACTTTTTTGCAGTTGAATCAAGGCAAGTTACATGACAATTTGGATATAAAATAGCAATGACAAGACCAGGAAAGCCTGCACCGCTACCAATATCGATTATATTTTTATTAACAACATCGTCTGCTTTAAAGACAATTCCACAATCAATAATCATTTTCTCAATGAATTCGTCTTCATTTTTAATAGCAGTTAAATTTGTTTTTTTATTAGCGGCAAGCGTTAAATCCATCAATGATAAAAGCAAGTTTGCTTGTTCAAAAGAACAAGGCACCGAATATTTGTCAAAAATTGATACTAAAGTTTGACTATCCATAAGTCTTCTCCTTTTTTATCATCATTATCAGTATGGTTATATCGCTAGGATTGACACCAGAAATACGAGAAGCTTGACCAATGTTATATGGTCTTATTTTATCAAGTTTTTGTCTTGCCTCTAAAGCCAAACCATCACAATGTAAATAATCAAAGTGTTGAGGGATAATTAAATCATCCAACTTTTTCATTGAATCAGCTTGTTTTTTGGCGTTATTAATATATCCTTCATATTTAACCATAATTTCCACTTCTTCTATAATTTCGTCACTTAAATCAAGGTTATTTAATTCATAAACAAAACTAAACATGGACTTTAAAGAAACGTTTTGCCTTTTTAAAAAATCATAAGCTAAAACTCCACCATTTAACCTTCCATATCCAATACTTGATAAATACTCATCAATTTCGGGTCGAGAACCGAGCCATTTATTTTTTAAAATTCCAATAGTTTGATTGATTTTTTCTTTTTTATGTAAAAAATTTTCATACCTCGCTGATGATAACAAACCTAAATTAAAGCCATATTCAGATAGACGCAAATCAGCATTATCGTGTCTTAAAAGCAATCTAAATTCAGCTCTCGACGACAATAATCGATATGGCTCTTGAGTCCCTTTAGAAACTAAATCATCGATCATTACCCCGATATAAGCTTCATCACGTCTTAAAATAAACGGTGGACGATTTTTAATTTTTAAAACGGCATTAATGCCTGCCATTAAGCCCAAAGCAGCAGCTTCTTCATAACCAGAAGTACCACAAATTTGACCAGCAATGTATAAACCATCATATTTTTTAATCTTTAATGTTGAGTCATATTCATCTGCGCAAATCGCATCATATTCAATAGCGTAAGCATATTTTAGTATTTTCGCATTATGTAAACCAGGTAGTGAATGTACCATCTCTTCTTGAACTTCTTTTGGCATCGACGTTGAAAAACCTTGCAAATATATTGAATCGGTATCTTTTGATTCTGGCTCTAAAAAAAGTTGATGCCTTTCCTTATCAGAAAATCTAACAATTTTGTCCTCAATGGATGGACAATAACGAGGACCAACGCCTTCTACAATACCACTATACATAGCAGAATCTAAAAGATGTTTTTTTATAATATTATGAGTTTTTTCATTCGTATATATCAGATAACATGGCTCTTGTTTTTCGTATGGTACAAAATGCTTAGTTTCATAAGAAAAAGCTAAATTGCCGGGCGTACCATATTGTGGTATTGTTTGTTCAAAATCAATTGAATCTTTTTTAATTCTTTGTGGAGTTCCTGTTTTTAAACGATATATATTAATGCCCATCTTTTTTAAGTTTTTTGAAAGACCTATAGAAGGATTTTCACCATCTGGACCGCCTTTTTGCTTATTGTGGCCAATCAAAATATCGCTATCCATGTATGTCCCAGTAGCTAGAATAACTGCGTTACTAGTAAAAATTTTTCCGTTTTTTAAAACGACACCATAAACTTTTTTATTTTCATGCAATAAATCAATTACTTCGCCTTCAACAACTGTTAAATTTTCACAATTTAACGCAGCGTTTTGCATTTGAAAAGGATAACGTAATTTATCTTCTTGGGCACGCAAACACCTCACTCCAGGTCCTTTACCAGTATTTAACATTTTCATTTGCAAATATTCTAAATCAGCAATTTTTCCCATCATGCCGCCTAAAGCATCAATTTCTCTTACAACAATGCCTTTAGCCGAACCACCAATTGAAGGATTGCATGGCATATTTCCCATCATCTTAATATTTAAAGATATTAAAAGTGTGCGAACACCCATGTGAGCACACGAAAAAGAAGCTTCTAAACCAGCATGTCCACCACCAACAACTATGACATCATAATCAAAAGCCATTAGCCAACACTACCCTCCATATCCATTTTAATTAGAGAATTCAACTCAACAGCATATTCCATTGGTAACTCTTTTGAAAATGGTTCAATAAAACCCATAATAATCATTTGTATAGCATCTTTTTTTGTTATTCCACGAGACATTAAATAAAACAATTGATCTTCATTAATTTTTGAAACCGTTGCTTCATGCTCAATATATGAAGAATTATTTATGACTTGATTATTAGGAATTGTATCAGACTTAGATATATTATCTAAAATCAAAGTATCGCACTCCACATGAGAACGACAATTATGCGCATTTTGATGATGTCTTACTGTGCCACGATAATTAGAAATACCGCCATTTTTTACAATAGATTTAGAAATTATTGTGGAAGTTGTATCATCTGCTAAATGAATCATTCTTGCACCAGCATCTTGATATTGTCCTTTGCCAGCAACTGCAATACTAATGCATGTTCCTTTTGCACCCTTACCAGCTAAAATGCAAGCAGGATATTTCATATTGATTTGTGAACCAATATTACCATCTATCCAATCCATCCATGCATTTTCATAACATATAGCACGTTTAGTCACTAAATTAATGATATTTGTGGACCAATTTTGAACGGTTGAATAACGGCATCTGCCACCTTTTAAAACAATAATTTCTACGACAGCAGCATGCAATGATTCTTTTGAATAAATTGGAGCAGTACAACCTTCAACATAATGAACATCAGCACCTTCATCAACAATGATTAATGTTCTTTCAAATTGGCCAGATTTTTCATTATTAATTCTAAAATAGGACTGCAATGGTTTATCTAATTTAACCCCTTTTGGAACATAGATAAACGAACCGCCTGACCATACAGCTCCATTTAAAGCAGAAAACTTATTATCAGCGAATGGTACTACTGTTCCAAAATATTTCTTGAATAAATCTGGGCATAACTTAAGGGCCATATCCGTGGAAAGAAAAATAACCCCTTTTTCTTCAACTTCTTTAAGCATATTATGGTAGACTACTTCGGATTCATACTGAGTTGATACCCCGGCTAAATATTTTTGTTCTGCTTCAGGAATGCCAAGTTTTTGAAATGTATTTTTAATTGTTTCTGGAACATCTTCCCAATTTGTTTCTTCTTTTTGGCTAGGTCTAATAAAATAAACAAAACTATCAAAATCTAAATGGCTCAAATCAGGACCAAATTTAGGAAGGGGCATAGATTTGAAAGCACGATAAGCTTTCAATCGATAATTGAGCATCCATTCCGGTTCGTTCTTATACGACGAGATTTGTTTTATAACCTCTTCATCTAAACCAACTTTTGTTTTTAAAATGGAAACATCTTCGTTTTTAAAACCCGTTTTCATCTCATCTTGAAAAACAATATCATTTTTTTTCATCGATAAGCTCCTTTAATCCATTCCAACCGATTGTAGCACACCTGATTCTAGCTGCTTGTTTAGATGTATTTATAAAGACAATAGCTTCATCTAGAAGCTCTTCATCGAATGGTTCTTCGTGAATCATCTTTAGATAATTATCAATTATTTCTAGTGCTTCATCTTTAGTTTTTTCTTTAACCAAATCGCACATTATGTCAGTGCTGGCTGTTGAAATAGTGCAAGCTACACCATCCCAAAAACATTCGCTGATGCGATTGTTATTCAAAACTTTTAAATAAATATTAATGTCATCGATGCAATTGTCAGATGACATATGAATTGTTTGATATTCATACAAATTATCAGGAGTTTTTTTATTATTAGGATGAGAATAATGCTCCATAATAATTGCTCGCATCGTATTATTATCCAAAATAGGCATCTAATATATCCCCTCCATCCTTAAGAGCATCAACCAGTGCATCAATATCTTCTTTTGTCGTGTATAAATAAGTCGACATCCTAACAGTAGCAACTTCACCAAGGAAATCAATTAATATTTTGGCACAATGTTGCCCGCTTCTAACTGCTATTCCTTTTGAATTTAAATATGTAGCTTCATCTTGAGCAAAAACGCCTTTGACATTGAAAGTGAAAATTCCAGTTGACGCATATTTATTATATATAATAAGATTATCTAAATTTTTTGTTTTTTCTATAAAATAATCTCTGAGCATTTCCTCATGTTTAAATATATTTTCCATCCCTATATCATTTAAAAATTCAATTGCTGCTCTTAAGCCAATAATTCCAGCTAGATGGATAGTACCGGCTTCAAATTTGCTTGGTGGGTTTAAATATTTGACATTGCCGCACATATCAAATTTAGAATTCATGCCACCACCTGTTAAAAAGGGATCCATTTTTGACAACAAATCATAACGGCCCCATAAAACTCCAATACCAGTTGGTCCACACAATTTATGACCCGAAAAACTCAAAAAATCTATTCCTAATTCCTTAACATCTGTTGGGATGTGAGGAACAGATTGAGCCCCATCAACAGCAATAACAGCGCCATGATCATGAGCTATTTTGGCTAATTCTTTAACTGGAGTAATATAGCCTAATACATTACCTATATGGGCAACAGAAACTACCTTGGTTTTTTTTGAAATAACTTTTTTTAAATTTTCAGGAGTGATTTTTCCTTCCTTAGTTAGCGGAATATAGTTAATTTTGCAGCCAGTTAATTCAGATATCCTAAACCATGGTAGAACATTGGAAGCATGTTCTGCTTCAGAAATTAAAACTTCATCGTCCTTTGTTAAAAACTTTAATCCATATCCATACGCAATTAAATTTATTGACATTGATGTTCCACTTGTAAAAATGCACTCATTAGTTTCTCCGTTAATGAATTTAGCGACAGCCTGTCTAGATTTTTCAACTTCGACATCCATATTATAACATAAATCATAATCGCCACGATGAGAGTTAGATGTCATATCCTTATAATAAGAATTTATTGCATCAATAACACAATATGGTTTAAAACTAGTCGACGCATTGTCTAAAAAAACAAGAGGTTTTCCTTGCATGGTTTTATTAGAATTTAACATCGGAAATAATTGTCTAATTTTATAAACATCGTACATATTTATCACACTTTCTCTGTCATTAATGCATTAATTTTTTCATCTAATGAAGTCTTATCAAAAACTTTAACGATAGGGTTAAAATAACCTAATATAATGATTTTTTTTGCTTCTTCGTATTTAAGTCCCCTAGATGTGAGATAAAAAATGTGTTCTTGATTTACCTCTCCAATTGAAGCGGAGTGACTCGCTTTTACATCGTTGTTATCAATTTTTAAAATTGGTTTAGCCACGGCGTCACATCCAGAATCAAGTATCATTATTCTAGCATTTTGAATGGTAAATGTTTGCGTTGCATTTTCAAATATGTGAGATCGGCCCAAAAAATGCAGCTTTGCACAATCTTTACAAATGCCATATGCATCGACTAAACCATTCGTATTTTTTGCTAGATGATTTATATTCATCTCAATATATTTTTTATGGTTTCCAAATGCTAAAGACGCTAATTTTATCGTGCCAGCAGAATATTCGTCTATTAAATTAATATTAAAATTTAAATGAGCGTCGCCATTACAAAAATCTAAGAAAAAAAGAGAGAATTGAGCGTTTTTGTACACATTTACATTTATTTTTGCGATGTTTAACAAATTGCATGACAAAAGTTTTAAAGTGACAACGCTATTAGGTTCAACAATTAATTCAATATCAGAATTTAAAATATCTAGTTCACCAACAATAGATAAAATAGAATCACTTTTTACAATAATTTTTTTGATATTTTTATAATCGGAAAATGAAAAATTAAAAGACTTAGTATCACCATTGAGTAACAAAGCATTATTAACAATATCATAATGTAAATGTTTATTTGACATTTTTGCTTGCTTCCTTAGTTGCGCATACACCAATTGAAATCGCGTTCATTGGCTTTTCATCTTTTTCAATATTTATCCCATATTCTGTTTTTAAAAATTCATATCCAAATCTATCAATTCTTTGTATCAATTCTTTGCCGCCTTCTAAAACGATTTTACCATTAATCATCACTGCCGACCGATTTGGATTTACAAGGTTAAACAATCGAGCATAATGAGAGATAATCAAAAAACTTCTTTCATTAGATTGCATATCGGTAATCACTTTAGCAACATCATTAATAGCATCCACATCTAATCCAGAATCAATTTCGTCTAAAAGGCAATAGTGAGGTTGTATCAACAACATTTGTAATATTTCGTTACGTTTCTTTTCTCCGCCAGAAAACCCTTCGTTAAGATTTCTATTTGCTAAATCTAAAGGCATATTCAGTTGTTTAGTAGCATTATCCAATAATCGATAAAATTGATATAATGATAATGGCTTTTCTTTATGTGCATTAATGGCAGCCCTTAAAAAATCTGCATTGATAACACCAGGCACTTCACTAGGATATTGCATGGCTAAAAAAAGTCCCATTTTTGATCTTTCATCAGGAGTAAAATTAGTAATATCTACACCATCAACAATAATGCTACCTTTGGTAACAACATATTTTGGATGACCCATTATGGCATTAATTAATGTTGATTTGCCATGTCCATTAGGACCCAACAATGCAAGAGTGTCACCAGGTTTAATTTCTAAGTTAACACCTTTCAATATTTCCTTTTCCTCAACTTTTACGTGCAAATCTTGAATAAGTAAACTTTTCATAGGAATACCTCGAATCGTTAAAGATAATACAATAAAATAAGTCATTATACAAATAAAACGATAAAAATATTTTTGTAAAAAATAAGGACAAAATCATCAAAAACATCATTCATTTTAAGTTAAAACTCATTTTTTTGTTGCATTAAAAATCTCTAATATATAAAATATTAACGCTATACAAATTAAGGAGGTCGCATTAATGAAATACAATAAACTATCAATTTCAATAGTTTCTGCTTTCATTGCTGCATTAGGGTTAACTGCCTGTTCCAACGTGACTCCAAATGACAAATCAATTGTCACATTGACTGGTTATGATGGCAACCGCATTAATATTGATGCCAACGCTATTTACAACAAATACAAAGTCACGGAAGACGGAATTTCCAGTTTTTACCAAGCAATTCTCGAAGTAATGATTCGTAATTACTTTGAAACAAGTGATGACGCCGAAGTCAAATCAAGCCTTGAGCAATTCAAAATATCTGCTAAAAACGACGTAGCCGCTGATAAAGAAGACGCTCGCGAAAAGGCTGAAACTAACGATACAAGTTATGACACAGAGTGGGAAGCGATTTTAGAAGCTGCCGGCGTTGAAGATGAGGAAGGTTTATATCAAAAACACCTATACTCATATGAAAAAACCGAATACGAAGACAAGTATTTTGAAACAAACAAAGCTGCTTTAACCAGCGAATTCATTGGTTTCACTGATAATGGAGAAAGCGTTAAGGATGCCCACCATGAATCAATGTATCCTTATCACATTCGTCATATATTAGTTAAAACCAGTGCTTCTGCAACAGATTATGTGACTGGCGAAATTACATCTGCTGAAGCTCAACGTTTAAATACTGTTTATGAAGCTTTAGCAAATGGTCGTAATACATTTGGCCAAGTTGCGTATAGCTGGAGCGAAGATACATCTGCTTCCACTTATGGCGATGCTGGTATCATGACTACTACAACCAGCTTTGTTAATGAATTTAAATTAGGAATATACGCCTACGACTGCGTGTATGGTGTTGATGTAACTGGTACTGCTAGTAAAACTGATAAATTAGGTTTAAATGGTTCCTATAACGAAGAAGAAAAAACTGTCAAACAAAAATTAGAAGATATTGGTTTAGCAACCGTTCCTTTTGCTGCATTTAAATTTTTAGGCGATAATTACGACAAGGAAAAATCAGATGCTGGTTTAACTGTCAATGATGGCGTTGCTAAATATTATCCACGTAATATCATTTGGAATAACTACTTAAATTTACACAATGTTTTTGTTATCACAGATGAGTCTATTGATGGATTAACTTATCAAAAACCAGCTGATGTTGTTCCAGGAAAAACTGGATTTAGAACAATTGATGCTTTAACTCCTATCGTTGGGGCTGGAACCCGCGTCTTAACCGATGAAGATGGACGTGTAATTATTGGTGTACGAAGTGAATATGGCATTCATTTTATGATTACAGAACGTACTCCATTTGAAATTTCTGGAACAATTTCTGGATATGTCAATGGATCTGAATATTCATACGATAATACTACGATTAATGAATACTACACCACTTATAAACCTGGCGATCCACAATACCCACAAACAACTAGCGGTGTTGACAAAATTACATATGTTAATTTCATGAAATCTGAAGAATCTACATATTCAAGCCGTGCAAAAACAGTAGAAGATTCTATCAAAGGTTTTGATGAGATGTATGACTATCGTATTTTTGAAGAATTAGTTTCAAATAAGCAAATCCAAATCAACGATGCAGAAGTTGCTGATGCAATCGATAGATACATTGTTCAAAAACGTCAATACAATGAATGGAATGCTGACAAAACATTAAACGATTCATGGAATTCATATTTGGATAAAATTGCATTGCAATATGAAATTCGCGGCGTTGAAAATGGCGGCGATTTAAATAATTCGCAACGATTAGTCAAAGTCACATGTGGTATTAATTTTGGAAATTACAATCCAAACGATCCATTGTGGAAAGAAGGAGGAGCTTGCTATTATGAAAAATAAATTTCTCCCTTTATTACTTTTAACAACATTTGCACTAGGTGGTTGTGCAAACGAAATTCATACTTGGCCATCTGACTATGATGATCCATTAGTTGTTGATGCCGGTACTGATAAATTGAATTCGGATGTAGCAAATAACATTGCTAAAATTATTTACGACGCCAAATTGGATAGCGGTTCGGTTTCTACCGAAGTATTAAATGAAGTCTTATATCAAATTTCTGTTTCGATTTATGGTTCTTATGATGAATTAACTTCTCTTGACTTAACAACAAACAGTTCTGCGCTTGACGAATTTATCAATAATCATAAAGTTTATTGGGTAGTCGACGAAGACGGCAATCGCGTTTCAGGAGAACACGAAAAAGAAGTTCAACGTTTAGATTTAACAATTAAACGAATTGAGGAACGTATTTGCGAAGCAATGTTTAATGAGGCTAGTGGTTCTTCATATCAACGCAATGGTTATTTTTATGAAACAGATTTCTTGATGTCATTAAGAAATTCTGTTTATGATGTTGCAAACCCATTAGACGATGCAAACAAAGCTAAATTGCATGACAAGTATTTAATCGTGCCAGAATTAAAAGCTGAAGATGTCTTCACATATGATGAATGGGACGATGTGAATGCATTACCTGGCTTATTAACTAAAGAATTTTATACTAGTTATATTAAATTAGTTCACATCCCAGAAATCTATCGTGATTTATTGGTTGAACAATATTTGTTTGATTCTAACTATGCTACTCTTGGTCGTGCGTATGCCCGTGAAGTCAATATTATTACTATTACTAAGCACGATTCTGCACCTTTATTAGCCGAAAACTTGATGAATTCATACATTGATAATTACATCAATACAAGTGATGCTACATTGGCTAAAAGTGCAAGTTTTGACATCATTAGTAAAGCTTGGCGTGGTTATGATGTTCCAACTGATACATTAGATTTTTCTAGCGATAATGAATATGTTAGAGCTGCTGCACTATTAAATGATGCTGGTGCTGTTGTAGGCACTTATGATAATACTGAAGGATTCATCGATAGCACTGTCAATTATTGGAAAGGTACTTCCTATGGTGATTTATACGAAAAATTAGGTAAAGTATATCGCGATCCTTTAAAGACAGATTCAACTATTGAAAATGAATTTACTAATAATGGCGAATATACAATCGCTCAAGGACTACAAACTAAAACTAATGATATTAGAAAAGAAAATTACATTACCGATGGATGGCATATTCGCAATGGTGGCTTATCTACTTTAAATGAAACTATTCGCACACGCTTATTCAATATCGGTGTTGCTAATGCTTTAGCACAAGGTGACGATTATCCTGATCGTTTTGACGCAAATGGTAATTATTCAATCCCTGAAGGTGAAAATAACTACGTTGCAAAAATTCATGGCCGTTATTATTTAAAACC
Source organism: uncultured bacterium (assembly GCA_949283025.1). Classification (GTDB taxonomy): domain Bacteria; phylum Bacillota_I; class Bacilli_A; order RFN20; family CAG-826; genus CAJOOD01. The sequence continues at coordinate 91,630 of CASDRB010000012.1, forward strand.
TGTCACAACCGAACGTGTCGATGGCGATGAAAGATTAAACGATATGCTTTGGATTGATTCTAGCACTGGTAGTTATACCATTGTTGAAATCACTGAAGCTGTTTCATCATCAAGATTAGCGTTAAATAGCCCAACCAATTATGAACAAACTGATGGTTTTGAAAAAATGGAAACCATCGCACACGATGTTGCAAAAGAAATTGCTAAAAATGATTCTTATGTTACATTGTCAACTCAATATTGGTTAAAAGCAGCTTCAATTGCTTATCACGATGATACTATTTATGAATATTTTGAAACAAATTATCCGGAATTATTTGAAGAATAATTGTGCTAAATATTTAAAATAAAGATTAAGGAGCAAACGCTCCTTTTTCTTTTTATTTAAAATTAATATTACTAATACTATAATACTTATTAGGAAAGAAGGTGATTACAATGCAAAAAAATTGTATCTTCTGCCAAATTGCTAACGGGGAAATCCCGTGTCATAAAATATTTGAAGACGATGATGTTTTAGCGTTTTTAGACATTTCTCAGGTAACGAAAGGCCATGCGTTAGTCATTTGCAAAGAACATTATGAGAATTTCTTATCTACCCCAAAAGATTTAGTTCATAAAGTAATGGATATTGCTCAAAGAGTGGGTCAAGTACAAATTCAAATGTTAGGGGCAAAGGGTGTCAATATAGTTTCAAATTGCTATGAAAACGCCGGCCAAAGTGTCATGCATTTCCATGTTCATGTAATACCTAGATATGGAAAAACCGATTCATTCATATTAGAAATGAAAGATAATTCTAAAGAAAGTCTTAATTTACCAGCGATTGCTGATCAAATTAAACTTAAGTAGTCTTCAAAAAAAGAAGGGATTCAACCCTTCTTATTTTTTATTTATTTTTATATAGTATTCTTCCATCTAAAGGGAATATTTTTGATGAATACTCACCATTTTTAACATCTTCCAGCGCTTTGTCCACAATTGCCATTTTAGAATCTAAATTATCAATCAAATTCAACAATATGGCTTCTTTTGTTTGAGGTAACACAGGCGATCCAAATTCATATTCGCCATGATGAGATAAAACCATATGTTTTAAAAGCATAGGGATTTCACTAGTAATATTAAATTTTAAAGCAACTTCATCAATAATTGCGCTCATTATCGTAATGTGGCCAAGAAGTTTACCCTGCAAAGAATATTTGTAAGCTGTACCACTTTCGAATTCAATAGTTTTTCCAACGTCATGAAGCAAAATTCCACTGATTAATAAGTCTTTATTTACATTTGAATAGTGTTTTGATAAATATTCACCTATTTCAGCCATTGAAATAGTGTGATACAATAAACCACTAGAAAAGTCATGATGAACGCTTATTGCTGCTGGAAAAACAACAAAATCATTTCGATAAAGTTTAAAAATTTCGCTGACAATTTTTTTACAATCGACATCATTTATTGAATTGATAAAATAATCCAATTTTTTTATAAGTTCATCAGGATTAACAGGGCATGGCTTTATAAATTTTGTTAAATCAATTTGATCATCCGCAATTGATTTTATCTCATCGATATCTAGTTGCATAATCGATTTATAAGTTTCAACTCTACCACTAACTAATAAAACATTTCCAACAACACAATTGTTCAAATCATCCTCATTAATATTCCATTTAACCCCATTTATTTGACCACTGGCGTCTTTAAAACCGATTCTTAAATATGGTTTACCATTAGAAGCAGTCGATTTAGTAAGCGATGAAACAAGCAATTGTTCATTGATGTAAGTGTTTTCAACAAAGTCTTTAATCATTGTAGCCATAATATTCATCCCAAGCCTTTCTAATATAATTATATGAATAACCTTTTTGTTTTAAATATTTATATGCAGCTTCAAAACGTTTTTTATCTAAATCGTATTTATTACCGTTTTTAATAATCCAACGTTTTAAGGCGTCTTTTGTCTCTTTTAGATATAATTTATCATCGTTATCTTTTTTAAGCCAAATAAGCGATTTTAAAGCAATATCGTGAGTAAATCCTTTGCTTAATAAATGACGATATATTTTATCTTTTTTTGTTTGATAAGAATAACGATTAAATTTTGACTGATCTTTAATAACTAGCTCTTTGGCTTTCTTTTGTTCTATGTCGTCAACAAAATCTATGTTTTCTATCAAACTTGAACTGATTCCTTTTTTTAATAAAGTTTCTTTAATTTTTATTTTTCCATCTAGTTTTTGATGGCCCATTTCAATTAAATCATTCATTAAAGTCTCATCATCAATTAGATGATACTTTTTTAAATAATCAATCGTTTGGTCTACTTGATGTTTAGAAGCTGATTTTTCATATAATTTTTGTCTAATTTTTAATTCCGATATACGAGTCTTATTAATAATTTTTAATGCATATTTCAAAAATTGTTCGCCACTAATAAAATCAACTATCGACCGATACTCATCGTCGCTAATTTTTTTATTTTTGTATAAATAAAAACGGGAAAAAGCATCATAAGAAAGATCAATTTTACTTTTATCATTAAAATAAACGACAATTTTATTTTTAAAACGACGAATCGACGAAATAGTTTTACCAGTGTGATTTGACACCACGTAGGTATACCTCCATGATATTTTTATAAAAAGTTTCAATTGAATATTGTTCAATAATTTTATAGGCATTATCTCTAATTAGCTGCCTTTGCTTTTCATCCATTGAAAAAACTTTATATGCTTTTTCAACAAAACTATGATTGTCAGTAAAGAAAAATCCTGTTTCACTATCTTCTATGGTACCAGTTAGGTTATCATCAAATCTTGCTAATACTATCGCGCCAGAGGCCATTGCTTCCATAAAAGTAAGACCTTGAGTTTCAGTAATTGAAGCTGATGTATAAATGTTTGCCAAATGATAATATAAAGGTACTTTATTTGCTAAGACAGGCCCGACAAATATTACTTTATCTTTCAATTTTAATTTTGTTACTAAATCAATCAAATTTTGTTGATATGGTCCACCACCAACAACGACTAATTTGGTTTTAATGGATGGATACGTTTTAACAAATTCATTAAAACCAGCAATTGAAATATCCATTGACTTTTCTTTAGCTAATCTTCCCAATAAAAGGAAAACAAAAGTATCGTCGCCTATTTTTAATTCTTTTTTAATCTTTAAAAACTCATTTTGATTGATGTTTTCTTTTTTAAACAACGAAAAATCAATTCCAGTTGGAATAACGTTAATATAATCATCAGAACCATAATGTCGCAACATCTCTTTTGTTTTAATACTGGGAGTAATAAACTCGTCAGATTTTTTTGAAAGTGAAACCGAATAAGCTCTTATCGTTTTTTTAGCAATGCGATCAAAATAACCGTGAGTCACTAAATAAGTGTAGTCTTCATATTGAGTATGATATGTATACACATATGGCACATTTAATTGTCTTGCTACTATCCTACCAAACAACGCTACTGGCGCATCAGTTTGAATATGAATAATTTGAGGTTTAAATTCTTTTATGATGCGATAAGCTTTTGTATTATAAATCCATGTTCCACGATATCCGTATAGTTTTTTTAAAACAAAACCAGGAATCATAATAATATTATCAACAAAATTAAATTTAGCCTCTTCCATGTTTAAAGTGACTAGCAAAACATCATTACCATGATCTTTTAATGTGTTGACCAAATTATATGTAGAGGTGGCAACTCCATTAATTTGAGGCGGATATGTATCTGTAAAAATAGAAATTCGCATTATAAATCATCCTCGTCGCCAACATCAATATCGTCCCATTCTGATAAGTTTAAAGGATTCACAACATCTGAATGTTTTTGATTTTGTTGTTCTTGTTTATGCCTTAAAAGTTCTTTTTCTTTTCTCCTATTTTCTTTTTCTTGCTTGTTTCTTATTTTTAAAGATGACAAAATAGCCGCTCTTGTTAAACGTGTAGTTTCATAAAGAGTGTCAGCAGATTCTTTTCTTTCAATATAAGTTTCGCGCTGCAACGCGACAAATGTTTTTCGAGATACGCCTTTGCGAATCACCTCTTCTTTTGGAGAACCGCGATAAAAAGCAGTGACAAATCCACCAACTAAAAGCGGTAAAGTAAATGTTAATGTACGCCAAATTAGTTGAGCGGCCGAAGTAATCGAAACTCCATCTAAATTAGTTCCATAATAGTTATTAAAAAGTTGGTTAAAGAAATATTCAGAAATGCCAGCACTCCCAGGAATAGGGATTAATCCAGTAACCATTTGATGGAAATTAGAATAAAATACAGCATCCCAAAAAGATGACCAACTTATATCATATGTGGCACCCAAGGCTTTTCCAGCAAAACAAGGGACACAAAATGTTAATGTCATCGCCATTAAGTATAAAAATAAAACAAGCAATGTAAATGGAATGTTAGATAACAAGCGCTTCAATTCGATTTTAAAATTTTCAACTTGAACACGCAAATTTTCACGTGCTTCATCGGGATTTTTAACTAATTTAATTTTGGCTAATAAAGAAATAATCGGTCCTAGAATAAAATGATGAAACTTCCTTGAATAAGACATCAACAATAAAATTGCAATAAAAGCAAGATTAAGTCCAAAACCAATTAAAATCAAAGGTAAAATTGGTAAAGATAAAGGGTGGCCATTAATAACGATTGAATCTATTTCTAATGCGGGAATTTTTTCAATGACAATACTATTTTTGATTGATAAAGCCAATATTCCGTAGATGATAAGTGTAACTTGATAAATTATTGAAGCCATAACCATAATTGATGCGCCTGCAGATATAGGTAAACCTTGCTTTTTATATGTATAAGCTTGCATAAATTGTCCGCCAGTAGCGCCAGGAGTTACACCATTATAAAATGTACCAATGTTATCTAATGCCACTGCTTGATGATAATGATATCTTCTAGTGTATAGTCGAGCAAAAGCTAAATAAACTAAAGCCCTAAATAGCATCGCTCCAACTACGCATCCAAGGCAAGCAAAAATCCATGGCCAGGAAACATTTTTAAAAGTTGCAAAAATGTTATCTTTATCAGTTGTAAATGTAATGCCAACAGCCACACTTGTGAAAACTAAAACAACAACAATATTTAAAATGTATTTGATAAAAGATGATTTCTTTTTTGGGGAGTTGCTCTGTTTTTTTGATTCGTCTAATTCTTCGGGACTAATAATTTTACTTTCTTCCATATCAAAAATAATTATACTTTATTTTTGTTATATTGCCATTTATTTATTATATTTATTAAATTACATTTTGATAGTTACAAACTCTCCATCATTAGTTTTTATGGTAATTAAATAAAAATGGCCATTTTGTTTCACATATTTTTTTAATTGTTTATACAAACTGCGCAAAATGTATATCAAATCCTCATTATTTAAATTAATATCATTACTAATCCACCGCCAAAATACTTTAGTTTTTATAACCGAATTAGGCAACCAAAAATTAATGTTTTTCTTTTTTGATTTATAAGAAATAGCGACTTTCATGTTACTCGACGATGATGTGAACTTTATCACCATCACATGTTTGGATTGATAAAATTTCGCCAATCACTCCTTCTTCAACCAATGCTAATAATTGTTTAAAATCAATATTTTTTAGTGCCTCGTTACCATTAAATACTTTATCGCTTCCACCAACATCTATTAATGTTTTAATAACAGCAATTGGTAAATTGATTCTAATTTTATCACCGCTAGTACTGTCAATGCTTATTTTAAACAACAATTTATTCAAATCTTTTTTATCACTTTGTTCTACAATTAAGCCTTGTCGTGGAGGTTTTCCTAATAATTCGTCAATGCTTACATCGAAAATATCGGAAATTTTAATTAATGTAGAAATATCGGGGTCAGTCAAATCGTTTTCCCATTTGCTGACAGCTTGAGGAGAAATATTTAATTTTTCTGCTAAATCATTTTGAGTCATGTCGTGTTGTTTTCTTAAATTTGATAATCTTGTTCCAAATGTTTCCATATTGTTTTTACCTTCCATGATAAAAAATTATAACTGGCGATACATATATTTTTAAAGCAGCAGAAAGTTGAAATACTAACTTATTAGTTGTTTTTTCTCTCAACCAAAAGTTTATTTTGGTATATCTTTTATATTTTATTAATAAAAACAATAGTAAAATATTTAAATTTGTTTAATGCTACAAATTAAATAAGTATTAGATAATTTTTTCTAACTCATTAATAATGTTATTCAATTTATCAGCAATCTTTGAATAATCAACGTATAAAGTTTGATACAAATCAACAATATTTTTTTCAAAATTAAGTGGCAAGATTTTGCAATTTTGTTTGCAAAGTTGTATCAATCTTTTTTCGCCAGGATGAGTCAATTCATTTATAGCAAAAATTATATCAAAATATGAGGCCATAAACTCCGTTGTGCGGTGATTGATGCTATTAATATCGTTTCTTTCAACAGCCTTTAATATTTGATGTTCAAAATTAGGCAAGCCGTAACGCAATAACTTCATATTTCGCTCAATTATATTTTGTTTTAATTGTAAAGGATATTTACATGTATAACGTTTTTTTAAAGCTGCTAATTTACCATTTTTATCGAAAACAATTTTGCAAGTTATTAAATTATGCCACATACATGTCGTGTAACAATTATGAGCAATGTGTTTATCTACAACAAGAGATATATCGTTTCCAAAATCATCAAGATTTCGATATAAAATGTCAATATCGACACCGTTTTTTAAAACACAATTATCCTCATATTCCCAAAAGTGATTTCCAATTTCTATTTTTTGGCAATATTTTTGTAATATGTTATTTCTAGTTTTCTCATCAATTTTGTCATTAATGTATAAATAAACATCATAATCAGACTTATCATCAAAAACGGTTCCTGCTCTAGAGCCACCTAACGCTATTGCTTCTACTTCATCTAATTTAGATAATTCTTCAAATAATTGATCAATCATTGCATTTCTCCTTTTAAATAATTTTACAATTAAAAAGGTTTGATTTACTCAAACCTAGTATTTCAAATGTTGGTGCGGGCGACAGGAATCGAACCTGCATGCCTTGCGGCGTTAGATCCTAAGTCTAGTGCGTCTGCCAGTTTCGCCACGCCCGCATAATGCGGTGCGTTTATGATTCTCACTATATACTTTAACAAAATGGTGCCGACTATCGGAATCGAACCAACAACCTACTGATTACAAATCAGTTGCTCTGCCAATTGAGCTAAGTCGGCGTGTTTTCCTGGTGGACACTACAGGGATCGAACCTGTGACCTCTTCCGTGTGAAGGAAGCGTTCTCCCGCTGAACTAAGTGTCCTCATAAACGCTTGTTTATATTATCAAAAAATAAATAAATATTCAATATCAATATTTATTTTTTCTTATTTTGCCAATAGATTAAAATCCAAATAAGAAAATTGATAATTCATATGAATTATAAAATTTATTTTTTGAAATTATATATCTCAAGGGTGTGTTCAGGGTATAATATAGATGGTTCCAAAAAAAGTTCTGTGTAGTTATTACCTTACTATATTATGCCTAGTAATAAAGCAAAGATAACAATCATAGTTACAATTATTTGGAACTTTTTTTGTAATCTCATATTAGACTCCTTTCTAAGAATTAATCTCGTTAATAAAAACACCACAACTTGCTTGTGGTATAATGAGGTTTAATTGTTAGGAAGGATGGGTAGTGTGTTAAATAAGCCTATTTATCAGCGTTAGGTGGATATTAAGTTTAAAAATAAAAAATGATGGATATTAGGAATATACCTTTTCCATCTAATCTATTTAAAAACTAGGCTAGTCCTAGTTATTTTTATTTTGGTGGGCCTTAATAGACTTGAACTATCGACCTCTCCCTTATCAGGGGAGTGCTCTAACCAACTGAGCTAAAGGCCCATTTACGTTTTTCAACGCTTTAATAATATACAATAGACTTAAATAAAAAGCAACCATATTTTTATTGATTTATGAAAATAAAAAAACTCCCATTTGGGAGTTTTAATTAACAATATGCTCAAACGATTAACGTTTAGAGAATTGTGGAGCTCTTCTAGCAGCTTTAAGACCGTATTTCTTACGTTCTTTAACACGAGCATCTCTTGTAATCATGCCAGCCACTTTTAAGGTTTTGCGATCAACACCCGCCTCCAATAAAGCGCGAGCTAAACCTAAACGAATGGCACCGGCTTGACCAGTAAATCCACCACCTTTAACTTCTGCTCTAACATCATATTTATCAGCAGTATTTGTTAAAGTTAATGGTTGTTTTAAATCCATCACCAATGTTTCATAAGGCATATATTCGTGAACATCGCGTCCATTCACAACAATGTTGCCCTTGCCTAAAGTGACATAAACGCGAGCAACTGAGGATTTTCTACGACCTGTGCCGTAATATTGAACATCTTTTTTAGCCATATCTTACTCCTCTACTAATATTTGAGCTCAAGCACTTCTGGCTTTTGAGCTTCATGTTTGTGGTCGGCGCCTTCATAAACAAATAATTTCTTTTCAATAGCGCGTCCTAATTTTCCTTTTGGTAACATCCCATGAACAGAACGTTCCACCATTTCGCATGGATAGTCAGCTAACATGACTTTCGCTGTTCTTTTGCGCAAGCCACCATTATAACCTGAAACATTGTAATAAACTTTATTTGTGAGTTTATTGTTGCCAGATAAAGAAACCTTATTTGCATTGATGATAATCACATAATCACCACAATCGACATTTGGAGTCCAAATAGGTTTGTTTTTTCCCATCAAAACGATAGCAACTTCACTGGCTAAACGACCCAATGGTTTGTCAGTAGCATCGATGACATACCATTTACGTTGAATTTCTAATGGTTTTGCAATAGTTGTTTGACGTTGCATAACTTTAATTCTCCCTTCTTACCAAACTGTATATCTTACCGGGACTACAATTTTAGCAATTAGTGCCGACTAAAATAATATTATATATTATCGACCTTTGTCAATATTTATCTTATATAATTTGTTATACAAAAATAAAAACGCGATAAATCGCGTCTTTATAATTTTACATTGTGATAAACAGCTTGAACATCTTGGCATTCATCCAGCATATCAAGCAATTGCTTAAATTTTTCTTTTTCTTCACCTTCGGGAATCTCAATTTCTTCATTTGGTATTAAAGAAATCTCAGCTGTATCAAATTCATTTATATTCATTGAATTTAAGACATCTCTAGCCTTAGCAAAATCACTAGGCGAAACCAAAACCGAAATATAACCATCTTCATAATTGACTTCCAAAACATCAACATCGCCCAAAATTAAATTTTCTTCAACTTCGTCACGATTTTCACCTTTAAATTCAAATACGCCATATTCATTGAAATTATAAATGACCGAACCCATGTGGCCGCCTTTTTTGGTGATAGCACTTCTTACTTCAACATTGGCGCGATTAGTATTATCAGATAAAGTGTCAACGACGATATAAGAATTGCCAGGTCCAAATGCTTCGTAACGTCCAGATTCATAATTTTCAGCTGCCCCGCCTGCGGCTTTTTTAATAGCACGATCGATGACATCTTTAGGAACAGATTGTCCTTTCCATTTTTCGATAGCGCTTCTTAAAGCAAGGTTAGAATTAGGATCGGGCACTCCAGATCTAGCAGCGATATAAATTTCTTTACTAGCGCGCATATTAACTGCTGATTTTTTGGCTGCAGTAGCCGCCATGGCTTTTGCTCTAACTTCAAAGTGTCGTCCCATAAATAGTCCTTCTTTCGCTTACATATAATATCAAAACATCCATATATTTTAAAGTTTAATATTTAACTTTAACTAAAAATAATCCTTTGGCAGGAGCTTTAATTGGAGCAAACTTCATCGAAAAATCAATCAAAGAGCGTTTAATGTCTTCAAATGATGTTTTACCTAAACCACACGCTAAGCAAGTTCCAACAATAAATCTAATCATATAACGCATAAAACCATCACCTTGAAAATCAATGCGATAAATATTTTTTGTGTGTTTAATAGAAATATTATGGATAGTTCTTACATAACCAAGTTCATCTTCTTCTTTTGAAGTGTAGTTAATAAAATTATGCCGCCCAACAAACAAATTTAAACATTGTTTAAACAATTCAAAATTCAGTTCACCATGGACATCATAAATAAATGGATAATTAAAAGCAGATAATTCGTTTAAACTAAACAAATACATATACGTCTTTGATTTAGCGTTTAAACGAGCATGAAAATTATGATTGACATATTTTAAAGATTTGATTCTTATATCTTTTTGTAACAAACAATTAATAGAATGTTTAAATAGTTTTAAATCCTCAATCTTTTTTTCAACATCAAAATGAAATGTTTGGCCCAACGCATGAACACCAGCATCAGTTCGACCAGAACCATAAATAGCAATTGGACAATTCAAAATTTTAGATAAAACTTTTTCAATTTGATTTTGAATAGTCTGACCATTAATTTGTTTTTGCCAACCTTGATATGCGGTTCCATCGTATTCAACCACCGCTAAAATTCTTTTCATTAAAACGGGACCTCAACTTTAAAAATTGTTTCGATTAGATTTAAATTTTTATGAGCGATTGACAAATAAATAACTCCGCCAAATAAAGCGCCGACTAAAATAAAACAAATTAAATCCGACCAATGAAATCTCAACTGATGATATCTGGTTCTTTTCCTATTAGGATCATAGCCCCTTGCTTCCATGGCGTCTGCTAATTGTTCACTTCTTTCAAATGCCGAAATAAACAAAGGAATGATTAAAGAAATAATCGCTTTTAATCTTTTAATCAATCCTCCTTTTGAAAAATCGACACCGCGTGATTCTTGAGCTTTCATGATTCGGTCGGTTTCATCTAAAATAGTAGGAATAAAACGTAAGGCTATAGAAATCATCATTGCGATAATGTGGACTGGAAATTTTAATGGCTTCAATGGGGTCATATACCATTCCAATCCATATGTTAAATCTAATGGTTTAGTGGTCGCTGTTAAAACCATTGTGATACAAATCATTAATATTAAACGCAAAATAATATATCCGCTTTGGTAAAAACCATCCCAATAAATAACATACTCGTTAATGTTAAATGCAGGTCTAGTATAATTAGGATTAGGTATCAAAATATAAACAATCATTAAAAATATTACCAAGAACCACATCGCTTTCAAACTTTTAAAAAGTTGGATAAAACTAACATGAGAAAAAAGCATAATTCCAATCATTAAAAGCAAATAAAGGCCAGACATAATTAAACTAGTTGACCAAACACTAAATGGCATGAAAACAACAACCATAAGCAAAATCATAAACAAAATTTTGCTTCGAGGGTCAAGACGATGAACAAAAGAATTATGAGGGACATATCGTCCAAAAGTAAGCGACGTCATTTTATACTCCCTTTCTTTTCTTCAATTTGTTGAATTAAAGAATCAATATCTTTAATCGACGAAACATCAATATCAAGACCTTTTTCTTTTAATTTCCGGCACAAAGAAAAAATCATCGGCACTTCAATAGAACTATCATCAGGGAGTGATGAAAATACTTCATAAGGTAAACCAGACTTTATCATACGTCCGTGATCAATGACAAACACTTTACTGCAATATTTCAATACTAAATCCATATCGTGAGTAACAAGAATAATAGTTGTACCATTATCATTCATTTGTTTAACTAAATTCATCAAATCTTTTGCTCCATTAGGATCTAATCCAGCAGTAGGTTCATCTAAAACTAAGATATCTGGTTGAATAGCTAAAATTCCGGCGATAGCAACACGCCTTTTTTCTCCACCAGATAATTCAAATGGAGAACGTTGAAAATAAGTTTCGTTAAGTCCAACACTAATTAAGGCATCATGTGCTCTTTTTAAAGCCTCTTTTTCATTGACTTTAAAATTTTTTGGTCCGAAAGCAACATCTTTTTCTACGGTTTCTTCAAATAATTGATATTCAGGAAATTGAAAAACTAAACCAATGTGCTTGCGAAGTTGATGAATATTTTTATTTTTTCTTTTTTTATTAACAATGATAAAATCATCAACTTGCACTTCTCCTTTGGTAGGAATTAAAAGTCCATTTAAGTGCTGAACAATAGTTGATTTTCCCGATCCTGTTGCGCCAATAAACGCCACAAAAGAACCGCTATCAATTGTCAAATTAACATCATATAACGCTGGAGTTTCAAATGGAGTTTTCAATGAATATGTATAAAATACATTTTTTAAATTTATTGACATAAAAAATTCACCAAATCATCAATAGTTTCAATATTTGAAACACCAATTCCCCTTCTTTTTAATTTGTCTTTAAATTCTTGTAAAAATGGAACACTTAGCGACGTTTCTTTTAAAATTTCAGGATGCGAAAATACCTCCTTTTTATCACCTTGCAAAACAATTTTCCCTTTTGAAATAACAAGTATATAATCAGAAAGATAGGCTTCTTCAATATCGTGCGTTATCGAAATAATTGTTAAATCTGGATTTTCTTTTTTCATATTAGCAATCAAATCTCGAATTTCACGACGACCTTTTGGATCTAACATTGAAGTAGCTTCATCGAATATGATGATATTAGGTTGCATTGCTAAAACACCGGCAATAGCGACTCGTTGTTTTTGCCCGCCACTTAAATTGGATGGCTCTTTTTTTAAATAGTCAATCATGCCAACTTCTTCAGCGTATTTTTTTACCAATTTTGGCATCTCCTGACTGCTAATTTGTCGATTTTCTAACCCAAAAGCAATATCATCTTCAACCGTTGCAGAAATAAATTGGTTATCTGGATTTTGAAAAACAATTCCAATTTTCTTTCTAATTTCACAAATATTTTCTTTGTTTAATAGCAAATCAAAAACTTTTATCTCACCAGATTTTTTGTTCAATAATCCAGTAATCAATTTTGCTAAAGTTGATTTGCCCGAACCATTAGGACCAATGATGGAAACATATGTCCCTTTTTTTATTTCAAATGATATATTGTTGATAGCATTACTAGTGCCACCGTAATTAAATATTAAGTTTTTAACTTCAATCGCATTCATACGTTGGCATTATATCATAAAAGATTAAGTTTACTTAATGTTTTTCAATTTTGCTAATTTTTTATGAACTTTATCAATAATATATCGAATATGTTTTGGATTAGAAAACATCATTTTTGCAATATTTTTAATAGAATAATCTGAAATATAAAGTAAAAATATTTCTTTTTCTTCTTCGCTTAAATTTGAATTTGGATTATCACTTACATATGTGATAGCCTCGTTTTTATCAATTGTTTGATGAATTCGATTATCAATAAAGCCAATCACTTCACTATAAGTCATATCGTCACCTTTTTTAATGTGGGCATCAAAAGATAAATTACCATTATTGAAATGGCGATTATTATCTTTTAACATTTTTTGAATTTCGTGAAATGATATTTTTTCCCAATATGCTTTAAAACGATTAGCGCCTGTTTTATATCGCTTTAACGCTAATTGAAAACTAGAAAGACAGACGCTTAAAAAATCATCTTCGTTTAATCCTGGCGCATAGCTTTGTAAATAATAAATAGTACTCAATCGTTTAGCATGAGAAAAATAACGATAGAATAAAACATTGAAAACTTCATCGTCTCCATTTTGAAAAAGTTCAATCAAAAAATCATCTTGTTGATTGACAAGTTCGTTTGAATGTTTCATAAAAATTTACGTAGGATTTAATTGCCGTTTTGTTTATATCGAATATGAGATAGCATAACTCCTGTAGCAACAGAAGCATTTAAACTATTGACATGACCATACATTGGGATTTTAACGACGTGATCACATCTTTTTAATAATAATGATGAGATTCCATCTCCTTCAGAACCAATTATCAATGCAACTGGAAAATCATACTCCAAATTATGATATTCTAATTTAGCCATTCCATCTGTTGCGACCGACCAAAAACCATTGTCATGTAAAGTTTGCAATGTTTGAGATAAATTACCGACAAGTGCAACTTTGACATGATTAATAGCGCCAGTCGATGTTTTTGCTACAGTAGAATTGATCATGACTTGTCCATGTTTCTTAATAATAACGCCAGCAACATCAAATGCGTCAGCGCTTCTTAAAATGGCTCCAAAATTACCAGGATCATTTATGCCATCTAATATTAGTATAATTGGGTGAGTTTTGCATTTAGCAATGCGCATTATTTCTTCTAAAGAAGAATATTCATATCGTTTAATTTCAGCAACAACGCCTTGATGATTGCCCTGAACCATTTTATTTAGTTGAGCATTATTTACAAAAACCAACTCAATCTTTTGATTTTTTACTTCCTCAATAAATTTTTTATCAGTAAAATTTTCAGCCACAAAAACTTTAAATACTTTAATGCTATTTAAAGCGTCTTTGACGGTGTTTTTTCCAAAAATATAGGTTTTTTGCATAATTAATGATGATTTATGACTTTAATATCGATGGCTCCAGTACGAACTTTTAATTCATTACAAAAACCAGTAGTGTCAATATCAAGTAGCGCATTATTCTCCCCAGATAACCTAAAAACAATTTGTATTTTTTCATCGTCGCCATCTTGAATTATTTGTGATGTGACATCACCAACAATGACATTATATTCTTTAGCAACTGCTAAAATATCACTCAATATTGGACGTTTTGAACTTCCTAAAATAATAACCATTGGGTGATGTTTTGTTACTCTTCTTTCCAATCTTCTAAAAGTAATTAAAACAATCATTACCAAGATAGTAGAAATAATAGCAAGGATAAAATTCATGCTACCACAAGCTAAACCTATCGCCATAGATAGCCAAATAGTTGAAGCAGTCGTCAATCCTTTAATACCACCAGCATAATGGATAATAGCACCAGCACCCAAAAAACCAACACCAGTGACTACTTGTGCGGCAAGGCGAGCTGGATCGCGCGTTTGACCAGATACGAGAGCCGGAAAACCATAAATGGATATAATCATAATAATCGCTGATCCAACAGATACTAATAAATGAGTTCTTAAGCCAGCACTACGACCTCTAACTTCTCTTTCTAAACCAATAAAACTAGATAAAATTACTGTTAAACTCAAAGAAATTAATATGAGTAACATATTTCCCCAGCCGTTGCCACCCCATAGTTGGTTAAAAAAATCAGCGATTTGTTGATCGATACTAATAATACTCATAATAACCTCCTTTACATAATACCTTTTTCAATTAATTTTTGTCTTATTTGATCACTTAGTGTGAAATTTTTATTAGCCTTTGCGGACAAATATTGGTTATATAAGTCAATGTCTTCTTTACTTAATCTTTGATAAGCTAAAGTTAATCCTAAAACATAAAGCATGTCTTTAAAAGTATGATAATATTCCTCAAGTTTAACCAAATTTAAAGGTTTTTGTCGCAAAGTAATATTTATATTTTTGATTAATTCGTATAATTCAGATAGAGCATTGGAAGTATTTAAATCATCAGCTAAAGCACTTAAAAATTTGTCCATGCCATAGGTTTTATTTTTTTTCTCAAGATCAACACCATTAATTTGCAAATTGAAAGTCAATTGTTTATAAGTATTTTTGATTTTATTCATTTCATTAATCGCGCCTTGAATGGTATCATCGCTGAAATTAATTGGTTGGCGATAAGGAGCTGACAAAATCAATAAACGAACAGTCAATCCACCATATGCATCAATTAAATCTTTAGCAAATTTGACATTCCCTAATGATTTAGACATTTTTTCATTATTGATATTAACAAAATTATTATGCAACCAATAATGGGCAATCTTGTTGCCATGTTTTGCTTCAGCCTGAGCAATTTCGTTTTCATGATGTGGGAATTTTAAATCGTATCCACCACCATGGATATCGATGCAACCACAAGGAGAAAAAATAGAATCAATCATGACGCAACATTCAGTATGCCAGCCAGGGCGACCTTTAGACCATGGAGAATCCCATTTAATTCCGACGTCAGTTTTTTTCCATAATGCAAAATCAAGAGGGCTTTCTTTTTTAGATGATGTTGATACTCTAGCACCAGCAATTAAGTCATCCAAATTTATTCCACTTAATGAACCATAATCCTTAATAAGCGATACCCGAAAATATACATCACCATCAGCTTCATAAGCAGCTCCTTTGTCGATTAAGGATTGTATATAAGCTATAATTTGAGGAATGTATTCACTGACACGTGGAGTGATATTTGGATCTAATGATCCGACATCGTGAATTGATTTTTTAAAAGCTTCAATATAAAAATTGGCAAGTTCAAATTCACTTTTTTGTTCCTTAATTGCTTCGTTGATTATTTTATCATCGACATCAGTAAAATTAGAAACGTAAATAACATTAAATCCAATGTAAGTAAAAAAACGACGCAAGGTATCAAAAACAACGACTGGTCGCATGTTTCCAATATGAGGATAACCATATACAGTCGGACCGCATACATACATTGATACTTGATTGTCAATGATTGGAGTAAACTTTTCAATTTTTTTTGTTAATGAGTTATAAAATTTAATGTCCATATTACTTTTTAATTATATAACATTTTCTTTTATACTTAAAAGAATATATGTTTATTTAAAAAATTCATCAATTTCGCTAAATGTTTTTTCGCATTGATAAGAAAAATCATTCGCGTTTAAATGCATAATTTTGCCTTTTAAATCCCAATTGCGATTTTTAAGAATATAATCTTTAAAATTTTCATAAATGTCCAATTTAGCAGATAGGTGTGCAGGGTGACGATTTTGATGAAATGCGCGATTAACAAATCTAGGATATAAAATGTCTATGTCGCCAGTTAAAACTATTGATAGATATTCATATTCTAAATTATCAAGCAACATATAAAGCTCGTTCAATTCATCTTTATGGAAATTAGATTCTAAAATCAAATCATAACCAAATGGCGCAATTTTTAAAAGCATGAACTTAATCAATTCATAAGTGGCATGAGATAATTTTAAATTTTCTTGCCTTGATTCAAAGCCAATGCAATCTGCTAAAATTTCTTTAATGTTATCTTTATTAATTAATAAGCAATGATAACGGTTAGCCAATATATTAGATAGGGTTGATTTTCCTGTTGCTAAATCTCCGAATAATAAAATTATTTTTTTCATTTTTATTACAATCCTTTTTCAACTAAACAATTAATTATATAGAACAAATTGCTAATAGCAATTGATTTTTTAGCTTTTGAAGTTCCAATTCCAATCACATTTAAATGAGTCATGTGCACGTTATTATCAAAAAGATGAAAATGGCCCCAACTTGCAGTGCTGACATTAATCATACCGTCGCTTGGTTCGTTTGATATTTTGTCAGTCGGTCCTCTAAAAAAACGCAACCAAAAATCATCTTTTTTATTTAATGATTGAGTCAAAAAACTTTGATAATAAACACCTTTAACATCTGGACATTCAAGATTAAATTTGTGTACATTTGAACTGCTCATTTCTAAACAACTTAAATATGGATTACATCTTTTATCGCCACATAATCGGTATATAATTCGAAGAAAAAAAGATGAATTTTTAACTAATCGCAAATGATGCATTAACATATAATCAGCATATATCATTCCATAATTTGGGGTAGCATACAAACTAACCGATGCTATTTTGTCTTTCATCTCGTCAAGGCAGGCAATATATCTAGCTTCTAATCCCCCACGAGAATAGCCAATCAAATTAACTTTATCAGTCCCAGTGTTTTTTAAAACATTAAAAATTAATTTTTTGATTTCATTAGCATTATTAACTATCGAATCAAAAGCGTCGTGTCTACTAACAAAAAAATTATTAAAACCTATTTTTTGCATGTATTTATATAAACGATTATAAGTATAACTAAAAATATGTCTGCCAACCGTAGCACCATGAATAAAAATAATCGGATATTTAGTCTTTCTCATAAATATAAGTAAATTTTATCATTTAAAGATATAAAATTAAATGTTTGATATTTATCAACTAAAATAAGCCGCATTATGCGGCTTATTGAATATAATTATTTATGAGGATATCTTTCTCGATTTGCATTATAGAAAGTATGGAGCAATTCCTCAGCTTTTTCTGAACATGGTTCGCCTAAATAATCTTTATATAATTTAATTATGTCAGGATTATTATGTGACTGACGAATTTTTTGTCGTTCGTCTTCGCTGTATAATACACTAGCGCGTTTTTGACGATATGTGTATAAAATATCATCATCTTCATTAGGTAAAAACATCGGTTTGACATATGGTTGACCACCACCATTAACACATCCGCCTGGACAACCCATAATCTCAATAAAAGCATAAGGAGACTTTCCATCACGGATTTGATCTAGCAAAACTTTAGCTGATTTCATACCGGAAGCCATCGCTACTTTAATTTTAGTTCCATTAATATCAATTTCAGCATCTCGAACCCCTTGTAAACCACGCACTTCCTTAAAAGATATTAAATCATGCTCATGACCAGTCAACACTTTATAAGCAGTTCTTAACGCTGCTTCCATAACGCCACCAGTTACGCCAAAAATAACACCGGCTCCAGAATATGACCCAATTAAATCATCGTCAAATTCTTCATCGGGCAAATGTTTCCAATCAATGCCGCTACGTTTAATCATCCTTGCCAATTCTCTTGTTGTCAAAACAGCATCGACATCATTTATTCCATCGTGGCCTTGGCCAGGTCTTTCTTTTTCATATTTTTTTGCAGTGCATGGCATAATAGAAACAACAAATAAATCTTTTGGATCAATGCCATGATTTTCAGCATAATAACTTTTGATAATAGCACCTTGCATTTGATGAGGTGATTTGCATGTTGACACATTTGGAATTAAATCAGAATAAAAATATTCCATATAATTAATCCATCCAGGTGAACAAGATGTAATTTGAGGTAAAACACCGCCATTTTTTATTCTATGTAGCAATTCTGTTGCTTCTTCCATTATCGTTAAATCAGCGCCAAAATTTACATCAAAAACACGATAAAATCCTAAACGATGCAAAGCAGCCACCATTTTTCCGGTAGCTGGAGTGCCGATGCGATCGCCAAACTCTTCGCCGATAGCAGCACGAACTGCTGGGGCGGTTTGAACGATGACATATTTACCTTCTTTCATCGCTTTGTCGACTTTACCAATTTCAGATTTTTCCATCAAAGCACCAGTCGGACAAACCAAAACGCACTGTCCACATTGCATGCATGGAGAGTTAGCAAAACTTCTATTTTCGGTTGGGCCAACGTAGGTCTTAAAACCTCTTTTTTGAAAACTCAAAATTCCTATTCCTTGCAATTCGCGGCATGTTTCCACGCAACGTCCGCAAAGAATGCATTTAGATGTATCACGAATAATTGATGGCGCGACTTCATCATAAGTTGTTGGACTCATTTCACCGATAAATTTGCCTTCTCTTGCTCCAACCATTTTAGAAACTTCTAATAATTCACAACGGCCATTTTTATCGCATTGCAAACAATTTTTATGGTGATTTGATAATAATAATTCAACTGATGTGCGGCGTGCTTCAATTGCTTTTTGACTAGAGATAGTTATTTCCATGCCTTCACTAACTGGATAGACACACGAAGCAACCAATCCTCTAGCTCCTTTGACTTCAACCAAACAAACACGGCAGCTCGCTTTAGAGCATCTTCCATCCATATAAGCGCATAACGATGGGATTTTATATCCACATTTTCTGGCTGCTTCTAAAATAGTTAGTCCTTCTTCAACTTGATAGGAACGTCCTTCAATTTTAATATTTACCATTGCCATGAATTGTTCCTCCTATTTTTTAATAATCGCACCAAAGCGACAATTTGAAACGCAAGCACCGCATTTAATGCATTTACTTTGGTCAATATGATATGGTTCTTTACCTATTACACCATTAATTGCATTAACTGGACAATTGCGAGCACATAAAGAACATTTTTTACATTTATCTGCCTGAATTTCATAAGACATCATCGCCTTACAAACATGGGCAGGACATTTATGTTCAACAACATGGGCTAAATATTCCTCGCGGAAATTATTCATAGTTGATGCAACTGGATTTGCAGCAGTTTGTCCAAGACCGCAAACAGAATTGTTTTTAGTAGCATTTGCTAATTCTTTTAAATCCTCAATATCTTGCAAAGTACCTTTGCCTTTAGTTATTTTTGTTAACACCTCAAGCATACGCTTTGTTCCAATTCGACATGGGGTACATTTGCCACATGATTCGTCGCAAATAAATTCCATATAAAATTTTGCAACATCAACCATGCAGTTGTCTTCATCCATAACAATAGCGCCACCAGATCCCATCATTGACCCTCTAGCAATCAACGTATCATAATCAATAGGAACATCTAAATCTTTTTCAGTTAAACATCCCCCTGATGGACCGCCAGTTTGAATAGCTTTAAACTTTTTGTTATTTGGAATTCCACCACCAATATCAAAAATCAATTCTCTTAATGTTGTTCCCATAGGAACTTCAACTAATCCAACGTTATTAACCTTTCCGCCAAGAGCAAATACTTTAGTGCCTTTTGATTTTTCGGTGCCAATTTTAGCAAACTCCTTGCCACCGACACGAATAATGTAAGGTACATCCGCTAAAGTTTCAACATTGTTAATAATAGTTGGTTTACCCCACAATCCTTTTACAGCAGGAAACGGAGGTCTTGGACGAGGCATACCACGTTGACCTTCAATTGAATTTAATAAAGCTGTTTCTTCACCGCAGACAAAGGCCCCAGCACCCAAACGAACGTGGCATCTAAATGAAAAACCGCTTCCTAAAATATCATCGCCTAATAAACCAACAGCTTCTAATTGTTGAATAGCAGTACGCAATCTTGCAACAGCAATTGGATATTCAGCACGAACATAAAAATAACCATTCTTAGCGCCAATTGCATATCCAGCAATCATCATGCCTTCAATGACAGCGATTGGGTTACCTTCTAAAATCGATCGATCCATAAATGCGCCTGGATCACCCTCATCGCCATTGCAAACAACATATTTTTCTTCGCTGTTTTGATCTTTGGCAAATTGCCATTTGCGGCCTGTAGGAAATCCTCCACCGCCGCGACCACGCAATCCAGAAGTTAATATTTCATCAATAACTTCTTGTGGTTGCATAGTTAATACTTTTGCCAATGCTTTGAAAGCATCATATCCTAAAGCTTCATCTAAAATTTCAGGATTAATCAAAGAACACCCATGCAAAGCAATTCGAATTTGCTTTTTATAGAAGTTGATATCATCTTGTTTTTCTACTTTTTGATGGGTGGTTGGATCTTCGTATAACAATTCAACGATGCATTGACCACCAATAATGTCTTGATCAATAATACGAGTGCAATCAGACACCTTAACTGCGTGATATAAACGGTCTTCAGGATATATTTTTACAAATGGTCCTTGACTACAAAATCCAAAACAACCAACAACATTAACAGTTACTTTGTCTTCAATTCCGCGCTCCTTAATTAAACGGTTCAATTCATTGATAATTTCATGTGAATCAGATGATAAACAGCCAGTTCCGCCACAAACGACAATATGTCTTTTACCATCTCTGCCATTAATTTTATCATCCAAACATTTTGTGCAATTTTTAATGCGAGCTTGAAGTTGCTCCATAGATTTAATGATATCTGCCATATTAATTGTCCTCTTTTGCTTTCATATGATATTCATTGATGATTGCAGGAACTTTGGACTCATCCACTTTTGGATAAACTTTGCCATTAATTGAAATTGCGGGTGCAATGCCACAAGCACCAATGCAACGCAAAGCGTCCAAAGTAAACAAGCCATCAGCAGTTGTTTGCCCTGGTTTAATATTTAGCAATTCAGCAAATTTATCCATTACATGTTGAGAGCCTTTAACATAACATGCAGTTCCTAAACAAACACCAATAACATATTTTCCTTTTGGTGTTAAAGAAAAAAATGAATAAAATGTGACAACACCATAAATTTCTGCGACAGGGATATTCAATAACTTTGAAACCAATTCTTGAACTTCAATAGGAATGTAACCATATTCAGTTTGAATTGTTTCCAAAATCATCATCAGTGGTGTCGGCTCATGTTGAAAACGTGATACAATTTCACGAATTTGCTTTTCAGCGTGCTCTTGTAATCTAGCCATCTTTAGCCTCCGTCAAAGTAAATGTGATAACGTTTTTAATTATAATTAAAAAAAAGCAATTTAACAATTGCTAATTGAATATATATTTAAAAAGATAACAAAATTGCAAAAATTGTACCTGTTTTGCAAAGTTTTCAATTTAATTAATATTTTTTCTTTTGTGCTTTTTTCTAAAACATTCTTTGATAGCAATATATTTATCCGCAAGACAAACCAACCATGCTTCTTTAGATTTAGGGATATGGAGAAATGTTAATGGCCACATATGATTAACGATAATCCCTGCAACTCTATGATTAATATTAAAATATGTTTGAGCATTCTTTAAAGAGATGCGCGGATGTCTTAACCAATGATGTTTATAGCGATGTTTAATATTGTGATCATACAAATAAAAATCATGAAGCATGCTTCCTAATATTAAATCGTCTATATTAAATTTAAATGGTAATTTATATGCCCATTTTAAACTTTGTTCTCCAACCTTACAAACATGATTATATGTTGTCGAATGACGATGATGGACGATTGTTTTCATTTCAAAAAAGCGTTCATCTTTTTTTAAGTCATTAAACTTTTTTTGATAATATGTTTTTTCCTGTTTGCTAATTTTCATGTTATGAATGATATCATGTTGCACACATTAATTAAAGGAAAATGAAAAGGAGTCAATCATATGACTCCTTTTAATGATTATTAATCCGAAAATCGTTATTTTGTCCAAGCAATCAAAACCAATTGAGCGTTATCTCCACGACGATTAATCGTTTTATAAGATACGACGCTACCACCATTTCGGTCTTGATAACGAGGGCCAATTTCGTTGAATAATTTATCTAAAGCAGAAACTTTTTTATCTTCGTCAACAAAGATATTTCTAACTACTTTAGCAGCTAAACGACGAGCATGAACTTTGTCTTCTTTTTTAGTTAAAGTAACTAGTTTTTCTGCTTCAACAATTAAGTCTTTAGCAACACCACTAGTGACGGTGACATGCTCATGAACGATCAATTCGGAAACGACGTTGCGGAGCATATTTTCATATTTGCTCTTTGTATAAGCCGCTTTAAATCTAACACCGGCTTTACCATGGACATTTTTTCTACCTTGCGCTGGCATTGTCTTTCCTCCTTATTAATCAAAGTTTTTAAAGCCTAAACCAATAGCGGCTAGTTTTTCTTTGATTTCTTTCAATGATTTTTTACCTAAGTTCTTAAATTTAATCATTTCTTCTTCAGTCTTTTCAGTTAATTCAAGAACAGTTTGAATACCGCCGCGTTTCAAGCAATTATAAGAACGAACAGATAAGTCTAATTCTTCAATCATCACATTTTCGTATTTATTTTCTTCTTGAACGACGACTTCTTTTTCAATATTAATATCGCGAGTAATTTCTTCTAAATTTAAATATTTAGAGAAATGGTCGACTAAAATTTTACTGGCAAGAGCCAATGCACTTTGCGGTGTGCAAGAACCATTAGTTTGAACTTCTAAAACTAAACGATCAAAACGAGAATCGTGACCAACACGAGCTGGTTCGACAGTATAAGATGCTTTGACAATAGGAGAATAATTACTATCAGTAGCAATTACTCCAACTGGCAAATGAGGATGTAAAACTTTGTTGTATTCATCGGTCACATAACCGCGACCGCATCTAGCATATAAAACAACTTGTAAATGTCCTCCATCGACGACATGAGCTAAAACAACATCGGAATTAACGACGCTGACACCAGTTGGACAAACAATATCCTTGCCAGTGACAACTCTTGGACCATGAACATCAATGACTAATCGTTTATTTTCATCAGAGAAATTATCAAACTTTAAAATTAAGTCTTTTAAATTTAAGATGATGGTCGCCACATCTTCTTCAATACCTTCTAAAGACGAGAACTCATGACGAGCACCATTAATCTCTACCGCATAGATGCTAGCACCTGGTAAAGATGATAATAAAACTCTTCTTAAGGCGTTGCCAACAGTGAGGCCAAATCCGCGGCTCAACGGTTCGATTACAAAGCGACCATGATTTTCGTTGCCGTCATAATCGGCATGAGTGATGCTGAATTTTTCAAATGGATCTGGTAATTTAACCATGCAATTAACCTCCTTGTTGATTTATCGACGTGGTCTTTTTGGTGGACGGCAACCATTGTGAGGAATAGGTGTGCTATCCGTTATGGACAAAATTTGTAAACCAGCTACTGCTAAAGAGCGAATAGCACCTTCGCGTCCTGGACCCGGACCTTTGACATCAACATCAACTTGTCTAATGCCTTGATCAAAAGCGACTTTGCCACAAGCTTCGGCAGCTTGTTGAGCGGCAAATGGAGTCGATTTTTTAGAACCTTTATAACCTAAGGCGCCGGCACTTGACCAAGAAATAACATTTCCTTGTTCATCAGAAATAGTGACGATGGTGTTATTGAAAGTGGAATGAATGTGAGCAACGCCACGAGTAAACGAGCGTTTAATTTTCTTTTTTCTAGTTTTGCTAGATGTTTTCTTTGCTGCTGCCATAAACTACTTCTCCTTTCAATTAACCTTGATTGGCTTGCTTTTTATTAGCGATGGTTTTGCGTGGTCCTTTGCGAGTGCGAGCATTGGTTTTAGTTCTTTGCCCACGAACTGGAAGGCCTTTGCGATGACGCAAACCACGATAGCAGCCAATTTCTTGCAATGTTTTGATATTTAAGGCGACTTCTCTTCTTAAATCACCTTCTAATTTATAATTTGCTAATTCTGCACGAATCGCATTGAATTGATCATCTGTTAAATTTTTAACGATGGTTTGTTCATCTACTTTTGCAGCTTGACAAATCTTTTTTGCAGTTGTTTTGCCGATACCATAAATATAGGTAAGGGCGATTACGATATGTTTATCATTTGGAATATCTACACCAACAATACGTGCCATATATTCTATTTCCTCCTAATTAACCTTGTCTTTGTTTGTGCTTAGGATTAGAGCAGATGACCATTAATTTTCCATGTCTTCTGATAACTCTGCACTTAGGACAAATTGGTTTGACTGAGGGTCTTACTTTCATAAATAATTCCTCGACTTTCTTTTTATTTAAATCTAAATGTTATTCGGCCCCGTGTTAAATCATAAGGCGAAATTTCGACGGTAACTTTATCACCTGGTAGGATGCGAATGTAATTCATTCGGATTTTACCAGAAACGGTAGCCAATATTACAACGCCGTTTTCTAACTCAACCTTAAACATTGCATTAGGAAGAGTTTCTTTAACAATCGCCTGAACTTCGATGACATCAACTTTTGACATTATTAATTTTTTCTCCTTCGTAGGTGGTGAGAACCTCGTATCCGTCGCTAGTGACGACAATGGTGTTTTCATAATGAGCAGATAATTTCCCATCTCTCATTTTGACTGTCCATTCATCAGGAAGGACACGCGTTTGATGCTTTCCAGATGCTACCATCGGTTCGATAGCTAAGCACATTCCTTCTAATAAAATTGGCCCAGTCCCTGCTTTACCATAATTAGGAATCATAGGATCTTCATGAAGGTGCGTGCCAATGCCATGTCCAGTATAATCGCGCGGAATTGAATAGCCGTGGCTTTCATTATACTGTTGAATAGCGTTAGAAACATCGCCAAGTCGAATTCCTGGTTTGATTTTAGAAACACCATACCAGAAACTTTCTTCGGTCACTTTCATTAATCTAGCTGCTTCATCGCTCACTTGCCCAACAGGATAAGTGCGACAAGCATCACCACAATAACCATTATATGTTGCGCCGACATCTAATGATACGATGTCGCCTTCTTTTAAAATAACTTTTTTAGAAGGAATACCATGAATTAAAGTTTCGTTGATAGAGACGCATATCGCTCCAGGGAACCCCCCATAACCTTTAAAAGTTGGGGTGGCTCCTTGAGAACGAATAATATTTTCGGCAATATCAGCGAGCTCTTGAGTTGATACACCAGGTTTGATATGAGGTTGTATTCCCTTAAAAACACTAGCCACAATCGCCCCTGCCTTACGCATCAATTCAATTTCACGTTTTGACTTGCACTCAATCATGATTATTTTTGACCTCTGATTAATTTAGTTAAGTCATCGAATAATACGTCGCTGCCAATTGAACCATCAAAGGTTTTTAACAATCCCTTATTTTGATAATAATCAAGCAAAGGTTTTGTTTGATTGACATAATGGCCTAACCGAACTTCTAATGCGTCTTTATTATCATCTTTTCGTTGATATAAAGGCCCACCACAAATATCGCATACACCATCAACTTTTGGCTTCATAGTATCGACATGATATGGAGCGCCACAATTTTTGCAAACACGGCGCCCTGAAATTCGACGTATCAATTCGTTTTTGTCGCAATCAATATTGATTACAACGTCAATTGGTCTTGAGATTTCTTGGCCAATTTTTTCTAAAGCTTCAGCTTGAGGAATAGTTCTTGGAAAGCCATCCAACAAGAATCCGCTAGCACAATCTTCCATCGCTAAACGTTCTTTAACGATACCGATTGTTACTTCATCTGGAACCAAATCACCTCGATTGATGTAACTTTGAGCCATTAAGCCCAATTCAGTGCCAGCTTTAATTGCATCTCTAAACATATCACCAGTAGAAATATGAACAAGATTGAATTCGCTGACTAATTTTTTAGCTTGCGTCCCTTTTCCAGCACCTGGAGGACCCATAAGAATTATATTCTTCAACATTAATTTGCACCTCCACCAGCAATAACTTCATCAAATGACTTACCAGCTAGTAAACCATCAATTTGGTTATTTAATTCTAAGGCGACGCCAACGACGATAATTAAACCAGTACCGCCTAAAGCTAATGATGTTTCGTTTCCAAAAATTCCAGATAAAGTCAAAACGACAGGTAAGGCTGCGATAAATGTTAATGATAAAGCACCAATAACACAAATGCGATTTAACACTTTTCGAACATAGCGTTCGGTTTCATTTCCTGGACGGATGCCTGGAATATAACTGCCATTTTTTTGGAAATTTTCAGCCAATTGTTGAGGGTTAATCGTGATATTAGAATAAAAGAACGTAAAGAATAATATCAAGATAATATAAATGATTAAACCCCATGGCATGCCCCATGTTGTTCCGTTGACTCCTGGCATTTGATATAAACTTTGAGTTGAAAATATATTCAACCACTCAGCGCTTGTCAAATTCGGATCAATGAAGGCAACAATAACAGATGGCGCCATCAATATTGACGAAGCAAAGATGACAGGGATAACTCCAGCTGGATTTAATTTAATCGGCAAGAAGCTAGCCTTGGCCATCGATTGAGTTTGACCGCCAGATTTTCCAGAATGTTGAACAGGAATCTTACGTTTGGCCAATTCAATATAAACAACAAAGGCAATTATTAACACGAAGACAAGAATATACAACAAGAATTGGAAAATTCCGGTTAATTCATTACCTGTACCCCATTGTGTCATAACCCATTTTTGGAAAGCGACAACGATTTGTTGTGGCAATGAGACAACAATACCAGCAAAGATAATCATAGAAATACCGTTGCCAATACCTTTGACAGAAATTTGATCGCCAAGCCACATGACGACCATAGAACCCGCCATCATAACAATGACAAGATAAATGTAGCCAAGCCATTCAAGTTGAGATCCTAATGTATCTAACAATGTAAACGTGATACCTTCTCCCATTGAACCGCTTTGCAAAGTACGAATGATACCATATGCTTGAACAGCTCCTAAAAGAAGTGTCAAATATCTGGTAGCCATATCTATCTTTTTACGGCCATATTGACCTTGCCTTTTTAATTCACTTAAAGCTGGCAAGACATCGGTCGATAAAAGTTGAATAATAATTTGAGCCGTGATATAAGGCGATACGCCAAGAGCAAAGATAGAAAATGTTTGCAATGTGCCACCGCCTAACATATTCATCAATGATAAGGCATTATTGCCTTGAAGTGAATCTTTAAGACCGCTAGCATCAACACCTGGAACGGTAATCAAGGCTCCGATTCTAAAGACAAATAGAATCATGATGGTAAAGAAGATTCTATTCATAATCTCCTTATTTTTTAAAATGGAGAGAATCTTCTTCATATTAGATTACCTCAGCTTTTCCACCTGCTTTTTCAATCGCTTCAACGGCAGATTTTGAAAATTTATTAGCTTGAACTGTTAATTTAACAGTCAATTCACCATTTCCTAAAATTTTAACGCCGTCAAATTCTTTGCGGACTAAACCACTTTCGACTAATAAAGCTGGGGTGACAACTGTTCCTTCTTTAAATTTATTCAAAGAAGCGATGTTCACGATAGCATATTCATTGTGGTTAATATTATTAAATCCACGTTTTGGCAAACGACGATAGATGGGCATTTGACCACCTTCGAATCCTAAACGGACACCGCCGCTAGTTCTAGCATTTTGACCTTTTTGACCACGGCCAGAAGTCTTTCCGTTGCCAGATCCAACACCGCGACCAACGCGGAAGTTTTTATTTCTAGAACCTTGTGTTGCTTCGAGTTCATGCAGTTTCATATTTACACCTCCTATACTAAATTATAATTATCTTTACTTTATTTACCACGTAAAGCCATGACTTCACTATAGGTGTGTAAACTTTCAAGACCTTGATTAGTAGCTCTAATAATGTTGATTGGAGCGCGGCTACCATAAACTTTTGAACAAACGTTTCTAACGCCTGCCAATTCTAAGATAGCACGAACTGGACCACCGGCAATGATACCAGTACCTTCAGGAGCGGATTTTAGATAAACTGAGCAAGCGCCAAATTTACCAACCACTTCATGGGCTAAAGTACCGGTTTTAGTAATGTGAATAGTAAACATATTCTTTTTAGCAGCCTCTAATGCTTTTTTAATTGCATCTGGGACTTCACCAGCTTTGCCAGTTCCAAATCCATAATTTCCTTTGCCATCACCGACGACGACAAGAGCAGAGAATTTCATGCGGCGGCCACCTTTAACGGTTTTGCAAACACGATTGATAGCAACAACTCTTTCCTCGTATTCTTTTTTATCTCGTTCACCGCGATTGAAACGTCTTTCTCCTTTTTTAGCGCCGTCGCGACGTGGACGACGATCGCCGCGTGGAGCGCGATTTTCAGTTGGTTTATTTTCTTCAGTTTTAGGAGCTTCATTAGTCGCTTCGCTAGCGACATTTAATTCTTTTTCTTCCATGCAGTATTATTCCTCCTAGAATTTCAAGCCGCTATTGCGAGCAGCTTCAGCAAGAGCTTTGATACGGCCATGGTAGATATAACCAGAACGATCAAAGACGACATTTTCAATTTTTAAAGCTAATGCTTTTTTAGCGATATCTTCGCCAACTTTAGCAGCAGCTTCAATATTTGAACCATTTGCTAATTTAAGGGCGACTGAAGAAGATGAAGCCAAAGTTGTTCCTTTAACATCATCAATCAATTGAACTTCAATGTGTTTATTTGAACGATAGACACATAAACGTGGAAGAGTTGGAACACAAGATGCGCCGAACAATTTAGCGCGAACACGTTTGTGACGACGAATGCGAGCAACGTTTTTAGATTCTTTTTTAATCATGCATCTTTACCTCCTTATTTCTTTCCACCGGCAGCACGTTTGCCTTCTTTTAAGATGATACGTTCACCTTTATATCTAATACCTTTACCTAAGTAAGGTTCTGGACGACGAACTTCTCTAATGCGTGCTGCAGTTTGACCAACTGCTTGTTTATCAATACCAGAAACGGTGATTTCTGGCTTGTTATTAACTTGTGCTACGCTAATTTTAACACCAGCATCTGGATGAATGGTAACGGTGTGAGAATAGCCCGCCGATAAAACAATCGACTCGCCTTGCATAACAGCCTTGTAACCAATACCTTCCATTTGCAATATTTTAGTATATCCATCATGGACACCAACTATAGCGTTATGTAAGTTAGCGCGACTAGTACCATGATTTTGTTTAACTTGTTTGGTATCGTTTTGACGAATTACTTTAATTTCATTTCCGTTTAATTGAGCTTCAATACCATGATTTAAAGTAACGGTTAATGTTCCTTTTGCACCTTGACAAGTCACATTTGAACCATCAATGGTAACTTTGACACCTTCTGGGACGATAATAATTTTGTTTCCAATACGTGACATAAATAATTATCCTCCTACCAAACATAGGCGAGAATTTCGCCACCAATTCCTAATGTTTTAGCTTGAGTGCCAGTCATCACACCTTTTGAAGTGGAGATGATAGCAATGCCTAAGCCTTTTAAAACGGTAGGAATATTTGCACAGCCAACGTTGACGCGTAAACCTGGTTTAGAAATTTTCTTTAATCCAGAAATAACACGAGTGCCATTGGCAGCGTATTTTAAATTGATTGTCAATTCTTTTTTAGCATCACCTTCAACTGCATAGTCAACGATGAAGCCTTCTTCTTTTAAGATTTTCGCAATTTCCACTTTCATCTTGCTGGAAGGCATCTTAACGCTTTCTAAGCGAAGTTGATTGGCGTTGCGAATGCGGGTAAGCATATCCGCGATTGGATCTGTCATCATACGTTAAGTTTCCTCCTTTTTACCAAGATGATTTTTTCATGCCAGGAATTTCACCTTTATATGCTAATTCTCTTAAGCAAATGCGGCATAAATGGAATTTAGAATAGACAGCGTGAGGACGTCCGCAACGTTCACAACGAGTATATTCTCTGACCTTAAATTTTTGTGGTCTAGCGCAACGAATTTTTTTACTTGTCTTTGCCATTTCGGACTCCTTTCTTATTTAGCAAACGGCATGCCTAATAATGTCAATAAGGCAAACGCTTCTTCATCAGTGTTAGCAGATGTGACAATAACAATGTCCATACCTCTAATTTTACTGACTTTATCATAATCAATTTCTGGGAAAATCAATTGTTCTTTTACACCAAGTGTATAGTTGCCACGTCCATCAAAAGCATTAGGATTGACGCCGCGGAAGTCACGAACGCGTGGCAAGGCGATAGAAACTAATTTATCATAAAATTCATACATTCTTGTTCCGCGTAAAGTAACTTTACAACCGATTTCTTGACCAGCTCTTAACTTATAATTAGCGATTGATTTTTTAGCTTTAGTAACTACTGGATGTTGGCCAGCAATAAGAGATAACTCATTGACGGCTTCTTCTAAACGTTTTCCGTCAGTTAAAGCATCACCAACACCAATATTAATTACTATTTTTTTGATTTCTGGCACTTGCATGACGGAAGTGTAATTAAATTTTTCCATCAGTGCTTTTTTAATTTCAGAATCATATTTAGCTTTGACGCGGTTGACGCGATTAGCTTCAGGAGCGACAGTGGTTTTGGTTTCGCTCACCGTTTCGGCCTTTTTAGCCTTAGCAGCTGCTGGTTTTTTAGCAGTCGCGGTTTTCTTTTCTTCTGCCATATGTCCCTCCTTATTAGATTACTGAGCCACTAGCTTTGGTGACTCTTACTTTTTTACCTTTGACTTCTTTATGTCCAACACGGGTTGGTTTTTTAGTCTTAGGATCAACTAACATCACATTGGAAACATGAATTGGAGCATAAACTTCAACAATGCTTCCCTCTGGATTTTTTTGTGATGGTTTTTTATGTTTTTTGCGAACATTGATATTTTCGACGACGACTTTGTCGAGTTTAGGATACACAACTTGGACGACGCCTTCTTTGCCCTTATCACGGCCAGCGATGACAATAACTTTGTCGCCTTTTTTGATATTCATATCGCTTTCCTCCTTATAAGACTTCAAGGGCGAGAGAGACAATCTTCATGAATCCTTCTTCGCCTTTTTCTCTTAATTCACGTGCAACAGGACCAAAGACACGAGTTCCGATAGGCGCCTTGTCATCATTAATAATTACAACGGCGTTATCATCGAAACGAATCGTCGATCCATCAGCTCTTTGAATTGGATATTTAGTTCTGACAATAACTGCTTTAACTACATCGCCTTTTTTGACTTTGCCGTTTGGAATAGCGTCTTTAACAGCGCACAAGACGACATCCCCGACGCTAGCAGATTTACGATGTGATCCACCATATAAGCGGAACGCACGTACGCTACGGGCACCCGAATTATCAGCAACAACAAGATTTGTTTCAGTTTGAATCATACTTATTCGCCCTCCTTAGCATCATTTGCAATTTCGCCAGACAAAATTTCTTCTTTTAATTCTGCCTCAGCTTCTTTAACAGACATTTCGGCCTTTTTATCAATGGAAACCAAGCGGAAACGTTTGGTAGCAGATAAAGGTCTAGTGCCCATAATGGTGACAGTATCACCAACTTTGGCAGTATTTAATTCATCGTGAACATAATATTTTTTACGATATTTGACACGTTTACCATATTTTTTATCTTTTTTGTGGGTTTCAACAAGGACGACAATGGTTTTATCGTTTTTGTTTGAGATGACGACGCCTTGAATGACGTTGCGGTGATTTCTTTCTAACATATCATTGCTCCTCCTTATTTTTTAACATTGATGTTTAATTCGCGTTCTCTTAATACCATTAAGCAACGCGCGATGTCTTTTCTGACGCGAGTGACTTCTTCACCATGTTCTAAAGCACCCACAGCTTTTTTACGGCGAAGTTCGAAGAGCTGTTCTTTAAGCTCATAAACTTTGGTGTTTAATTCGCCAGTCGACATCTCACGGATTTCGTTGAGTTTCATCGTTATTTGCTCTCCTTTACTACCACTTTGCATTTAATTGGAAGTTTATACGCGGCTAAGCGCAAAGCTTCACGAGCAGTTGCTTCTGGAACACCGCCAATTTCAAACATAACGCGACCAGTTTTGACAACTGCAACCCATTTTTCTGGGCTACCTTTACCAGAACCCATACGAGTTCCAGCTGCTTTTACGGTTTTGCCAATATGTGGGAAAATGCGAATCCACACTTGACCAGAACGATTAGTATATCTTGATAAAACGATACGAGCTGCTTCAATTTGATTAGCAGTAATCCAAGCACCTTCTGCAGCTTGCAAACCGAATTCACCAAAGTCGACTTTATTGCCAGCTTTAGATTTGCCTTCGTAATAGACACGATGAGGACGACGGTATTTTACTCTTTTTGGTTGTAACATTATTTGTCTCCTCCTTTATCTTGAGATTTGACGCTAGGACGAATTTCGCCACGGCAGATCCAAACTTTCACACCAATACGACCATAGGTCGTAGCAGCTTCAGCAACAGCATAGTCGATGTCGCTTCTTAATGTATGTAAAGGGATAATGCCTTCTTTATAGCCTTCGCTTCTAGCAATTTCAGCTCCACCTAAACGACCAGAGACCAAGGTACGGCAACCTTTAGCACCAGCTTTGCGAACGCGTTGAATAGCTTTCTTTTGAGCAGTTCTGAAACTAGCGCGTTCTTCTAATTGTTTAGCGATGCTTTGAGCAACTAATGTAGCATCTAAATCAGGTTGTTTGACTTCGACAACATCAACACGTAAGTTGCCATCTTTAACTAATTTTGATAATTCATTCTTAATTTTGTTGATGTTTGCACCTTCTTGTCCGATAACCACACCAGGACGAGCGACAAACACCATGACAACGACATTGTTACCTTTATCGGTTTTTTGTCTTTCGATTTCGACATGAGACAACATCGCATCTTTTAATTCTTTGATGAGATATTCGCGGATTTTAATATCTTCATTCAAGAAGACATGGAATTGTTGATCGTTAGCATACCAACGCGATGTCCAATTACGGTTGACGCCAACACGCATACCGACTGGATTAACTTTTTGACCCATTGTTTTTCCCTCCTTATCTCATCTTGACCACTACTGTGACGTTAGCGGCTCTTTTAACCATGCCAGATGCGCTGCCTTTAGCACGTGGCAAATATCTTTTCATTCTAATGCCATCATTGGCATAAATTTCAGCGATATATAATCTAGATTCATCCATGCCGAAGTTATTAGTTGCATTAGCGGCAGCGGATTTAATAACTTTGATAACATCACTTGTTGCAGCTTTATTAACATTGTTTAAGATGCCTAATGCTTCTTTAACATCCTTATTTCTAACTAAGTCGATAACCAATCTAACTTTGCGAGGAGTAGTACGAATGTTTTTAGCGATTGCTCTAGCTTCGGTTGGAGTTGGTTTGGCTGGTTTAACTTTTTCGACTTTTTCGGCCTTTTTGGCCTTTGCTTCGGTTTTAGTTGCCGCTTTTTTTGTTGTCTTTTTAGCTTTTGGAGTAGTTTCTTTAACTTCTTCTTTTACTTCTTTGACATCTTCGTTAGCGACGACTTCAGCTTTTTTCTTTGTTGCCATAAGACCTCCTATTTGCTAGCGGCTTTATCAGCAGCATTATTGCCGTGGTGACCGCTATATTTTCTAGTTGGGGCAAATTCCCCTAATTTATGGCCGACCATATCTTCGGTGACATAAACTGAGATATGTTCTTTGCCGTTATAAACCGCAAAGGTATGACCGACAAATATTGGATAAATTGTACTTCTTCTTGACCAAGTTTTGATGATTTCTTTACGATTAGCAGCATCCAATGCTTCCACTTTTTTCATTAAGTGTTCATCGACAAATGGTCCTTTTTTCAAACTTCTTGCCATCTTATTTTCCTCCTTTGCGATTATTTAGTTCTGCTTCGACGTCTAATAATTAATTGAGTCGATGCTTTTTTATTTTTTCTTGTTTTAATACCCATTGCACGTTTACCCCAAGGAGTTCTTGGTGCATCGCGACCAACTGGACATTTACCTTCACCACCACCATGAGGGTGATCGCATGGGTTCATGACCGAACCACGAACAGTTGGACGAGTACCCAACCATCTTGTTTTACCAGCTTTACCTTTATTAATTAAGGAATAATCTGAGTTGCCAACTTGTCCGATGGTAGCGCGGCAAGTATTTAAGACTTTGCGCATTTCACCGCTAGCTAAACGCAAGATAACATATTTGCCTTCAGCACCTAACAATTGGGCACTAGTTCCAGCGGCACGACATAGTTGAGCACCTTTACCAGGAGTTAATTCAACATTGTGGATAAATGTACCTTCTGGAATGTTTTTCATTACCATGGCATTGCCGACTTTAATGTCAACAGTCTCGCCAGAAACGATTTTATCTCCGACTTTTAAACCAGATGGATAGATGATATAGCGCTTTTCACCATCGGCGTATGCCACTAATGAAATGTAAGCATTGCGGTTTGGATCATATTCGACTGTTTTAACAGTAGCAGGAATATTATCCTTATTTCTTTTAAAATCAATGACACGATATTTTTGTTTGTGTCCACCGCCAATATGACGAGTGGTAATTACGCCTTGGTTGTTTCTTCCGCCTGTTTTGGTTTTCTTGATTAATAAACTTTTCTCAGGAGTGGATGTCGTAATTTCTTCAAATGTCGTGTTTGTCATGTTGCGACGGCTTGGTGTCGTCGGCTTGTAAGTTCTAATAGACATTTTAATCCTCCTATATTTGAGTGATAGTCACGATGACTATTCTTTGAATAAGTCAATCGCTTCGCCTTCAGCGATGGTAACGATTGCTTTTTTATAACCGCCGACAATACCTTGATAACGGCTGCCGCGAGTTTTAGTTTTCGAAATAACATTTGAGATTTTGACATCGACGACTTTTACTTGATAAAGTCTTTCAAATGCTAATTTGACTTCGGTCTTATTGGTGTTATTAGCAACCTTTAATGTTACTTTGTTTTGCTCTTGCATCAATGACATTGATTTTTCAGTGATGACTGGAGCGAGAATGACTTCGAAGTCTTTAAAAGTCGGTTTTGCAAATCGCAATTCGACTTTTTCTTCTTTTTTAGTTGCCTTTTTGGCTGTTTTTTTAACTTCTGCCATACTAGTTCAAAGCCTCCTCTAATTGTTTGACGGCTGCCTTGGTGATAAGTAAATTGTCGACATTTAATAAATCATAGACACTGACATTGCTTGGAACAACTACCTTAACCCAATTGAGATTGTTGGCGCTGCATACCAAGTTATCATCCAAGGTTTCCGCGACAACTAATACTTTATCGCCAGTTTTTAAAGCTTTGAGCATCTCGCGGAAGTTTTTGGTTTTCTTTTCAGCAAATTTCATTTCATCAACAACAACCAAACCGTTTTTAGTTAAAAGTGATAATGCTGATCTTAAAGCCAAGTTGTGTTCTTTTTTGTTTTGAGATAATTTCCAATTTTGTTCACCAGTAGGACCAAACACGGTTCCACCACCAACCCAAATTGGAGAACGGCTAGATCCGGCTCTCGCACGTCCGGTGCCTTTTTGACGCCATGGTTTTTTACCACCACCACTGACTTCATGTCTCACTTTAGTTTTAGCAGTTCCTTGACGAGAATTAGCTTGATAAACTTGGACGGCATCAAACATAACTTGAGTGTTAGGTTCAATTCCGAAGACGCGAGCGGATAAACTCATTTTGGAAACTTCTTCACCAGCTTGATTATAAACTTTAACGCTGACTGTTTTCTTTTCTGCCATAGTTTTTCTCCTTTCCGTCCAAATTAATTATTTCCTTCAGCTGGTTCTTCAGCTTTTGGAGCACGATTGATTAGTTCTTTGACAACTGGGGTGCCTTTTTGAGTTTTGATTGGGCTTCTTACTGTCACCAAAGATTTTTTTGAACCTGGTAAGGCACCTTTAATTAATAAATAGCCTTTTTCTACGTTGCTATCGACCACAACAAGGTTTAATACAGTAACCGATTTATTCCCCATGTGACCAGACATCTTTTTACCAGGAATGACGCGGTTGTTGCAACGACCATTATTTGCAAATGATCCTTGACCGCGATGATATCCGGAACCATGTCCTTTTGGACCGATGTGGTGATTCCATCTTTTGATAACGCCGGCATATCCGTGACCTTTGCTAGTTCCAATTACGTCGACGACATCACCAGCTTTGAATAAATCGCAAGTAATGACATCTCCTACTTTATAATTTTTCATTTCATCGCCCTTTAATTCAGCGTGATGATATTTGCATGTGGTACCAGCTTTTAAATCAATGCCTCGGATACACTTGTTGGTACGGCTTTCTTTTTTATCTTCATAACCAACTTGCACAGCTTCATAGCCATCCTTTTCTAAGGTTTTGACTTGAGTGACGACATTTGGTAAGACTTCGACGACGGTAACAGCATACATTGTGCCATCATTAGCGAAGACTTGTGTCATGCCCATTTTACGTCCTAAAATAGCTTTCATCTGTCTTACCCTCCTTATAATTTAATGTCGATATCAACACCTGAAGGTAAATCTAGATTTCTCAATGCATCAATTGTTTCCTTTTTAGGATTGGTGATATCGATAATTCTTTTGTGCGTTCTAATTTCGAATTGTTCACGAGCGTCTTTATATTTGTGGACAGCTCTTAAGATAGTGAACACTTGCTTTTCCGTTGGGAGCGGAACTGGACCGACGACTTTGGCACCAGTATTTTTCGCTGCTTCAACAATCTTAGCGGCGCTTGTATCAAGATTAGCATGATCAAACGATTTTAAGCGAACCCTAATTTTGGTGGTTTTTGCCATGATTTTTCCTCCTTAAATTTTTATCAGGCTAGACATTTTGCTCAGTGCGAATTACCCGATTGCCCTTTCATGACAACGCCTGTGGGCGTATCGGCAACCTCGCACATCAATGCGCAGTCAACGTTTAAAATATACCTATATGTAGGCATAATGTCAATATTTTATTTAATAAATTAATATAAAAATTTACTTTACTACCAAATCCAATATGAAAAAATTGGAAAACTCAATCCGTTTTTTTGTCGCAAAAAAAGATAAAACAAACATTTTTAACCTTCATTTTTTAATTTTTCCAGTCTTTTTTTATAACTATATTTGCAGCCGCAATAATCTTGAAAATAAAGATTGTATTTTCGACAAATTTCCAGTTCTTTTTCATACCCGTTTTCTTTTTTGAAATCGCAAGGTAACCATTTTACATTTGGAAATAAAATTTCCAATTTATAGCCAATTTCATTCAACTTTAAGGCATTTTTATATCTAGAAATACTCATGACAGAACAGACATAATCACAATGATTTTTACTAGCATATTCAAACGCTTCTTTCAATCGTTTTTCATAGCATATAAAACAACGATTGCCACCTTCTTTTTCGTCTTTATATGGTTCTAAATCAATGTTATATTTTTGATTATCATATTGTGGCTCAATAATATCGATATCTGCTTTAATATCACCCAAATATTTTTTCAATTCATCCAAGCGCCTTTTGTATTCTTCGTATGGATAAATGTTAGAATTGTTGTAAATGATAGTTATGTCAAAATAATCTTTTAAATACGTGTAGGGAATGGCAAAACATGGTCCACAGCAAACATGAAGAAGCATTTTTGGTTTTCCGCTTACTTGTTTTAATGTGTCTTTCATCAACAAATGAAAATTTATGTTTTTTAATCTATCCATGAATAAACATTGAGTCTCCAAAAGAAAAAAAGCGATATTTATTCAAAACTGCATGCTTATAACATTTTAAAATAAACTCTCTACCGGCAAGAGCAGAAACAAGCATAATTAAAGTTGATTTAGGCAAATGAAAATTGGTTATCAAACCATCAATGGCTTTAAATTGATATCCGGGTTGAATAAAAATATTAGTCGATTCAAAAGTGGGAGTAAATTTTCCATATTTATCCATATTTGCCTCTAATGTTCTTGTAGAAGTTGTACCAATGGCAATCAATCGACGATGTTGGCTTTTAGCCATATTCAATAAATCAGCAGCTTGTTTAGATATTTCATAATATTCAGCGTGCATTATATGATCGTTTGTATCTTTAACTTTCACTGGCCTGAATGTACCTAATCCGATATGAAGAGTAATGTCCACTACTTCAATGCCTTTCGCTTTAATTTTTTCAAAAAGCTCGTCAGTAAAATGGAAACCCGCTGTTGGAGCAGCAGCGCTTCCTTCTACTTTTGCATAAACCGTTTGATATCGATCATTTTCGCATAACTGCTTTTTTATATATGGAGGTAGCGGCATCTTTCCTAATTGATCCAATATTTCTAAAAAAATGCCATTATACATCATTTCCATGATGCGAATTCCCTCGTCTTTAACCTCGACGCATCTAGCAACTAATAAAGTTCCATCGCCAAAGTATATGATTGTTCCTTCCTTTATGACTTTAGCATTACCACAAAGGCATTCCCAAATATCTTTTTTTAATTGTCTTAATAGCAATACTTCTACATGCGCATTAGTATCTTTTTTATTTCCTAACAAACGTGCTGGTATCACTTTCGTATTATTTCTAATTAACACATCTCCAGGATTAAGATAATCGATAATGTCAAAAAAATATTTATCTTGATAGGTCTGATTGGTTTTATCAATTACTAATAAACGAGAATGATCTCGCTTTTGTTCAGGATATTGCGCAATTAAATCTTCTGGCAAATCAAAGTCAAATAAATCAATATCCATGCTAAAATCCTCTTTTATCGTTAAATTTAGCGAATACTTCTTTCATAAAATCGCCATATCTATCTTCCTTAATTGCTTGACGAGCTTGCTCCATCAAACGAATCAAAAAACGAACATTATGCAAAGATAAAAGGCGTTTACCAAAAGTTTCATCACAAACATATAAATGTCTTAAATAAGCTTTCGTATAATGTTGGCAAGTTGGACAATCGCACTCGTCATCCAATGGTGAAAAATCATCTTTATACTTGGCATCTCTGATGTTGACCCTTCCCTTGCTAGTCATTAAGGCGCCATGTCTTGCCAAACGTGTTGGTAAAACGCAATCAAACATATCAACTCCGCGGGCTATACCTTCTAAAAGATAATCAATAGAGCCAACCCCCATCAAATATCGCGGTTTATCTTTGGGTAAATATTTAACAGCATAATCAACCATTTTTAAGCATACATCTTTAGGCTCACCAATTGATGTACCTCCTATTGAATAACCTGGAAAATCCATTTTAGTCAATTCTTCAGCACACATCTTCCTTAAATCTTCAAATTCTCCACCTTGGACTATTCCAAATAAAGCCTGATCATCTCGTACATGAGCTTCTTTGCCACGTTTTGCCCATCTTAATGTTCTTTCAGTAGATGCTTTAGCATATTCATAACTAACCGGATAAGGAATGCATTCGTCAAATGACATAATAATATCGGCGCCTAATTGCTCTTCGATTTTTATCACGCTTTCTGGAGTAAAATTAATTTTAGTGCCATCTAAATGAGATTGAAATACAACACCTTGTTCACTTATATCTCTTTTTTTAGCAAGTGAAAATACTTGGAAACCACCAGAATCAGTTAAAATAGGCCCGTCATAATTCATAAATTTGTGTAAGCCACCAGCTTTTTCCACAATGTCAGATCCAGGTCTTAAAAACAAATGGTAAGTATTAGATAAAATTACTCCTGCTCCTAATTGTTTAATTTCTTCAGGTGATAAAGTTTTAACTGTCGCCAATGTTCCTACTGGCATAAACATGGGAACTTCAACATCACCATGAGGAGTATGAAGAATTCCATATCTAGCGCCAGTTTGTCTATCAATATGCAATATTTCTAAATAAAAGTTTTTCATGGCTAATATTATATAAAAATATTATCAAAACTTAAAATCAATATTTTGGCTAGCGTTAATTATATCTTTAAAATCGTGGCGATTTTTCAAAATAAGCAAAATAAAATAAGATACAAGTAAAACGACCAATTCTCCTAAAGCGACCCATCCAGCTGAAATAAAAAATGTTTCAATTGGACCAAAATTATAAATAAACCAATAAAGTTCAAAGCCCACGATTAAAGCGTTGAATAAAACTGGATATATAATAGCGATGAGCAAATGTTTAGAAAACATGATGCAGGCGCATGCTAGCGCGCTTGCCAACGTGCCAAACAAAACATCCCAAAGCGATAATGTTGATCCTAAATTTGCGATGGCAGTTCCTAGACAAATACCATAAATATAATTCTTTTTAAAAAAGACTAAAAGAACAAAAAATTCAGCAATTCTAAACTGAACCATTCCATAAGATATAGGGATTGATATAAGCGTTAACGCCACATATGCAGCAGCGATAATGGCATTGTAACAAATGTCTTTAGTTGTAAGTTTCAATTAAATCATCTCCTTGTTTTTTCAAAGTGGTTAGGCAAGGTCAACACTTTTATTTGCTCAAATATTTTTAAACAGGCGCAAAAAATTGTCAAGATGCGAAACTATTAAAAATAATATTGAACTACAGTTAAAACAATTTGTTTATTTGTTTCATATTCATCTTTTAATCTAGATTTATCAACAATTGCTCCTTTTGATTTAGCGTATTCATAAAACTCTTTAGTAAAAAACCAAAACTTAATCATCGTTGTTTTAAAAGGCGCTTTATCATCAATTCCATCAGCATAATTAAAAGGCATATAATATAAAAGATTTTTATCAGACATTATCCAATTATGAGGATAAAAATCAAGTGTTATTTTTTCATGATCAGCATACCATGATGCTTCAAAAATTTGTTGGAAATATGGCTCCCCTAAGTCCTGAGTTAACAGTGTTTCAAAAACACTTTTCCCTTGAACATACTCCATTAAAACTAGTTGATTTTTTTTGTCAATTTTTTTAATCTTTGGAATTCTCACACCAGAAATTTGCAAACGCTTTTGATACTTTAAAAAATTTTTAAATTCATCTGAATCAATATTAAAATCTCTAATTACAAATACTTTATTTTTATAACTCACTTTAAAATGATGATTGCCTAATTTTTCTAAAATTTTTATCGGTTTGTTTTTAAAAATTATTTCTTCCATTTACATTACCACCTCTATTGTTGCTGATTTTGAAGACAATTCTAAAATATTAAAAGAAAAATTTAAATATTTGTTAGAGTTTAA
The DNA here is from genome assembly GCA_949283025.1 of uncultured bacterium. Taxonomy (GTDB): domain Bacteria; phylum Bacillota_I; class Bacilli_A; order RFN20; family CAG-826; genus CAJOOD01. The sequence goes on from CASDRB010000012.1 coordinate 133,817, forward strand.
ACGACCAGCATTGACAAAAAACGATTTATACTCCTCCATTGAAAACGAGTCCCCTTGCAACCACAAATCCTTGCTTGAAAAAAATGAACCATTTTTAAAAGTATTGACATTTTGTTGTTGCAGCAAATGCAATAATTTATATTCATTAAAAGATTTAATAACGCTTCCATATTCTGAATCAGTCGAATTGGACATTGCCATTAAATAATCATGATTTTTTTCAATCGTGTTAGTTAATAAATATGAAGAAGAATTGGGATTATAATCTTGTATAAGACGCGCATCAACATGCCATACTCTTATACCATATTGAGTTGGACCTTTTGGATATCCTACATTATATAAATAAGAAGAATCCTGTTTGTTTAAATTTGTCGGACTATAAAAATCAACTGCTATATATTCGTCAAAAGGAGATATCATATCAGTGCCATTTTTAAAAATGAGAACTTGCCCTGTCGTAGAAAATGGTTCTATGGTCAAAGTTGTTGAACCACTAATAAAAGTAGGATTAACCCATCCTAACGCCATTTTTGAAAAAGGATCGTGGTCTCCAACATTATAATCTTGCATTATAAAACCACCAGCAGCACCATAGCGGCTATTGGAATCATAATTATAATAATCATCCAACCCCATAACATGACCCATCTCATGAATATATGTATGGGCATCGATAGAAATACGCGCGCTTTCATCCATAAAAGATACACTGCTCCACATATATGTATTGGGTTTTGGCTCGTTAACATTTCCAACCGTCGTTTCTTGCAACCAATAAGTATATGCCCATAAATTATCATTGTTTAAATAATTGCTTGGAGCATTATAGACTAAGCAGATACAATCGATGAATCCGTCTTTATCCGCATCAAATTCTTGTCCATCAGAATTGTATTTTTGTTTATACCATTCAAAAGCACTTTTTACTAATGAAGAAGTTGAATCAGAATTTTTTAAATCACTAGTTGCTTTATTTGGGGCATACCAGTCTGAAACAACGCCAGATATCCTCAATGTTCCATAAGAACACTCATAAAAATAAGACGCAACGCTATGCCAACCAGTCGAATAATAATTTCCAAAATAAGCATTAAAAATCTTTGATCTAGTCGTTTCATCAGCGTTTTTAGAATAGTCTTTAAACTTAACAGGAATTACTAAAATATTGACATCTCCTGTCGAAGGCATTGAATCAATACCACTATAAAAACAATTAGATGTGTAATCGACATAATCATATTCCAATTTAGAAGTAATAGTATTTGGATAATCTTCAATTAATCCTCCGCCTCTATTAGTCTTTAATTCATTGGAATTTTCATAAACTATCAACCCTTCATCATATTCGGAAATATTTTGTTCGCTTTTATTATTGAACCAATCCCAAATTGTTCCAGAAAACCCGCATGATGACACAAACAAGGTGGGAAACAAAATCAACAAAGATAAACTTCTTTTAAATTTCATATTAATAAATATGTCATAAATATTTACAATTTTCATCTAAAATTATCGTTTGTTGCATTATTCTAAAAATATAAGATAATTAGAATATGGAAAAAGAAGCGCCATTAATATCGATTATTATTATTTGCTATAATAATCAAGATTATATTGGAAAAGCAATCGAGTCTTGCCTAAATCAAGATTTTGACCACCCTTATGAAATTATTGTAGTTAATGATAATTCAAGCGATGATAGCGCTAATATAATCAAAAGATATGTCGAGCGTTTTAATAATGTTTTTTTAATTAATGTCGATTGCCATCAATTGTTAAATGTTCGTTTTGCAGGATTAGATAAAGCAAATGGAAAATATGCATGTTTTTTAGATGGCGATGATACCTATCACCCATCTATGTTAAAAACTATGTATAAGACAATAACAAAATACGATGCTGACGTTGTGAATTGCTCATTATTTTTTGTAAAAAATGGCAAAAACCATGCAAATCTTTTTGAAAAATTTAAAATTTTAAATAGTTATCAGGCAATCAAAGCGTTGTTTGGTGATTCATATATTCGCGGCTTCATGTATACGAAAATGTATAGAAGTGAGTTGATTAAAGATATAGCAAAAAAATTAGTCGCGCCAAATGAAAATTTTATGTATGAAGATTTTATGGCCAACTTCTTAATTTTCAAATTCGCTAACAAAGTTGTCTCTATTAAAGATAGACTAATTTATTACAATAAATCTAATCCTACTTCTATTACTAAAAAAAACAAAAGAATTGGCGATAATATCAAAGTTAATGCTACTATAAGATATCTTATTGATTTTTTTAATGACAAGAAACTTTTAAAAATATTCAAACGATTTGCATGGCGCCGTTTTTTATCTTTAATAGCCGATATTTATTTTGCTAAATTTGATACATTATCGCAAAAAATAAAAATATCAAAAATAGCTTTAAAAGAATTAAAATTGTTGAATAAAAAACATTTAAGAACTAATGGGACTTCATTTGAAGAATTTATCAAACAAACCAAATTTAAAGTTTAATATTTTTATTCTTAATTTGTGAATCGTATTGCTCAATTTGATCATCGATATTAAGTTCTTTAAATTGATTCATATATAGATGGTGGTACCATCCTTTTTTATTAATTAAATCGATGTGCGAACCTTCTTCTACAATTACTCCATCGCTCATAACAATAATTCTATCAGCATCGACAACAGTAGAAAGACGGTGAGCAATCATAATAGATGTGCGCCCTTTTAATACATTATTAATAGCTTTTTGAATTGTGGCTTCTGTTTCGGTATCAACACTGGATGTGGCTTCATCTAAAATCATTATTTTGGGGTTTCGAAGCACCGCTCTTGCAAAAGAAATTAATTGCTTTTGGCCTAAACTCAACTGATTTCCTCCATCTTCTAAAACTGTTTCATATCCATTGGGTTGAGCCATAATAAAATCATGAATGTCAACTATTTTAGCTGCTGCAACAACTTCTTCATCACTAGCATTCAATTTTCCATATTTTATATTGTCTTTAAATGTCCCGTTAAAAACAAATGGATTTTGTTGAACATATCCTATATTCGATCTAATCCAACCAACAGAACGTTTCTTGTAATCTACTCCATCAATTAATAATTGTCCTGATGTTGGCTCATAAAAACGGCACAATAAATTTACAGTTGTTGTCTTTCCAGAACCAGTTTCACCAACAATTGCTACCGTCTCTCCTTTTCTAATATGCAAATTAAGGTGATGAATAACCTCGATATTATTATCATATGAAAAAGAGATGTCTTTGAAGACAATATCGCCTTCCATCGGCTCAAAATTTTCTATTTTGTTATCGAATAAAGTACCATATTTAGCAATAACTTCTGGTGTGTCAACGATTTCTGGTTGAGTATTGACTAACTGCAAAACCTTTTCCACGCTCGCTTGATTTGCCATAAAATCAGCAAATATTTCAGAAAAATTTTGAATTGGATTATATATAGCAGAAACAAATCCAATAAATGCAACAAACATTTTTACATCGTTTTGCAATCCAAATATTGTCGATCCAAACACGACAATCAATCCACATGTAATAGCCGACATAATCGATATTAAAGGATAAATATATGCATTTTGAACCATCGCTTTAAAACGTTTGTTTTTGATATCTTCTGTCACTTCTACCGCTTCGTTTTCAACTTCGTCTTCAATAGCTAATGTTTTAATAGTTTTACTACCAGAAATTACTTCTGCCAACCATCTGACAAAATTTGAATAAGCATTTCTAGAAATACGATGCAATTTTAATAATCGTTTTTGAAATAAAGGCAGAGCAATGATTAAAATTGGAGTCGTCGCCAAAATGACTAATGATAGTTTCCAAGATAATGTAAACATTGAAACTAATGAAAACAGTAAATCAAACATTATCCAAAATAAATTGAACATGACCCAAGCAACCATTTCAGAAATGTCACTGCAATCGCTTTGCAAGCGAGCTATCAACCATCCTTTTGGAGTTTTATCAAAATAAGAAAAGGATAACTCTTGGACCCTTTTAAAAGCTTTTCGACGCAATGTAAAAGAAAGATGACATTCCAATAAATTAGTTACAAAGAAATTAATAAAAATGAATACGGAACGCAGCAATATACCTGCGACCATTATAATTGCAAACCAAAAGAAATTTACTTCAAAATGAATCCCAAATATCAAATCGCATTTAATTATCAATTCGGTTCCTGCTTGATGATATCTTAACGAATCAACCATCGAAGCGTTCATTAAGGGTGTAAAAGACGAATCATAGAAAGATATGATAATTAACGATACCACTATGCCTAACATGTAATACCATTTGTCTAAGGCATATTTTAAAATTTTAAACCAAATTCCAAAATTTAGTTTTTTGGGTAAACTTTCTTCTTTAAAAACAAATGTAGACATATCTATTATTCACCTCCTTACACCATTCTTGTTTGAATATCAAAAAGATTTTTGTATAAACCTTCTTGTTTGATCAAGTCTTGATGCTTACCTAATTGAGAAATTTTTCCATTTTCCAAAACAACAATTTTATCAGCATCAATAGCAGTCGCAACACGATGTGTAATAATGATTGTGGTTGATTGTTTAGAACGCTTTGCTAAAGCTTTTCTAATTTTAATATCCGTTTCAGTATCAACCGCGCTTAAAGAATCATCAAAAATCAAGATTGGGGCATTATTAATCAAAGATCTAGCAATTGCAACTCTTTGTTTTTGACCACCACTTAATGTTATTCCATTTTCACCTACAGGAGTGTCATAACCATCTTTAAATTCACGTATGCTTTCATCAATTGCAGCAATTTTTGCTGCCTTATAAACTTCTTCATCGCTAACATTTTTATAAGCAATTTTAATATTGTTGATAATAGTTTTAGAAAATAAAAATGGTTCTTGCAAAACACAAGAAATATTTTTCCGCAGCCATTCTTTTGAAATTGTATTTAATTCAACACCATCTAATTTAATTGACCCACCTGTATAATCATATAATCGAGTCAATAAATGCGATAACGTTGATTTTCCAGAACCAGTTTTCCCCATTATTGCAATGGTTTCGCCTGGTTTTATATGTAAGGATATATCATTTAAAACAGCCTCGTCACCATCGTCGTAAATAAAACTTGTCCTATCAAAAACAATGTCACCATGGATAGGTGGTTTTGTTCCTGAATTAATATCTTCGATTGGTTCTTTTAAAATTAAATCCATTCGATCAAGCGCAACGACAGCACGCGCTGCGTCGCTTAAAATTCTTGCGCAGTCTCTTAGTGGCCAAACAATCATTGTTGAAAAAGAATTAGCTAAAATAAAAGTTCCAACCGATATTTCACCAATCGCAGTTAAATATCCGCCATATAACATCGTTAAAAGCATTTGACCAAATACCAAAATATCGCTAGAAGATGAAAAAAATGATGAGATTTTTTTCCAAGAAATAAATTTAGCTTTAAAATCATTTAAATAATGGTCAAAGGCATTAATTTCATATTTTTCATTATTGTAAGCTTTAACAACGCGAACAGAATTTAAATTTTCTTCAATTTTAGCAGTCACTAAACCCTCGGAATCGTCTGTTGCACGATAAGCCTTTCTCACTTTCTTAGATAAAAAGAATGCATAAATAAACAATACTGGCATTAAAGCCATTGATACTAATGCTAATTTCCAATCGATTGAAAACAAAATCAAGCCAGCTAATATAACAATGTAGAAAGTCCAAACAACTTGTGAAGTTTGAAAAATAACAAATCGTCTTAAGACAGCCTCGTCACGAGTGCATGTTTGAATAATATCACCGCTTTTACACTTTTTTAAGTATGGATACGGCAGCCTTTCAATATGATAAAAAAGATTCATCATAATTTTTTTAGAGATAGCAGTTGTCATTTTTCCTCTTAAGACAATACGCCAAATAGAAAATCCTGCGCCCAAAATGGCAATCGCAATATAAATGATGGCAAAAATCCATAGATTGTTAATCAAAAATTCAGCACCACCATATAATGTCACAACCCAACCGCCAACAACACCTAATCGATCAGAATTTAAAATGTCTTTTGTGATGGTATCGCTCAAGATCTTGGCGGTGTAAGTCGATAAAATCATGATAAAAACAGAACAAAATTGTAAAAAGAAATAAAAAATGTATGCGCCTCGATATCCTTTTAAAATATCCCAGACGCGTTTAAAATATTTTTTCATAAAATCACCTTATACGCGAAGATAGTACTTGTAAAGAAAATTTTATCCTTTTCGCATTTTTCCAACAACGGAATGAATGCGAATAGAACCACCTTGTGTCTTTACTAATGCTTTAGCAAAATTAATTGCTTCTAACTGTGTGTCAAAAAACTTAATTACTTTGTCAGATCCCGCTAATTTTACTTGCCACTTGCCGACAAGTTTTTGGCGGGAAATATGATATACTCGTTGATTGTATTTTTTTGTATATGTTACCTGCGGAATATTTTGTTTTTGTTCCGCTTTTTCATCTGATTTCTTAGAAGATTCTTTTGCGTTTTTTCTTACGCTTTTTGCTTTAACGTCTTCAACATCAGATTGATTAATATTAGATTTTAATTCCTCTTGATTAGTGTCAACCTCTTCAGTTTCTTCCTCATCTAATCCTTCGGCTTTAACAAATGCTTCAATTTCTTTGACTGCTTCTTGAGTTTGTTGTTCACTAAGTTCGGTTGTGCCATCATCTTCACTTTCTTTATAATCATAACCGATGATAATCAAATTCATCATCTTATTCAATGCCCAAGCTCCTAATCCAATCAAATAAACACCACAAATGGCAATAACCGCCAAAAATAAATTCACATACCAAACATTTGTTGATACATCAATATATGAGTATGGAGCGTCGATAATTTTCCCTGCGACTAAAGAGGCAATAATTATTACATACACGCTAAAGGGAATCAACACGTAAAACGTATATTTCCACTTAACTTTTGGTTCTAATGCAAAAAATAAATACTCAATTAAAGCAAGAATAGGGACAATTAATCGTAATATCATAAATTGCGAATCAACCAAATCCTTAGGTCCTACAAAAACTAAAGTGACAAAAATAGACACCAATCCGGTAGTTACAATTACTAATTTACAGATCATAAAAGCTAGATAATTTTTAGGATGTTTGCCTGCTAGAATCAAAATATTGTACACAATTCCAACTAAAGCGATGGCGACAATTAAAATGGCAGAAATCGTGGTAAAATAAACTAATCCTTGCGCTTTTGATATAACGAATAAATTAATCAAAGAATAGATTCCTAATCCCACGATTGCAATATTTAATATTAACGCTAATAAATTTAAAACTTTATTTTTCATACCGCTTTCCTCCATTAAAAATATCTGCTTAATGATATATTATCATAAATTTTGTATATAAATAAATATTTATCAAAGAAAATACTCACTGTCTAAAAAAACAAATTAATATTAAAAAACATTGTACCATACTATTTTTCTCATTTTAAGAGATACAAAATATTTTATCTATTTTTGTTATTTGCACCAATAGGGTGATTTTTTGCTTTAATATTTGTAAAATGCAAAAGATTAACTCATTAGATTATGGAGGAATTTATGAAAACATTAAAACTGATTGCCATCTTCTCATCAATAACCGTTTGTGCAACAATACTTTCGACATTTATTTTGAATAAAAGCGACAATAAAATATTAAAGACAAATAATATAAATCTTACATTAAAAATAGATATGAACAATGCACCACAATTTGGAAGTGGAGAATTTTTAGTTCAAACTAATTATGGCAATAATATTTGGTTTGAATATAAAAATTTTGGAATAAGCGACTCGACTATTCAATTTAAAGAAGGTGGCTATTTAAAAAACTTAACACCAATTCATGGCATCAAAAAATTTGAATACAATAAAAATGGTATTAACAGCATATCAAGTTATATGAGCAGTTCTACTGATGACGTAGGTAGTTGGTATGATGGATGTAAAACATATTCAATGCAATATCAAATAGAAAACGAACATATTTCTGGAGACATAATAAATGGCAAAAAATGGGAATCGAATAGTGATAAACCAATAAATTTTATTTTGTGGTCATCTGGTGCAATATCACTGTTTTTTTTAAAAACCACTTCTATCAGTATTACATATACATGCTAATAATATAGTTAAATTTAGTTGCTATAAATGTTGTTTTTTGTGCTATATTTTTAAAAATTATTTTGCAATTTAAATAAAAAAGTCTGCAACAACTAAATGAGCAGACACAATATTTTAATTGGTGGATCTGAAGGGGATCGAACCCTCTACCTCGTCGTTGCGAACGACGCGCTCTCCCAGATGAGCTACAGACCCAGCGCATTTATTCTAATTAAATTGTATATATAAAACAAGATTTTTTTAGACACTATATAAAAAAGAAATACGTTAAAAAATATTGATAATGTATAAAATAATGCGCAACTCCTCGCTTATTTAGGCGTTATATTTTTGATATTGTTTGATAGATAAATGTCAAGACTAAAAAAATCTTTTTTTATCAATATAATTATTTTTACTATGAACGATAAATCTATTATTGCTGTATTTGATATGAGGGCATTTTATTCTTATGTTGAATGTATTGATAAAAATCTTGATCCTTATACTGCCCCATTGGTTGTAGCGGACAATCAAAGAGGAACCAATACAATAGTTTTAAGTATCACTCCTTATTTAAAAAGCAAGGGAATACCATCTAGGTTACGAATAAAAGATCTACCGAAAAACATTGATTATATTTTCGCTACACCTCGGATGGAAAGATACTTACAAAAATCAAGCGAAGTATTTTCTATAATCTTAGATTTTGTTTGCGAAGATGATTTGCATATTTATTCCATCGACGAAGGTTTTATTAAAATAACCCCTTACTTAAAATTGTATAAAATGTCTGTGTACCAATTGGTAAAAAGAATTAAAGATGCTATCAAAGAAAAAACTGGTTTAGAATGCACTGTTGGGTTAGGTGATAATATGTTTTTAGCTAAAATTGCTCTAGATAATTATGCAAAAAATGAAAAAGATGGTATTGCTATTATTACAAAAGAAGATATTAAAGAAAAAATATGGCCAATATACCCATTAAGCAAAGTATGGGGAATAGGTCAAAACTTGCAAAAAAAGTTAAATTATTTAGGAATTTATACAATGGAAGATTTAGCTAAATCAAATCGCGAATTTATTCATAAATATTTTGGGATAATTGGTGAAGAATTAATTGATCATGCAAATGGTATAGACGACAGTGACATCTCCTTAAAATACATTCCAAAAGAAACCTCGCTGACAAGTGGACAAACTCTTTGCAAAGATTATAATCACGAAGATATAAAATTGATAATTAGAGAACTTTTAGATGATTTAATGATAAGGCTAAGATCAGAAAACAAATTATGTGGGTGTGTACATATTTATATTGGCTATTCGAAAAGATATGGTGGATTTGCTGGGCAAATATCACTTCTAAGACATAGCGATGATAATGATATTATTTATGACGCATTGATGACTGTTTTTAATAAAAAATGCCAAAATTTTCCAATTAGGAAACTTTCAATAGCACTTTCTAAACTCAAATTTTATGACGGCAATGAGCAATTGGATTTATTTATTGATCCAAAAAAACAAGATAAGAAAAGAAAATTAAGATTCGCTATTGATGAAATACAATTAAAATATGGAAAAAATGCCGTCTTAAGAACATCTGCATTACTTGAAACATCTACTATTAAAGAAAGACACTCATATATTGGAGGTCATCACAAATGAATCGCGGGATGAAAAAATGGACACCTTATAAATCTTTAATAGAGCAAGAAAAATATATTAAGCAATTGCACGATAATAAAAGCAAATTAGAAAGGCCGATGATTTCAAATGATGTAAAAGAAAAAATAAATAATATTTTAACTAATTACTATAAACAACTAGTCAAACTAAAATATTATCACAATGGCCAAATATTTGTGATAATCTCTAAAATTAATTCAATTGATGTAATAAATAAAAAAATACTATTTTCAAAAAATAAATGCATTAATTTTATTGATATTATAGATTTGGATATTATTTAAAATTTTTGTGCTTTTTATTTTATAAATTGCATTATTTAAATATACTAAATATATGGAGGAAAATATTCATGAAAACATTATTAGCAAGATTGACATGGGTAAAGATTGTTGAAGGCTCACTATTGATTGTTCTTGGCTTATTAGTTGGAATCATTGGTGGGATTAAACCATTGGAATTATCAAGCGCATTATTCATTTGCATTGCAATATTTTTATTTATTGATGGAATAGTCACTTTAATCGGTTTTATTTTAGATCCAAAAACTAATTTCTCATTAAGTGCTATAATTGGAGCATTATTCATTGCTATAGGAATTGTGTTGTGCGTTCCTAACGCTCAAGATGCTATTAATCAAATAATCACTGTATTTGTTGGAGGAATGTTGCTAGCAACTGGTGCCGCATATTTGACCAAATCAATTATGCAATGCGTTTATAAAGCTCCTATTGGTTGGATTTTAATTAATTTTTTAATTACCGCTGGGTGCATCGCATTAGGTGTCGTTTCATTAGTTTTTTATTCTCAAGATCCAGAATCAAGCAAAACAACGATGATGGTCATTTACATTATTCTTGGTACTTCTATTACTGTTTTAGGCATTTTTGACTTAATTTTTGCTATACAGACTCACAAATTAAAACAACAAGAATCTGCTGTTAAGGGAGAACAAAGCGAGACTAAAATTGTCGATGATGAAATGATTATTGTCGACGGAAAAGTGAAGGCAAAGAAAAAACGCGAGCGCAAAGCAAAACGATTAAATATGGAAAATAAAGAATTGCCACATCAAGATAATAATAACGAAAATCAAAATCCAGAAGACAATAATGATAGTCAAAATTAATAATATATTTCTAAATTAATTACAAACAAAAAACAACCATATTTGGTTGTTTTTTTATTAAAGAGCTGATGTAGTTGAACTCGCAGCGCCAGCGCCATCACCTAAAACTTGAATTAATACCGCAAAGATGAAGAATATAATAACAACAATATAGGTCAATATAGCGATAACTCGTTCAGATCCACGTTCCTTAGTTTTCACAAAAACGTTTAATCCTCCACCAGTAATCGCGCCAGATGCACCTTCCGTTTTGCCACCTTGAAGTAAACATAAAATAATCACGATAACCGACATAATCATAAATATGTAGTCATACCAATTCATATTTTGCTACCTCCTTAAAATATGGTCCGCTTTTTATATTATATAAAAGTTTGTCAAAAGGCAATTAAATATTTTTATTTCTTGGTTTTATTTGTAAGTGGCGTAAAAACAATATCGGCGTTTATAACATTTTTAAACATTCGGTATTTAGCATTATTTTCCAAACGTTGGATTATAAATAAATCGACCGACTCCCAAATAAAAACCCAAGCCACAATATCGATTACTTCTTTCCATAATCCAAGATTAGATCCTGTCAAAAAGTCCAAAACAAACATTAAAACAAGTGTTAAAATACCTAACAAAAATAAAATAGAAGACAAAATGTTTCTAAGTAAAGTAGAATTCTTTATATGCCTCATTTCGTTAATAAAATAATTGCGAATAGCGCGTTCGTAAACTAAATGTTTGGCATCATCTATTACATCCGATATAATTTCAATTTTAATTCCCTTTTTCCAAGATAATCGTCCCTTGTATGATAATAAATAATCGCCGACTTCTTGTGAAATAATAGGGTCGTCAAAATAATATTTTGATAAAAAATCTGAATCGTCACTGATTTTCATCTTTAATACGGCTTTTAAATTATCATCTAATTGAATATTGTATTTATTTGCTTTTTTAAGTAATTTTTCTTTGTTATCAACCATTAATTGATGCCCTCATTTCTAAAATTATATCACGAATTTCAGCCGCTTTTTCAAAATCAAATTGTCTTGCAGCTTCTCTCATTTGCGATTCTAATTCTTTAATTTTAGCTTGTATTTGTTTTTTAGAACCTTTTTTTGTTATTTTAATCATATCAGAAATTTCATCGTCACTATTTTTAATAGGTGGTTGAATTTCTTTTATGATGGTTTTAGGAACAATGCCATTTTCAATATTATAATCATTTTGAATTTGACGACGGCGATTAGTTTCATCTATAGCAGATTTCATGGAATTTGTTATGCTATCAGCATACATAATGACTTGGCCATGAGCATTTCTAGCAGCGCGACCTATAACTTGGATTAATGATCTTGTTGTTCTTAAAAATCCTTCTTTATCTGCATCTAAAATACAAATTAATGACACTTCAGGAATGTCTAAGCCTTCTCTTAATAAATTCACACCAACTAATACGTCATATTTGCCTTTTCGCAGTTGATAAATTATTTCGCTTCTTTCTAAAGTTTTGGTTTCGTGATGAATATAAACAACGCTTATATTTCTTTCTTTTAAAAAATCAGTTAAATCTTCTGCCATTTTAACTGTTAATGTAACTATCATTACTCTTTCGTTTAAGGCGATTCGTTTCTTAATTTCTGATAATATATCATCGATTTGTCCAAGAGTAGGCCTAACAATGACTTGCGGATCAATTAAACCAGTTGGACGAATAATTTGTTGTACAAATTGATTGCCAGTTTTTTCCAATTCGTAATCGCCAGGCGTGGCAGAAGTACAAATTACTTGATTAATTTCTCCTTCAAATTCTTCGAAATTTAAAGGTCTATTGTCTAAGGCAGAAGGTAAACGAAAACCGTATTCTACCAATGTTAATTTTCGCGATCTATCACCATTAAACATACCTCTAATTTGGGGAAATGTAGCATGTGATTCATCAACAATTAATAAGAAATCTTTAGGAAAATAATCAATTAGGCAATATGGTTTCTCACCTGGTTTTCTTTTATCGATGTGGCGTGAATAATTTTCAATGCCGGGACACATCCCAAACTCCGCTAACGATTCTAAATCATGGTTAGTTCTCATTTCTAATCTTTCGGCTTCTAATAATTTTCCCTCGCTTTTAAAATATGCAAGTCTTTGTTTTAATTCATCTTTAATGGTTTGACATGCCTCTTTAATTCTTACCATAGTGGATGCATGATCATAAGCTGGGAAAATAGGATAAGAATGATAAGAATGTAAAACTGAGCCCGTTAATGCATCGCACAATAAAATTCTTTCTATTTCATCTCCAAATGTATCAATTTTAATAATTGAATTAGATTCAAAACTAGCAGGAAAAATTTCGATAATATCGCCATTGACGCGAAAACACCCTGGTGTTAAATCTAATTGATTCCGACGATACTGCGAGTTTATTAATTTAGCAAAAAAATCTTTACGATCTATAATATCCCCTACTCTAATTTCAAAAACCAAACGACGATATTCATCTGGATCGGTTAAACCAAAAATAGATGCGACTGAACCAACAATAATAGTATCGTTTCGTTCTAAAACCGAATTGATAGCCGCTGTGCGCATCATTTCAATTTCTTCGTTCATCACTGCATTTTTATCAATATATGTATCAGTTTTAGGGATATATGCTTCTGGTTGATAAAAATCAAAATTAGACACAAAATATTCTACTCTATTTTTAGGGAACAATGTTTTAAATTCTGAATACAATTGTCCCGCTAATGTCTTATTATGGACTAAAACAAGAGTTGGTTTTTGAACTTGCTGAATGACATTAGCCATAGTGAATGTTTTTCCAGTTCCAGTTGCGCCCAAAAGTACTTGAAATCGTTTATTTGCATTGATTCCTTTGACTAATTCATCAATGGCAGAAGGTTGATCTCCAGTAGGCTTAAATTCGGAAACTAACTCAAATTTATGGCTATAATCCATGCAAAACTCCTCTATTTTTATTTTTTTATCTTTTTTCTTACAAAATTTGAAACACCAAAATTTTCTTTAAAACCATTACCATATACAGCATTGGTGTCAGTGAAAGTTAAAAATGCGTTTGGATCAATTTTAGCTATATAATCTTTTATTTCTAAATATTCACTTTTAGACATAATACTTCTAATCATCGTTCGATTTATATTAGTGTACGCTCCCTTTATTTCAATTAAAGTAACGCCTCGTTCCATCTCATTCATAATATAATTAGCAATATCTTCATATCTTTCTGAAATAACTTCTAAAATAAATGCGTTTTGTTTTCTAGAATACATTAATTCAATAATTAAAGAAGCGACGACAGCGGAAATAATTCCTACCAAACAATTTGGTATATAACTTGGCTCACTAATACCAAAAGCAATCAAAGCAGAAATAATGATTGTTCCATCAATCAACAAACCAGCAATAGAAACCTTAATGCCAAAATATTTATTTAAGATAAAAGAAATAACATCTACTCCTCCAGTTGATCCTTTTCCTAGAAAAGTTAAAGACACCCCCGCTCCAATTGTTATACCACCAAAAATAGAACACAATAATAAATCGCCAGTAGTACCTGAACCACTGACATAATCTACAAATTTTTCAAAACCAGGAACTCGATAACATAGCGTTAAAGACAGCGGAAAAATAATAGACGCTAATAATGTTCTCAACGCAAATTGTTTTCCAAGTATAAAAAAGCTAATAACCCACAATATTATAGTAGCTACCCAAACAACTATATCGATAATTTGCGTTCCACCTACAAAAAATTGTATGATAAACGCGATTCCAGATAATCCACCTGCAACTATTAAATTCTTAGTTAAAAATATCGCGGTTCCAAAACCCAAAATAAATGATCCTAATATAATTAAAAAATTATGATAAATAAATTTAATTACATCAACACTAGTTATATTTTTTAATTTATTTAACATTCTTGGCCGCCTCCTTTTTTAAATAAGCAAATATGAAATCGATTATATCGCCATCCATGACTTTATTAATATCAGTTGCTTCATAGCCACTTCTATTATCTTTAACCAATGTATATGGGCAAAAAACATAAGATCGAATTTGAGATCCCCACTCAATATTTTTTTGTTCCCCTACAATATTTTTCAATTCATTATTTCTTTTTTCAAATTCAATCTGCATTAAACGTGATTTTAGCATATTCAATGCTGTTTCTTTATTGGACATTTGAGATCGTTCAACTTGGCAGGATACAACAATTCCAGTAGGAATATGAGTAATTCTTACCGCTGATTCGGTTTTATTGACATTTTGACCGCCAGCGCCTTGTGAATGATATGTATCAATTTTTAAATCAGTTTCATTTATTTTAACTTCTTCTACGTCTTTAAATTCAGGCACGACATTTACAGAAGCAAAAGAAGTATGTCTTCTTTTATTAGCATCAAATGGCGAGATTCTAACTAGACGATGAACTCCTTTTTCTGATTTTAATAGTCCATATGCGTGTTTGCCTTTAATTCTAATCGTCACTGATTTTAAACCAGCTTCTTCACCTGGTAGATAATCCATAACTTCATATTTTAGATGATTTATTTCGCAAAAACGCGCATACATCCTCAATAACATTTCAGCCCAATCTTGCGCTTCTGTTCCGCCTGCACCAGGATGAATATCAACCAATGCATTCAAATTGTCGTTTTTATCAGTAAAAAGAATGTTAATTTGAAATTCATCAGCTTCTTTTTTTACAATAGTAAAATATTCTTCAATTGACTCATATAAAGACGAATCCTGCAAATCAATAAGTTCTTTTAAATCACGGCAATCATTGATAATTTTACAATAACATTTATATATGTCTTTTTTTTCATTTAATCTATTAATAATTTCTAAAGCATTTTTTGAATCGTTCCAAAAATCTGGCGAGCCGGAAATAACTTCTAATTCATCAATCTCGCTTTTAATACTAGCGATGTCAAAGTGAAGACCCGAGTTGCAGGGTTTGTTCTGCAACTGCACATAACTCTAGTTTAATTTGAGAGATGTCCTTAATCATTTTTTTGACTCCGTTCCATTATTATCGACAGGTTTGCTATTGTCGTTATTATTATTTTCCTCAGGATCTTTTTTCTTTACAGTAATATTTACCAAATTCAATACTGCTTCTACAGAAGCCATATTTAACATTTCACGGAATAATGAATATCCTTCGTTAACATAATCTTGCAATGGGTTGACATTAGCGTAGCTTCTTAAAAAGATACCTTCTCTTAACCTAGCCATAGTATCAATGTGTTTTGTCCAGTTATTATCAATCATTTTTAAAACGATGTAACGAACAATTTTATCTACTTCTTCAGCTGGCCAAGATTTTTTTCTTTCCAAATAATAATCATAAATGACTAATCCTAAATCAGGTCCAGCCTCATCAGCTGGAGATTCGTCATACAAATTCTTCTTTAAAGAACCAGCAGGCAAAAATCTAGGCTCGACAGTTTTAATTAACAATTCACCATCAATCAAATTATTTGAAGAGCCAATCGGTATTGATTTGTTAGCCAAAAAAGTACCTGTCGTTGTAAATATTTCGTCTAAAATATCAGATATATCTTCGCCCATTAAAATCTTGTCGCGTTTTGAATAGATAATTTGTCTTTGTTTAGCCAATACATCATCATAATCTAATAAAGATTTTCTTGTATCAAAATTTTGGCCTTCGATTCGTTTTTGTGCTCCGGTGATTACATTAGTAATCATTTTCATTTCTAAAGCTTCGTCACCACAGTTTTTTTCAATGAAATTTCTAATTCCATCAGCAGCGAATCGAACTAACAAAGTATCATCAAAAGAGACATAAAAACGAGAAAAGCCTGGATCACCTTGACGTCCAGAACGGCCTCGCAATTGATTATCTATACGTCTTGATTCATGTCTTTCGGTTCCAAAAACACACAACCCGCCCAAAGCTCTAACTTCATCATCAATTTTAATGTCAGTTCCACGACCAGCCATATTTGTCGCTAATGTAATAGCGCCTTTTTTGCCAGCTAATGCGATAATTTCTGCTTCACGAGCATGATTTTTTGCATTCAACATTTCGTGTGGTAGCCCGGCTTTTGTTAATAAATCAGATATTTCCTCACTTGATTCTACAGAAACGGTTCCAATTAAAACTGGTTGCCCTTTTTCGTGTCTTTCTTTGACTTCTTTAATTAAGGCAGCTAATTTTGGACCTTTATGCGCATACACATAATCAAGTGCGTCTTCTCTAATGACAGGGCGATTAGTAGGAACGCAAATAACTCTCATATTGTAAATTTTTCTAAATTCTTCTTCTTCGGTTTTGGCAGTTCCAGTCATACCAGATAATTTTTTAAATAAACGGAAGAAGTTTTGATATGTAATAGTTGCCATCGTAATAGTTTCTTGCTTAATTTCAACATTTTCTTTGGCTTGTACAGCTTGATGCAAACCATCTGACCATTCACGACCTGCTAAAACACGTCCAGTAAATTGATCGATAATTTGAATTTGCCTTTCATTATCAATTAGATAATCGACATCCCTAAACATAATATAGTTGGCTCTTAACGCATTATGAATACGATGCACTAAATCTGCATATTCAGGAGCATATAAATTTTTAATGCCAAACATGCGTTCGGCTTTAGCATTTCCTTCGTCTGTCAAATTTACGGTTTTTTGTTTAACATCAATGACGTAATCTTTTTCTTTTCTTAATGTTTTAACAAATCTATCCGCAACAGTATATTGGCTCGGTGAAGCTTTTGCACCTCCAGATATAATCAAAGGTGTTCTAGATTCATCAATTAAAATAGAATCAGCCTCATCAATGACGGCATAATTTAATCCTCTTAAAACTCTGCCGGACAACGATTGAGCCATATTGTCTCTTAAATAATCAAAACCTAATTCTGAATTGGTTGTATATGTAATATCACAATCATGAGCTTGCTTTTTTTCGCTGGTGGTTTTGGCACGTAAATTAACGCCCACTGTCAAACCCAAAAAAGTGTAAATTTGACCCATCCAATTAGCATCACGTTCAGCCAAATACTCATTTACGGTAACAACATGAACGCCTTTCCCGGCTAGAGCATTTAAATAAACAGTCATAGTAGCAGTCAATGTCTTTCCTTCACCAGTTTTCATTTCTGCAACATCGCCGTCATTTAAAATTAAAGCCCCAATTATTTGCACTTTAAAAGGAAATTGATTTAATACACGTCTAGCGCCTTCGCGAGCAACCGCAAAAGCTTCTATTTTAATATCTTCTAATGTTTTACCTTGGGCCAACAAATCTTTAAATCGTTGTGTCTTAGCACGTAATTCATCGTCGCTAAGGGCTTTCATTTCATCTTCTAAGGCCATAACTTGTTTGGCTTGCTTTTCATATTTTTTTATTGCTCTTTTATCAAAAAAACCCATAGAATAACCTCAACTTTCTTTAATAAGAAATTGAATGACATACATTCGCTTTTATATATTAACACTTAACTTTTATATAGTCTATTTTTAAATGCGTGCGCATATAAAAACTAATAAATTTTTGTTTTTACTTTACATATTACTAAGCATTTTATCGTTCTAGGATTAAGAGTTCTTATTAAATCAATGCAGGTTTTTAATGATGATCCACTTGTGCAAATATCGTCGACAATAAGTATTTTTTTACCACTTAAATCACCCATATTTTTCAACTTAATAATGTTACCTATCTTTTTTCTATTTTTATAATTTTGATCTGATTGTTTATAATTGCATGTTTTAATTAGTATATCAATAGACTTAAGTTTTAAAAACTTAAATATCTCTTTTACATGATTGAATCCACGATTTATATCATCATTAAAATAACTAGGGACATAAACGACATGATACCCTAAATAAAATAATTTTAAAAAATAGGTGTAATGACATAAAAATATTTCGGATAATTCTATGTCTTTACACGCTTTAAATTGATAAATTAAAGATTGCATTAATTCATCGTATTCATATATGGCAAGACATTTGACACCGTCTATTCTAAAATGAATAAATTTGGGATTAAATTTTTTCCAGCAGCGATGGCAGACAATATTTTGATTGATAAAAAAATTTTGTAAAGAAAATAATTGGATGTCATCAAAGCATAGTTTGCAAACTTTGATTTGATTTTTTGATTGATTCAACACATTTCTTAATTTGTGTATTAATTTGCTCAACAATAAAAATCACCTCTCCAAATGGCGCATCAATTTTTCTGCCTACACGACCAGCAATTTGCGTCAATGTTGATTCATTATAAATATCATGATGCGCATCATAGACAATGACATCTAAATTTTTAACTGTAACTCCTCGTTCCAAAACCGAAGTTGTTATCAAAAATTGATATTTTTTGTTTTTGAAATCATCTATAATTTTTTGCCGATTTAAACGTTTTGAATGAACATATTCACCATGTTTAAAAAAAGGACATATCCATTTATACAATTGCTCACATTTTTCTATGGTTGGGGCAAAAATAAAAATTTGATGATTTAAATTAATTAATCTTTTTAAAATAAAAAATAAAGTGATGAGTTTAAAAGCAAACAAACGGACGATAATCTTAGGAATAGGTAATGGATATCCATGATATCTTTTTTCTAAATTTAAAATTTGGCAATTTCTCTTTTTAAATTGGTTTAAGACTTTCTGGCTTGGAGTGGCGCTCATAAAAATAAAGTTTCCTTTACAAGAGTTATGCGCAAAAGTTTCTAATGTTTTATT
Source organism: uncultured bacterium (assembly GCA_949283025.1). Taxonomy (GTDB): domain Bacteria; phylum Bacillota_I; class Bacilli_A; order RFN20; family CAG-826; genus CAJOOD01. The sequence continues at coordinate 153,560 of CASDRB010000012.1, forward strand.
TTCATGAAAAGGAAAAGCATCAATTTCATCAATAATCAATAAATCAAAATATCGTTCATAGCGATATAATTGATGTGTCGTCAAACAAATTATGTCTCCGTACAATTCTTGACAATTATCACCATAAACCGCAACGACTTTATTTTTTTTAAAGATATTTTTAAATCGGTTGAAAAGTTCTATAACAACATCTTTTCTAGGTGTGGCAAATCCTACGTATCCTCCTTTTTCAATTGTGTATGACATTGTTTTGAGAACAATTTCGGTTTTTCCTGCACCACATACAGCTTTGAGCAAAACATTGTCTCCAGAAATATAGTGTGACAATATTTTTTTAGATATTTTGTTTTGTTCATGACTTAAAGCATAATTCAAATTATAAGAAGCTTTTTTAGGAAATGGTTTTGTATATTTTGCCTTTTGCCCTTGAAATCCCAAACAAGCGCGGCAATATGGCAAACCATTTCGATATCCAATTTTCCGATAATCTTCATTACCGCATTTGGTGCACTTAAAATTATCGCCCATATTATTTATAGGCTATAAAAAGCAAAAGCGACTAAAATGTCAAAATTTATTTGTCTAATTCTTTTATCATGTCAACGCGAGTTTGATGACGGCCACCCTCAAATGGAGTATGCAGAAATATATCAACGCGTCTTTCAACATCATTATAATCCATAAAAGCTTGTCCAAAGGCAATCATGTTAGCGTCATTATGTTGTCGCATCAACCTAGAAACGTCGTCATTGTATCCTATACCACATCTAATACCATGTATTTTATTAGCACTAATACAAACTCCTTCGCCTGATGTGCAAATCAAAATTCCATATAAACATTGGTGATTTGCAACTAATTGCGCTGCTTTTGTAGCAAATAATGGATAATGGCACGAATTGGAATCGTGCGTTCCACAATCAACGATGTCGTATCCAACTTGAGTCAAATGCTCAATTAATTTGGTTTTGTATAGCAATCCACCATGGTCGCTTGCAATTGAAATCTTCATACGTTTCTCCTTTAAAACTTTATTAATTTGTTCGCTATTGATTATACCTTGCCTAATAATTTTTATATCAGCATATGCATCGACTATTGTCGATGGTAAATCTCCATTTGAATTGCCATCTATATAAAAAGCGATTTCATCTTTAAATATTTTTTTGATTTGGTCCATGTCGCGCATAGGCGGCATACCCGATTTATTAGCAGATGGAACAAGCAGAGGCTTTTGAAAATATCTGAGCATCTGTTGAAGTAACGGATGATCAGGAACTCTTACGCCAACTTTATCACTGCCATGTGTTACCCATAAAGGAATCCCTGGTTTAGCTTTAACTAACAAAGTAATAGGACCGGGCATAAAGGCGTTAATTATTTTCAAAATATTATCATTTAATTCAATGTATTTATAAAGTTCACATACATCCGATAGCATCATGGTGTATGGTTTATCTTCTGGTCGGCCTTTAATTTTATTGAGAAGATGATAAGCCTCCTCATCATCAAAATAAACACCAAAACCACATACGGTTTCAGTAGGAAATGCAATTACTTGATGATTTAATAAGGCTTCTTTAGCTTTCTTTAATTGTGTCTCCATCTACTTTACCTGTAATAAATAAAAATCGTTTTTTACCGTAAATATCTTTTTTAAAAACAAATGAAACATCATCAAAATTAATATTAATTAAATTTGTTAAATCATCTTCCATGTCTTCGCCTATTTCAAAAAACATCATAAAATGTCTATTCATATATAACCTATGTGTTTGGAATATTCTCTCATAATATTTCCATTTTGGTTTGGCTAATAATGCTAAATGTGGTTCATGTTTATAAACTTGCTCATCAATGGTTGTTTCGTCTTCAATATAAGGAGGATTACTGATTAGTATATCAATCTTATTTTTTTCGTTAAGTAAAGGCTCAATCAAATCACCTTGTTTAAAATCAATATCTAAACAATAATTCATTGCGTTTTTTCTTGCTACATTTAAAGCATTATTGGATATATCTGTTGCCATTACTTTAAAATTTGGATAACGACTTTTTATCGCAATAGCTAAACAGCCAGAACCGGTACAAACATCAGCAACATTTATATCTTTTTCATTTTTAAAATCATTAAGTATTTTTAACACATTTGCTGCTAATTCTTCTGTCTCCACACGTGGAATCAATACATTATTGTCAACTTCAATCGTCCAATCTAAAAATTGAGTTTTTCCAATTACATATTGCAATGGCTCGCCTTTAATAATTCGATCCAAATATAGATTCAATTTATTTTCATCTTTAACTGGCAAATCAAACAATGGGATCAATTGAGTTAAATTATCACAATCATTTGCCGCAAATAATAAACCTCTAATTACCGAATCATTAACATATTTATTTTTTATTGCTTTTAACTTTTTAAAAGCTTCACGATTAGTCATATTATTTTTGTCCTGCTAATTTCATTTGTTGATCATAATTAACTAAAGCGTCAATAACTTCTTCTAGCTCGCCTTCCATAACGCGATCTAATTTTTGAATCGTAAAACCGATGCGATGGTCTGTAACTCGATTTTGAGGATAATTATAAGTACGTATTTTTTCACTTCTTTCGCCAGTACCGACTTTTAATTTTCTTTCGTTACCAATTTCTTCTTCTTGTTTTGCTAAAGCATCAGAATACAATTTTGTTCTTAACATCTGCATAGCAATTTCTTTATTTTGGATTTGAGATTTTTCAGTCTGACAAGCAACAACAGTGCCAGTAGGAATATGAGTAATTCTTACCGCTGATTCGGTTTTATTAACGTTTTGACCGCCAGCACCTTGGCTGCGGTATGTATCTATTTGCAAATCAGCTGGATTGATTTCAATATCAATTTCATCTGCTTCTGGCATAACCAAAACGGTCGCTGTTGAAGTATGTATTCGTCCATTGGCTTCAGTTTTAGGAACTCTTTGAACACGGTGGGCGCCACTTTCAAATTTTAATTTTGAATAAACACCATCCCCTTTTATTTTAAAAGAAATTAATGCATAGCCTCCAGCTTCGCAAGGTGAAGCATCTAAAATTTGCAATTTCCATCCTTGAACTTCGGCATATTTGGTGTACATTCTAAATAAATCACCAGCAAAAATATTAGCCTCGTCTCCTCCGACAGCACCACGAATTTCAACAATGATATTTTTGTCATCATTAGGATCTTTGGGTATTAACAAAATGTGCAATTCATCAACGATTTGCTCTTCTTTTTGACTTAAATTTTTGAATTCCTCTTTGCCCATCTCGGCAATTTCTAAATCTTGATCCTTGCTCATTTCAAAAGCCTGTTTTTTGTTTTCGACAGTCATTAAATACTCATTAAATTTTTCAACTTGTGGTTCTAATGACGCTCTTTCTTTATTTAAGGAGCGAAAATAGTTCATATCATTAGTAATGTCTTCTTTAATTAATTCATTGTCGATTTCTTCTAATCTAGCTTTTGCTACTTTTAATCTTTGATACATTGCTTCTTCCATAAAAATAAATCCTTTAAAATACCATTGGTTATTTTATCATAATATTGTTTTGTTAAAAAGACCTATGTTGGTCTTTGATAAATAGGTAAAAAATGTTATAGTTTTAATTTGTAAGGGAAATTATGAATAAAGGCAAGATTAAATTTTATTTAAAGTGTGCAAGTATATTCTTAAGTGTCATTTTGGTTTTTTTATTAACCTGTTCTTTTATTGAATTTGATAGTGTTGAAACATCTGGGACTTATCGTTACTTTTTAGATGGTTTTTCTTTGATTGTTGGCAACGCTAAAGCGATGAGATATTACGATTTTTTTGAAATGACTTTTACAGACGATATTTATCCAAAATCTTTAATTGCATTACTTATAACTATATTTGTTTTTTTAATTTGTTTTATACAAGTGGTTTCTACTTGTTTACAAAAAATTAAATATACTTATTTAATTGGTAATTCTATTAACATTTTATTGTCGTTATGTGTGTTTATTTTGGGGTTAACATTTAAAAACTCATATCCTCTTCAAGAGATAAATATTGGGATTGGCTATGGTTTAATATTACTAATAATTTGTTCCATATTGATAGCGCTTATCAATGGTTTTTTAACATATGAAGAAATTATTGAAATTAAAAGAAAAAATACAGTCGATAAAGTACTTTAGTTCTTTATGCACTATGGTTTTTTGTTATATAATATTGGGTGGTAATAAATATGAGTTATAAAGCATTATATCGAAAGTATCGTCCAAACACTTTTGAAGAAGTTTCTGGACAAGAATACATTGTTAAAATATTGAAGAACGCTTTGATTAGCAACAAAATAGGTCATGCCTATTTATTTGCTGGTCCAAGAGGGACTGGCAAAACAACTATGGCTAAACTCTTTGCAAAAGCATTGAATTGTGAAGAAGGAATAGGACATACTTGTGGACATTGTAAAAATTGTTTAGCAATATTAGAAGGCAATCACCCTGATGTCATTGAAATTGATGCCGCATCTAACAACGGCGTCGAAGAAGTTAGAGACTTAATTGATAAAGTTCGTTATTCTACTATTTTAGGTAGATATAAAGTTTACATTATTGACGAAGTCCACATGATGACTCCTGGCGCTTTTAACGCACTATTAAAAACATTAGAGGAACCGCCAGCTCATGTAATTTTTATTTTAGCGACAACCGAACCACATAAAATCTTGCCAACAATTTTGTCAAGATGCCAAAGATTTGATTTTTCAAAACTAAGTGATAAGGAAATCAAACAAAGACTGGTTTATGTTTTAAATAATGAACACATTGAATATGAAGAACAAGCTATTGATTTAATTATTTCTTTATGTGATGGAGGGATGAGGGATGCTCTGTCAATTTTAGACCAAGTGCTTGCTTATTCGCAAAACAAATTAAATTCGCAAGATATATTGAATATATTTTCACTTGAATCTGTCGATGAAAAGGTCGCATTGTTACAAGATGCTGCTAATCACGATACTTCAAATGTATTGAATCGCATTCAAAAATATCAAGATAAAGGTTCAGATATAAAACGTTTGACAAACGACTTATTATTAATGTTAAAAGATGCATTAATTTATAAAAAAACTGGTTCGACCCAATATCTAGAATTATTAAATGGAGATCAAGTCAAAAAGCTGGCAAATATTTATTCTATAAATAATCTTATAAACTCCATTGATATCGTGTTAAATGCAATAAAGGATTTTAAAAACGTCAGTTCAATAAGCCCTATTTTTTCTATTGCTCTTTTAAAAATTTGTTCTTTAGAAAATAACAATATCACAAAAGATGAAATCCAAATTGAAACCAAAGATCAACAAATGGACAAATCAAGGATAAGACCACCATTTATAAAATCTACACCAATTGATAAAACTATCGATTCTAAGCAACAATCAAATAATGAAAATACGCAAGCAGAAACTATAAAAGAAAAAGAAAAAAACGAGACAAGAAAACCAAAGGAAATTCAGCCATCAATTTTTGATGAAAGTTTTTATCAAAATGTAAAAATCGATTCCAAATTAACAAGGCCAATCGATGCAAAAATTGAAGAGAATTTATATGTTTTGAGCAAAGATTTGATTTTAAATGTCATGATTAGTGCAACCAAAGATATGAAGACTAAACTAATAAAAGATTGGGATGACTTACAAAAATTGTCAATGCATCCACAATTGGGAGGGAAAGCCGCATTATTATATGATGCACATTTACTTGTCGCCACAAAAACAATCATGCTAATTGAATATGATTTGACGAGCAAGGTTGACAAAATCAATGTGCAAGATGCACAAATGGACCTACAAAAAATTACACAGATGGTTTTTAAACGTAAAATGTTTGTTTATGCTTTGTCAAGAAATGAATCGGTTGAACTTCAACAAAAATTTATTAATTTAAAACAAATTGGCAAGTTGCCAAAGCCAGATACAATTGAAATTACTATGATTGGAGAATAAAAACTATGAATATGCAACAAATTATGATGCAAGCCCAAAAAATGCAAAGAGAATTAAAAAAAGCAAAAGAAAACTTAGCAAATCAAGAATTCAAATTGTCAAAAAATGGTATGGTTGAAATAGTCATGTATGGCGATAAAACAATTAAAGCCATCAACATTGATCAAGACGCATTTGACATAGACAATAAAGAAATGATTGAAGAATCTATCGGGATGTGCATCAACGAACTTATTGAACAAATTGATGAAACAGAAGAAAAAATAAATGAAAAAATTACCGGTTCAAAAAATGGGGGCGGTTTATTTTAATGGAAGAATTAAAGGCTATTCAAACTTTAATAGATTGTTTATCAAAGCTTCCTAGTATTGGCAAAAAATCTGCAGAAAGATTAGCGTATGCTATGATTGACATGGATGAAAACGAATTATTAGATTTTTCTAACGCTATCAAAAATTTAAAATCTTCAATTCACCGCTGCTCTAATTGCGGCATGTATTGCGAGGGCGAACTCTGTTCAATTTGTCAAGACGAAAACCGCGACAAAAATACATTGATGATTGTCTCGTATCCCAAAGATGTTGTCGCATTTGAAAAATCACAAAGTTTTAATGGTTTATATCATGTTTTAAATGGAGCAATATCAACTTCAAAAGGGATAAGTTTTGACGATTTAAATGTTACTACTTTATTCAAAAGATTAGCTGATGAAAATATCAAGGAAGTAATTTTGGCCACCAATCCAAATGTTGATGGTGAAACCACTGCGATTTATTTAGCAAAAAAACTTGAAAAATATAATGTTAAAGTTACTCGTTTAGCTTATGGATTACAAATGGGTGGAGCATTAGATTATACTGATGCATTAACTTTAAATAAGGCTTTGCAAGGCCGTCAAAAAATCGGAGATTAAAAATATGTTTATAACATTAGAAGGTCCAGAAGGAAGCGGAAAAACTTCTGCAATGAAATTAGTTGTAGAAAGATTAAAAAAAGACGGGTATGAAATCGTGCAGACCCGCGAGCCAGGCGGTACGCCTATTGCTGAACAAATTCGCAATGTCATTTTAGACATTAATAATACCGCTTTAGATCCTAGAGCTGAAGCTTTATTATATGCGGCGTCAAGGCGCCAACACCTCATAGAAAAAGTTTGGCCGGCTATAAACGAGGGTAAAATTGTCATTTGCGATCGTTTTATTGATTCTTCTTTAGCATACCAAGGTGGCGCAAGGCATTTAGGCATCGAACAAATTTTATCAATTAATATGTTTGCTACCGAAAATACATGGCCTGATTTAACATTACTATTTGATTTAAAACCTGAAATCGGATTGCAAAGAATTGCTTGTAATAATCAACGCGAAGTCAATCGATTGGATTTAGAAAAACTTGAATTTCATCATCAAGTAAGGAATACTTTTTTGGAATTAGCAAAACGATATCCAAAACGCTTTGTCATTATTGATGCATCTTTATCTATTGATGATGTCGCAAATGCTGCATATAAAGCAATATGGGACAAATTACATGCGCAGCGATGAATATTTAAAAACATATCAACCTATCATTTATAAAACATTTGAAAATGCTCTTTCAAATCATTTGTTGTCGCATGCATATTTAATTGTCGGTGAACCAGGAACACCATTGCTAGATATTACTAAATATTTAGCTAAATCAATTTTATGTGATAATGGTCATCCTTTTGCCTGCAATCGCTGCATTACTTGCCAAAGAATAGATGACAAAAATTATCCTGATTTTATCGTTTTCGATGGCTCCAAATCATCCATAAAAAAGAGTGAAATTGATCAATTAGAAACTGAGTTTGAAAAAAAGGCATTTGAAAAAAAAGGCATTAAAATTTATATATTGCATTTAGTTGAAAATATGACAATTCAAGCAATCAACGCCATATTAAAATTTTTAGAAGAACCAGGCCAACAAATTTATGCTTTCTTGACAACTAATAATGAGTCTTTAATATTGCCAACTATTATTTCAAGATGCCAAACAATGCACCTAAAATTAATTGATAGACAAATCATTATCGACGATGCTATATCAAATCAAATTGAACCATTGGATGCACAACTTCTATCATTTATATATAACGATGTTGAGTTGATTGAAAATGCATTAAGAAAAGATGAAAACTATCGCATTGCAAAAGAAGCATTATTAGATTTATTAAATTACTTAGTTCAAGATAAAAATAAAGCTATATTTGAAATACAAAGGATATCAACCAATCATTTATCAAGTAAGGAAGCTACTCGTTTCTTTTTTGACTTGCTAATTGCTTGCTTGCAGGATATGCACAACATTAAATATCAAAAAACTCCGTATTTGCAGGATATTAAAGATATTTTGCAACAAATTAACGAAAAAATAGACGATGTTGATAATGTTTTGATAGATGTTTTAAAATTAAAAAATATATTAAATTTAAATATAAATAATTCTTTATTATTAGATCATTTGAGTTTAATCTTAACAAAGGAGCAAAAACATGGATGAAAATATAGTTGTAATTGAAAATAATGCAAAAGAAAAATACACCCATTTCACTGGTGTGAAATTTTTACATTCTTCGCGTTCTTATTATTTTTCTACTAATTTCTCTGATTTAAAAGTTAACGATCGAGTTGTAGTAGAAACTGTTCGCGGAAAAGAATTGGGTTGGATTAGCATTGAGCCAATAGAAATGGAAAAATATAGTTCGCCATTAGAACTTGCTCCTATTTTAAGAAAAGCGACAGAAAAAGATATTTCATGGTTTGAACAAAATATTAAAGACGCTGAACAAGCTTTTCAAATCTTTAATATCGAGTCAAAAAAAATGAATTTAGATATGCATTTGATTTATGCAGAATACACATTAGATAAAACCAAAATTACCTTTACTTATTCAGCAGATGAACGAGTTGATTTTCGTGAATTGTTAAAGGTTTTAGCGGCTCGTTTAAGAACACGAATTGATTTGCGACAAATCGGAGCAAGAGATAAAGCAAAAATGATTGGTGGCATCGGCGTTTGTGGCCTGCCAATTTGTTGTTCAACATTTTTAAATGAATTTGATGGTATATCAATTAATAGAGCAAAAAATCAGATGTTGGCGATTAACATTCCCAAGTTATCTGGCCATTGTGGGAAATTAATTTGTTGTTTAAAATTTGAAGATGACGCATATACAGATGCAAAAGCCAAATTTCCAGCAATTGGTGAATCTATAACAATTGACGATACTGTTTTTTGTGTTGAATCTTATAATGTAATATCTCAACAAATCAAATTAAATAATGGTGATGATAGCATTTATCTGTCCTTGGATGAATATAATAAATTGAAATTCCCACAAAAAAGAAATAAACAACAACGCTATGATAAAAAAAGATAAATCATATATTGATGATAATTCTCCAATTTTATATTTTATTGCTACTCCTATTGGCAATTTAAAAGATATCACTTTAAGAGCTTTAGAATTGTTGCAACAAGCCGATATAATTGCTTGCGAAGATACGCGGAACACAAAAAAGTTATTAAGTTTTTATCAAATCGATAAGCCTCTTTTTTCGCTTCATGAACATAATGAAATTAGCGCTGCTAATTGTTTGATTGAAAAGATTAAGCAAAACCAAAGAATTGTATATGTTAGCGATGCAGGTTATCCAATAATCAGCGACCCAGGACAAATCTTAGCCAAAATATGTCTTCAAAATAATATCAAGATTTCTATTATCCCTGGCGCAAGTGCTTTTTTAATGGGATTATTAGGTTCAAATATTGACGCTAAACATTTTTATTTTTATGGTTTTTTAAGTCCTAAGGCAAATGAAAGAATTAAACAACTAAAATCATTGCAATCAATACCTGATACCTTAATATTTTATGAATCGCCTCACCGCATAAAACAAACTCTTGACGCTATCAAACAAATTTTCCCTAATCGTCAAATTTGTATCGCTAGAGAATTATCAAAAATTCATGAAGAATATATTCGCTTAAATACCAATGAAATTAATCAAATTAATTTTGATGAATTGATTGGCGAAATGGTTATTATTGTTCAAGGGCAAACTCAACAGCAAGAAATAGACAAAGCATTTTTGATTGATGAAATAAACAATTGTTTAAAACAAGATAATTTAAAAGATAAAGAAACCGCTAAGTTAATTGCTGGTAGATTTAATCTACCCAAAAATTATATTTACGATTTAATATTAGAAATTAAAAACAAGCAAAATTAATTTTGACAATTCAATAATTTTTTCAGTGTCTTTTTTTGATTAAAATAATCATTTATGTATGCATAACCACAATATGATAAAGCGCTTATGACACTTGCAATAAAACACAGTTTTTCGCCTAAAACAAAATCTGGATTAATATAACTTAATATATAATTAACTTTCCCAATAGGAGCAATAAATCCAACAAATCCGCCTTGGCTTAAATATGTATTTAATTGTTGTTTTTGGCCATCTGGATAAACAGCTTGAACACTCCACCCTTTTTCATAAGCTATATTAGTGACAACAAAACGATTTTTATCATAATTAGTGGTAAATTTAAATGTATTATAATCAACATATTGAATGTTTTCTAAAGGATATTGTTTAGCTTGATTTAAACGATTTTCCCAAGACGCCTTAGATTCAACAGCGATTCTTAACGATGGCCAATTATAGTAGCGCGGATATACTGCAATAGCGTATACTTCTTCATTAGAATAAAAACCTCTAACATAACGAGAAGAAGTAGAAAAGCCCATATTGTCAGAGTGGCAATCATACGTAATGATATTGCCATCTTTATCTAACAAATAAATATCGGATTTAGTATTTAATTCGTAACTAGCATCAATATATATGGAAATACCTTCGTCAAAATAATCAAAAGCAGTCCCATCATCCTTACTAATGAATATAAATACATTACCGCTTTTGTTATTTTTTATATCTCTTATCTCTTGCGAAGTTAATTTTTGATATTTGTTTGGAATGCTGCCAATCTCGTTTACATCAAATTGAGAAGAATTGTCAATATGATAATATGATTTACGATATTGTGTATTTGAGTCGCTATACGAATAATAATCATCATTAACTTTAATATATTTAAAACTCATCTCATCAATATTAGGAAGTGTATCGCTTATCACCATATCGCTTAATAAAGATGAATCAATAGTTTCTAAATCTTGTTTAGAAATAATAGCCTTTTGCAAATATGTTTCTTCACTAGCTAAAACTTGGAAACGAGTCTCATCATAACTTCCAGTAAAATACAAAGCCGATGATGGTGAGTTTTCTTGATTATATGTAAAAATCTCATCATAAGAATAACCAATGGTATTGTATTGACTTTGTCTAAATACAGCATATTGTTCACTAGATAATTCTTCAACAAATTCAAAACCAAAGGGAACATTATAGTTAATGTTGTTTAGTTGGTTTACTTTGGCGTATTCTTTATCTAAAACATAATATTTAATGCCTAAAAACTGATCTAAGCTTTGCCTTTTTTCAAAATAACCCGCACTCCAACCCGAATATGAATCAGATAATCTTGACCACCACTTAAACAATCTCGTGTTATAGTTATATAAAGTATTAAACATTGAAACACCATTATAGTTATTAATATTTTGGTTGTTGTCAGAAAACGATTTGATATTCAACGATGTGAACATTCGATAAAAATCATGATCTTGATTTTGTATTTTTTCACTGACTTGATACAAAGCGTTGTTTGCCTCAATACCGCCATTTCCGTTAAGTGGAGACGTGGAACCATGTCCATATGCCACAAATGTACCAACAGCAATAGCTTCAATGCAAGAAATAGAGATTAAAAATTTTGTAATTAAATGACGTTGATAAGCAAAGATAAAGGCAATATATAAAACAAAAATATAAGCTGCCAATAAAAACAAAATCAAAGGGAACGGCAAATAATAATGTAATCCACCCGCAAAATTAACATATGCATGAGCTAAAATGCCAGAAATAAATATACCAGATAAGCTAAATCCTAGACCTAAATTTAATTGATACATTTTTAGATTTTGATTTTTATCTAAAAATAAAATTACATACGCAATAATGCAAGGCGCAAAAACAATTTGCCATCTAGCATAAGCTTTAGATCCGCCAAATAAAAGAAAATACGAAAATGGTGTAAATAATAGCAAACACCAAATACCAATCGCAATAATGATAGACCATTTTTTATGTCTCAACGAATTGACAATCGCAGGAAAGAAGAAAAATACCATTGGCATTCCTACCCATAAACTGCCGGCATTGTTATCAAAAGCGTTCCCGCTTTCAGCAAAAGCCAAACTGATGTGACGGCATGTAGTTGGCGGGATGAAAAATTCAATAATCGGATAGGTTTGATATTTCCAACCCCCACCTGGAACTTTGCTCCAATCAAACAATAATCCAAATAAAGTTTTATAATCTTGAGATTTAAACGATTCTAACAAACTAGTTAAATAAGATGTTCCTTCAATTTTTGGATCGCTCATCCCTGTTAATAAGCCAGGAATTAAAGTTGTGCTGCCAATCATAATAGCTAAAATATATCCAAAAGCACCCATTCCTAAGATGAATAAATTAGATTTCCAATTATTACGTCGAATGAGTTGAAAATATCTAAATAAAGAATAGATGAAAGTCAAAATAACAATACATGGAAAAAAGAAAAAATTATCAATTCCTAAAACCCCTAAAGAAATTGCTAAAACCCAAGGTTTTTTATCTTTTAAAATTTTTTCAATTCCATATAAAACTAATGGCAACAATACAACTATATCTAAAAAATTGTTGAACCATTGATGATATGCCATATATCCACAAAAAGCATAAACAACGCCGCCAATTCGAGCAAATTTTTCGCTAATCCCCAATTTTTTTAAATATATTCTAAAAAATAAACCAGCTAAAACTATGCGATAAATTGAAATTACCGCCATCATTTGTAAAATCCATGACCTTGGAAAAAATAACATCGGTATAAAAAAAGGCGAAAACAAAATGTAATAACCATTTGATGTAACGCCGTCCGCGCCTAAAAATATGTTGGGATCCCAATGAGGAAATGTTCCGGTTTTTAAAAAATTCCACCAATCATCATAATAATTATATGCAAATGGAATATATTGCATTACATAATCGCCTGAATATGGCGTGGTAAATAAATTATAAAAAAGCATGACAAAATAAAAACCGATAGAAACGCCAATTAAAAGCAATACATAATAAAATAAAGAATCTCTATTTTTTAAAAATTCGAATTTCTTTAATATCCACTGTTTTATAGAATTTAATTTGCTTGGCGCTGGTTGGTTTAAATCTATCATGCTCTATATTATATATAAAAACAAACTAATTTATATATAAAAATATTGAAATTTAATGATTTAATAACTATTATTTTACATGGTAAAAATTATGGAAATTAGAAATGTAGCAATTATAGCCCATGTCGATCATGGCAAAACAACATTAGTTGATCAATTATTAAAAAGTTCTGGGACATTTCGTTCAAATGAAGAGGTGAGCGATCGTGTCATGGATTCTAATGATATTGAAAAAGAAAGAGGAATCACGATTTTAGCTAAAACAACTTCTATTGTATACAAAAATACCAAAATTAATATTGTAGATACTCCCGGGCATGCTGATTTTGGCGGAGAAGTCGAACGTATCATGAATATGGTGGATGGTTGCTTATTATTAGTTGATGCTTTTGAAGGTGCAATGCCTCAAACAAGATTTGTTTTAAAAAAAGCCCTTGAAGCCCATATTAAGCCTATTGTCGTCGTTAATAAAATCGATAGAAAAAACATCAATATTGGAAAAACATTGGATGAAATTTTAAATTTATTTATTGAATTAGGAGCTCCGGACGAATTCTTGGACTTTAAAGTTTGTTACACTTCTGCATTAAATGGTTTATCTGGACTTGCTCCAGATCCAGAACACCTCCAACACAATATGGATGCGGTTTTCGATACAATATTAAGTGAAATTCCTGCTCCAAATAGCGATGAAAACAAACCATTGAGATTTCAAATTTCATTATTAGATTACAACGATTATGTTGGCCGAGTTGGTATTGGAAAAATCAAAGATGGAAAAATAAGCGTTGGCGACACTGTTGCTGTTTCTAGATTAGATGGTAGTATCAAAACCTTTAAGGTAATGAAATTATTAGGAAGTCGTGGTCTTAAAAAAATCGAAGTTGAAAACGCTTATGCTGGCGATATTGTTTCTGTTGCTGGATTAGCTGATATTAATGTTGGTGAAACCATTTGTCAAGTTGGGCACATTGATCCTTTGCCGCTTCTTCACATTGACGAGCCTACTCTTCAAATGACTTTTGGAGTTAATTCTTCGCCGTTTGCGGGGCAAGATGGTAAAAACCTAACTGCGCGAAAAATTGAAGAACGATTGTTTAAAGAATTGCAAAAAGATGTCTCGTTAAGAGTTAAAAGAGTGCCAAATAGCGAATCTTGGGTCGTTTCAGGACGGGGCGAGTTGCATTTATCTATTCTAATTGAAAACATGATTAGAGAAGATTTTGAATTGCAAGTTTCTAAACCAGAAATTATCATCAAAGAAATTGATGGTGTTAAATGCGAACCATACGAAGATTTAATTATTGATGTTCCAAATGAATTTGTTGGAGATATAATGACAACTTTAGGAGAGAGAAGTGCTCAATTAACCAATATGGATACCACAGATTTTACAACAAAACTAGAATATGTTATTCCATCTAGAGGGTTATTGGGATTTGTTTCTTCTTATATGACATTAACAAAAGGATTTGGAATCATATCACATACTTTTAAAGAATATCGCCCTATGTCCAACATAAAAATAGGAGAAAGAAAAATTGGCGTCTTAGTTGCTACAGAACCAGGAGAAGCAACACCATACGCTATTGAACACGTCGAAGAAAGAGGAACGATGTTTATTTCTCCAGGGACAAAAGTATATTGTGGTATGATTGTGGGTGAAAATCGTTATGACAATGATTTAGCTGTCAATGTTGTTGCCAAAAAAAATCTTACTAATATGAGAAGTGCAAATAAAGATATGACTGTGGTTTTAAAAACACCACGTCAAATGACATTAGAAGCTTGTTTAGAT
Source organism: uncultured bacterium (assembly GCA_949283025.1). Taxonomy (GTDB): domain Bacteria; phylum Bacillota_I; class Bacilli_A; order RFN20; family CAG-826; genus CAJOOD01. The sequence goes on from CASDRB010000012.1 coordinate 168,734, forward strand.
TATATCAATTCTGATGAATTAGTAGAAATTACTCCTAGTGGTCATCGCATGCGCAAAAAAATTCTTGATACTGCACAAAGAAAAAAATATGAAGCGCATCAAAAATCTAATGAAGAAGAATAAAAGCCTAGATGCTCTAGGCTTTTTTATTGCTTTTATTAAAAAATAGAACTTAATCAAATTTAAGCCCGCATACATCGGCACAAGGTAAAGCAAAAGCAATGCCTCGACCTTTAGTATTTAAACCGGCAGCTTCATTCACTGCTTTTAAAATATCATCACATATTTTTTCATTTGCTAAAATTAAAACAATTTCCTTTTCCGAATTAATGATGATGCCAAACTTTTCTTCCATTTCTTTATTGCCTGTTCCACGGGCGTGCAAAACAGTTCCACCACGCGCCCCATGATCTCGAGCTGCATCCATTACTAAATCTGTAAATCCTGCATCAACAATTGCCACAATCAATAAAAATTTATCCATGCTTCATTCTCCTAAAATTGGTTGGTCAAAAAACGATATCCATTAATTCCCACAATAGATGCTAATGGGATTCGCATTGCCACTCCTTTATTTCTTTTGTTTATTTTAAAAAACATTTCTATTTCATTTTTAATATCAGTAGCAACTTCATCTTTAATTATAGAAAAAACAACATCCTTGCCATTATCTTGCAAACCTAAAATATCATAAATAGATGCATCGGCAGTTCCTTCGCCTTTATGAATAAAAGAAACTGCGCATTCAAATTGCTCCATCAACTTAATGACAGCGTTTCCTTGTCCAGAATTAACAATCGTGATAAATAAAGACAATCCTTTTAATTCGTGGGTTTGCTCAAATGGTTTAATATCCTTGCTTGTTTTTCTTTTTAAAATACCCATATTAATCACCTACCCGAAAATGAATGACTTCATTATCATTAAAATGCATATATCTTTGCTTGTAAACAGAGAAACGATAAGCTTTTTTTACGCGTTCTCCAACGCCTAATATCTGAATTCCAATTAAAGGAGCCATAGCTACCATTGCAATTACACCAAAAGCGTTACCCATTACATTAGGGTCTTGCCCAGCAGGAGTTGTAACAACAGCAATGCCAGTAATCATAGGCAAAACAAAACTGACAGCCATCGGACCAGATGCTACACCGCCTGAATCAAAAGCTAATGCAGTATATAAAGGCGGGCAAACAAAAGTAAGACCTAAAGCGATAATATAGCCTGGTACAATATAATATAAAATATCAAACTTATATATTGCCCTAATACCACACAATCCAATTGAAAGTCCAACACCAATAGACAAAGTCATGATAACTGATGCTTTTGTAATACCGCCATCAGATACTTTTTCAATTTGCTTAGTTAAGACATGCGTCGCTGGCTCACAAACAATAGTAACTAAGCCAATTAAAAAACAAATTAAAACAATCAACCATGGTTGAGATAAGCCAAGATGCTCACCAACAAATTTTCCAAATGGCATCATAGCAGCTTTAATAGCTGTCAAAAATAAAACTAAACCAACAAAAGCAAACAAAAAACCAAATAATATACGCTTAATTTCTTGTTTTGGCAGTTTTATATAGATAGCTTGATAAATGAAAAATACAATCATAATTGGCGCTAAAGCCATAGCTACTTCAAGCATCGTCCCATAAGCGCCAATACTACCATCGCTATTAAAAGTCGGTAATAATTGGTCTTGAAATCTTTTCCAAATATTAGAATCATTACTCAATGCAACTATTGAATCACCAGTATAATTGGTAGTTCCATTTTGAACAAATAAAATCAAGATTATCATCATAATTAATGGTCCAATAGACGCAATCGCAATTAAACCAAAACTTTCTTGTTGAGATTTTTTACCGCCTCTAACCATTGCTACCCCGGCTCCTAGCGACAATAAAAACGGAACTGTAGCTGAACCAGTTGTCGCTCCACTAGTATCCCAAATTAATGGCATGAATTGTTTATTATCAATCAATATAGCAAGGGCAAAGGTTAAACCATATAAACCTAACAACCATAAATTCAAAGATTGATGTTTAATAGTTCTAATAACGCCAATAGCAACAAATAACCCCACACCAAGTGAAATAAATAGAATTAATGACCAACCAGGAAGTGGTGTTTGCGAACTTAAGATCATAATCGATGGTTCAGCACAAGTCACCAAAGCGCCTAGCAAAACTGCTACAACCACCACAATCCACAGTTTGTTTTGTTTTGATAACGAAGAGCCCATATGCTCCCCAACTTTCGATAGGCTACGACTTGATCCAATTGAAAAAACGCTTAATCCCAGCACCAAAACAACCGCTCCAATTATCAATAATGCATAATCGTATCCGCCAATGATAGGCGCAAGTTTGCTAAAAGATAAAATTAAGATTATGACAATGATAGGAACGATTGATAAACATGATTCTAATAAAGTGCGAAAAAGTTTATTAATCGAAGTCATAACATAATTATATTCATTCTTTTTATTTATCCCAATTATTATTTTTATTTTTTAAATAAATTGTTAAATTCTTTTGGAATTTTTGTCTCAAAAGTCATAATTTTATTATTGATAGGGTGTTTAATAATTAATCGATAAGCATGCAATCCTAAACGTTTGAGTGGATTTTTAGGATTGCCGTATTTATCATCGCCGATAACATGATGATTTAAATCGCCCATATGGACACGAATTTGATTTTTTCTGCCTGAATCAATATGAACATCAACCCATGAGTATTCTTCGTTTTCTTTTTTAACCTCATAGTGAGTAATCGCTAATTTGCCGTGGATCTTATCATCAGAAGAATACATTAAATTCAAACTATTAGATTTTAAATATGATTTGATTGTACCTTTTTTTATTTTCAATTGTCCTTCAACAATAGCCACATAACCGCGATCTAATACTAAATCATTCCATTTTTGTTGAAACAATTCTTGCAAATTTAAATTTTTAACCATCATCAAAACACCAGAAGTATCTTCATCTAAACGATGAACTACATATGGGCGAATCTTTTTGTTTTTGCTAGATAAATAATCGCTTACTTTACGATAGGCAGTTTTGCCTTTTTCTTTATCTGAAGCGATAGTCAATAATCCCGATGGTTTATTGATGACAATGATTTCATCATCTTCATAAACTATTTCTAAATCAGATTTTTTATGGATATTAGCCAATGGCTTAGATGAAATTATCACTAAATCGTTTTTGACTAAAGGATAATCAAATTGGCTGACCATAGAACCGTTGACGCTTACAAGATGATGGGAAAGATAACCTTTAATAGTATTGCGGCTTTCACCTTTAACATTATCTAACAAAAATGTCAAAATAGTTGTTTCATTTTTGACGATATATTGTTTTTTATTTAAATATTCTTTAGAAAAATTATTGAAGCGTTTCTTGTTTTTGTTCATGGTTTTTTCCTTGAAAAATATGATATTTAAAAATTAGTATCAACAATGAAGAAATGCATATTGTAAAATTAAGAACAAATGTGATTATGATACCAATAGGCATTTTTATTGCCAAACCAATTTCATATTCCCATTGCAACGAATTAGCAACAATATATGGGTTAAAAATATATCCAATTATTAACCAAGAATGGATTGTTATTGTCAAAACAAAACATACTATCAAAGAAATCAAATAAAATTTCATTTGGGACTTATTCTTATTTAAAAATTTAAAAATCATATATAAAAAACCAAACAAAGCAGGCAAGGCAAATGATAAATAATGAGGAATAATCAATCCAATATTTTGGTCGATATAACCATCATTAATAAATGTTAAGCCATAAAGACATTCACCAAAAAAATATGTGGCAAACGGCAAATAAAAACACAGCAAAACAAACTCCGTTTTATTAAATGGCTTGACTAATGTTTCTTTTGTTAAAACGAATTTTCGATCGAGTTTTTGATATAATAAAAAAGCAATTGCTAGCAGCAAATATAAACTGTTAATTATGATGACATCTAAACTAAACATTGGTGTCATCATATCGATAATAATTTTGCCGTCAAAAACAAAAACAATTGATAAACTAATAGCAACCAAATCAAAAATAGCTATAAAACATAAAATTAACCCCAATATTTTCATCGTTTTTAATCTTTTTTTGTTGTTGGCGCTAAAAACAATTAAAAATGAACAATAAAAAATAATCAAAGGAGTTAAATAAGTCAATGTGGTTGGCAAAGCATAAAGAGAGGTTCTTCCATAATATGTAACCATAGGAAGAGCTAACCTTACTCCATAAAATGTAGTTAATGAAACTATGAAAAAACTAACTGACATAACTAATACGGCAGCAAGATATAACTTGTTTTTGCTAGAAATGGATTTTATCTTTCCCATTCTATGCTCACTTCCTTTTCTTCATCGTAAGGAACCAAAACTTTTGTCAATTTAAAATACGATTTCTTATTAGTTTTTTCATCAAGCGCATTTACTTTTTCGTTCAATGTATAAAAAGCCGCGCCCAACATATCATCATCATAGTAAATATTTCTTGTGGCTTTATTTCCATATATCAATCTAATTGGATGATCGTATTGGCCATAATACCATAGGTCAGTCGAATTAACATGATCATGATTTACACCTATACCCACAGTCGAATTTAATTCAAACATTTTATCAACTAAACCAGAATTTTTGTTTGGATAACTGATGCTTTCATTAATATAGCAGTAATTATATTCGTCTTTTTTTACTTCACCCATTTTTGCATCAAATTGATTAATAGCAGTTTCAAATTCAATGGTGGGAATATGAAAAAACGCTAAAGACTTAGTAGGATTAGATGATAATCGTTGCGATTCAATAACCATTTTTTCATACCAATCTATCTGATCTTGATGGAATGTATCATAACCAGCAAAAACAAAAGAGTTGCTATCTAAAAAATAAAGTTGAAACATCAGCTCATCCATATGGAATAAATTGACTACATAATTGCAATTTCCATAAACGTTATCATCTTTTGGATTTTTTAATAAAGAGTTGGGCCGCTTAGATAATTCATCCAAAATAAATTCAGGATAATAAGATCCTTGCAAATCGTGATTTCCCCAAGTAAAAGCATATGGAATATCTAAGCTATCAATAAAATCTAAAGTTTTAATAACAACATTTTTATCTGCGTTCATAAAAGTGTCACCATTAAAAATTAAAATATTAGGTTTAGCCATTTCATATGGAACGTTTTTTACGACGGAATACGATTTGATTGTTTTTTCAATGTAAGCAAAATCATCATCTAAAAAACTAGCTTTGGAAAGATGCAAATCCCCCAATTGGCAAATCAAAAATTGATCGACATATGTCAAATTAGAGACATAGTCTTCATATTGATAGACTTTGCTAGGGTTTTGACAAGAACTAAGCATCAGACCGACCAATAAGATAAAACTAGTATTTTTCCATTTAATATTCATAATCAAATTAATAATAACATAACTATTTATTGTTTGTTTTTAATTTTTCTAAAACCATTTCCACAAATAATTTAGCGACATTAATTTTTGTAACTTTTTCAAACTCTTGGAAAAATGAATTAGAATTAATTTCACATAAAATCGGTTCATCATTTTCACCAAATAATAAATCGACCCCTGCATAATCAATATTCATTTCTTCAATGATTTTTTGAACAAACGCAATGTATTTATCATTTAAATTAATTGGTTTTGAAGAGGCACCATCATGGAAATTAGAACGATAATCATGAGGATTAAATCTTTCAAACGCCCCAACGAATCGATGATTGCAAACTAAACATCTAATGCTTCTACCATAACTTGAAGTAATATATTCTTGAAATAAGACTGGTTGATTTTTCATTTGACGATAAAAAGTTAAAAAATCATCTTTGTTATCAACATAACACATATTTAATCCTAAAGATCCATATACGCCTTTTATCAACAAAGGAAATTTTAATTCTTTTAAAACATTATCCACCACTTCTTGATCAGAACAATCTTTTAAACGAAACACCAAAGGACCAGGAATAGTTTTGGGCATTTTAAAACCAAGATTAGCCAAGCGAATATGAGTTAGCATTTTATCATCACAAAGTTCAATAAAAGAAGCATTGTTAATTAACAAGATACCTGCTTTTTCTAATATTCTAGCCATATATTTATCTTTATCAAGATAAATAATAAAATCATAATGAGGTATATTTAAAATAATATTGCCGTCTTTTATGATAGCTAAAGAACCATCATTAACTAAAATATCTACTTCGTAATCATATTTTAAAAATTCTTCTTTAAAACGATTTATTTTATATTGAATATTTTTGCTTGCATCACCGTATTGATGATTGATAATAATTGCCCCTTTTTTAAACATATTAAATTCCTTATACAAGTTTATATCATATCACAATTATTTTTTAACTTGTTAAAACTTTTATTTTTTATATCTTAAAGGTAATATATTATTTGAGGTATAAAATATGATATATATCGGAGTAGATATCGGTGGCACTTCCATCAAAACTGGTTTTGTAAATGAACAAGGCCAAATCATTTCAAGATTCGTTATTAAAATTATTAAGGGCGAAGAACAAGTCGCTACAATTAAAAAGATCGGTGAAGCAATAAATCAACATATTAAAGAACACGATTATCAAGACATAGTCGGCATTGGAATTGGCTGTCCTGGCGCTATTAATTCTACATCAGGATATTGCGATTATTCACCAAATCTTAAATGGGAGCACCTTGATGTGTGTGGAATTTTGAGTGAGGTCTGCCATCTTAAAGTTAAAATTGCTAACGATGCTAATGCTGCTGTATTAGGAGAAGTTAAATTTGGCATTGCAAAAAATTATCGACATGTTGTCATGTTGACATTAGGAACCGGCGTTGGTGGCGGTTTATATCTAGATGATAAATTATATGAAGGTAACGAAGGCAAAGGAGCCGAATTAGGACATAGTTTATTAGAATATAATGGAAGATTGTGTGGCTGTGGAAAAAGAGGTTGTTTAGAAGCCTATGCTTCTGCGACCGCCTTAATTAATGACACCAAAAAAGCAATGATGGAAAATACGCAAACAGCAATGTGGGACTATGTCAATCATGATATCGATCAAGTCGATGGAAAAACCGCCTTTGAAACTGCTAAAAAAGGTGATGTCATCGCTAAAAAAGTAGTTGAACAATATATCAATTATTTAAGTGCTGGAATTTTGTCTTTTTGTAATATTTTTAGACCTGAAGCCGTTATTCTAGGTGGTGGCATCTGTGCACAAAAAGATTATTTAATTAAGCCCATCGAACAAATTTTAAAACAACAAAATTATGGAATTAAAAATACTCCTGAAGTTAAAATCTTAGTGGCTAAATTAGGCAATGATGCTGGCATATTAGGAGCTGCTGCTTTGTTATTTGAATAAGTCTTTAGTTATAGTTATATCTTATAATAAATTAAGAAGTTCTTTATATTTGAACTTCTTTTTTTAATCAGCAATCGAATGGAAAATGTCATTTATTAATATATGCAAATAAATGCGAATTCACATCAAGTAATTTCAGTGTAAATACAAATTTAAGGTATTTTAGTATTACTATTAATATTTATTTTAAAAGCCTAAATTGAATTTTCTTTCAATATTTTCTATATATTTTTATGCAAAGATGCCCGCATTATTGAATAAATTCAGTGATTGTTTCTATAATTTTGTTCCAAATTACATTACTGAAACATTAGTTTATAAATGCATAGTTTCTAATTTAATTAAAATTCACATAATAAATCAATTTCAATAGCGATAATCTAATAGGAATCCGTAACGGCCTATATCATCGTCATGAGTGAATTCTATGATGTTGGCATTTTCCTTCAACTCTTTGGTCATAGTGAAGTTGTTTGTGTTCTCAATAATTATAAGTTAACCGCTTTTTGAATCTTCAATTAGATATTTGAAAAAGTTGTCCTTTATGTTGCCCTCGTTCAAATCTCCAATATCTAAATTTTTTTAAAGGGGAATCGATTACATAAATAGGCAGTTGATGTTTGAAAAAGGCGCCCAAGAAATTCTAAACCTTACATTAAAAAATGCATCTGTATCGCTTATTTCAACATTAAAAGCCACTGCAATAGAGACTGTAATAATAGTATTCCATTATCGTTTGCCTTATCAGGCTTTAGCGAATTTGTTAATTGGTTATTTTGTAGATTTTAATTATTAAACAAATTGGCATCATAGAACACAATGAAAAAAGTGCAATATGTTGCCTTTTTTAATATCATATTTGTATAGAGACATAATATGGTTTATTTTGCTTTAGAATTTTCTATTTTATTGATACAAATATTGCGTTATACAGTGGATCCAGGGACAATGTGGTATTGTCAAGATTCAGCATTGCTATTTAAAAGGATGATGCTTAAGCCTAATTCATAGATGCATAATTTATTTTTAAAACCATGCAATGCTCATATTTCTCCATTGCATATTTGGCCATTAGCAATAGAATTAATTATCACTTATGTATCTTTTTTTATTAATATCGGATTGGGAATAACTATTTGGATATTAGAATCGATGGAAATTGAACTTTTTTTCTTGATTGTTATTTACTGGGTAATTTTATCTATTTATTTAGCATGCGAACTTTTTTTAATGCTTTGGCTATATAAAACTAGCACTTCTATTTTCAATGAACAAAGGACATATACACAAAAAGAATATGAAGAATTGTTAAAAGAGATAGAAGAGATATATCCAGACTATTATAAGGAAATCGATATAAAATAACTTTATTATTGTTAAGTCAAGAAAGGGTTAATTTATTAATTTAACGCATTTAAATTTTAATCTTAGCAATGAGAAATAGATGAGTTTACTAAGAGATAGAATTAATAACTATTATGCATTATTTAACAAAAGTCAATTAGATAATCTTAGGTTTTATTCTTTGTCGCGAAGGCTTTATTAAACAATTAAAAACGCTCTTAATGAGCGCCTTTTTGAAATTTAGAATAAACTTCTTTTCTAATAAATCTATCTTTATATATCATATATTGTTTTTTATCGTTGTTTACGCCTTTTAATAAATCGCATTTTAGTTGTTCATAACGATCTCGCGCTTCTTTATTGCTAATCAAATAGTTGCGCATATTAATAATTAAATTCCATGCATCAGAATTAAAAATTAATACCCTGACAGTAAAATAAACACGATGATCAATTATTCGATAAAAAGTGAAACAATCTAAACTTGATTGTTCTTTATCATATATATAACCAGATAAATTTAAAATATCCCTAATTGCAATTTGATCATATATATTCCCTACTCCAATTGCAATATCCACTATTGGTCTAGCTCTTAATCCTTTGACAGCGGTAGATCCAATATGTTCAATTACATAAGTAAAATTAGTCAATATTCTTCTTAGATATTTTTTTTCGATTTGAAAGGCTTTTGGCCAAACAGAATCGTATGGAGTTAAAAATAATGAAGATAACGGCTCGCCAATCATATAAGTTTATTATACTAAAATTCATTGCATTATAAAACAAAAGATAAAAAAGGACACCAGCTAATTGGTGCCCTATTTTTGATTAATAAATTAATTAGGCTGCTAAGGTAACTGTAATGGTCACATCTCCTGCAACAACGATATCATCTAATGTATATCCAGACCATCCAACATAATAACTTGGAACTGTAACAGTATCAGTTGATGTTTCACCATTATTCGATACAGTGACGACAACTTCAATATCTGAAGATGAATAATTATATAAATCAACATACAATACATCGCCAGTATTGATAACGCTTCCGTTACTTAAACTAGAATAAGTTGTGTTATTCCAAACATTAACAGTGATTTCGGAAACACTATTAATTGTAAGTGTGGAAACGGCAACTTTAGTAATTTCAATTGTCAAATTATCGTATTCCAAAGTAATTCCATAATAAGAACCTGATAATTCGGTTTTTTCACCATTAATAGTAGCATAATATGAAACTACATAAATATGTCCCTCTGGTTTTGCGGTGGTTACATTGTATGTGACGCTGTCATATAAATAAACATTGTCGATTGTTCCTTCAACACCATTGACCAACAATGAGCCTTCAACATTATCGCCAGTTTGATCATCGATGATTACATTTACTTTATCTAAAGCGGCAACTCCTAGATTAATTTCAGTTAAATTTTCAGGTGCCGAGAATGAGAATGAGAAATTGCAATTGTTAGCAGAATTAAATGTTTTTTCGGTTGTTTCTCCATTGGCAACATAAGATAATACTGGTTTATAACCATGTTTTGCTTGAACATTGACACTTACAGTATAATTAGCAAGAATTTTTAAGCCAGTTGCACTTTCAGTAGCGTTTGTCCAACGATCTTGAACTAAAGCAACAGAGAGTAAATCACCATTAGGATCAGTAATTGTAAAGTCAACGGACATTGTTTCTTTTTCGCTCGTAGTAGTAACTAAAGTGATATTTTGTTCAGGCATAGCAAATGACACTTTTTTACCATCCCAACCAGTATCAAAATCTGGTAATTCTTTAACGGTTACATTATCGATAGAATATAATGCACTAGCTGGGGTGAAATATATTTCAACTGTACTACCAGCAGCAAAATATTTTGGATAGCCATAAATATTATTGACGTTTTCGTTTGCCTCAATACTGACTTGATATGTCTTAGTTGTGGCAATAGAAAGCACTAAATTAGAACCATCGCTAGGCATGGTTAATTCATAAGAATTGGCAGGATAAGATCTTGGAGCAATAGTTTCTTCACCACCATCAGTTTTTGTCAATGTGGCATTACCTAAAGCATAACCGGCGTTTACAGTAACATAAATGTAAATTTTGGAACCAGATTCTGCTTTATCGATAGCATCGGATTCACTATAACTATATTGTTTTGTTGAAACATAATATGATTGCACACCATCATCGGTAGTTATATCAAATTCAGCATAAGTAATCTCGCTGACATTGAAAGTAATAGTGACATCATTATTTGGCATGGTGAAATTATATCCCCAATAGCCACTATAACTATTTTGGGAAGCAGTTGTTTCTACACCTTCAAAATCAATACTTGTAATGCGATATCCTTCGACACCTTGAATTTGAGATGTAAAAATATCATCACCTGGGATAGCTTGCGTTGCGGTAATATCATAAGTTCCAAAAACAATTTTGTCGGCATTAACATAATTAATGTTATATACGCCAACGTAAGTTCCGCTTATTTCAATTGTAATATTGCTACCTGCAAAAATATTAGGCATGACATTTAATGTAGCAGTGTCATTAGTGAAAGTTGGAACAGACATAGTTAACCAATCTTCGCTGCCTTCTCTTTGATATTTGATTGAATCGATTTTATAACCAGGTTTTCTAACTATTGTAAATATTGAAAAACCATCATATAAATGACCTTCTCCCCAGCCATAAACTTTAAATCCTTCCGACAAATCAAAATCAATTGTATTACCAGAACCACTGACAGAAAGACCTGAATTATAAGTAATTACAATGGTAGTATCCGCACTAGGCATTGCGACTTTAAACTCATAACTAGAAACGCTGCCATCTGATAAATCTTCGGTGATAGTATAAACATCATCATTTACATGTAAATAAATGCCGCTGTAATAATAATCAAAAGAGTATTCAGAAGAAACAGTGACAGAAATTTCACTGCCGCTACGAACATATTGTCCAGCAACAACTTCCTCTCCAGCAACACTAACTACGCTATCAAAATTTGTTTGATAATCGTAGACTCCAAGAATCATAAATTCTACTTGGTTTGCACTTGCAGTCAATGTGGCATCTTTATTTGGCATTACAAACGGATAGCCAGCATCAATATCGCTATAAGTTAAAGCGACATCATCAAGTTTTACTTCGCCAACTTCAAAATGGTCGGCAACATTAACTCTTGCAACTAATTCAGTTCCTTCTTTAATTGATAATAAAGAAGCACTATCTAGTTGAACTTCACCATTAAAAACGGCGACTGTAGTCACGCCTTCTAAAGCATTGATAGTCAACGCAGATTCAATATCGGGCGTTTCGGTAGTAGTTGATGTAGTCGTGGTTTCTGTAGTCGTGCTCGTCTCAGTGGTTGTAGACGACTCAGTAGTAGTTGACTCAGTGGTTGTAGACGACTCACTGCTAGTGCTACTGCTGGTTGTAGGACTACATGCAACTAATAGCATCGTTGCTGCAATAGCGGCAAAAATGTTTTTCGTTTTCATATACAAATCCTCCTTCCATATTTTTCAATATGATAATTTCATAAATGAAAAAGAATAAATATTTTATAAACTATTTTTTTAATTGTTGCAATTTATTTTATCTAAAAAATAAATATTTTTTTATAGAAAATATCAATTTTTCATTAAATAAAAAATAGCAGCCTAAGTTTTTTAGACTGCTATTTATTTTAGGCAAACAAGTCGTAATCTAACCTGAATGTATTAAAAGATGTTTTAATATTAACGGTCAATATACCTTCGTTTGGATTGAAATCTTGATCTTGGTATTTAAATTCGGTGCCATTATCCGAACTCACATTTAAAAATGTAAATGATTTATACGTTCCATCATTATAAGAATAATCAAAATACAATGTGTCAAAAATATCACCGCTTTGAATTGACTTAATAATTAATGTGCCTTTGCCATCTTTAAATGAAATAATAAAGCTGCAACGACCATATGTTCCGTTGAGAAATTCTTCGACAACATATGTTTGCCCATTAACGAATTCCATCATATCAGAAGTATCTTTTTGAAGTTTAAAAGAATACAATGAATAAAAATCTTGTCCTTCTGGATATTCGCTTGAATAAATTTCTAAAAACAATGAAACAGAACTAAAATCCGGTTCAAAAACAATGTCTCCGCCTTTAACTTTTGAAAAATAGAATGGTTGGTTGAAGAATTGTTCATCACCATCAATTGTAATTTTTCCATCACTAATAGAATAATTAATATTTTGAATGGTTGGTTCATCACTATACATATCTTCAACAGCAAAAGTAATAAGCGTCTCGCTTGCAAAAGTCAATGTATAAGTCGAGGTGTCAGTTGAACGAATATAAGAATTTCCAACTATGTTTTCTTTAATAAAATCAGAGGTGTAAATATCATTGACTGTCAAACTAAATATTTGAGTTTTAATATCGCTAGCTTCTAAAACATAAAATCTAAATTGATAGTTGCCGACTTTGCTTGTTTTTAATCCGTATGTAAAACCTGGATATCCCATAATATTGTCATCACCAAATTGGAATAATTCTAATCCGTCGCTTGGCCCTGACACGATTTCAATGCCAAAATGATGATTGATTGTGTCATCAGGATCAGTATTTAAATAGAAATATCCTGTTTGTGAACCCACAAACACATCATGGAAAGTATTATCATCAAGACATGCATTACCATCATTAAAAATAATGGCATTAATTTCTGCATCAATAAAAGAACATTTGAAAACATATGTTCCTCCACCTAATGTTGAAATTGTGAAAGTTTCAGTAATTTTCAAAGAATTACCAGTTGTATCTTTAGGAGCAGAGATGGCAAACGTTCCATCTGAATTAGCGCTGAAATTTCTAGTTCCGTTGCTTGATATTCCAACAATTGAAGCATTATCTAAAGTTAACGATGCAGTAGAAGGCGAAACATTGTATATTTGCAATGGCAAAGACATATGATAAGGAACATAATATGTAATTATTCCATAATTTTCTTCTTTGCTAGAATAACCAAATTTAGTTGTATCGCTAAAATCCCATTTACCATCTGGATCTTTTAATCCGACGATATCTTTGACATCAAAATCACTTATATAGTAACGATTGATATCAATGTAGTCAGAATTGTTTGTCAAATTGTCAATGGACTTACCATTATATTCAATTTGCGCAGTTTCTTTAAAAGATGAAGTGATATTGTTTTCAATTTTAATAACTTCATAGACGTAATTTAACAATTTTCCTTGTTGATGATTAATGGTTAGATTAAACTCATAATCAACATTAAAATCTTCATCATGATAATAAGAAGTAACTTTAATAGAGTTAGTTAATATTTCAAAACTTGCATATGCTAAAGCGCGATAATCTCCTAAACTTGGATATAATCGATAAGTAGAATCATTTAAAATAGCGTTTAAAATGGAATCAAAGCCAAACACTGCGACGCCTTGATTGACAAAGAAGTAACCTAAATTTGCTTGTTCTACATAAGTTGATTCTTGTTCTAAATCATATTTTTGTGCATCATAAACCGTTTCAATAGCCTTGCTATCGTAATTATAATCAAACAAATAATACATCTGTTTGTCTTGATCAATACGAGATAATGTATGCGTAATGTTATCTTGATTTATCAAAGACGAATAAACTGAATTTTGATAATAGTTAATATTCAAATTAGATGAACTAATTTCACCGTCTTGGTTATATTCATAAGTGACATTAGCCTTGCTAGCAGTTTTTAATTCGCTTTCTTTAAATCCAGGCAACAAATTATTTATTTGTGCTAAATTGTCAGCATTTTTTTCAAAAGAAGTAAAATATTTTGTGCTGACTAATGGCTGTTCAATTGAAGTTAAATAAGATGCGCTGACCTTAATAGCAATATTTTCAAAAGAATTCATAAAAATTAATGTTCCAGTTTTATCGCTATTGGTAGTTAAACTAATGTTGGAAGCTTCCTCGCTAGCATCCACAATTGAATATGAGGCCGAATCAGGAATAGCGACATTGTCACCGATGACTTCAAACCCTAATTCAATGGTTTGCCCGACAGGAACTTTGATAGTCCCATTATCTAAAATAGTAATATCTAATTTATCCTGATTTAAAATGACTAATTCAATTGCTTTAGCATAATCTTGAGTCACATTGATTTCGTATTCAGCTTGCAAATTATATTGGCTAGACTCGGCTTTTACTTTGCCCTTGCCAACCATTAAACCTGTGACAACGCCATTATCATTGATACTTAAAATTTCAGGAGTCAAAGAAGACCAAATAACTTCATCTTCATCATCGCCAATGATATCGGCAACTAAGGTGATTTGTTCCCCTACTTTACAAGATTTAGGTCCACCAATTACTAATTGAGTTGGCGAAGTTAAAGATGATGAAGAGGTTGATGATGTTTGTGGCGAACAACTCACGGCAATAAATCCAGTGATTAAAAGGCCACAAAACGCTAAAAGCATTTTTCCTTTTTTCATATTAATTTCCTCCTAATGAGTCTAAATATTGATCGATGATTTTTACAAAAGACCCACCGATATTATAAAATGGTATTTTTAAATAATTATATTCACCTGTCGTTTTAGAAATGACACTAATAATTAATGTCACTCTAACATCATAAGGATCATCACTATCACACACCATGAATCCAGAACCATTAGGGAAATAGTTACTCGCATAACCAAAATAATCTAAAAATTTCTGACTTAATCCTGTAGTTGTGTTGCGCCAATATGTAAATCCTAATGAATCGTCTTTCACATATTTTTCATAATCATAAATTGCTTCATCAAAAGCGCTTATGTAAAATAAATCATCGCTGGCGTTAACATAAGATCCACAGCCTGGTAAAACCAAAGCATTATCGCCCAAAGCGTAATTAATTGATTCATCTACATTGATGTTGGTTGGTTGGTTATTAGAATTGTAATTTATATTAAATTCATAAATGTATCCTTCACTTGGTTTAATATACCCATAATTTGTATTTGGATTTCCTGGCACAACTACATATTTGTATTGACTAGAAAAATACGTTTGGGCAATACCTGTATAAGTTACAAATGTATCCATCATATAATTGTGATTAGAAAATTTATTTAAAACTGATTTTAATAATTCTATATTTTGACTTGAAGCATCGTCTCCTGTTTTTAAATGTCTTTCAACTGCTGGAATACTGGTTTTATTTAAATCGCTAAAAATAGCAATATAATCGCCTTTATTTATTCCAGTTGTTGTATCAATAAAATTAAATGTCAATTTAAATTCATGATTTTCATAATCTAAAATTTCCATCTTCAAAGAATTAATGTAATTATAAGTAGTGTCACTTTCAACATAACATATATATGAAAGAATGTATTTTAATTGTGAGTCTGTAAAATAAAAAACATTAGGATTATCTTCATCAATATAACCAATAAAATTAGAAAAACTCATTAAAGATAATGCGTATAATAAATAATCGCCGTATAACGCTTGATAAAAATTGCCATATGCATCAGCTTGAACTGACATCCCTAATTCAATTCGATCATCGTTTAAACTATCAAGAAAAAATTGAGTTATTACTCCCGATACGACTGCATAGCCTTGCAAACGCCCTGATGAAGTCAAATCTTCATATAAAATGGCGTCATCAGTAAAATACTGGTTCATTTTAAAATTATAATAAGATTGGGTGCTTGTATCCCAAAGATGAGTCGCATCAAGAGAAACTTTATAAGAATTGCTCATTAAGTAAGGCGCAATAAAACTATAAAAACGATTATTTAATGGTGTTTTAGCGGTTTTACCATCTTGTAAATATTGCTTAATTTCAGCATTTTCGGTTTGATTAATATTATAAATAGTAGATTCACAAGAATCATAATGTGTTTCATCATATATCAATAGCACTGCTTCAATAGTGATAACATTTTTCACAATGCTGATATTAACTTTTTTAGGAAGCGAATTAGGATTATAACTCTTTCTAAAGAAAATACCCGCAAAAATCTTATCATTTTGTAAATTTTCACCAAATTTATAAGTATAATATCCATCTTCGTTTTTCGTATCATCTAAATAAGAAAAGTCAAAGTCTTGCATTCCTTCTCGATATTGATAAATTGAATCATAACGAATGCCAGTTGAATAATCATAAATTGGGGTTGAGGATACTACTTGACCATCAACTAAATTATAAGAAAAAACACATTCATCATTTTGGGCATATCCAAAAAAGCCATAATCTCCTTCACTCTGTAATGAATATGATGTGTAATATGTTTTTTGGTGTCTTTGAATGCCACCATTATTAGCGTATGAATCATAATAATCGATGGAAAAATTATTATCTTTTAAAGCATAAAATGCCTTTTGCAATTCGTTTTGTGGAATAAATTCTTCCTGGCTAGAGGAAGGATTTGATTGACACCCAACTAAAGCAACAATACTTAAACATAAACTAAAAAACGATATCAATATTTTTTTCATGTTTTTCTCCTTTATGATAATGAATTAATAAGATTTTCTACTACTGATGAATGACTTTGATTAAAATTATCAATAGTGTAAAATACTTCCTCATTTTTATAAACTCCATTGATATAAGCTTGAACAGTTAAGCCAATATTATATGACGAAATTGAATCATCTTGATTTTTATTTATAGTCAAATTAGCTTCGGTAATATAATTCATCCAAGTGGTTGTACTTTGAAACCCCCACCCAAACAATCCGTTTGCTAAACTAGACTTAATATCAGAATTGTTAGAATGATATTTTCCATCTTCTACTTCGTAATTATCTTTTTCAAATAGTTTTGGTGCTAAATCTAAAAACGCAGTTGATCCCAAATAAAAAGTTGCCATGGTCGTTCCAATATAAAAATCTCCAACACAATCATACCAATCAGAATATTTTGAATATTGAAAAACTCCATCTTTTTCAATCCATTCATACACAACTTCTTTGCCATTTTCACTTACGATATATAAAACACCTTCTTCACCTACTGCGGGTAAAGACTCGACTTCTAAATAGTCAGTGTTTTCGTTTTCAATAGGACCAATAAAACGATCAAAATAAATATTTCCTGCACGATCAATTTCAAAACTAAAACACGCATCATAATCAAGGGTATAATTTATTAATTGATCTGAATATGTTCCGTCTTCATTAACTGATTTGACTGGAACAGTTTTTCCTTTTTTGATGAAAGCATATCCAAAATCTAAAAAATCATTGCTTTTGTAATCGACCAAAAAATAATCGTTAGTACAAATTATATCAAAAGAATAATTGTCAATTCCTCCTTCGGCACTATATGATTTTGGACCATGCAGGGTAAAATTATTAGATTTTAAAGTCTCTGACATTTGTGCAACTTCATCATAATAATCAACACCCACTAATTTTTTTTCGATAATTAAATCATTAACAAAATCAATTGGCGTTGTATTTAATGGAGTGTAGCGAGAAACGATATTTCCATAACCACCTAAATCTATTGTGATATCAAAGATGCAATTATCTTCTTCGATAATATCAACATAAACAGCGACAATATAATTAGCAATTGATGAGCCATATGTGGTCATATATTGAAACACCGACATAGTTTCGGTATCAGTTAATAAATAGCGATTAGGAGATTTTTTTTGATAAGATAATGTATCAAAAGTGTCTTCTAAAAATAATGGATGAGAAATGGTTAAAGGAGAATATAACCCTTGGATTTTTTCTAATGTATCATAACCTCCATATTCATAAATTGATGGGTAAACTTCGTCTTTGGTTTCATTTAAATAATATCTAAACATATAATAACCTTCATATGTCATACCATACCCAATCGAATTTTCGACAATATCGCTATCGCTGTACCAAGCATACGGAGTATAATACTGAACAAAATGTTCATCGGTGCTGCCAACTTTAACAGTTGTGTCATAAGAAAAATAACCATTTAAATAAATTTTTTTAAATAAATCGGTGACACGATTATCTTGAATAACATCAACCTCGTCTTGGCTAGCATCTCCTTGTAAACCTCCATCAACATTAGGAGAATCAATAATAGTTTTGCTTGGCGAACAACTAATTAAAAAAAGGAGTGATAAAATTAAACTGCCTTTAAAATATTTAATCATTTTTCATTTCTCCAATCGTAATAGTTTTTGAAAAAGTGTCTCCATTATTCATGGTCCCATAAATAAAGAAGTCTTTAAAATCATCAAAATTAAAAATATCTCCTTGTTTAAAATAAGATGATATTTTTTGTCTACCACCACTTGAAAAAGTATCGACACCATTAGCTTCAATCATTCTAATTTCATCCAATAAATTAATTTCAATAGATAAATTAAAATAATAATTATAAACATCAGTAGCGCGAGAATTAGTGATTGGTAATTCTAAATACTGATAAGGTTGTAATTCTTGTCCTTGATATGGAATCATTTTAATGTCATTTAAATTAGATAAATCAAGCAAGAATGGTCGTTTATCTACGTGATAAATTCTAACTCCCATACCTTGAGGAGCTAATATTTTATAATCACCCAAATAAACCATTGAATCATGATAATTAAGACCATGATTATCATATAATTCAATCAAAATATATTCACTAAAAGGATTAAATTCATTGCTGGCTTCCGCTTGGTCACTTGGCACGACAATAAATGAATTTTGATTTTGAAATGATTTTAAATCTATCGTGTCATTGCCATAAACAATGTATGGTTTGCTCCAGCCTAGAATCATTTTTGAATACGAATTATGGTCGATGAGATTAGCATCCATCATATCTATTCGCCCTAATGGTGAATAAGTTAAAGAATCGGGAGCATAATAATCAGATAATCCTAAAAAATGCCCCGTTTCATGAATGTAGGTGTGGGCGTCAACTTTGTCTATTCCATATCCATCATACATAAAATCATATGATGCCCAACCAAATAAATTATAAATAGGTGCACTCACATCTCCTTCAAGAGTTTGATTACCCCAAGAAGTGTATGCCCAATAATTTTGGTCGTCCAAATATGGCCCTCCATTATACATGTTTGGGCTAGAATAAATGCACCAAACACCGTCAATATATCCATCTTGATCTGCATCATATTTTTTCATGTCAATTTTCAATGTGTCTTGGGCCCATTTGACTGCGTCATTGACAAGTTCAACCGTTTTAGTTGCGGTAATTTCATTTGCACTAGTAATTCCACTCAATGTTTTAGCGTCGTACCAATCAGTTACTTCACCACTCAAATTCAACATTCCATAAGAAGATTTTTGGTAAAAAGTTTTGACGCTTTCATATCCTAACTTTTCATCTTCTCCAAAAAAGGCAAGTTCAATATCTTTTCTAACATCTTGTTTGTCGTCTATTCCATCGTTATTTAAATCAATCGTCTCATAACCAGGAATAAGGATAGGGATAATTAAAAGATTAACCTCACCAATTGAAGGCAAACGCTGAAAATTAAAATATTGATATTGTTCAAACTCGTGGAGATTCATAGTTAAAGTTACATCATCAGGTCTATAAGTAGATGCGGTTGAATTATTTGATTCAATAATAATTTTAACGCTTGAATTATAATCGCTTATTTGTCCACAACTATTTAATGACAAAACAAATAAACAACAAAAGGGTAACAATATATTTATTTTTTTCATGTTAAGCAATCTCCTTTAAAGTTAAACATTTAATTTTAAATGGTAATTGATTTCCATCATTAAATCCAAAATTGGCATTAAAGAATTGGTATGCAAACGTATAAATATCAAAAGATTCGCTTTTAGTTGTCCACAAAGTCGAATCGCTTGCATAAGTGCCAACATCAAAAGTGTTTATACCAGTGGCTTCAATTAGTCTTAATTGGGTAAAATAGTCAAAAGATTGAGGCAATTGAAAGGATGTCGATTCACTTCTTTCATTAGAAATCGGCATCAAAATAGCTTCGTCGTCCTCTAATGGCTTTTCATCCCAAACATAACCATCGACATACACTAAAGATTGCCCGCCATCATAATTGACAACTCGGCATTGAAAAATGCGTGAGTCAATATGATAAATGCGAACACCTGTCGCTTCCATCATTTGATTTCTTTCATATAATAAAGGTCCAAATGTATCTTGATAGTTCAATTTATCAGGTGAATATAAATCAATCATTATATATTCGCTAAATGGATTAAATTCATATCTAAATTCATCGATGGTTCCTGCATTAATTGCCGCTTCAACTTGATCAGAAATTTCTTGATAATTACTTGGTATCACAATGACGCTATGATCATTGCTATTAGCTGTTGGCAATAAAATTTCTGAACTTCCATATACAACATAAGGAGTCACCCATCCTAACAACATTTTAGAATAAGAATCAAAATCGCCTATATTTTGATCCATCATCGATGTTGAACCGGCTGGGCGATAGTTATTAGAAGCATAATAATCTTCAAGACCTAATAAATGTCCTGTTTCATGAATAAAAGTATGCGAATCTAAAGGAATGTTATCTAAATCAGTAAAATCAGGAATATCTAAACTATATTGGGTACCATCAGCGGATTCAAATTCAAATTTAGAATATTTTGCATATCCAGAATACATCTGATCAAAACTTGCCCAAGAAAAAGCAGAAGTAGTTGGATTATCAATATTGGGTTGAGTCGACCAATCCCAACTTGTATAATTCCAAAATACCTCATTGATATCTTCTTCGGCAGGAGTTTGACCATTAGCAAATGCAATGTTGTATGCATTAAAATAATTGTAATGGTCATAAACCAGCCAAACAGCGTCAATGCTTCCATCTTTATTTTGATCATAATCTTTAATGTTGACATCTTGAGTGTCGATGGCCCACTGCACTGCTTTATTTAAAATTTCAGAAATTACCGTACCATTGCTACCAGCAGTAATATCATTATTAGATTTAATATTAGTATAGGTGGCTACATCAAACCATTCGGTCACTTTGCCTTTGAATCTAAGTTTGCCAAAACTAGATTGATAAAAATAATCACTCAATGAATAGTATCCTAAATCGGTATCATCTTGCGAACCAAAAAATACCTTTTCAATATCATCACGAATTTCTGGTGTATTGAATTTACTATTGGGGGTGTGAACCGGTATTACCAATATATTGACGTCGCCAATCGATGGACACACATTTTCATTATTGGATAAAGTGCCACTTAAATCATTATAAGAAAATTTTAAATCTACTTGTTTAGGAGATATATATCTAGATTTTGTTGTAGAAGAATCGTCTTTATAAATTTTAATTGTAGCCGTCCCTGGATCGTTGCTAGTTAAATAAGAAACATTTTCGTTTGGCTGGCATGAAGATAAAACTATAACGCCGCACAATGCAAGACATAAAGGGAAAATATGTTTCATAATAGCCTCCTTTGCTATGAGTTTAAAGATATACCAAAAAACAAAATATTTAAAGAAATATTTTTGGAAAAATAATAATTGATGGTGATTTATTTTATTTTTTAGTAAAAAAATAGTTTATAGAACTTAAAAATCATGTTTTTGCTTCTGATTTTGAATAATATTGGTCGCAATTATTTTTTTTGCAATGATTCCCATGATTATTCCAGTGACAATAGAAGAGATTCCTAAAATAGGTAAATAATAAAACATATTGGCAGATTCAAAATACATAACCGCTACAAGAATTTGACCCAAACTATGAAAAACAGCACCAGTAATTGAAACAGTTAAAATTGATATTCTTTTTGCTAAAACCTTAATTGCAATCATAACTAACAAAGATAAAATAGCCCCTGCTAATGACATCATAAAACCAATATTAAAAATAGTTCCTCGTAGTAACGCAGCTAAATAAACGCGTATTAAATTAACAATAATTGCCTCTTTTATGCCAAGTGTATATAAGACAATTAAAATAACAATGTTTGCTAAACCCAACTTAAATCCAGGAATAAAAGAAGGAATAAAAGAATCAATAACAGACAAAGCAATGGCAATGGCAATTAATATAGACATCAAAGTAATTTTTCTTACATTCATATTATACCTCGATGTCGTTTTGATAATTTTGACCTACTAAAATTATATATATAGCGTTATATGCGCAGACAATAGATTGATTAGAATATGAAATATATCCACAATGAACACAATATTGTTGGGGGCAATTTGATTCAATAATAGCAATAGAATGATTTTTAACATTGATTTTTATTTTATCGTACAATCCTTGCACTTCAAAAGTATATGGTTGCTCATGCTCGTTTAAATCAATTTTTTCAATTATTTCATTTTTAAAATATATTTCAGCTATTAAATTATTATTTTGACGTGTCAAATAAAAAACAAGCAAACTAATAAGACACGTTAAAAGCAAACCACTAATAATGCTTATATCAATCCAACGTTTCTTTAAAAATGCTTTAATGGTACATGACCTCCAAACCATCGCTAATATAAACAATTTCGTGCTGTTTTATCAATACTAATTTTAAATCATATTCCAATTCATATGTCTGTATTTTTGATAAATCCATCAAAGAAAAAGCAGTAGAAAAAGCATCTAATAAACCAGCATCTAAATCTGATAAAATTATAACACTGTCATAATTTGATATGGCACTCCCATTAAAAGGGTTGACGATATGCGAGTATATTTTGCCATCGATTTCGACACCTTGTTTGTAAATTGAAGAGGTAGTAATAAAACAATCGCTCGCTAAAAAATATGCGTTGCTAACATCTTGAATACCAACTGTATAATCGTCAACATAAGGTTTTTTTCCAAGTGCAATAGAAGAATCGCCACCATTAATTAAATAATATTCAAAAGAATTATTTTTTAATTGTGATACTATTTGATTTATACAATACCCTTTTCCGATGGCACCAAAATCAATTTTAGCCTTTCCTAATCTTTGAATAGTCAATGCTTGGCGATCTAAAATTAAAGAGCTTTCATCGATATCTTTAATAACACTATTGATATCATTTTCACTTGGAATAGTGGCGTTTTGCAAAGCATTTTTCCACAACTCATTTAATTCGAAAGTCAAAAGATTGAAATATCCTTGCGTTAACTCTTGATAATTTAAAGCTGATTCAATCAATGCAAAATATTCATCGCTAACTTTAATAACTTCATTAGTATTATTAAGCATGTAAGTAAAATGTTTAGCAGAGTTGCCATGATATGGGTCACAATATTCATCATATAAATCTATATAATTTTCAATCTGTTTTAGCATAGATTCTTCGCCATTGTATAGTCTGACATCAAATAAAGTCGAAAAACCATAATATTTCCCACTTAATAAATTGTATTCATTATTAAAACACCCACAAAGAAGGGGTGTAATAATCATAATCATACAGCATTTAACTAACTTAATTTTCATATTAAATTTTTGGATTTAATTTAGTTCCATCATCATTAGGATGTTGCTCTAAATAATCAATAATTTTTTGTAGATTTTCAACTTTCCCAGGTTTGCATTTTCTTAAATTTGTTTCTTTTCCTGAAACAATAGCCTCCGCCATCGCGCGACAACCAGCATATCCACAATTTCCGCAATTAGCATTGGGAAGCATTTTTTCCACCGCTTCAATTCTTTCATCTTCTTTAACATAAAAAACTGTGGCGGCTATCGCCAATCCAAGACCTAAAATCAATCCAAGACCTAATAATACTAATAATGCCCACAAAACTTCCATAATAATTACTCCTTTTCATTTCGATGTTTGAAACGGCACTCATTATTTTGACAAGAAGAGCATTTCTCATCATCAATCAAAATATCTTCGCATCCTTTTGGCACAGGTGTTTTTTTATATAAAACAAAACTGACAACAAAAATAACTAGCAACGCTATTAAGATGATAATAGCAATTATTAAATAACCGTAGCTAGGCATTGGGCACCATCCCTTGCAATCCCACAAAAGCAATTGCCATTAATGCCGCAGTAATTAAAGCGATTGGCAAACCTTTAAATGCTTTTGGCACATTAGATGATTCTAATCGAATGCGTATGCAGGAAAAAACAAAAATAATAAGCATAAATCCAAGCGAGGTTCCTAAAGCATTTGCAAGACTCATAACAAAATCCATGCTTTGATCAGTATTTGATTGCACAACTCCTAATACAGCGCAATTTGTTGTAATTAATGGCAAATAAATACCTAAATTTTTATATAATGTTGGCGAATATTTTTTTATGATAAGACCAACCAATTGGACTAAAGAAGCAATAACTAATATATAAGTGACGGTGTCCATAAATGGGATTTGAGCCGGAACCAAAATATATGTATAAATTGGCCAACAAATAACAGTTGCTAACACAATGACAAAAACCACTGCCGCACCCATCCCAAGAGAAGAATTAACTTTTTTTGAGACACCTAAAAACGGGCAAATTCCATAAAATCTTGATAATACGACATTATCAATCAACATCGTATTGACGATGGCTAATAAGAAGGCGATAAACACACTCATTTATTTAACCTCCTGCTTATTTGAATTAGCTTTTTGCATTTGAGCAATTTTTTCCATTCTGCGCATAGTTTCTTTCTTCTCGTTTTTTCGATTATTTATAAAAGCGATAAGCGCCAAAATTAAAGCAAAGACAATAAATGCGCCAGCTGGTTGTTGCAAAATAGGAATTGAGTAATCAAAATTTGTTGTCGCACTGCTATATTTTAAAATTGGAATTTCAATTAATGGAATAAAGGTGAATACCTTACCTATAGTTATCATGCCAGATCCTAATATTTCTCTAACTAAAGCGATGGAAACAATGGCTAAAGTATATCCAAGCCCCATCCCTATTGCATCAATTAAAGAATCTAAAACATTGTTTTTAGAAGCATAAGCTTCGGCTCTACCTAATACAATGCAATTGACCACAATTAACGATATAAAAACGCCAAGAGTATTATATAGTTCAGGCAAAAATGCTTGAGTCATCATTTTAACAATAGTGACAAAAGTAGCAATCGTAACAATAAATGCGGGTGTTTTAATTTCCTCGGGTATTAATTTTCTTAATAAAGATATCAAAACATTAGAACAAATCAAAACAATTGTAAATAATAATCCCATGCCAATCGCCGATTCAATAGAAGTTGTAGTCGCTAAAGCCGGGCAAGTTCCTAAAACCATCACAAACAATGGATTTTCTTTAAATAAACCTTTGGTAAAATTAGCCAATTTGGAATTTGTTTTATCTTTAGCCATCATCTTACCTCCTGCTCATTTAAATCAACAAGCATAAAACCTATTTTTTCAACGAAATATTCTTGAGCTTGCAACGCCATATCTTTTATTAAAGTAGCACCATAAGTAGCACCACAACTCGTATCATAAATACCAATTTCACCATTGTTATATTTATCGACATAATTGCTTTGCAAAGTAGACGCAAATGATTGTCCATTTTCAATTAATTTCATGACTCCAAGAGTCCCGCTTTCATCATAATTGATTCCAATTGCCATATTGATATTGCCATATGCATTGCTGCCCGAAGTAATAAACACTGTTCCAATTTGATTATTTTGATCTGTGACGCTAAAATATGAATCCAAATATTTAAAATCTGCATCTTCAATAATTATTTCCTTGGCATATGTGACATTTTCACCATATATTTCTTTAATAGCGGCTAACTTAGCAGCATTAGCATTTTGATAAATAATGTCTGCAGTAAATAAATTGACAAGCGAAATTAATAAAGCTGATCCAGCAGCAAAGCAACCTAAAGTCACGCTTATTTTCACATAGCGGAGAGTTTTTTGTTTATCCATGAACAATAACACCTCCATATAAAACAGCCAATATCATAATTATGGTCGGAATAATAAATATGATTGCCATACACAAAATCTTTTTCCATGTATAAAAATTAGATGACCATTTATAATGCTCAATAACTGGCACAAACATATTGGCAATTAAAATTGAAAACGCGACACCTTCTGGCAATGCTCCAAATAGGCGAATGAAAACTGTAACAACACCAGCAATCATTCCAAAAATAATTCTCCCAGGACGATTTGTTGGAGAGGTGACCGGATCAGTTAGCATAAACACAGCCCCAAAAAATAAACCACCGCTCAACAACTGGAACCCTAAAAAGTATCCAACATCAATATCTTTATATAAAGAATGAATGCATAATCCAGCAACAGCCATCATAGCTACAAAAGTAACTAAATACGACAACATGATTCTAAAATCAGCACTTCTTCTAATTATTAAATATATAGCGCCAATCAATATTGTAATTGTAAAAGCTTCCCCTAATGTTCCTGGCATTTTACCTAAAAACATATCCAATAAGGAATAATCATAAATATGTTCAATGCCATTAGCAATATTAGTTAATGCTGTTCCACCAACACTAACATCTCCACCAGTTCCACCACTGATAATCGGAGTTGAATAATACCAAGTATTTTCTAATGTGGAAAAAGATGAGCCAAAACAAATTTTAGAAAAAACCATGCCGACTGCTGCTGGGTTAAAAATATTGCTGCCCAATCCACCAAAAACTAATTTGCCAAAAGCAATTCCTACTAAAGCGCCAACAAAAACAGCATAATACGGGGCACTAGGTGGCATAATTAATGTATAAATTATCGATGATACCAAAGGAGCAGTAATATTATTTATTGAATAATTTTTATATGCATAAATAAATCTTTCTTTAAAAGAATGTTTTTGTCCATCCCATTTCATCATGTTTTTTAATCCAACATAAATGAACTCGGCTAATAACATGGTGGCTAAAGAAATTAAAAGAGTATATAAAGTGGCTAATTGATAAACACAAAAAGAAAAAACTAATGTTGGCAGCAAGGCGATGACAACATCAAGCATCAAACGTGCAACACCAGCATTTCTTCTTAAGTGAGGAGCATTCTCTTTTACAAATATCATAATTTTGCAATCACTTTAGCCTTTCTTATAAAATCAGTAACTTGAATTTTTGAAGTGCAAGCATAGGCACACAATCCACATTCGATGCATCTTAAAGGATTCAAAGCTTTTATTCGCTCGCGATCTAAAGTCTTAACAGCATTCATAATCAACACTGGTTGCAAGCCGGTTGGACAAGATAAAACGCAGGAACCACATCTAACACACGGTTCTTCTTTTTCTTTGGTTTCTTTTAATACGATGACGGATGTGACGGTTTTTGTAATTATGCAATCATCGCTTGGCAAAGCGGCACCCATCATTGGACCACCTAAAATAAACACTTTGTTTCCATCGTCTTTATACCCACCGCAAAGATTTATTAATTCTTTAACAGATGTGCCCACTTTTACTCTAAAATTTTGTGGAAATTTAATTGCGTCACCAGTAACGGAAATATTTCTTGATGTAACTGGTTGATTATATTTAATAGCTTTATAAATGCCAACGACTGTTGAAACATTGAAATTCATAACTCCATATTTTGAAGGTAATTCACCAGGCTGCATCTTAATTTTCAGTGCTTTTTCAACCATAGCAATTTCCCAACCTTGCGGATAAAAATTACCAACGCATTTTAATTCTATTTCTGGATATTGTTTTAACAATTGATTGTAAACATATTTTAAATCTTTGTATTTGGATTTTATGCAAATATAAGCTTTTTTAACACCAAAAGCTTGCATAGCATAATGAATGCCATTAATGATGCGTTGTGGATATTCCATCATAATGCGGTGATCAGTAGTAATATATGGTTCGCATTCAATAGCATTTATTAAAATTGTATGGATAGGGACGTTGGTTTGAAATTTAACATAAGTAGGAAAAGATGAACCACCAAGCCCGACCAATGCAGCGTCTTTAATTATTTGAGTCATCTCGTCTTTACTTAACTTTTTTATTTCCTCATCGCTTCTTGTTGTACAAGATGAATCTAATGTCTCTAAAAAATCATTTTTGATTTTAATAAAATCAGTCAATTTTCCGTTTCGATGATAATGTTTTTCTAAACCGACAAATGTACCAGAAACTGTAGCATGAATAGGCTGATCAAAAAAAGCGGCATGCCTAATACCAATAACTTGGCACATATTAACATGATCGCCCTCTTTTATGAAAAGTTCGGCCTTGTTGCAACGAGCGTTTGTCATTGCTAAATAAACATATTCGGGATGAACGAAACGTATTGTCGGCATTGCTCCTAATAATTTTTTTGTGTCTGCTATGTGATTAACTTTAGCAATCATACAATATTATTATCTAAACTTTTTATTTCATAATCAACAACAAAAATAAATAAACGAACACTCGTTCATTATTGTTATAACGAAATCTTTTTTATTAGTTATAAATTGCGATTTGCTTCTTCTTCTAAAATACGATAAGCGACTTTTCCAACCAAAGTTTTTGGAAGCTCGTCTTTAAATTCTATATCATAAGGCATCGCGTATTTAGCAACATGTTTTTTTAAATAAGTTAAGATGTCTTTTTTTAACTCGTCGCTAGGTTTATAACCATTTTTTAACATGATATACGCTTTAACTTTTTGCATCTTAACTGGATCTTTAACGCCGATAACGCATGACATTTGCACAGCATCGTGGGCATCGATAATATTTTCAATTTGGCTAGGATAAACATTATATCCGTTGGTAATAATCATTCTTTTTAATCTTTGAACAAAATAAACATATCCGTCTTCATCCATATAACCAATATCACCAGTATGAACATACGTTAAACCATCGCTATGAACTTTTAATGTCTCGTCAGTTTCTTTTTGATTATCTAAATATCCTTTCATAACTGTTGGTCCAGCCAAACAAATTTCTCCTTGCTGATTTGTTGGAAGTATTTCATCAGTTCCAGGTTTACAAATGCGATAAACCATGTCAGGTAATGGAACACCTATGCTGCCTTCTTTTTCTTTAACAACAGGGGTAAGACAAGATGCAGTAACACATTCGGTAGTGCCATATCCTTCTCTAACATTAATTTTGCAGCCATGTTCATGCAAAAATTTGTCAAAACGTCTTTTTAATTCTATAGACAAAGTGTCTCCGCCAGAATAAACGCCTTTTAAAGAAGAAAGATTGGCTTTCTGCAAATATTTAGTCCTCATCATCGCTTCAAATAAGCTTGGAACACCCGCGATAAAATTGGGGTGGGAAGACTTGATTAATTTAGAATAAGATTTAGCAGTAAATCTTGGAACTAAAGCACATGTTCCTCCTTGGCTTAACATCGTGTGGATAGCGATACCTAATCCAAAACCATGAAAAATAGGCATGACCGCCAAAAATACATCGCCAGGTTTAAAGCTTTTATTCATTTCTAAAATTTGATCAGATAAGGCATTAAAATTTAAATTAGTTAGCAATATTCCTTTATTGGTACCGGTGGTTCCACCGCTATACAAAATAGCGGAAACATCGTCTTTGTCCATTTTGGGGAATGAATATCCGCCAATATTATTTTTTCCTTTATAAAAATCTTTCCAAAAAATAACCGGCTCGCTTGAATCTATTTTTTTAATCTTTCGACCTAGCGTTAAATCATATAATGGTTTTTTCCAATGTGGCAAACCATCTCGAACAGATGCAATAATTGTATACTGTAAATATTTTAATCGGGATCGAATATTTTTTATCTTGCCATAAAACGAGTCTAAAATTAACAGCCCAACCGATTTAGAAAAATTTAAATAAAACTCAATTTCGCCTTCGCTAGATAAAGGATGAATCATGTTAGCGACTGCACCAATTTTATTAAGTGCGTAAAACATCATAATTCCTTGTGGAGAATTAGGCATTGCAATCGTGACGCGATCACCTTTTTTTATGCCTAGATTTATTAAAGCATAGGCGGTTTCTAAAATTTGTCTTTTAAATATTTTATACTTAACTTTTTTGCCCATGAATTCATAGGCGATAATATTTGGGTAACGATTAGCAGCTCTTTCTACCATTTCAGAAAATGAGCCTTCAAAATAAGGCAAAGTTTCTCGGGCATCTCCATATGCCTTCAGCCAGGGTTTTTCAATATTATTCATTGTTTTTTCCTCTAATCTATTTTTTTAAAGTCCGATGATGGTCTTCCACACAACGGACAAACATAATTATTTGGGATTGTTTCCCCTTCATAAATATACCCACAAATATTACAACGCCAGTGATGAGTTTGCAAATTGTTTTTATCATTTTTATTGCTTACGCAAACCAATTCATCAATAATGTTGTCCAATATTTGGTAATCGCTTTCTTTAAGGCTAGATTTGATAGTTAAAGAAGTTGAAATAATGTGGCAATTTTTCATTTTTTCAATGGAATTACTCATAATTTTTTTAGCTTGTGGGGCCCACGATCCGTTTTCAATTAAAGCAAAAGTTTTATTGGCGATATTATGGTCGATTAAAACATCTAAATATTCGCGCATTTTTGGAAAAATTCCCATATTGAATGTCGGGGCAATTAAAATGATTTTGTCATAAATAAATGTTTTAGAAAGAGCGATAGAAAAATCTTCTTTATTTAAATTTATTATGTCGACATCGACATTTGATTTTTTAATAGTTTCAAATAGATATAACGCGGCTTTTTCACTATGTCCATAAATGGTCGTGTAAACAATTAAAATACCCTCTTTTTCTTTTTGGTATGTCGACCAAAGTTGATAACAATCAATCAATTCATTAATACGTTTAGTGTGAATTGGTCCATGAAGAGGACATATTGTATCAATGTTTAAATTAACAGCTTTTTTTAAAACATTTTGAACTTGTTCACCATACTTCCCAACGATATTTGTATAATAACGTCTTTCTTCAAATTTTAATTCTTTTAAATCATCATAATCAACGGAATCAATTTTATTTACGACACTAAATGAACCGAATGCATCAGCACTAAATAAAACTTTGCTATAACTATCATAAGACAAAATAACTTCTGGCCAATGAACCATTGGTGCATTAATGAAATTTAAAACATGGTTTCCTAAATTTAATTGATCGCCTTCTTTAACAATCGTCTTGTTAATTATATTAACATTTGGAAAAAACTGCTTTAAAAATACGAACCCCATGTTAGAAATTACAATATTGACGTTTGGATATTGTTTTAAAATAGCTTCTATTCCCGCGGTGTGATCTGGTTCTAAATGGTGAATAACAAAATAATCTAAAGGTTTATCGTTTAATACTTTTTTGACATCGACGACAAATTGATCGATTACCGATGCATCGCAAGTATCCAATAAAGCTGTCTTGTTATCATTTATGATATATGCATTATAAGACATCCCTTTTGATAAAGGTATTTCGCCTTCAAAAATTCGCTGTTGGTGGTTGTTAAAATTTAAATAATAGATATCTTTTTTAAATTCTTTAATCATAATTGCTCCTTTTCTTTTAAAGTTTTTTTGTTGAATAAAACTAAATCAAAACAAGTAAAGATTGCTACGCCAATTAATAACCCAAAACTCACATCTGTTAAAAAATGTGCACCGACGAGCATTCTTGAAAATGCAACCAGCAAAATCCAAATTAAACCAATATAAAATAAAATGGTTTCATATTTGCAGTATTTTTCATTTATTTTTGGCAAATAAACCAAAAAAGGAATCAAAGAAAAAATTGTAGCGGTATGTCCGGAAGGAAATGATTTAAACTCTTCGGATGCGGCACCCATAGTATTGATATAAGCATCCTTAACCGATGTCCCTGTTTCCCACCAATTGCGATAATCGCTCATGGTTGATGCATACGTATATAAAAACCTAAAACGAGGACGACACATAATTCCTTTTGTAATATTAACAACTAAAGTTGCCATTAATAACACTAATGGTGCAATTAACAAAATAATGAGCAATTGGCGAATGTTTTCAAAACGAATAAAAAGATGATATCCTAACCAACACCCTAATCCAGCAATTACTATGCCGATTGGAATGCCAACATACCAAAACATATCTTGTATGTTAAAAGCATTGACGCTCACAATCATGTCGGCTTGAAAATAAATCGAGGCGACAATGGCGATAATTCCTAAAATAATTAATCCTATTCTTGCCCACATATTTTTTTGTTTTAAGCCAATGATAAAATATCCCGCCCCATAGCAAGATAAACCGATATATACTGGCAAGCAACCAAATGCAGACATAGCGATTCCAAAGCCGTTGTTAACTGAATAAATGGCTTGGTTAATTTGCAAATCAAAAAAACTGCCAAATACTATCCCTAATATTGCAATGCCGAATAACGAAAATAAATGCCACTTATTGCTCATCTTTGATACCTGTTTCACTTAATAGATAATTTTTCTTATTCTTTTTAATTTTTTTCATATCTTTTAAAAATTGAATAGATGAAGATGTAATTTTAACTGTTGAAGATGTGTCATTAATCCAAACAACCGGTATTTCTAAAACGGGAATTTTATTCAATTTCGCATAATATAAATATTCAACATCAAAAGCAAAACCATTAATAATTTGCTTGTTGGCAATATCTTTTGCAATTTCTTTTTTCATCGCTTTAAAACCACACTGAGTATCTTTATAGTGGAAATGAAATTTGAGATTGACTAAACAGCGGCATACATAACCAATAAACTGACGAATCAGTGGCTGTTTTTGAGGTAATACTGATTCTTTTAAATGTCTAGATCCGATAATAAAATCATATTGGCTGCATTTATTTCTAACCACCAATAAAGCACTTAAATCAGTTGAAAGATCAGCATCCATAAACATGATATAGTCGCCGCTTGCTGCTTTAATACCTTCATTAACAGCGCCACCTTTACCGCGATTAGGTAAATATGAAATTGCTACAATTCCATCGATAGACTCAATCACCTTTTTAGTGTCATCTTTAGATCCGTCGTCAACTAAAATAAGTTCATAATTAAAATCGTGTTGTTTTAAAAACGGAATTACCTTATTTTCAATATTTTCTTTAATGCACGCTCCTTCATTATAGCAAGGAATAATAATCGATATTTTTTTCATATTTCTAACCTCACTTTATTATTAGTGATTTTACTTTTTAAGTAAATAAAAAATATTCATGTTCATAAATTAAATATGCAAATCATGCAAAAAATATAAAAAACTACAATAAAAGAAAAAAATTACATACAATAGACGTATGGAAAATAAATTAATTTTGACAATTGACATGGGCACTCAATCGCTTCGTGCTGGTTTGATTGATAAAAAAGGTAATATACAAGCGATTTCTAGAATCAAATATCCACAAACATATTTTTCTTTAAAACCAGGCTATACCGAACAAGATCCAGATGTTTATTTTAAAGCGCTTTGTCAAGCTACTAATAAATTATTTAAGGAAAATCCAAATATTGATAAAAACTCAATATTAGCCATATCGATGGGCTCATTTCGAGATTCGGCTGTGATGTGTGATGAAAATATGAAGCCAGTAAGACCTGCTATCTTATGGCTAGATCAAAGACAAGCCGAAGCTAAAGAAAAAATATCGTGGTACTCTAAATTTTTATTTGGTATTGTCGGCAAAACTTCCACTTTAGTATTAAATCGAAAAAGAACACCTGCCCATTGGGTCAAAGAACACGAGCCAGAAATTTGGAATAAAGTCCGTTATTACATGAATACTTC
Organism: uncultured bacterium; assembly: GCA_949283025.1. Lineage (GTDB taxonomy): Bacteria > Bacillota_I > Bacilli_A > RFN20 > CAG-826 > CAJOOD01. The sequence goes on from CASDRB010000012.1 coordinate 203,189, forward strand.
GACATATGTAATATATTGTTTAACAGGCGAATATAAAGATACTGCTAGCGATTACGCAGGACATTTTCCAATTAACTTTAAAAAGAAGAATTTTTATAAATCAGATAAACATTTTCAAGGTCAAATTTTTGGAATTAAATTGAATATGTTATGTCAATTAGTTTCGCCCGATTTACCTGTTGGATATGTCAGTGAAGAAGCCGCAAAATTATCTGGAATTCCTCAAGGCTTAAAAGTTTTTGTTCCTGGCTCAGATAAAGGTTGTGAAGTCTTAGGATTAGGGGCTATTGAAAAAGATGTAGCTGCTGTATCCTGTGGCACAGCTTCCACTGTTGGTATTATGACTAAACGATATCACACTCCTGAACCTCTGCTTCCTTCTTATCCTGGCGTTGTGCCTGGATATCATAATTTGGAGTTGCAAATTTATCGTGGCTTTTGGATGTTAGGGTGGTTTGCTCGGGAATTTGCAGAAAAAGAAACAGATGAATCTCAAACTCATCACATGCATGTTGAAGATGTTTTAAATTCAAAATTAAAAGAGGTGCCGCCAGGTGCTGACGGATTAGTTTTGCAACCTTACTGGGGTCCAGGATTAGGACGCCCATTATCAAGAGGTGCAGTTATTGGTTTTTCAGATACTCACACTAAATTACATTTATATCGAGCCATCATTGAAGGTATAGATTATGAGTTAAAAAGGGCTCTAGAAGTCAATATTGAAAAAAGAGCGCATGTAAAAATTAAAAAAATCAAGATTGCTGGTGGGGCATCACAAAGTGATGAAATATGTCAAATTGCCGCTGATATTTTCAATTTGCCAACATATAGAGTGCAAACATTTGAAACGTCCAGCCTCGGTGCTGCTATCGCGGCTTTTGTCGCTTTAAAAGAATATCCAGATATTCAAACAGCAGTTAAAAATATGGTTAGACAAGGCAAATGTTTTATACCAAATAAAGAAAATGCTAAACAATATGATTTTTTATACAAACATGCTTATAAAAAAATGTATCCAGCATTAAAAGGTATTTATAAAGATATTCGCTTAAATGAATTAAAAAAGAACAATTAAGAAGGATTACTTCCTTCTTTTTTTTATAAAACAATTGAATTATTTTATCTTATTTTGTATCATACTCGCGTATGAAAAAAATGATTATTATGAGCGCGGCTCCAGGATGTGGAAAATCGACGTGGGCACATAAATATCAAAATAGTCATCCAAACACTTATATAATTTCAAGCGACGAAATTCGTTTTGAATTAACAGGTCAATATCAAGATTTTTCTAAACAAACATTAGTGTGGGAAATTTTTGAAAAAAGAATTTTAGAATTTTCAAAAAGAAATGAAGATTTGACAATAATCCTAGACGCTGTCATTGATTTAAATTCTTTGCGAGTAAAGTATTTCAATTTAGGAAAAGATTATGATAGACGTATTCTTGTTGTCTTAAAAAAACCATTAGAAGATATATTAAAATACAATCATCAAAGAGAAAAAGAAAAATGGGTTCCTGAAGATATTGTTAAAATTTTATATAACAAATTTGAAGAACCGAGCAAAGAAGTTTTAGACTTATTCGATGAATACTATTATATAAATTATTATTTCAATTAATTTATAATATTGTTTTAGCTTTTTATCCAAACTTAATTTTTGCTATTAAATAGCATTTTTTTAATGTTAAAATTAATATAACACGGGAGGAAACACATGAAAAAATATCTCGAGGAAATCGAAGCTGGTTTTACACCACTTACAATTTGTCAAGAAGCGGCGCGTTGTTTGTTATGTCATGATGCGCCATGTTCAAAAGAATGTCCGGCTGGAACTGATCCGGGCAAATTTATTCGTTCTGTCCGCTTTAAAAATTACAAAGGAGCAGCAGAAACAATTAGAGAGAATAATATATTAGGAGCTATTTGCGCTAGAGTATGTCCAACGGAAAAGTATTGTCAAAAAGGCTGTTCAAGATCTGGTATTGATAAACCAATCGACATAGGAAGAATCCAACGTTACGTAACAGATTTAGAAGCCTCTTTAAACATGAAAATATTAAAAAAGGGACCATCTAAAAATAAAAAAATTGCCGTGGTTGGTTCAGGTCCTGGAGGATTATCCATTGCTGGAAATTTATTATTAAAAGGGTATCGTGTAGAAATATATGAAAAAGAAAGCAAATTGGGTGGATATTTGCGTTATGGCATTCCATCTTATCGTTTGCCAGAAAAAGTTTTAGATAAGGAAATAAAACGAATAGTAGGTTTAGGTTTAAAAGTTCATCTATCAACAAGAATTGGAAAAGATATTACCTTAAAACAACTTTCAGATGAATTTGATGCTGTCGTTATCGCGACAGGTTATAGCCAAGGGAAAGTTTTAAAAGATTTCGCCAACAATCCTTATGTTGAAACAGCTGTATCGTATTTAAAAAGAATTAAAGAAAATAAAGGCGATGTCGCTGTTGATGACAATATTTTAGTTGTCGGCGGAGGCGATGTTTCTATGGATATTTGCACATCATTAAAGATGTTGGGCGCTCCAAATGTTACCGCTGTTGTATATGAGGAATTATTTGAATTTAAAGCATCTAAAAAAGAATTAGAAGGGGCTAGAGATTTACAAGTAACAATTATTGATGGCTATGTTCCTACAGAGGTCAAAAACAACACCGTTACTTTTGCTCATCGACGCATACCTAGTCAAATTCGCATCAGTGCTGATAAGATCGTTCTAGCAGTTGGCCAAGTTCCAGATATGGATGATTTAAATATCAAAATGGAAAAAGGTGAAGTCGTATCCAAAAACTATCGAATCGAAAATAGCAACATATTTGTAGTTGGCGATGTATCAACTAATAAAGAAAAAACAGTCGTTGGTGCGGTTCGTTCTGCTAAAGAAGCAGGATATTACATCGACAAATATTTAGGAGGTAAATAGATATGATTAAAAAAGATTTATCGGTCGCCTTTTTAGGTGTTAAATTTGAAAATCCATTTTGCTTATCTTCTTCTCCAGTCGGCAATTGTTATGACATGTGTAAAAAAGCATATGACGTCGGATTTGGAGGAGTCGTATTCAAAACTATTGGGCCAAAATCATATTTCATTGATGAAGTTTCTCCTCGCTTTGATAAAATCGATAAAGAAGACACGCCATTTATTGGCTTTAAAAACATGGAGCAAATTGCCGAACACCCATTAGAAGAAAATTTAGCTGATTTAACAAGGTTAAAAAAAGAATACCCAAATAAAGTCTTAATTGCTTCAATTATGGGGAATGATGAAAAAACATGGGAGGATTTGGCAAGGTTAGTTGAAGAAGCTGGCGCTGACATGATTGAAATGAATTTATCCTGTCCACAAATGACTTCTCATGCTATGGGGTCGGATGTTGGTGCCAATCCTGAATTGTGCAAAAAATATTGTCGAGCTGTTAAAAGAGGTAGCAAATTGCCGATGATGGCTAAAATGACACCAAATATCACCGATATGGTTCCAGTGGCATTAGCATGCATGGAAGGTGGTGCCGATGGAATCGCTGCTATCAATACGGTTAAATCTATTTGCAACATTGATTTAAATAAATATGTAGGTATGCCAATAATCGATGGCAAATCGTCTATTTCTGGTTATTCCGGAAAAGCAATTAAACCGATTGCCTTAAGATTTATTCAACAAATGAAATCCGATCCAAGATTAAAAGATGTTGAAATATCCGGTATTGGTGGCATTGAGACTTGGGAAGATGCTGCCGAATTTATTTTGATTGGTTCCACCACTTTGCAAATGACAACATCTTGCATGCAATATGGCTATAGAATCGTTGAAGATTTAAAAAACGGCTTGATGCATTATATGGACGAACAAGGTGTAAACAGTTTAAAAGAATTAATTGGGTTAGCAAATAATAACATCATTCCTGCCGAACAGTTAAATCGTGATTATATTGTTTATCCAAAAATTGATTTAGATAAATGTGTTGGATGTGGGCGTTGTTATATTTCTTGTTACGATGGTGCTCATCAAGCTATGGAATGGGATGAAAAAACTAGACGTCCTAATTGCAATCATGATAAATGTGTTGGATGTTTACTATGTGGTCACGTTTGCCCAGTTAAAGCTATTTCTTTAGGAGAAATTGTTATAAAAAATGGTCGAAAAACCAAAATAGAAGACATAAAATTATAATCAAAATTGGCTGGTTTTATTGCAAAACCAGTCTTTTTTTGTTTAATTTTTATTATGAAAACAAAATTAGATAAAGAAGATTTGATTTTATTAACGCTATCAATCGTCCTTTTTATTGCTAATGCGCTTGTTATAAGTATTGGAGTGTATTTATACCCAGATTTTAATTTACCAAGTTGGTATTTGCTTTTACTTATTTGTTTTATAGTATTTTTTGTTTTTGCGATTTTATCTTTAATTGTTAAATTATACAATCAGCGAAAAATAAATCATAAAAATAAAAACCAAAAGTAATTTTGTAATTGCAATCAAAAATCATTTATTTATAATATGGCTTTGTTATGAAAAATTTTATTTTTGTTTCTCCGAATTTTCCAGATGTTTATTATAAGTTTGTCACCGCTTTAAAAAAACAAGGATTTAACGTGTTAGGAATTGGAGATGGCCCATATCATGAGATTCCAAATCAATTGAAACAAGACATTACTGAATATTATTATGTTCATTCTTTAATGGATTATAATGCCGTAGAAGAAGCGGTTAGATTTTTTATAAATAAATATGGAGAAATTGATTATTTAGAATCCAATAATGAATTTTGGTTAATGCAAGATGCTATTTTAAGAGAAAAATTTAATATTAAAAATGGATTAAGACCAAAAGATATGGATGTAATCAAATATAAATCCAAAATGAAGGAAAAATTTAAAGATGCGGGCGTAAAAGTAGCTAGACATATTATTGTTAGTGACTTAAACGCTTCTTTAAACTTTATCAAAGAAGTAGGTTATCCTGTTTTTGTCAAACCAGATTGTGGAGTTGGTGCAGAAGACTCATACTCAATCAACAATCAAAACGAATTAGAAGCATTTCATCAGCGAAATTTATCACAACCATACATTATGGAAGAATTTTTAGAAGGAGAAATTATAACTTTTGATGGAATTTGTGATAATCAAAGTAATGTCTTGGTTTCGTTTCATGAACACTTCCCTATTTCTAATGCTGATGTAGTTAATTTAAATATTGATGATTATTATTATGCCCAATGCCAATTTGACGAGCAATTCAAAGCAATGGGACAACGAGTCGTCAAATCATTTAATTTACAAAAAAGATGTTTTCATATTGAGTTTTTTAAATTGTCTAAACCTCGCCCAGGATTAGCTGAATTAGGGGAAATTGTCGCAATTGAAGTTAATATGCGTCCTCCAGGCGGTAATACTCCTGAATTATTATCGATTGCTTTAAATGCTTCGTTTTATGATTGCTATGCGCAAATTATTGACCATGATTGCATCGACGAAGATTTAAGTAAAAATAAATTTATCGCTATATCCGTCGCACGCAAAGATCATTTCAATTATGTACATAATCATGACCAAATTATGTCATTATATCAAAATAGTATTGCTGATTATGGTCGATATAGCAAAGAAATTGCCCTTAATATGGGTGATTCATATTATTTTGGACGATTCGATAGTGTTGAACAAGCATTAGAATTTCAAAAATTTATTCAGCAAAAATATTAAGCACCATCTATGTGAGTATCACATATTTTTAATTGTGATTTTTTTGTGCCTTTTTTCTTTTCATAAAGCATCATTTCATCATCTTTGCTCAGATAACGTTTCTTTTTTAAATATGCATATTTATTTTTCATATTAAGGCATTGTGTTTCCTGTTGAACAATATAAACGATACCAATCAGGTTTGCTTAATTTAATTTTTAAAGCCTCGATGGAATCGCTGACATATTTTGGGTTGATTGCACCTGTCACAACATAAACATTATCGTGTAAGTTTAATAAAAACGCTGTAGCTATACTAGCTTTTGTTGTTTGATATTTTTGTGCTAATTCCTCCATTACTTCATTGCATGCCTTCATCTTTTCGTGTCTAAAAATAGATCCTTGCATGAATCCGTATTGATAAGGAGACCAGCATTGTAAGGAAATATTATGGTTTTTCAAAAAGAAAAATAAATCGCTAGCGCGCATAGTTCCCTCATCGTTATTAATATTGCAGTTAATATTTTCACGTATCAAATCTAAATGGCCAAGTCCCAATTGCAATTGATTGGTTGTTAATTTAATTCCTGCATCTAATAAATATTGCACTGCTTCTTTAGAAAAATTAGAAACCCCAAATGATTTGACATAGCCGTTTTTATATAAATAGTCAAACGCTTCTTTAATCTCTTCAGCATCTAAAAAGATATCTGGTCGATGCAACAAATACGAATCGAAATAATCCAATTGGCAACGTTTTAAAGAAGCAAGACAAGCTTCAATAATATGTTGTTTAGACAAATCATAATGCTTAAATTCATCCTTGCGAATACCGCCTTTTGTTTGAATGAACATTTTTGGCCTTAATTCTGGATGAGCCCTTAAGACTTCTCCAAATTTTCTTTCGCTATCGCCATTGACATAAATATCAGCTAAATCAAAAAAATTGATTCCATGATCTAAATCAAATTTGATTAATTCATATAATTGATTAGTATCTAAATCACGCAAACGCATAAGTCCTTGAATAATTCTTGAAGGTCTTAATTCATTTTCCATATTTTTCTCCTTTTTATTATCATATCAAAATTTTTATAAAATGGGATTGTTTATCATCAAAAATCAATTTTATGTGGCAAAAATGTCAAAATTATAAAATTAGTTAGAATAATTCTAATAAATACTTTTACAAAAGCTTTTGTTTTTTGTAAAATGTAATAAGTGATTTTGATTGCTCCTTAGGGATCTAATTGCTAGAAAGTGAAGGGGTTTATTAAGATGAATGGAACAGTAAAGTTTTTCGACGATAAAAAAGGATTTGGCTTTATTATTGATGATGATTCTAAACGCGAAATCTTTGTTCATTTCACTGGTATTATCGGAGAAGGACATCGCACTTTGGTCGATGGACAAAAAGTCACTTTTGACGAAGAAGTCGATCCAAAAAACGGCAAGCCAAGAGCAGTTAATGTCAAATAAATAAATTTAAGGCACTTAATGGTGTCTTTTTTTATTGAAAATTTTTTCGATAATATTTAATATTATCACTGGTATGAAGCAAAATAGGTTGGTAAAAGGTTCTATAATAAAAGGTTTATTAGCGTTCTCTTTGCCAATCTTTTTTGTTTATCTATTAAATTATCTTTACCCCGCTGTTGATTTTTTCATTTTGTCATTAGCAGGCGCAGAAAAAGATATTTCTAATGTTTTATCGGCATATTTGCCGATAAATATAGCAATATCTTTGTTGACAGGCACTGGTGTAGCAGCGACATTTTTAATTGGACAATATCATGGCGCAGGAGATGAACAAGGCAAATTAAAAGCTATTAAATCGGTAATTGTTTTTATTAATATCGTCGCTGTTGGTCTAAGTTTTATTATCGCTTTGTTTTCACCTTTGATAATTCAAGCATTAAATATACATGACCCAATTGCCAAAGATGCATCATTACGCTATTTATTAATATCGACTATCATCATTCCTTTTAATGGCTTAATTTATACGACACATGCAATATATAAAGGACAAGGGAAATCACTTTTACCTTTTGTATACAATTCATTAGGCGTGTCTTCAAATATATTATTTGATTTCATTTTTATTTATTTTTTAAATATGAAAAGTGATGGTGCCGCAATCGCGTCTGTTTTAGCATATCTATTTGCGGCTATAAGCATTTATTCGTATATTTTCATCATTAAAAAAACTGGCAACCCTTTAAAAAATGTCCAAATTGATAAAATGATGATTCAATATTTAGCCAAAAAATCTTTTCCGTTAGCTATTCAAGAAGCTTTAGTAATAATTTGTTTTTCTGTGTTTGTCTCAGTTATCAATTTAAGAGGAGATATAACATCCACTGCTTTAGGTATTTCTGATCGAATTACTAATATCGCTTATGTGCCAGTGTTGGCATTTGGAAATACCATCTCCGCAGCAGTTTCTCAAAACCTAGGTGCTGGAGATATAAAAAGAACTAATAAAATCGTATGGACTGGTGTTTTAATATTGCTCATATTTACTGCAATATTTAGCTTGCCCATTTTTTTGTTTATTAATCAATTAGCGAATTTATACACAGAAAACAAAGTCACTATTGATATGATTTTTTCCCGCTCCTGGGTTATATTTTTTGATTTAATTTTATGCGTCTTATTGACGCCTTTAAATGCATTAGCTTCAGGTTCAGGAAATGGTCGATGGTCTTTATATGTTTATTTATTTTCTGATATGTTAATTAGAGTGCCGTTAATATTGATATTAGGTTTGATGGATTATCCATTATGGATAGTCAGCATTTCTTATCCAGCATCAACCATTTTAGGTCTTGGAATAATATTATTTTTCTATTTTAAAAAATATTGGCAAAATATCGAAAAATTGTCAGTGAATATTCATCGATACGATAATTAATTATAAATTTAATAAATTTATAAATTGGTAAAGATGACTATGTTTTTCATCATCGTATTTAAAAACATCAATATCTTTTAATATTTCGTTGCAAGCCCAAATAAGATATTCATCAATAGAATGATATTTATTTTGCAAAAATTCATCAATCATTTGTTTAAATGGAATTAAATCAGTATTAGCTGTTAAAATTTCTTCGTATTTTTTAGGATTGCAAGCGATAAATTCCACCAATTCTAATTGACGTTTTAAACGAGGCGGCAAAACAAATAATCCACCAGCCTCAATAAGACCAATTCCTTCTTTTTTAATATGCATTAAAGATGGTCTAACATGGAATATGCCATCACTAAATTCTAAAGTACAATTATTATTTCTCAAAATAATAAACATTCGATATTCATCTTTTATTTTGTCAACGATTACCGTCATGGTGTTATGATCTTTACTAACAATTTTTAATATCTCATCATCATGGTTTTTCCATGTTGTTAAAAATTTATTTGCTAATTCGATCAAACTATTTTTATTTGTGCCTTTTAAGCAAAATGCAGTCGTTGGCCAATCTAAAATAGATACTTCTATATCTTTATGAAAGTTGTTGTTTAAAACTATTTTTGTTTTGGCGTCTAATATTGGTAGACAATGCGAGCCACCTTGAAAGTGTTCATGTTGCAAAATTGAACCACCAACAATAGGCAAATCAGCATTAGCTCCAATAAAATAATGAGGAAATAAATCAATATAATCTAATAAAGCCAACAAATTATTTTTTTCCACACTCATTGGAATATGCTTATCGCTGACAACAATTAAATGCTGGTCAAAATAACCATATGGTGAATATTGCATAAACCAATGCTGATTATTCAACGCTAAATTAATTATTCTAAGCGAATTTTTATACTCTGTATAAGTTCCGACATTTTCTTTGCATATCACACATAATGGATAAGATTCTTGTTTAATTTTTGATTGCGTCATTTTAACTATGTCTTTGTTAGATTTTTCTGGTTTAGATAAATTGATGGTTACAATTAACTCGTGATTATCGATTTTAGATTTAATTACGATGTTTTTGTCAATTTTTGTTTTTTGAACATAATTTGAATGAACACTTAGATTATAAAAATAATCTGTCGCTTTTTTGGAATCAATTTTCAACAATTCATTGAATCGTTTGTTAACCTCGCTAGGACGCGGAGTTAAATGACCTAATAATTCAAATGCATGATGCAAAGCATCATCCATATCATATTTTAAATCGTTAATCAAATACGAAACTAGTTGATCAAATAGATGGTCCACTACTTCCATGTTGGAAATTTGTTTTTTATCTATTTGGCCAAAGTATGGTTTTTTAATTTTTAAATCGTGCATCAAATAATTTCGATAAAAATCAAAATCATTTTCATCTAAATATAGATGAGTGTGGCAGTAATATAATAATTCTTCAATAGTTTTGGAAATTTCCATAATTAACCTCGATTAGAATTTAATCCAAAGCATAAATCGATATAACGAGAATATGGCACATTGGCTTTTAAAGATCTATCGCTAACATGAGAGTCTTCTAATTCGATAGCAACGCTTCTTCTATTTAAATAAGGAGACGATAAGGATGGAACATTTATTTTGTTATCAGAATAAATTTGTGCTCCACTATAATTTGAGCATATATCTACAAAATATTTTTTTCCTTTTAAATGAATAACATTTTCTCCATCGCTAGAAAAACAAAAATGCTGGTCATATCCGCCAAGATAAGCTAATTTTTGATCATCGATGTACCGATCAAAAGAAAGTCCATTTCTAAAATCTCTAATTTCATCAACTTCTTTTTCGCATAATGGAACAAAAGTTTTTGAATCTACTTCGACAAAACGATTTGAGTCCATTTGCAAAGATAAATTTTTATTGGTGTTTTCCCCTAAACAAAAATAGCAATGATTAGTTAAATTCATTATTGTATTTCGATCGCTTACAGCGTGCAATTCAATATGTATATTGTTTGTCAATTCATTGATTACATATATTATTTTAAAATCGACCTCGCCAGGAAAACCAGATTCCAAATGCATTGAATGATAGGTAAATGTCAAAACAAAATTATGACCTTCCATATGATATTCATAATTAAAGCGACACGTGCTTAAACCAAACATACCTCCATGCAAACAAACATTGGTCTGTCCAACATTTGTAGCTAAAAAATAAGGTACATTATCGACCCATAAAACACTATCTTTTATTCTTCCAGCGACCCTGCCTATTGTTTTTCCATAATAGACCTCAGGCTTAAGAAAATCATCAACATTTTTGGTTGACATAATCATATAATCACCTAAATATTTAATTTGATATATAGAAGCACCAAGATTACAAAAAGTAACATCAAGCGATGTATTATTTAACACTTTAATAAAATCTACGCCCTTTTCTTGATATGTGTTAATTAACATTTATTTATCCTCCAATTTTTTAATGTAATAAATTCTTGATCCAAAATCTCCTAAGGCTCTTACATCGTCATTAAAACCAGTCCCCATCCATTGTTGTTTTAATTTTAATGCTCCATTATTTAAATCAGATCCATAGATGACATATGATTCTTTTTCACCATTCATGGTTTTTCTTTTGCCTATTTGTTGCACCAACCAACCACGTTCATTGACGCGAATTGGAAGGACCATATTTATCAATCCACCGAAAGTTGCAAGCGGATGAACTTGCCTTCGAACTTTTATTTCGTATTGCCATTCATCAATCAATCCATCTAACTTAATTTGATCGATTGGGGGGTTGATTTTTTGCAATCCGTTATAATACCCTAATATAGCTTCTTTTTTATCTTTTGAAACAACCATCCATAAACAGTAATTATCATTTTTAATATCTTTAAATCGATAAAAATCACCATCGCATATCAAAGCGCGATGAGATTTGTAGAACTTGACTTGTTCAATGACCATTTTTTCTTCATATGGTAATAATGTAGACAAGTCTAACTCGTATCCAAATGCCCCAAAGCAAGCGACATTAAATCTTGTTTCAAAAGGAGTGTTTCTCAATACTGAATGGCTCGGACAGGCACTTAAATGATTAGAAATAGTTTTTAATGGATATGCTAACGACAATCCATTTTGTATATTTAATCGTTCAAATGCATCAGTATCATCGCTAGACCAAATCGAATCAAAATATGTTAAAACACCTAGGTCAAACCTATTTCCGCCTGAAGCACAACCTTCAAAATAAACATCTGGATGACTATTAATAATGTTATCTAACACACGATATAAGCCAAGAATATAACGATGATAAAATTCTCCGATTTCAAAATTAGAAGTTGCAACATCACTGATATGGCGATTCATATCCCATTTAACATATTCAATATTAGCGTGGTTTAATATGTTATTAACATTTTCAATGATGTAGTCTTGGACTTCTTTTTTTGTCAAATCTAAAACCAGTTGATGCCTACCCAAACTTGGTTGATAGTCATCAGACTTAATAGCCCAGTCTGGGTGCAAACGATAAAGTTTTGAATCTTGATTAACCATTTCTGGTTCAAACCATAGTCCAAACTTCATTCCTTTTTTATTGACATATTTAGCAAGACCATCTAAACCAATTGGCAATTTCTTTTTGTTGACATCATAATCTCCAAGACCACGAAAATCATCTATACGATTAGAAAACCATCCATCATCTAAAACAAACATTTCAATGCCTAGTTTTTTTGCTGAATTAATAATTGCCTTTATTTTAGATTGGGTAAACTTCATATAGGTCGCTTCCCAATTATTTATTAAAATTGATGGATATTGATTTTTGTGATTAATTTTTAAAACTCTTTGACGAATAAAATCATGCATATTTTGACTCATCCCATTAATACCTTTATCCGAATAAGTCATTATGGCATAGGGCGTTTCAAAAGTTTCATTAGGTCGTAAATGATATTCAAAACAAAATGGATTAATTCCTAACTGAATTCTTACTTTATCAAATGAAGAATGTTCAACTAGTTCTTGATGATTTCCAGAATAAATTAAATTGAATCCATAAACGCTTCCATGCGAATTTGTGGCGGTGTTTTCTTTTAATAAAAAGAATGGATTGTGGCGATTAGAAGAATTTCCAGTTTTAGAATCATTAATATAAATGCTATGATCCAATTTAATTTGATTTACTTGGCCTTCAAATCCCCAACCTCCATATAATGATTGCAAAACAAAATTTTGATTGTTCAGCTCTAATTGCATTGAAGCAGCTTTGAAAATTTTTATTAATTTCCCGCTGAGATTGCTTATTAAAATATTTCTAACGATAACATCATTTTCAAAGTCAACAATATATTTCAAATCGACTTTAATATTTTTTACATTGTCAACTAACGTGATTATTAATTCTTCCATTTCTCCATGGATATCAGCAAGTTGAGTCAATGGAGTTATTTGTTTATTAATAATATGCGATACATATTTCAAATCTAAAATATAATTGTTATCGACTTTAATTAAAATAGACGGCTCTTTATAATCACCTTTACCAACGCTAGAAATTTCTAAACCTTTTAAATCAAGACAATAACTGTAATCCTTTTGGTCATCATAAACCGTACATGTTCCCGCACTATAGGCATATTTATCTAAAAGAAAATCATAATTATCATGGTCAAAAATATATTTGCCATAATACTGGCTCAAAAGATGTCCAAACGAGGAAACATTAAAAATATACGATGTATTTTTTGTGTCTAATTTAAAAACATTATTTTGAAATTTAATCATAAATATCCCTAATTTGATGTATTTTTAGAATTTTCGGCCACTTTTCTGGCTTTTATATCATCGAGCAATTTTGAATAAGTTTTTTCATCAATTTTATAAAATTTTTTAACAAGAACATAAGTAATAACAAATAATATCATCGGTAAAATAGCAACGCCTAATTTATAAATTATTACCCCGCTAAAATCTACTGTTGATGTAAAGGTGTTACAAATGACTTTTAATTCTTCTTCGCTAATTAAACCCATGGCTTGTTGTTGTTGGGCATTTGAAATTTCATTGACTATTCCAAATAATCCTGCAGCTATCAAAAATAAATACAAGACGCCTTGTTGAATAGCGCTAGATAGTTTTGCGGTCAATGGTCTTAATGAGAATATAACCGACTCTTTTCTTTCATTAAATTTCCATTCATTGTATTCAATAGTGTTAGCCATCATCATGACTAACATTAAATAAAACACGCCTTGGGCAGAAAAAATGACTACGCCAATTAATGCAAGTGGAATAACATATAAAATATTAATGCTCTCATTGACAATTGGAGCAGGGCCTAAATAAATTCCATTCCCAATTGGCAGACCATAAACAAAAAACACAATATATCCAACAACAGTCATAATAATACATATGTTAAATAATTTCGCTCTAGTAAACTTTTTAGAAAGAAGTGGGAATAAAAATTGAGCTAATATTGTTCCTAATCCATAAACGACCGTAAAAATAGTCATAATTGTACCACCATCACTAAAATTAACGGCAAAATAGAAGTAATTGATTCCTAGTGCATTTAATATTCCTGAGGCACAATAATAAATTAATAAAATGATTGTCATCCATCTCACTTGATCATTATTTTTCATTACCGCAAACATATCTTTAAATTTTGGTGCTGGATGTTTTCTTTCTTCTTCAATATCGCGAGTATGTTCTTTAACAAAGAAAAATAAAACAACTTGTAAAAGAGCAAAGACACAAACAACGATAATTGTTATCCATGTATAAGAAGATTGATAACCGAAACTAGAAGAAATAATAGGAGCCAAACCAGCGACAGCAAATTGACCCACCGAACAAAAAATTGACATAATTGCCGTAATTGAAGTTCGTTGTTTTTCATCGCTTGTCAATGAAGGCAACATTGACCAATATGCAATATCATTCATTGTAAATGTAATTCCCCACAATAAATAAAAAACCGCAAACCAAGCCACGTAACCCCATCCTTGCAATGATGATGTCAATAATGGAAAAACAAACAAACATAAAACAATTAATGAATTAGATAAACCACCTATTAAAATCCATGGTTTATATTTGCCAGATTTAAAATGACATTTTTCAATAATCACACCCATAAACGGATCATTTAAAGCGTCAAAAATACGATATCCAATTACCAATCCCGAGATAACTCCAAACATAGCTGCAAATTGACCGCCATCAATATTTTGGCTCGCAGGTGTTAAAATTCCTGAATATTGAATAAAAGTTAGCAAAAATAATGACACAAGAGCATAAGCAGCATCCCTGCCAATTGCCACAATCGAATAAAGCCACTTCGTCTTTTTAGGCACATTATTGCCATCAAACGTTTGATAGAATTTCATTTTTAATCTCCTAAATAATGTAATGAAATTTATTACTTTTTTATTTTAACACTTGTTAATTAGAAAATATATTTATCTATTGTCTTTTTTTATTCTATACTGAAAATATGAAAAAAATCGGCAATCTTTTTAAAGAACTTTTTTCAAAGGAACCTTATGGCTATTGTGTTTTGGGCGGAAGATTTGAAATATTAGGCAATCATACCGACCATAACCATGGATTGTGTCTATCAAGCAGTTGTGACATTTTAATAAAATCTGCTGTTAGTAAAAATGATACTCAATTTATAAATGTTCATTCAAAAGGATATGATTACATTCAAATTGATTTAAATGATTTAACGATAAATCAAAACGAGTACTACACCACCAAATCTTTAATAAAAGGGGTAATTTATTATTTAAAAAATAATAACTACAAAATTGGCGGATTTGATATGCTTTGTATCTCTGATATAACACCTGGTTCAGGTGTCTCATCATCTGCAGCTTTTGAAGTTATGATAGGAAAGATAGTGTCTTGTTTATTTAATCAAGACAAAATTCCTGCCTTAACATTAGCTAAAGCCGGACAATATGCCGAGAATAAATATTTCAATAAATCTTGCGGCCTATTAGACCAAATAAGCGTCGCTTTTAATGGCGTTAAATTTATTGATTTTAAAGATGTGGAAAATCCAACAATTGAAGAATTAGAATTTGATTTACCTATTGATTTTGTATTGATAAATCCAGGAAGCAGCCACGAAAACTTATCAAAATTGTATAAATCAATACCCGATGCAATGAAAAGAGTGGCTAATCGTTTTCAACAAAACTACTTAAGAGATGTGGACTACATCCAATTTTGCGAAAACTCAGATTTAAATTGTGATGATTTAATTGCCAAACACTTTTTTAAAGAAAACAAAAGAGTATTAAAGGGTGTACAAGCAATTAAAAATAATGATGTGGATGCATTATTAGAAGCGATACGTTCATCTAATTTGTCTAATCGCATCAATCTTAATAACACCATGATTGATGGCCATTATGAGCATTCTCCTCAAGAGGCAATTGATTATGCCTTTAGCATTACAAATGAAAAAGACATTGCTTGTAAAATTAATGGCGGCGGATTTGCCGGAACTATAATTTGTTTTATTAAAAAATAAAAAACGATTCCGTTTGTCAACAAAATGCAAGAAAAATATGGCTTTGAAAACGTTAAGATATTACATAGTTTAAATCAAGGTCCAACTTTTATTTTAAATACTCATCAATCATCGATTGAGTAACACCTTTGTTTTTAATAATTTCTTCAAAAAATTTCCCAGATTTTCTTATAGACAATATATCTTTTTCAAAATCATACGCGACTAGACCAAACCTAGCGCTTTCCCCTTCTTTCCATTCGAAATTATCTAAAAAAGTCCATTGGTAATATCTTTTAACAAAATCTAAATCGCTGATCACTCTTAAATGATCATAAATATATAAACTTCTAAAATTATCTTTTGCATCGCAAGTTCCGTTTTCGGTGATATAAATATCGCCACCAAACATTTGATGATATTTTATGCATGTATTTCTTAAACCGATTGGATAAATTGCCCAACCTAAATCATTTCTAGGGTATTTTGGATCGGGGGAATACGAAAAATGCGCGACATTATTGCTGGTGTAATAATTGATGCCTATATAATCATAATATTTGCCTTTTTTGCATCCAACAAATCCAATTGGAAAAGAAAATTTTCCCCATGCCATCGCTTTAATTGGAGCGTCATTAAAAGCTTTATCAAAAAAGTTTGTCTCCCATTGATAAATTAAATTTTTGGGATTTTTAGGTTTAAAATATTGAACATGATGAGCAAACCCAACATGCGCCATCGGGTCAATTTCATGTAATATTTGATATGATTTAATATGTGCAACGCATAAATTTTTTAACACTTTTTGCATGTGGAAAAAATTCTTTTCTTGATTTAACCATTCGCCAAATAAAAAGCAATTCACCGCGTAGACATTTGGCTCATTAATCGTGCAATACTCATGGCAATAGTATCTTAAATTTAAAGCGACAAATTTAACAAATTCAATGAATTTTTGCACATTTTTTCTTTTCAACCAACCACCAATTTGATCAAACCAAATCGGATTAGAAAAATGATGTAAAGTAATTAATGATTGAATATTATATGACTTTAAAAGTTTGATTTCTTCAATATATCTATCCATCACTTTTTGGTCAAATTTTCCTTCTTGAGGTTCGATTCTCGACCACTCTAATGAAAAACGATATATTTGAATTTTCATGTCTTTCATCAATTCAATATCGCGCTTATAATTTTCCCAATGTCGGTTTGCTCTTAAACAATTAGTATGATCAATAGTCTTATCATTATTTTTGCACCACTCAAACCAACTGTTATTTTTATCTCCGCCCTCTATTTGAGTGGATGCAGTAGCAACTCCCAATAAAAAAGATGGATTCAATTTAAAGGCTTTCATATTAATTCTCCTTTAGATAAACTCTAGCTTCGTATGGTTTTAAATAATTATCGTCATTCTCCATGTAATTTGATATTAATAGTTTATAATCACATAAATTTAGTTTTTTTGTTAATTTAATATTTTTGTTTTTAAAATTTGTCAAAGCTAAAAGAGTATGTTTTTTATCCTTTCTTAAATAAGCAAAAATACTATTGCTATGTTTTAAAATAGTAATATATTTCCCGTCTTTAATAACTGGGTATTTTTTTCTAATTTCAATAATCTTTTGATAATAATAAAAGACACTATTTGAATCATTGATAGCATTTTTTACATTAATTTTTTCATAGTTTGAATTCATTCTAATCCATGGCTTGACACTAGAAAATCCACCGTATGAGCTATCATCCCAAGCCATAGGAATTCGAGCGTTGTCTCTGCTGACTTCAAAAATATATTTTTTTATTAATAATCCTATTAATTTATTCTTCTGACTAAGAGCATACATGTTTTTTGCTTCAACATCTTTTATTTCATCAATAGATTTAAAATAAGCGTTAGTCGTACCTATTTCTTGACCTTGATAAATAAACGGGGTGCCTTGAAGGAAAAAATAAAATGTCGCAAGCATTTTACTAGATTCGACTCGATATTTTTGATCGCATGTTCCAAATCTGCCAACTGAGCGTCTTTGATCATGATTTTCAATAAATAAAGAGTTCCAGCCTTTTTGATATAGACCATCTTGCCATCGTTGAATAACCTTTCTTAATTTTTTGACTTTAAACTTCGCCTTTAAGTATTTAACACCAAAATAATTATCGGTGTCAGTATGGTCAAAATTAAAAACCATGTCTAATTCTTGGCGTTTAGGATCAACCAAATTTTTGGCTTGTTTTAAAGACGATAACACCGTTTCCCCTACGGTCATACAATCGTAATCAGCGTATGCTTTTACATATAATTCATGAAGGTATTCATGCAATCTAGGGCCATTAATATAAGCATCTTTTCCTGTTAGTGCCAATTTAGGGAAGCGATTTTTAAAATCTTGTTTTTTAGATATTAAAGTAATGACATCGCACCTAAACCCATCTACTCCTAAATCAAGCCAAAAACGAAGAATATTAATAACTTCTTCTCTTACTTTTTCATTTTCCCAATTTAAATCAGGTTGTCCTTTTGCGAATAGATGCAAATAATATTCATCACTATTTGGATTTTCTTTTTCCCAAGTAGAACCACCAAAAAATCCTGTCCAATTATTCGGTGGCTTTTTGCCGTTGTTTTTTCCTTTTTTAAATATGTAGTAATTGCGATAAGGACTATTTTTATTTTTTAAAGCTTCTTGAAACCATCGATGTTGGTTAGAAGTGTGATTAACCACCAAATCCATGATAATTCTAATACCTTTTTCGTGAGCCTTTTTGATAAGCGTTTTCATATCATCTAAAGTTCCAAAAGGTGGATAAATATCATAATAATTTGCTATATCGTATCCATTATCTTCTTGTGGTGAATCATAAACAGGAGATAACCAAATGCAATTTATTCCTAATTGCTTTAAATAATCCAATTTAGAAATAATTCCTGGAATATCACCAAAGCCATCTGCGTTAGAATCTTTAAAAGAGCGTGGATAGATTTGATAAATTATTGCATCTTTATACCAATCAGTATGTTTCATATTTTTACCTTCCAAAAATATTTTAACAACTTTTCATAAAAATTATCTATAATATCGTTAATATGAAAATATTAATTGTTTCAGATAGTCATGGTGATCAAGACACATTAAATCAAATTTTATTACAAAATCCAAGAATGGATTTATATTTACACGCTGGCGATTCTTTACAAAACCCATATACACTAAAACCATTTATTTCAGTCAAAGGAAACTGCGATTACGATATAAATTTATTAGAAAATATCAAATTGAAAACTCCATACGGTTATTTATATATGCAGCATAAACCTTATTTTTCATCCAATGTTTTAAATGATGACAACATAAAAATATTTATAAGTGGTCATACTCATATTCGACAATTTAAAAAAATAGATAACAAATATTTTATCAACCCTGGTTCAATTGCTTTTTCAAGAGACCCTTTGGGGCCATCTTATTGCATATTAACAATTGATAAAAATAATGTTGATTGTCAATTTATTAATTTGTCTATTTAGATAAGTAAGTATATATACAATGCGGGATAGATTCAAACCAAGCCTTCATCATTATTGGATATTCTTCAATTTTAATTCTATTTCTCACTAATCGATAAACAAATGTAACGTCAGAAAGCGCCAGCGCCTCTGCCCCTCTTATTATATAATATTCATTAATATCAGCGCCCAATGCTTTTAAATGCTTAAGCAAAGCGTCTTGGTATGTTTTTATTAAGTCATAATAAATAAAATATGGCTCATCGTATTTTAATATATTTTTAACAAAATTAAAATTTTCCAAAATAGATTTATAAGTCGTATAAATTCTTTGTCGCCAAGGATATGTAGTATTTTCTGGATTTTTAAAAGAAGCTAATATTACATCTTTCAATACATTAGACATAACATCATATTTATCTTTAAAATAATAATAAAAACTAGCCTTAGCTACTTGAGCATTTTGGATTATTGTATCCGTTTTTACCTTATCCATCGGTTTTTTAGATAAAAGATCAAACGCAGCAATTTTAATTTTTTGTTCAATGTTTTTCACAAGATTAATTTTATATTATTTTTTATTTTTTAGAAACGCTGATATTATATTTTTTTAATTTATCATTCATTTTTTTAAAGTATGGATAAAACAATTTAAAATATCCTTTTGTCTTTGGATTTATATAATTGTCTTCTACAGTAAAATCATTAGAAATTCTTTTAAAATTATAAGGAGTATTCACTTTCCAATGATTTAATATTCCAAATTTAATAGCGTCATGCGGGCAATACATTGTGCAGTGCATACACATTGAACAATGTGACGATATTTTTAATTTCCCTTTTTTGTCTTTATAAATAGCGTTAGTTGGGCATAAATTATAACATGTGCCACAATCGACACAAGATTTCATATTAACGCTAGAAAACCATGAATTTATGCAAGGCGCAATCCATTCAATTCTCAACAACGTTGATACTAACCGGTATCTTAATTTATATTTAACTTGTTCTTCTTCACCTAAGGATATTCGTTTAGCAATCATTTGACATATTGGTTCGCAATATAACAATTGTTGCTTAACAACTTCATCTTTATATCTAAACATGATGTTATATGGCAAAATAATGTGTTCTTCTAAAATTAATTTATAACCTTTTTTTATTATTTTTTTATAAAAATGATAAGATGAACTATCATTTAAATGATAAGGCTCTCCAGACGTCTTAAAAATAAACATTTTTTTATCCTTAACGTTTGGCAATTGCTTTAAGAATTTATTAAACGCTGCAGGAACATTAAAAGCATGAATTGGATAACCAATTCCAACATAATCATAATCATTAGGGTCAGGAACATTGACTATTGATTTTTTATATTGATATAAATCGACTTGAAAACCATACTCGCTCAAATGTTTAGCAATATATTTAGCACATAATTTCGTGTTCCCGGTTCCACTAAAATAGTATAAAACCGCTTTTTTCATATAATAATTGTCTATTTAAATGATCTGTTTGGATAACAAGCTTCCATCGTTTCTTCGATTCCTTCTTTCAAACCACCTCTTGTTATATGCAATTCGTTACATACTTTATCCATTACTTCAGGGGAAACAACAATGTCTGCTGACATGATTTGTTTCATGACTCTAACCAAATCTAATCCAGGTTGTTTGCCTTGTTTTGCCTCTTTTTTGACAATAGCTTTAGCACCTAATGCGCAAATCCAACCAGCAGGGTTAATTATTTTTCTTGTTTTGCCAGTTGCCGCAATCATCATCGTATCAAGCATCCAATTATAAGATTTATTTTCATCACCAATCGGATAATATTCTCCATCTTTACCATATTCAATAGCGCCTATTCCTGCCTCTGCAATATGTTTGACATGAGTCATGGTTGTTGAACCTTTTGGAAAGAAAATAGTCTTTTTATTATAAGCAAATCTATCTAAAAATGTAGCTTTCCATAATGGAATACGTTTAGGCATCGAACCAAAAATATATGGCAATTCTAACACCACAACTTCCATTTTCTTTTTTTGCTCATTTAAAAGTGCAGCTTGTTCAACCCTAGCTCTTATATATGGGTGATATTTAGCCAATTCTAATTCAGGATAAGTTTTATTAAAATGGGTAAAATAAGAATTATAAACAACAGATTTTTTAATGCCAGCTTTTTCAGCTGCTCTAAAACATTTAGCACAATGATCGACTAATCTTAATTTGAAAAATTCATATGCCGGAGCAGGCGGAGTATCGCGATCATCTGGTCCAATTGAATAAATCATATAATCATATCCTTTTAACAATTTGACCAATTCCTCTTCTTTTGCTTCAAAAACATCACAAATTGTTACTTTCACTTCTTTTGGCCACCAGCCAGTTAAATCAACGTCATCAATAGCAATAACGCCTACTTCATAACCTTTTTGTAAAGCTAATAAAACAGTGTGGTAACCTAAAAACCCGGTTCCACCCATAACCATAATTTTTTTTGCCATCTATGTTTCTCCTTTTTATGACTAGTTTAATTATATGTTAGTTTTATACAAAGAAACACTAATTTTTCAACAATTTTATCAAAAATGTTTAATAATCTTTAATTAATTATATCGATTATTGTTTTACACATTATATTTAACAAATAAAAAATCATGCACATATATATTAAATAAAATTAGAGATATAGCGTTTTTTTGAACTTTTTTATTATTTAGTCTATATTTAAAATGAGTTCGATTGTAATTAAAAATATTATAAATATTTTATGTAAACGAAAATTTTTTTGTTAATTGATACATAATTTTGTAAAAGATTGTATAATGTAAAAGATTGCAAAACCTTTTATCAAGGAAGGAGAACTTAGATGAAAAAATTAACAAAGCATGCAAGTAGAAGAAAATGGATTCTTGGTGGCGTACTAGCTTTTGCTGGCGTAACTCTATTAACTGTTGGTACTGCTACTTGGATTGTTGGACAAGATAGTTCTAGCAAAGATGAAGACATTCAAGTATCAGTTGACTCAGTTGAAAATAGGTCAGTAGTGTTGACGACCAAATTATCAGATAGTGCGATTGAATTAAAAGAGACTAAGGAACCAGCAGAAGACGGTATTCTAGGACTTGAAGGTGGAGCGACTCCAGATGCATTAAAAATTACATTTAGTGAAATTAAATTAACTTATGGTAACAATTATTTCAATTCGGATAGCGATAGTTTAAAATTTGATTTTTCAATCAAATATCACGACGAAGAAGGTAGCGCTACAAATTCGCAAAATTTAGTTAAAGAAAGTAAAATTGGCACTAAGCGAGTTCAAGATAAAACAGCAGCTTCTATTAAAAATGAAAGCAATGATTCGTGGGAATATGTTGCTGCACCTGAACCATTGACTTTATCTGGCAGCGGAGGAACTGGTGATACAGATCCTACTAGCGGTTTAAAAACTATCACATACACTAGTAAAACTGTAGAATTTAGATGGGGTAGCTTCTTTAATAATGAATCACCTTGCACATATTACAACAAATTGACTTTTGACAATGAATTAAAAGCGATGAATGATATTACTAATGAATTAGAAGCTATGCAAGTTTTAAGTAAAATTAGTTTAACTATCTCTGTTTCAGTTGTTAAAGGAGCTTAAAAATGAAAATTAAACACAATAAAATTTTAACCTATTCAATGTTAGGTTTAGCTGCTGTATCATTAGTAGGCGTCGCGTTTTCATCATGGTTAGTCCAAGAGACTCAAGGAGCAAAAGTTGAAAACATCACTGTGTCAGTCGCCGATGTTCAAGACAAAAGTTTAATCATAACTGAAGCAAAAGTTGATGAATATAATAAGACTTTCCTTTTTGATGCTAAAGAAGATGATACAACTGGGCCTATTATTTATACAGGTGAGACTGGTGGGGAAGATTTGAATTTTGGAATTACTTTTAAAGTAGAAAAAGCCTTAAATGCAAATGGCACTGCCGCTGCAGATAATTTTGGTGGCGTCTATGTTAAATGGGAAGTCACTGACGATGATGCCGGACGAGCTTTAAAAAACGCTATAACTAATAATTACATTGTTTCACCTTTGTCCGATAGCAATGTTGCTCTTCCTTCATTTACTAATATTGGAGCTGATAGCGGAACTACTGTTAGTGGAACTAATGTTCAGGTCACATATGATGCTGATACAGTAACTAAAACCACTCTTACTGTTTCAGTCACATTTAGTTTTGCTTGGGGGAGTAAAACTGGCAGTCAAAATCCAGGAGAGTATGCTACTACCGATGATCCCGCTACTACACAAACTGCATTACAAGTTTTAATTGATTTGCAAGCCGCTAATAATGCGAAGTTTAACATTGTCTTAACTCCATTTTTAAAAGCATAATAAATTTATCAATAAACTTTTAACGCCTTTTTAGGCGTTTCTTCTTTTTTATATGCGCGCACGCATAATAACCTATGAACAGTTTAGAAATTCTTTCATTAATTATCACTTTTATCTGTTTGATAAGTTTTTGCATCGTTTTTACATTTTTATTTCGTGCCTATTTTAAAAATACGATAAAAAATATCAATGAAGGAAAAGAAGATATTGAATTAATTGATCAAGCTGTCATCGATGAGCAAAAAAAACATTCTAAAAAACAAAAAGTTTTAAAAGTAACCGGTAAGGTCATCTCATATACCATATTAGGCGCACTTATTGCTTTTTTTGGAATGGCCATCATTTCTAGAATAGCAGGTAATACTTTATTTTTTGGAGATACTACTGTAGTAGTTATCGCTTCTGGTTCAATGTCGAAAAAAAATAGCGCTAATACATATTTGCAAACATACGATTTAAACAATCAAATCGACACATATGATATAATTGGCATTAGCAAATATAAAAATTCACAACAAGTAAAATTGTACGATGTTGTCGCTTTTAAAGCTGATAACGGGGTCACAATTGTTCATCGCATTATAGATATTCAATATGATGATGATGGTATCGCTTATTACACTACACGCGGAGATTCTAATGCGATAAGCGATAATGGTAGTTTATATAATGGCTATTTGACGTATGAAAATCTGGTTGGATATTATAACGGGGTGCGAGTTCCAATATTAGGTTCGTTTGTTATTTTTTTACAATCAGGTTCAGGAATTATTACTATTCTTTCCATCATATATTGTTTCGTGATGTTTGATGTATATAAAAAGAAACTAGATGATGCAATTATCAATCGTAGCAATATGCTTATAGAATTGATAGATTATGATCCATCAAACGGCGATATCATTAATGATTTTAAACAAGAGTTGTACTATCAAGGAATCAAATATACTTTCAAAGACGGACAATTTATCGATAAGTCTGAAACAATCGACGAACGTTTCAAAGATGTTGATAAAGATGATATGGTATTTGTTAATGAAAGCAAAAATGAAACGTCTATTAAAATAAAGAATACTAAAAACAATCACATAAGTGATTTAAATGATAAGCGTGATAAATGAGGGGGAACACACTATGAAAACACACTTTACACGAAAGAATTTTATCGTCTTATCTTGTGTCTTTTTTTATTTAGTCATCACTGCCTTTTGTGCATTGTGCCTAGATGCTAAAAGTTCAATAGTAAGAGACGGCAATCCAATTCAATTAATTGCTAAAGCATTCGGATTTACTTTAGTATCAATTAATTTAGCAACTGGAGTATTATGCGCGATGTTAGGAATTTATACATTGCTTTTTGCCGCTGCACTAATTTATGAAACAAGACTAGCAAAATACTATGGTGAAAAGGCTAACTCATTAAAATGGTTGGGAATTTATGTTATTACTTTTGTAGTTTGTTATGGACTAGCTATCGGCATTGGAGTTATCGCGCATATTCCAGTTGACGCTACTGCATTAGGATATTCATTTTCATTTTGTTTACAAGCCTTTTTAATTGGCTTAATTATTTTCATATTTGCGGCAGCATTAGTCTTGTTTGCCCTACTTTTAATTTTGAACATCAAAAATTATGGAAAGCCATATAAATGGTTTGGACCAAAAGTTGAAAAGGCTGAATTAGATGAAAAACTTCAAGAAAGAATTGAAGAAAATAAACAGATTGAACAGGGCTTATTGGCCGCTGCATTTGGCGATGTAAAAGCTCAGGGAGTCGCTCATACTACTGAATCAAACACAAATAGTTCCACTTCTGCAAATTCATCGTTAGAAAACAATTATAATTTAGTGAAAGAAAGGGTCTTCCCTGGTTTATGCAAAATTGACACTATTCATGAGATTGTTTTGCAAGAAGATTTTGCTAACGACATAAACTTAGCCACTCTTTGTGAACAATTCCGAAACTATTTGGCTTCACATGAAAGATTATACTATGATATGCCAACTATTCGCGCTTTTGTGGCAGGATTAAGTGCATCTCGTTTAATTATTTTAGAAGGTCTTTCTGGTACTGGTAAATCTTCAATCGCTCGTTATTTTTCTGATTTTATTAACGAAAAGTCATTTTTTGTTCCTGTTCAAGCTACTTGGCGCGATCGTACATCAGTATTAGGATTTTTTAATGATTTTTCCAAAACTTATAATGAAACCGAATTTTTAAAACATCTATATGAAGCCACATATCGAGCAAGACATGTCAATATCATGGTTTTAGATGAAATGAATATTTCCCGTATTGAATATTATTTTGCTGATTTCTTGTCAATTATGGAATATCCGATGAATGACTGGGTTTTAAAAATAATGCAATTACCATATGATTTTGAAGCACCTCTGCATTTAGAAGATGGTGAACTTCACATTCCTGAAACGACTTGGTTTATCGGCACCGCAAATAAAGATGACTCAACATATACAATTACTGATAAAGTCTATGACCGTGCTATAGTCATCTCTTTTAGCGATCGAAACGAACCATTCCAAGTTGTTGGAAAATCTGACCCAATCACTTTATCTTATGATTATTTAATGGAACTATATAATCATGCTCAAAAAGATGAAGATAATCGTTTAAATGGCGCTGACATCGCTAAATTTAAAACTATCACTGACCAAATTTATGATTCGTTTGATTTGACGTTTGGTAATCGTATCATGAATCAAATCGAATTATTTGTTCCAACATTTGTTGCTTGTGGCGGAACAAAAGAAGAAGCATTAGACTTTATGTTAGCCCGCAAGGTTTTAATTAAACTTGATGGCCGCTTTGAAGAATATGTTAAAAAAGGATTAGAAGAATTATTAAAATTAATCAAAAAAACTTATGGCAAAGGCAATTTTGCTTTGAGCCAAGAATTAATTGAAAGATTATTAAAACGCTTCTAATATTTGATAATTATGCAAAAAGATAAATTTTTGGTTAAGATAAATGAATCGTTTATTCAAGCGCTTGGAATAAAGTGCGATTTTAATAATGTAATTAAGGCGATTCATAAACAAGAAATATCTCTTTTTAGTCAACATCTTGAATCAGATTTATCATTTTTTGAAGAAATCAATTCTTTGATTGATAAAATGATGAATATTATTTATCACCCCCATTTTCAAACGACGACAAATGAAGTTGTATTAAGAAGTGAAATTAGCCAATCTTTAAACCAAGAATCTTTTATCAAAACCACAAACGATCCATCTCTTTGGAAACAAAAACCAAACAAAGAAATGTATCCAGAATATGTTCATTCTATTGAATACATCGACACCTTGAATATCTATGAAAACAGGGTACTAATTTATGTTTATGAACAAATCTTAGCTTTTTTAGAAAACTATAAAAGTCAAACGATAACCCAAAATTCTTCTATTCAAGAATTTTATAAGCAAAAAGGTTTAGTTTTTGCTAAGCACAACATCGTCGATGATTTATTAAAAAACAAAAAAAGGATTGCCGAATTTATTCAAGGTGATGAAGAAAAAATAGCGGAAATGAATACATTTTTAAAAGTGTATAAAAAAGCTAAAAGAATTAAATTAACTAGTTTTTATAAATTGCTTCGCCATGAAAAAATTGCTCTGCCGTTAATGCCTACTAATATTTTAATTCACGACCTTAATTACAATTCAATTTATCGTTTTTATAAAAAATATCTAGTAGTCAAAACCGAAAAAGATGGAACTACTTATGAAGAATTAGCAAACTACATCTTCATACGTCTAATTGATGATTTAATAACATCAAAGTATAAATTTAACAAATTTAGCAAAATAAAAATAAATCAACTTATTTTGCATCCAACAAAACCATTTGTTTGCCGCAAAGATGGTTTTAGATATTCAATTGATTATCAATTCCCGAATATTGATGTTTGTGTCTCATATAACAAATCTGCTTTAGCTTTTCATCGTTTAACAATAAGAGATAAATTATCAAATTATAGTTTTATTGATGATCGTGATATCAACACATTTTATATCACGCTTAACAATGAATGTGATCAATACTTCAATGTTGTCGATATTAACATTAATAAACAAAACAATGATGAGCATATCTTCGACAATTTATTCAAATCAATGCGCGTTAATATTCCGTATAAAAACGATAAAGTTGAACGATGTCCAGTATGTGGTGGCATGCGTTTACAAAAGGACAAAAATTATTATTATTGCGATAATTGTGGTTCAAAGCTTGCTAAACTAAAAATTAAGAGCAAACCGAGTCTTTGGATACAATCTTTGTGGAGGTATTGATAATGGCAGATAATCAAATGTTAAAAATTAACCAAGATATTTTAACTAACAACTTGCCTGACATTGCAATAAGTTTTGAAGACCTTCATAAATCATATGGAAAAAAGGAAGTGTTAAAAGGAATCACTTTGCAAATCAAAAAAGGCGAGATTTTTGGTTTTTTAGGAAAAAACGGAGTAGGCAAATCCACTACGATAGATTGCCTTGTCGGATTAAAAGATTATAATTCAGGAACAATTAAAATTTTTGATTTGGATATCAAAAAAAATCCATTAGAAGCCAAGTCTTTATTTGGTTATGTCCCATCTGAACCTATGACTTACGAACTCATGAGCGGGTATGAGTATCTACAATTTGTTTCGGCCGCTTATGAAATGAGTCAAGAATCATTTGATGAAAACTATCAATTCTTAAAAGAAAAATTTGCCATAGGAGACGAGGATTTAAATCGAAGAATCATCGAATATTCTCATGGTATGAAACAAAAGGTTTGTTTGATGGCCTCATTAATTCATAATCCAAAATTATGGATTATGGATGAACCAACAGTCGGTTTAGATGTCATGGTTTATGAAACATTATTAAAAATGATGAAGGAGTATTCAAAAAGCGGAAATACTATTTTTGTTACTTCACATAACATTGATTTAGTCGCTTCAATTTGCGATCGAGTCGCTATCATTAATAATGGTAATATAGTCAATTTGATTGACTTTAATAAAGAACCATTAAAAAGAAAGGATTTAAAACGCATCTTTTTTAGGGTGTATGGCATCAATTTATGATTTTATCTTTGGTTGGCAAAGAATATGTTGAAGCAAAAGAAAATGCTTCTAAATCAACCATAGCAGTTAAATGGATATTAACCGTATTGCTATATGCTTTTTTTGTTGCGTTAGAAGTATATATTTTTATTGCTATAAATAATAAATTGGATGAAATGTCATCATATGGCTCGTTTGATTTTATTTGTGTTTATTTATTTGTCATTACTATTATTTCTTCTATCATAGTCGTCAATAAAGCCAGAATTTCCATCTTTAAAGAAAAAGATCGGCTTTTATTATCTAAATTACCAATTACAAGTGATGATATCGTCATTTCAAAAGTTATTTATATATATTTAAAAGAAGTCGCTAATTCTTTAATATTGGCCGCTCCTATTTTAATAACTTATGGCGCCCTTCACGAATTAAAGACTGGGTATTATATCTTTTCTTGTTTGTATCCTTTTTTTATTTCTTTTTTTAGCATCGGCGTCACAATGATTATTCTTATTCCATATAACTATATTTATAACTTTTTAAAGAAAAGATATATTTTACAAATTATTGTATCGTCTATTTTAGTTATTGGCTTATGCTTTGTTTATAAATACGTTTTAGAATTATTTTTAAATATTGTTAACAATTCCAAATTGGATTATTTATTTTCTGAATCATTTATGGAATCGATCAATAAAACTGCCAGTTATTTGATACCAGTAAGTTCATATTTAAAAATGATTACAATTAAAACTAATTTAGTTAGCAACACTTCTATATTTATTGGAGTATGTTTATTATTTAGTGTCATTGGCTTTTTCTTAGCTAGTTCATTATTAAAAAAATCACAATTTGCCACTTCTGAAGAAACTTCAAGTGGTAAAATTAAAATCAAAAAGATAAAAACTGCCAAAAAAGCCTTAATTAGCAAGGAATTAATGTTGATTTTTAGAAACTCTAATTTCATTTTTACTTATACCGCCTTGATTATTATGCAGCCTTTTTTGACGTTGGTAGTCATCACTTCTTTAAACAAATTATTATATGATAGCCTAGAAATGTTTTTAATCTATTATCCAGAGATGATTAATGGTATCAATATTTGTATTATCTTGCTATTTTCATCTATTATTGGCGCTAGTTCAATTGAACCATTATCAAGGGAAGGGAAAGGGCTATTAACCGTCAAACAAATCCCTATTTCTCCTATTACACAAACTTTGATTAAAATATCTATTACATCAATTATCTCTATTTTTTCTTTATTGATTTCAAATATCGTTTTGATTGGCACTTCCACTATTTCTGCAACTGTTTTTTGGGTTTCATTAGGGATAGGGATTTTGTTCACAATTGAATTAAATATTTTGGGTTTGTTTTTAGATTTAAGACGTTTGGATGTTGATAAAAAAGCAAACATGACTTATCTTTCAGCTTTTGTATCCTTTGCTTTTCCGTTGTTATTAGGGATAATTCATTTTGCTTTAACCTTTATAAGGGTCAATGCCACCTATATTTATTTAATTGAATTTGGGCTAGCAATAATTGTTATGATTCCTTTAATTTTGATGTATAAAAAAATAGTTAATGATGGTTTTACCAAGATGAGGAGTGAATTATTATGAAAAAGACTTTATATGTCTTATTAATCATTCCTTTCATTGTCGCTATTTTAACTTTTGTTAACATAGTCGTTTTAAAAAACACTATTGGTGTAGATATAATCGGTATCAATTGGTCATACGCTGATGAAGAAGGCTTTCAAATTCGCGATCAATCATATCAATTGGAAGCCACCCCTATCATCGATCCAAATTATGAATTAAGTGAAGGAAATGATTTGGTGTGGTCTATTAAAAATAAAGATGGTTCAGACAACAGTTATGCTACATTAACTGAAAATAATGGTAATTATTATCTAAAAGCTAACTTAGAAGGTTATATTGATATCACTTGTTCAAACCGTAAAAATACAGTTTCAAGAACATTCAGTGCTCAAATATTTAAAGATGGTGCTATCATCATTAATAATGCTCAAAATCCTAGTTCAGGACAATCTATTTCTAATATAAGAAATTATGGACAATACGATTTAATGTATGGAAATGATAAAAGCGTAAATAAGATTAAATCATCTTTAACATTAGATATTAATGTTTTATCTGCTGTTCCAAATGATACTTATTACCTTTTAGATCAAAGCGTCAATGTCGCTTTTGAAAATGGAAAAGTCAATTTTATCGGTGTTGGCCAAGCCTATTTTACCTTAGCAATCACTTCTATGCCCTACATTACATCTACTTATTCTTTTAATATTGTTGAAGATGGTATTAATGTTTACAATTATCAAGATTTATTAGAATGCACTAACAAATCTAATGATGGGGAGATTGTTTGTTTACAAACTAATTTGCAATCTTTGCAATATACATATCAAATAGATGCTAATGGCAATTACACACAAACATATTTAAATAATAATACTAAATTGTTTGGCAATTATGATTTTAAAAACAAAAAATTTAGTTTCAAAGATGAAATTTATCGTTTTACCACTACTTATAATCATGAATATATCGATCAATATGTTGAGCAAGCTTACAATAATGACCAACAAAAATTACAAGAATTATTACAAGTAAAAAGCGCAGTTCATGTCCAAAAAGATTTTTATGGAAATGGCTACACAATTAATACACACGAGGTGTCATATCCTACCAATGGAAAAATCGATCCTTATTCTGGAAAATTAAAACCTGGTGCAAATGATTTATTCCAAGGTCCGTTAACTTTTGTTTCTTTAGGAAAATTAGAAGCTCCAATAGTAGAAACTTACGGACAAGATAATTCTGGAATGTATATTGAAGGAAACGATATTACAATCGATGATTTAAAAATCCAAAATACAAACGATGTTGATAATTTATACAATCTTGAATATGTTGGTTCTGTAATTGATACTTTAGGAAATAATATAACAATTTCTAATTCTATCATTCGCAATGGTAGAGTAGGTTTAAGAGTATTTTCTAGCCCAGGATTTGTTTTAAATAACTCTATGATTAGCAATGCTAGAGAATTCTTATTAAAACTTGGTTCTAATCGCTATGTTAAAACAAACGATTCAGAAACCGTATACATCGATTATCGAAACAATCGATATTCAGGACCGATTGCCAAGTTTATGAACAATACTACTGGATTAAACGCTGATGTAATAATGGATGATACCATTAAAGATTTTCAAAACCCCATTGAAACATTAAATGCTTATTATAAAATGCAAAACGGTTTAGACAATCAAGAAGCTTTATATCGTAATGATAGAACTTTAATCTATGAACAAGAAGTAAAAATAATTGATTCTATTTTTTATACATCCGGATTGTTTGCCATTGGTTTTGATACCAATTTTAATGGACCATATTTATATAATGGATTACCATCATTTGTAAAAACGATATTATCAAGGTTGGAAGAACAACCAATTGTTCCTAATAATATTGGGGGTACATCTTATCCCACTAATTTAATAATAGAAGGCGACACCCGTTTTTATGATTATAAAGATATTGATAGCGTCGATTTATCTTGTTTAATACAAGAAAGATTTGGAGAGATTTTACATTCGATGGGCTATGATATTGAAATAACTATCGATCAATATTTCCCAGTGAAAAAAATGTTAAAAGAATATATAACATCGCTTCAACATTTATACGCTTATCAAGAAAATGAAAAAAATTATATTAATACAATTGTAGCGTATTATGGAGGGGGTAATAATTTATCCAATGTCGATTTAACAAGCACTACTAACCCCAATTATTCTGAAATTATTGAATTAGACTATGCTTATGCATCTTTAACTGGAGATGGTTTAGAAACGGGCGAAGATGATTTAATTAATATGGGGTCGGCTTTATTAGCTAGATGCGTACCGATGGCGGCTGGATTTAACCCATTCAAATTCATTACTAACGGCACTTATACTGATAAGCCGTATTTATATGGTGAAACACCTAATATTGAAGATTTATATAATCGAGGAGGAAATTAACATGAAAAAACATTTTTGGAAAGGACTATTTGTTGCTTGTTCATTGCTATTAGCTACCCCGCTAACTGCTTGTTCAACATTTTTTGGTGGCAGCGAATATCTAATCGACGATGTCACAGCAGTGACAAATGATAATGGTGACACGGTTGTTACTATCACTTTTAGTGATAATACGGTTCCAAACGTCGTATTTACCATTCCAAAAGGACAAGAAGGAAATGGCATTAAAGATATAAAAAGCGAATATGATGAAAATGGCCAAAGAATTAAAATAACTATTTCTTTTACAGATCCAAGTGTAGAAGATTATATATTTTATATTCCTGTCATTAAAGGTGAACAAGGTAATGGTATAAGTGAAGTTAAAGTCGACACATTGGAAAATGGTGATCAGGTTCTTACTTTTTCTTATTCAGATGGAAGAAATGATACCGTCATCACTATCCCACGCGGACAAGCCGGTAATGGCATTGAATCAATCAACATTGAGCAAGACGAACAAGGCAATTTAATCGCGACAATTACTTTTACCGACTTGGATATGCCACCAGTCAGTTTTACTATTCCTAAAGGCAATCCAGGAAATGGCATAACTATGATTGAAACAAGCGAAACCGATGATAAATATATTCTGACAATTTATTATGATAATGGTCTAACTGATACAATTGAATTTGATAAGCCTACTACTAATGAATGGTATTATGGAAATAATGATCCAAGCGATAATATTGGTCGTATCGGAGATTTTTATTTAAATACATATACAGGCGATGTTTTTATCAAAGTTGCTGATGGAAGCGCTAGTGGCCATTGGAAATTTTATTTAAGACTTGGCAATAACCCCGGCCAAGGAGGCGATAAAGAACAATATATTGTCGCGTTTGATTATAATGGTGGCAATCCTATCAACCCAGATGAGCCTCATTCTGTAAAAGTTGATGAAGGAAAATGCATCGATTTACCACTAGCACAAAAAGATGGATTTGAATTTATTGGCTGGTACACAGATTTAGTTATCGATGCCAACACAGCACATTTTACTGACGCTACCCCCGTTACTCAAGATTGGACTTTGTACGCTCATTACGAAGCTTTATAAATTTTATATATATATTAATAAATAAACAAAAACACGAAGCGTCCCGAATCGCTTCGTGTTTTATTAACAAAATGTCAATAAATAACTATAACTAATCTTCTATTAAGACAAAGTCGCTAGCTGGATGTCCACAAATTGGGCAAACAAAATCATCTGGTAATTCTTCTCCTTCATAGATGAATCCACATATTTTGCATTGCCATTTTTTGTTAGTTTTAACTTCTTTTTTGTTTTCCATGTTTTTTCTCCTTTATATGGAATGCCATTAGTGTATGCTATTTAAAATTAAATTAAAAGAAATATGCACTTAATTATTAATAGCGTCATTTATAGCAAGACAAGTTAGCAGGCACCACTTCATATTATATCCACCACAAAGACCATCTATATTTAATATTTCGCCTGCAAAAAACACATTTTTTTCATGTTTTGAGATGAATTGATCATCAACTTCATCTAAAGACACGCCACCAATAGAAACTTGTGAATCTTTAAAATCATATAAACTATCGAATGTGAATTTTAAATCATTTAAAGAACTGCACAACTTGACAATATCATTATTTGTTAAGTTAATTTTTGGTTTTATGTTATTTATTTTATAAATGTAGTCCGCTATTGGTTGGCCAACATAACAAAGCAAGGGATTATCCACTACTTTGTTAATATCAATTAATTCTTGTAGATCAACACTAGGCAACAATGATAGATGAAAAGAAACATCTTTTTTATAATTGTTTCTAGCAATTATAGAAGCAATATCCATCATTACGATGCCAGATAAACCATCCTTTTTAAAATTAATCTCGCCCTGTTCTTGATAAACACACTTTCCATCAACTATCAACTTGACATTAGCCTTCATTCTTTGGCCAAATAAAGATTTAATATTTTCTTTGACTTTGATTGGGCATAACCCAGCTTTAAAATCATAAAATTTATAACCATGTTGTTTTATCACGTCGATAAAATTGCCATCGCTACCTAGATTAGGGGAAGATTTCCCACCTACTGCTATAATTAATTTATCAACTGCATAAACTCCTTTATTAGTTAATATAGTAATATTTTTATCATTGATTTTATAATCCAAAACACCCGTTTCTAAATGAATGATTACTTTATTTAAAAATAGTTGTTGTTTTAATATTTCTACAACATTATTTGCAGATTCACTAATCGGATATAATCCTTCCTTATTCAATATTTTAGTTGGTATGCCTAAATCATTTAATGTTTGAATTTGAATATTTAAAGGATATTTTTTGATTAATTTTTCAACGATTAAAGGATTATTAAATTTATCAGGATTATCATCAATGGTATTAATGTTGCATTTGCCATTTCCAGTCGCTTTAGTTTTTTTAGCAATTTGATCATTTTTTTCAAAGATTAAAACATCGTTATTTTTATTTTTTTGTTTAATTAATAACGCTAATAAAACGCTTGAGTAGCCACCACCAATGATTCCGATTTTCATATTTAAAATTACTTTTTAATCTATATTTGCATACAAAGTTTTTGATGTTTCACAAAGAAGATCGCTTGCCTCTAAATATCCACCAATCCAAACAAAAAGCCAAGTTCCCTTATATATGCTTGTCGTAACTATTGTATAGTCATAGTTTTTATAGTTGCTGGCGCTAATTGAAAGGAGCCCATCATACAAATATATATTTTCTACACATGCAGTGCCACTTCCTTTTTCGTATCTATATTTGTAATAAAATCCTTTGCGTATTATAACACTTAATGCACTACCATTCCCCATAGTTGCTAACAACTGATAATTCCCACCGCTTGTTTCTGATTCGTACACATATTTTGTTGATCCGCCATTTCCAGAATTTCCTGCACTTAGGAACCTCATTTCAATTCCTTCACCTGGTTCGATAGTGACATCTATGTTTCCTAACATAATATACATTTGATTGCTAGCAAAAGTATAATTCGAACCTTCTTGCATTGAAAAGTAAGTTCTTTCGGCTCTTGATGATGATTCGATTTTTATTTGTTGACCAATTTCAATCATAAACTCTTTAGATATACTTTCTAAACCATTTTCTGTGGTTAATAATACTTCGTTGTTGCCACTGGAGTCATAAGACCAGACTCTATATCCAACAGTAGGATGTTCATAATTAAATTTATTATCGATAATAATTCTTAATATATATGATGATAAGTATCCATTGGCCCAACATTTTAATCCATTAGAATTTGAATAAATGGTTTCGCCTGCTTTTAATAAGTAATTTTGATATTCATTTAATGTTGAATTAAAAAACGGTCCCGATGCACTAATGTTCACATTTACATTCGTGGTTCCTTCATTGGATGAAACTCTTAAATTACTTTGTTTTATATTAGTTAGATCAATTTTAGCACTTCCATCTAAATTCTCAGTTGTGACATAGCCACCAAATGATCCAGAACTAGAAACTATTATCGTTCCATTATTAATTAATTTTGCATCACCTCTATCAATAGGATAAGATGTGATTCCATTAGTTGAATCTGTTTCATAAATAATAAATTTATTTAAAATGTTAGCTGTAGAACTATTTGAAATTGTCAAAGAAGATCCGCCCATAAATTTCACCTGATAATTGAAATTGAATTCAGTGTTGCCTTCTAATCTAATATCTAATTTGTATGAAATTGGTAAAAAATAATATGAAGTATTAATTTCTGCTAATTCTAGGTCAAAATACAAATATCCCATATTAACGAGTCCGTTTATAGCAATATAAGTTTTTGAATTATCGGCATTCGTATAATCAGGATTAATTGGACAGTATTCAAAAGAAATACTCCCAGATTCAAGAAAAAATAAAGGTTTCGAACCACTTTCATTAACTTTTTGCTGGCTTGAAATGATACAGCCAGTAACATCAACTGGTCTTGACATAATAGATGTGGATAGGTATGCTCTACATTGAACATCAAATACACCTCCAGATTCTATTTGCAAATATGTTTGAGTGTTATAAAAATCAAAAACATTTACAGGACAAACATTATTGTTAATCAATTCATTAATAGCACTTATGCCAGGCATATCGTAAATACCAATTGGTGTTCTTAGATAACCAGTAGATGTAATTTTTAAATATCTATTTGAATCGAATTCGTTAGAATAACTAGGATTTTCTACATTATCGACATTTTTATTATTTATTTCTTTTATATATCCATAATTATATAGCGAACCATTTACAGTAATTGAAGAATTTTCATCTAGTGATACTTCAGCATAATAACTGCAAATTCCTTTTGTTCTAAATTGACCGCCAATATACATATATCCATTTACAATCAAATTAGTATTTATTAATTTTAATTGACTTCTTCTATATGTGTTTACACCAGCCGAACTAGTATCAATAAATAAATCTTTCAAAGAAGCGACGTCGGTATTATTCCAATTTTTGAGTTCATCATAAGGTAAATATAAACTTGTATTGTCTCCAACAATTAACGTCTTATTTTCTTCAGTAAGAAAACTTCCAGAAAGTAAATAAACATCAACATTTTGAGAAGATTGTGAAGCAGAGATTAAAGCGCTCTCCAAGTTTGCAAATCTTGCATATGGAGAACTAGTGCCTTGATAATAATTTTCAACAATAGCTTTTGAATTTTTATCAATTATCGCAGGAGCAGTTTCTTCATTATTATTTTTAGAATCATATTGAACAATTAAAAAAGAAGATAAACTTATTGAAAATATGCCACCAAATAAAATTAAAGAAGATAGTACACTTTTTTTCATAATTAACCTAAATTTACAGCTGTTATTTTCAAATCAAAATGTGAAATTTCACTATTATTGGCAGCAGAAGAAAAACTATTGTAAATTTGTGAAAAAGAAGTATGGTCAAGAATAGTAAAAGTGAAACCTACTTCAATATTTGTAACATTTTCCGTAGATAATTCAATTGCTATTTCATCACTAAACAAATAATAATTTGAGACAGTCAAATTATGCACATTATTTTTATTTATTTCTAAAGTATGTGAAAAGTATTCATTAATAAATTTTCCATTTATTTCAGCTAGATTAAAAGTTAATTTGATAGAATTATTCAAAACATAATTTGTGCTTTCAGCCACCTGTCTATTAATATCAATATAATAAATTAATCTACCAGTATCAGTAATTTGTCCATCTTCAATAAAACCATCTTGGCAAATTGTAAAAGTTTTAAATCCTAGAGGATGACTATCGTTTTTATTAAGTGTTATAAATGAATGAACTCCAGCAAAATTAAAACTATTATCCTTAATTTCTCCAGAAAAACTATCTCCAGTAACTGAGAATGAGGAAAATCCTAATGAAAAAAGGCAAATGGGCATAATAACACTAAATATAGATAATAATGATTTTCTTTTCATAAGTTTATGTTACATTTTGTGCATTTATATGTCAATTTTCAACTTTGATATATTAAATTGATTAATACTATAAACAAATAATTAACAATAATATTATAAATATTACCCTTGATATG
Source organism: uncultured bacterium (assembly GCA_949283025.1). GTDB lineage: Bacteria > Bacillota_I > Bacilli_A > RFN20 > CAG-826 > CAJOOD01. The sequence continues at coordinate 242,005 of CASDRB010000012.1, forward strand.
TAGTCCATGTTCCACTGACGCCTGGGTCTCCCCATATAGCGCTTGAATCAACAATTGAATACATGTTATTAGTGCCCATATCTGCAATAGATAAATCAACAGTCTTAGCGTCCAAATAAGCAAGTTCACCATCACCATTAACTCTAACAAAGATAAGACTATCGTATTTTGCAATATCTAACTCAAATGACCAATAATTAAATTTGCCTGTTTCATCATATTTAATATGTGTCATTCTTTCGCCCGGCCATTCTGCGTTTTTAACATCGTCTTGAGAATTCCAAGCATAGACTGCTGTTCCAGCAGCAGTTTCATTCCACCAAGAAGCGTCTTGGAAATAAATAGTAGTCAACTCTGGATCTGGATCAGGTTCTGGATCTGGAGTGACATTTCCACCATCACCAACATAAGTGAAAAATGCATATAAAATTAATCCGCTTTGTTCTGGAACTTTAGTATAAATAGTGGGTTTGCCATCACCTTCATAAGCAATCCATGATGTAAATTCAACATCTTTTACACTTGATGTAATTTCATTTTTATTTGGCAAATCAGTTTTAGCGTCACCATAAAACGGAATGCAATTTTCTAAATGTAATTCTTCGATATTTTGACCTTTTTGATTGTTATAAAGACCATTTTTAGTAAGTACTAAATATGTGACAAATTCATTGGAAGCATTTTCGACTTGATTAACTTGTTCATTGATAATTTGTTTATTCGAACATGCACCAAGAAGAAACAAAGGAACGATCAATAATATTTTTTTAATAATGTTTTTCATATTTGTTCCTCCTATTTAGCAACAATGACACCATAAGGCGGCAATGTTCCATTATCTGAAGCTCCATTTAAAGCATAAATATCAGTTTTACCACTGACATTGACATTAACACTTATGTTAGATTTACCTGTGTTGATATAAATATAAAACGTTCCATTATCTGAAGCCACAACAAAATGATAGATATCATTGTTACCTTCATACGAATATGCATCATATTTAGCATTAGAACCATACATCTTTTTAATTTCAATTAATTGCTTATAATAATCTAACATGTCACCGTCATTATCAGATTCACTTTGTTGAGCGGCAGATTTTAAAGTTTTATTATAAGAATCCCATTCAACTTTATAAGAGCCAAAAGTATAATCGACAGTTGTTTCGTCTCCCCAATTAAATGGTTGACGATACCATAAATCTTCATTGTTTTCATTTCCGTATTTATTAATATGTTGGTCGGTATTAGAAGACATGCCTAATTCATCACCATAATAAATCCAAGAAATGCCCGGGGTCAAAATAGTTGAAGCTGCTCCAACTCTAGCTTGGCCAACTTGCAAAGCGGTTCCAGTTATATGGTCGGTATTCGACATTTGATTAATCAATCTCATTGTATCGTGATTAGAAGTGAAAGCGGAGTTGATAAAATCGCTTCGCTTGCCACCTTCTACCCTAACGCCAGTATCACCTAAAGTGGCGTTGCTATTAGAAGCAAATCGATCGTAAGTTTCTCCAGCATGATTTTGAGCCATATAGACAGCTCCTTTATCATATAACCATTCGCGGTTGTGATAATATAAAGCAAAGTCAAATTGGCTATCAAGAGCTTGATAATATGGAGCGATTCTTGTTCCCCATCCATCAAAGTTTTCACCAACTAAAAAACAATCTGGGAAAATATATTTAATTCGATTGGCAAATTCTTTCCAAAAATTGACATTTTTAGTCAAATCGCTCGAATAATCAAATGAGGTGGTAACTTCCTCCATTTTTTCTTCATCGTAATATGTTTTTTCACCATAATCTTCAATAATTATGTCATTGCCTGTGGATTCAACTTCATCTTTCATATAGATATGTTTGACGGCATCTAGTCTAAATCCATCTAAACCAAATCCCATCCAATATAAAGCCATATTGATAATTAAATCGCGAGTGGCTTGACAATCATAATTTAATTCCGCCATATTGGAGCCAAATTTGCCGTAGTAATAATAATTTGATTCACCATCTTTATACCAATCTGGGTGATTTTCAACATTGATTAATTTATATGAACCATTTTCATAATATTGGACCTTGTCGCCTTTAAATTTCCAATGGTACATATTTCGATAATCAATTTCATTTCCAAATTCGTCGACACCTTTTTCAGCGCGTTGTGATTTTTTAAACCACACATTATTTTTAGAAGTGTGATTAATAACTAAGTCCATCAAAACTTTCATTCCTTTTTGATGAGCTTTATAAATTAATTCGCGATAGTCTTCAATCGTGCCAAACTTAGAATCAACCGCATAAAAATCAGTTATATCATATCCATGGTATGACTCAGAGGCTTGAATTGGTGTCAACCATAAAACTTGAACCCCTAATTCAGCTAAATAATCTAAAGAATTAATAACGCCTCTTAAATCTCCCATTCCGTCGCCGTCACTATCTTTAAATGAGGCGACAAATATTTGATATCCAACTCCTAAAGAAGAAAAGGATTGGGATGTTTTTGAAACACCGTAGTTTGAAGATGACGAATCGACATCATATTGACTACGATAATTACCTGTATCATCATTGACAACTGGGTTTTCAATAATATCGTCGCTATATTGGAAAGTAAACCCACCGACATTACCTTGAACACAATAAATATGCACATAGCCTTTTTCGGCTAAATGTTTATCAAAATCTTGAATGTAAGTATTGGCTCCACCATCACTAGTCCAATGCGAACCACCATCCATAGAGTTTTGATTAATTATTAAAAATCCTAAACGTGTAGCATTAATTAAACTGACAGAAGTTCCGGTTTTTCCGCCTTTTAAATCAGTTCTTGTCATGTCTATATCCATGACGCGCCCACTTTGATCAATATTTGCACCGCTGCCACCAATGTCGCTCATCCACGATGTCGACATTTCATAAAAAATATTTTGAACTGAGGGATTAGATGCTCCCCAAAGAGTTCCTTCAGAATCAATCGGAGCATTTTGCCAAAGCCAAATCGCCCAATCATTATATTCGTTAGCGCTTGCTTTTGGTCTTAAATAATGAATGTAGAGATGCCCTTGTTCAGACCAAGATTCAACCCAATCATCATAATTACCTTGAATAGACGTAGTTACATCGCTTTCCGAAGTTTGACTTGATGGCAAACTTGAAGTAGTAGGATTGCAAGACGATAAAATCAAAGAAGCTAATAAAACCCCTATTTTTAAAACATTATTTTTCATAAATTACCTCTTAATCTAAGCATCCCAAATCGCATACAACTCAAAAGGCGTCTCGGGAGTTGCGGTTTGAGGAATAACATCATTTTCAAAGTCCCATAAATCGTTTTTGTCTAAAACAAATTTTAATGTAGACCAGCCAATAAAGGTAGTAAACGAAGGATCTGGGGATTCGACTTCAGTTGGATATTTAGTAATCTTTTCACCTGCATACGCAAAGGTGGTATAAATCGGCAAGGTCTCCTCACTGATAGCACCAAAATTATAAAAATTAATCGTGATTGCATTAGGATCATCAAAAGATGTAGAAGTTGTTGAAGAAGATGAATTACTTGTTGGCTTGCAACCAACTAAAGCTATAACTGCTAATAACAAACATGCTGCTTTTTTCATTTTGTTTTCTCCTAACTTTTGAAAATGACAAATTGGCCAGGTCCTAAAGTAATTTTGCCATCGCCAATAGAAATGCCATTATCTTCACCTTTAGTGTTGTAATACAAAGTTTTAGTTCCAGCTTCATCCCAAGAGATAGTTCCACCGACTCTACCACTTAAAAATAACCAATAAGTAGTTGTGGCAGTACCAAACCAAACACCGATAACAGTGGCATTATATGTTGAATCGTTTTCACCATTTCCCCAAGTTGAGGTCTTAGTGACATTATCATCATAACCGCAGCGAGTTTCCATCATTTCGTTGCGAATCTTGAATATATTTGCAAATTCTTTTGAATATTCTAACATGTCAATTTTTTCGCCTTGGTATTCAATAGATATTTTTCTATCCCATTTAAACGAATTGCATTCATCAGAACTCATATAAGAATTATGAGTAATTACTTTGTCAAACATTCTAACTGCTGGACCGCATTTTGGCGCGGTTAAATCACCGTCGACCCAAGATGGCAAATCAGGATATGGAATTACATCTGGATTATCTTCAATTTTGGTTCTAAATAATTCTTCTCCGCCTTGAATAAAAGAAATACCCAAAGACATTGCTACTGCCGCATGAGCCGCCACTGAAGCGGCCGCTACAACTTCTGGATTTGGTTCTTTAGAAGCGGGTGGATTTTCTCCTGGATCATCTGCTAATGTGTAGTTTAATTGATCCCACAATGTGTAATTATCATGGCAAGAAACATAATTAACTGTTTGATATGGATTAGCACCAACACCAGTATGAATACCTCTTATCATGTCCCCAACTTTTTGTCCTTTATCACCGACATCAGTTGCTCCTTGCGCCATGAAGCCCCAACCTGGATATGGATTATTAGTGCCATAACCTTGGTCGTTGCCACCTCTCATCGCGTTTCTTCCACCATCAGAAAAACCACCTAAAATACCTGGGCTGTCAGTCGTTGGATACAATTTAGAATAAACATTGCTAGTCCACGCGCCATTATCAGCTGGACCAGAATATCCTAAAGACCAACCTTCGCCATAACAAACGATGTCTGGATCGATTTTATATAATTCGTCTTTAACTTTGCGCATGGTATCGACATCTAAAAGACCCATTAAATCAAATCTAAACCCTTTGATTTTATATTCGCTTGCCCACCATTTGACTGAATCGACAATGTATTTAGACATCATTGTAGCTTCACTTTTTACTTCATTGCCACATCCAGCACCATCAGTATAAAAGCCATTTTCATCAGTTCTAAAATAATAATAAGGCATAATTTTTGTAAATATTGATTGAGTAACCGACGCTACATGATTATAAACCACATCCATGATAACTCTAGTGTGATTATCATTATTCGCATAAGCTTGAATTAATTGTTTAAATTCTTTGACTCTAACCTCGCCATGATATGGATCGCTAGAATATCCACCTTCAACAACATTGTAATTTAAAGGATTATATCCCCAGTTAAAACTCATGTTTATTTCATCATTTGAATGATCAAAAACAGGTAAAATTTGAATGGCATTAACTCCTAATTCTTCAATATGATCAAAACCTGTTTTAACTGTGATTCCGTTTTCTGAATAAGTTGTTCCAGATTCATAAAAAGCTTGAAAAGTACCTGGAGTAGATGTTCCATTCCAAGTATCATCCATCGTCAAATCACGAATATGAATTTCATAAACCGATAAATCGGTTGGATGCTTGATATCATAACCTTCAACACCATCCCATACTTGCGGAATTTCATCCCAACCATCTGGATCAGTAGTGTCAAAATCTAATATCATTCCTCTTTCGCCATTGACTCCCGCTGCTTTAGCATAAGGGTCAACCACTTCATTTGCACCGGCACTATTATAAACATAATATGTATAATACTTGCCATGTAAATCACCATCGACAATAGCAGAATAAACGCCGCCAGGCATATATGACATACGATATACTTGATATTCATAAGCAGCCATATCAACATCTATAGAAGAATAGCGATTTGAGTTGCCAACACTATAAATGCGCAGCTCCACTCTTGCTGCAGTTGGAGCCCACAATTTAAATGAAGTTTTTTCTTTGCTATAAACTGCACCTAAATCGTTACCAGAATATGTGTAATAAGTTTCAAAGCGTTGATCATCATATAATTTTTCCCAACCAATTGATGATGTTCTACTTTTTTCATAATTTGTAAATTGAACTTCTATTTCATAAACGACATTAGTGGGCATCGTGTATGGGAACTTAATTTCAATTGAATTGGAAACATTGTCTCCTTCACCGCGCCCTATTTCGTATTGATGGCGATATAATTCCCGATTAGATGCACTTAAAGAATAATATTTAGAATCTAATGCATATAGTTTATACGATCTAATTGGCCCAGTACCTTTAACTTGGACAGTTTTCCAATCGACAAATTGAGCCGATTCGATTTTATCAAAAACTGTCTCTTCAGGAGAGCCGTAAACCTCAACGGTATTTCTACTTCCGTATACGCTATATAAATTCATCACTCCATCGACAATGCTAAAATCTTCATACTTTACGAGCGTGTCAAGAGATTGACCAACCCAAGTATTTCTTGTTTTTATAATAAAATAAAAACGATCGTGCTGTGGCCAGCCCATTTGTCGAGGTTTAAATTCAATATACATTCCAAAATCATTGACACCAGTTTTTTCATACTCGGTTCCGTTAACACCGTCAGTCCAAATATAAAAGCATTTGTCATCATATGTTCCTTCATCGAGTTTAAAATTAAGTATAACAGTGTTTGGAATAGCGATTGCGCTATAAACTTTTTCTTGTTCTTGCCCAATATATTCACCTGTCGGATCGTTTTCAAAAAGTGCAGACGCATCTTTTTCAAATTCAATCGTTTTCGATGGATTAGCGTCATTAATGACACCAACGAGCAAAGCACATGATAATAAAAACGCCAGTTTAGCAATTTTCATATCAAAACCTCCATATAAAACCATTATATTTTATCATAAAAAACAAATATTGTTTATATAAGTTTACTTTTATAAAAAATGCGCGTTTTGTACGCGCATTTAATATCAATTATTTTGTTTTTCTTTTTAAAATCACTGCACCACCGATAATCGGAATAATGGCAACACTTAAAATGATAACAATAATCAATATTTGATTGGTGTCATAGACAGGCTGTTGATTTAAACCATTACTAATAATGGCTCTATTGATAAAATTCTCATAAGTATCAATGCCATATTTATTAATAATATAATCATATCTTTCCATCGCTAAACCAATTAAATTATCAACATTTGAGGAAGCTGTTTTCAATTCGTTTTGTTGTTGAATAGTCAAATTATTAAATTTAATTTTCATTTGATTCCAACCATCAATTGATGGCGGCGTTACACCATTATCGCAAGTAATAGTATTTAAAAATAATTGGCAATAAGATTCAACTGGCGATAGTTCTTGTGAAGAATCACTGGCTTTGTATAATTGAATTGGCTGTTGACCTTTTTTATAAAAACGGAAACGATCTTGCCCACTACTGTTATTAAATCTTAATATTGCGTCAGTGCTATTTGATTTTATTGTTATACCATTATTGTAAGAAATGCTCATAATCGCGCTCTTGTCGCTCGGTGAAACAAATTTTAAATCGTTAGGATTGGAAGAAGCTATCGCATTATTTACATCACTTTTTATAACATATCCTCCACTGACACTTTCAATAATGAAATTATATGATTCTCCGTCTTCATAATTTATTACATTATTATTAATTGAGACTTCATGATAATTATTTGTTACATCACCTTTTGAAGCATCAAAAACCCATCCTTTAGAATTATTTTCATAAACAATTAGATAATTGCCGCTCCAATCAGATAGATTTTCTCCAACTTTTACATATCCAGATGGGAGTATGGGTTGAATAACATCAATGGTGCACGATGCACTAATCGATGGATATTTAACTGATGTGGCGGTAATGATTGTGCTTCCAATGGATAATCCTTTAACTAACCCATCAGAACTAACACTAGCTATGTCAGGATTAGAACTAGCCCAATTTACATTTGTGGAAGCATCGCTTGGAATTGCTGTAACACTTAATTGATAAGTTTTGTTCTTATCTAATGTTAATGATGTCAAATTCATTGTTAACTCTTCTAATACTACTGGCTGTTTAACATTAACTTGGCAAGTAGCACTATATGAAACACCATCAATTGTAGTTTTAGCAGTTATCGTGGCATTCCCTACCTCTTTAGCATTTACATTTCCCAAACTATCAACGCTAGCAACACTAGAATTAGAAGATGAATATACAATTGTCCCACTGCCGTTATTAATAACAGCGTTAACATTAGCAGTTTCGCCAATCTCTAAAGATAAATTTGATGTAATAGAAATGGACGGTTCGTTATCTTCTAAGGCTCCTGGACCAGAATATGAAACATCATAAATCATATCTGCAAATTCAGGATGATCAATAAATGGATTGCGGTTATGTTGAAAATCATCATATATGACATTATTTCTTCTAATTTCGCGATTAGTTGGCGGAAATTCGTTGTTCCAATCCAAACAAGTTTGCAATGATGTGAAACAATTAGTCACATTTGTGGAATATCCAGTGTTGTAATACATCACTGACATGTATAATACTGCTCTAGCCACTTCGCCTTTAGCCTCATCACAAGGTTCGAAAGTACTTCCGCTTGTATAATTATCAGTTAAATTTCCTAACGAATCTTTAACTTGCGTGCCATTTGTTACCTCACCAAATTTACTGTTGGATCTTGTTCCGTTAACTTTATTATCAGATGCAAATAAATGATGGGCATCGGCTCCTGGACCGCTTTCACCATAACCACCTAAATTTTTAGCAAAAACATGTTCTCTATTCCATCCACTAGATCCACTGACATGTTGACTTTTTTTCATAGTAGTTCGAGTGTATATTAAAAATACTTCACTAGAATTATTCTCTGATTCATCTCCAGATTCGCAACTATCCCATATATTAGAATAACTTAATTGTTTATATCCATTTCTAAGGATAGTTTTTAATCCAGACCTTAAATCTGTTCCTGTCATTCCTCTGATATTTTCATAATATGAATCGTCAACAGATGGCGTTTGTGTTCCACTCCAAGCTTCAACCAACTCTAATTTGTTAAATACATTGGTTTTTAAATTAACTGCGCCAAAAGACAATGTAAGCAAAACAAAAGACGCTACTAAAAAAATAGACTTTTTATTGATGTGTTTTTCCATAAATGCTCCTAAAGTGTGCGTGTTTATTATATAACAAACAAATTAAAAAATGGAAATAAATTAAACTATTGTGCAATTATCTAAAATTATAAAAAAGCCTACAAATTGTAGGCGATTTATTCATAACACTCTTCTAAAATCTGCAATATTTCTTCATGGTCTAATTGTTTATAACCATATCCAGAATTATTGACAGAATAAGCGATGTCGTGAAGCATTTCTTTTGTAGCTCCTAGTTCTTTTAATGATGTGACCATATTAGAATTTTTAATAAATTTGGTCAAACGTCTTAAACCTTTTAAAGCAATTTCTTCATCATTTAAACCGCTTGAATTTACATTGAATACTTCAATTGCAAAACGTTTAAATTTAGGCAAACCATAAGAATAAATATGACGATAATAAGGTATAGAAATAGCCGCTAAACCCATGCCATGGGCACAATTTGTATAAGCTCCTAATTGATGTTCAATAGCATGGACGAGCCAATCTTGGGTTTTGCCTTTTCCAACCAAAGTATTTAATGCCAAAGTAGCGGTCCACATAATATTGCTTCTCGCTTCATAATTGGTTGGATTTTGAATAGCAACAGGTGTTTGCTTAATTAAACATTTTAATAAACTTTCAATTAAATAATCTGAAACATTATCATCGTCGTCGCTAAAATATTGTTCCATCAAATGCGACATAATATCAAATATTCCAGATACCATCTGATATTGGCTTACTGAATATGTATAAGTTGGATTTAAAATAGAAAATTTAGGATATGCTTCTGGTCCAAATACACGACCCACTTTTAATTTTTGAGCGACATTGGTAATAACAGAACCACCATTCATCTCTGAACCTGTCCCCACCATTGTTAAAATAGAAGCAACAGGTACGACATAATTATCTAATGGTTCGCCTTTAATCCAATATTTTTTCCATGCATCATCTTTACAATACGCTGATACAGAAACACCTTTTGCTAAATCGATAACTGATCCACCACCAACAGCTAAAATTAAATCTATGTGATATTCGTGGACTAAATTGACGCCTTCCATTAATTTTTTATATGTAGGATTAGGCATAATATTTGCCAATTCAACAATATGTTTGTCGCAAGATTTTAAAATTTTAATAACTTCATCGTAAAGGCCGATTTTTTTAATTGAACCGCCGCCATAAGCTAATAATATGTTTTGGCCATAATGAGACAATTCATCTTTTAAATTATCTAATGAATGCTCTCCAAAATAAATTTTCGTCGGATTATAAAATACAAAATCTTGTTTCATAATTACTCCTTTATAATAAAAGTTCTAACATCATCATAATAGCAAAACCGGCGATAAAAGACCAAATACCAAAATGAGAATTAGATGATTGTTTAAACTCTGGAACTAGTTCATCGATAGTGACATAAATCATTGCTCCGGCAGCAAAAGACAACAGCCAAGGCAAAGCCATATCAGCAACAGCACTAGTGATAAACATAGCAATAACAGCAAAGATAGGCTCCACAATTCCACTTGCTAAACCATACAAAAAGGCTTTTGGTTTAGATACACCATCTTCTAACATTGGAATAGACACCGCTGCACCTTCTGGAATATTTTGAATAGATATACCAATTGCAAGCGCTAAAGCGGTAGACACACCCAAAGCCATCGCCTCTTGATTTCCGCCTTTTAATAAAACACCACAAGCAAATCCAACTGCTAGACCTTCTGGAATGTTGTGCATTGCCACTGCTAAAAAGAATTTTAAACGTTTAGTTGTTCTAATTGATGGCAATCCTTCGGCGTGTTCTTCTTTGTTAATATGAATGTGTGGAACCAATTTATCTAAAGCATAAAGTAATAGACACCCTAAAATAAATCCACCCACCATCGGTAAAAAAGCAATTTTATCATATGATTCTTGGGCTTGTTCTAAAGCTGGTTTTAATAGACCAAAAAAGGATGTGGAAATCATAATTCCACTAGCCAATCCAACAATGATAGCAGACGTTTTACTAGAAAAATTTTTCTTAAAAAAGAAAACTAATCCAGAACCGATGGTCGTGGCGATAAATATGGAACTGATTGAAATGATAATCGCTAAGGTTTCGTTCATAACTTGACGCTTAATTATATAACAATCCAATCTAAATTAATATAATTAATAATAAAAATTTACCATCGCATCATAAAAATAAAAAGATAATTCATTTGGTATTAAATATTTAACTTCGTCATTGCTCATATTAGTTTCAAATATTAAATATTGATGGTCGTCAAATTCAATTATTTTTAATAACTCTAAAGCAATAGTTATTCCAATTGAATCGGTATAATATCCATAAGTAATCGTTTGATATTTGTATTTATTTAATATTGAATTAATTTCGTTGTTGCGATACGGGGTTTTAATATCGTTATCAAAAATTAATGGATTGCTATATAAATTAGGCAATTCGTTATTCAAACAATATTCGAGTACCGAGTCAAAATTATCAATATAAAAATTGGAGAAATCATAATAAGAACAATAATAATTTAAAATCTCATTTTGATAGTTGCTATGATAAATAATCAATTGGTCATCATAATAATTAATTGAATTAATTTTAGTTAATTGTTGATTAGAAATCGAAAAGTGTTTTTCTAAATTCAAACGAATTTTGTTAAATACTTTTTCTCCATTATTAACCATAATTAATTCATCATTGAGAGGTTGATAATTAATAAATTGATACATACCTATGCCTAATGATAAACTGGCAACAATTAAAATATAAAACATGGTGACTGGTTGAAATATTTTCAAATTGACATTATGTCTAATTTTTAATGCCCACCAAACAAAAGAAAATAACGAAATACAAATTGCATATATTCCGCATATAATCAAATAATCGGCGTATCTTGAAAAATAAAAAATAATGAAACTGAATAAAAACGATAAAACAATAATTAACGACCGTACTATCCATTTAAAATTTCTTTTTTTAAAATAAAATGCATAACCAAACGCCAAAGATGAAACAAGCAATGAACAAAAACATGTGGCAATAAGATGATTAATTAGATTGTTTATCAAAAATAATGCAAAAAACAAGCTGATAAAAAATACATTAAACCAATATGCAAAAACATCTAAAAATTTAACTTTTTTAACAATCATAATTTATCGTATTTATTAGCCTTTCCTTTGCATTTTTCTATTGGGTATTTAGCAATATTTTTTCTCATTTTGTCGCTTATTATTTGATAAATATCAACATCTAATTTGTCCGCTAATTGAAAACAATATGTAAATACATCTGCCAATTCGTCTTTGACATCATCTAAATTATAATTTTGTTCATCCCATTGAAAACACTCTAAAAGTTCGTTTGCTTCTATCGATATTGATTTGGCTAAGTTTGCAGGTGAGTGAAATTTATCCCAGTTTCTTTCATTAACAAATCGTTTTATTTGTTTATTGATTGTTTTTAATTTATCCATGTTTATTTTATTTTAACAAATATTGGCCAAAAATCATCAAAATAAAAGGTGTAGATTTGCTACACCTAGTTATCTTCTTGTTCTTGAGTTTCACCACTTAAAATTTTTTCTTTAAGCTCTTGATAATGATCTTTGATTGGAATTTCTTTTTTATTAAGACCATCTTTGCTCATACAATCCTTTATTAATTCCAACGCTCTTTTTAATGATAAAGTGGAACGGACTTTTAAGACGACAGGAATATCGGCATAAACACCTTTATTTCCAACATCTTTAACAGGATAAGTTGTGTTTTCATAATCTTTATAATCTAATGCTAGATATAATTTTAAATTTTTGCCAGAAATAGCAATTTTACAATATGCTTTCTTATGCAATCTAAATGTATCACCGGTAGCAGAAATACGAGATTTAACACCATAAGATAAAATTTCTTGTTTCATCGCATTATATCGGCTTTGCAATTCTTCATCTAGTTCTAAGAAACGTTGAGAAAATGAAATGCGGTCATAAGCTTTCGTTTTTCTTGGAGCGCCTGTTGAAGTAAACAAATGAGAACGCAAAGAATCATCTTCATCTTGCTCTTCTTTAATTTCTTCTACATTTGTTTCCTCATTATTTTGATTAGTGTCTACTGCTTGAGATTCATCCATTAAATTGTCTTCAACAGCATTATCTTGCGCTGTAGAAACTACTTCGTTATCTTTTTCTTGTTCGATTTGTTCAACTTGTTCAGTATTTTCTTTTCTTGTTGCCCAATCTAAATAATGAATTTCGTTTTCCTTAATAATCGCATCATCAATTTCATTTTCAAAACGAGTGTATAAATATTGTTTTCTCAAATTTATTTTTTTGCCTAAATAAATGTCTAAAATATCATAAAAACCAATCAACACTAATGCTAAAGCAATGGTTATCATACCTATTCCAGATTGAATATAATAAATTACTATTCCTAATCCAAAATTTTGAAAACCGTTATATTTTCCAATTATATCTTGATATGTTAATCCTATTTCATAACCAGCACTCGATGTATTAGCATCGCCTCGAGCCGTAAAATATTTAACTCCTTCGTGTTCATAAATATCAATAACTCTATGAACAACAATATTATTATTGTCATCTTTAAAAGCAATAATATCATATAAATCAATATCGCCTTCTTCAACTTTATTAATACCAATTAAAGAATAGGTAGAAATTTGATTTGTTAAATTGTTTTCAATTAAATATTTATTATCTGGGTCCACTTTTTCCATTGAACCTGATTTAATAATTAAACACGAGGTATCATTAATCATAAATAAGTCGCCTGACGCTCTAACATAAATAGCAAATCCCATAAATGCGACAAAGCAAATATAAACAACAATTAACACGATATTTGCGACCATTTTAATGATATTTGCAGATTTTCTACCTTTTTCAATGTGCTGAGTAAAAGGAACGACATTTTCTTGTTTATATTCAACGGGTTGTTGATGATCATTTACTAAAGCTTCGGTTTTTAAAAAGTACTTTTTGTTTTCTAAAATAACTTCTCTTGCTATATAAGAATCTTCAACTTTATGATCGATGCACTTTGCATAATATCGATAATAAAGATAAAACAAAACACCAAAACCTATCACAAGCAAAACAATGACACTGATTGAGACCGCCAATGAAATGGCTTCTAAATTGGATACACTATTTAAAATGATATTTGTCATTTGTTTTTCCTCCCGATCTAACTATTTTGGAACAACTTGCAAGAAGTAATTTTTACGCACGATAAATGGATTTTCCACATAATCTTGATATGCAACATACTCACCTGTAACAACATCTTGTAGACGTTTACCTTTTTGATCATAGTATTTAAGGAGTTGCTCAAAAGTTACTATATTGCCGCTAACTCCAATTTCAGATGGAATAGTCAATCCTGCTTGCCTGACATAATTATCGGTTCCTAAAATTGGTGTTTCTAAATAATAATAGTCTTCGCAACGATATGAATACCTGCTAGTATCTAAATAATTTGAGCCCACTTCTAATATTTGTCCACCAAAATCATCTGGATCATAAATGTTAACAAAGATGTTATGCAGACGATATGTCCAAATATCGACTGAATTTGGTATGTTATTTATATCATAATTTATGATTGTATATATGTTATATGTTCCAGTAACTTTAAATCTGATTAACTTAACATTATTATAAACAGCGTTCCATTCAGCAGAACCTTTACCCCACTCTGCAAGAGATTTTAATTCACTTGGGGCTCCATTATTGTATGTTCTAACTTTGATACGTCTTAAATCTTCTGTATATAAAGTATTTCCGTCCACCGAAGTATATTTTCCATCCATTACATCTTGCAAAGATACCAAATATTTTTTTGAAGAATAAACTTCTTCTATTTCATTACCATTGATATCTTTGTACTTATACACCGGTGCGTCATATTTCAAATTAGGATCCAAAGAGTCAGTAAATTCAGAATCATTAGGATTAGTATTATCTTGTCCATATAACTTTTGATCATATATTGTATTTTGGTCTAAAGCCACTTGAATGGCAAAATAATAAGCTGGTATCAAATATTGCCTTCTTGGAGTTCCATCATCATTATAAAAAGTATAATCAATATATTTTAATGTTGGATCATTATCATTACTAGGAACATTGACTGTTCTATTTCTTAATTCATAACTTCTTAAAAGGGTACCGCTAGTGCCTTGTCTTGTAAAATTTAATTTATAAGATTGAGGATTATTATAATCAAGAGCTAAAGATGAACCACCGATAACCCTAGGCTCATAAACTCTTTCAACAACGATATATGTGCCACGTATGTTTCCTTCATAAGCGAATGTATTTGATAAATCTGTTTTATAAGATTCATAAATATAAATTCCATCATTTCTTAACATGCTATCAATATAGTCAATTTGATCGCCAGTAAAATTGCCATTCTCATAATAATTATCGTAATATTGGTTGCCTGTATCATAAGATTCTTTTACAAAAAAGTAAATATTATATCTTCCTATCTGATCATTTAAAGGAAAATCTGAGAAAATATTTCTTGAATGTTCATTGCCCGCCCAAGAACTACCATAACAGTTGATATCATTTCTTATAATATACTTGCCAACGACAGAATCACTATTTAAATTTGATTCATTAATTAAAAGATTTGTATAACGATACGCCTCATATTTTATACCATAATAGTATGTTTTTAATTGGGGTAGCCAATCAACCCATTCCCATACATCATAGCTGCTTTCTTTTACTCCTGCAAAAGAGGCATTTTTTTGTAATGTGTCACTAAACTCTTTGTCGTAAGAAAAATTTAAAGAACCGCTATTGGTAAAAATTTCTACACATTCTTTTAAATTATCTTTATTTCCAGCATCATATGAATAATTATCTTTTCCAGTCGAATACATAGGATAAAAAACTATTGTTTTTCTTCCATCAATCGTAATAGCGCAATCATTATAAATGCTCAATAACGTATTAAAACGAGCAAGTTCGGTAGTAGTAGAATACGATCCTGCTACATAATGATAACCATTAGCATCACTTGGCGTTTTCCCACTTCTTTTATATGTATTGCCATCATAAGATAGGCCCCAGCCCATAAAATTTAAATAATAAAATTTATTATCATTAACTTCAGAACTTCTATCTAGTAACCCGCACTTCAAATCACTATTATTTTTAGAATTTACAGGTAAAACATTTGGATTACTTAAATCATCGAGCATGCCGTTAGTCACTTCTGCAACATTACGATAAATTCTTGGTCCAATATAACAATTATTCACAATATAATTACTTTGTGTGGATTCATCTGGCCAATTTGTTTCATCATAAATCCATTTCCCATAATATCCTTGTGCTTCTTGTTGGCCTTCTGGGATGTAAACCCATAGTGAATCATTGCTTTTATATTCGTTTGTTCCACCTTCAACTGGAGTTAATTTACTAGTTATGTCAACATTTTGAGCTAAAAACACAACATCATAATATTCAACATCGTTAACAACAACATCGCTTTCTTCACCAAAAGTTTGGTTGGCTCTTATTGCATCTCCAATTGGTGATGCTTGTTCAGAAATATTAAAATTATTAGCAAAATAAAAGGTGGAATATGCTGTTGTTACAACCATGCCCAATGCACCGACAACTAAAAACGATGCAATGATAGGTTTTTTGAAAAAACTTTTAATATTCATCATTATCCCACCCTTTCATAAGTTATGTTTAAAGTTAAGGTTACTTTTTCATCTTTATACAAATTTAATTGTTCAAGCATCGTAACAAACTTAGCGGATGAATCTGGTTTCATACCGCTTTTGTAACGAAATAAAGGTGTTAATGTATAAGTTTTTGTTCCTGCAGTTAAATCAACATTTAAAAATCCTTCTTGATTTTCAACAAATTCAGCATATGTATTGAAAGCAATATTATTTCCAACATCAAATCCTAATTGATATTTGAAATCATAACCGCTCAAATTTGCATAATCATCACCTAAAGAACCTTCGGCAATAGGATTAAAATCAAACACGAGATTTGGAACAAAATTAACACCAACATCTTCATTGCCTATTTCATTGTCTCCGCCTTGTTCAAAAACAATGCGATAGTTTTCATATCCTAATGTAGTTGGACCAATTAGGTTTATTTCTCCTAATTCGCATTTAGTAGCAATGGTTATTCCAAATGCTATTTGATCGTTTTGGGTTTGGTTAGTAAAAATCCATGCTCCAAATCCAGCAGTTACAACTGTAGCAAAAGAAATAAGCGGAACAAAAAGTTGTGCTAAAAAACGTTTAAACATCTTATTTATTTATATATTTATTTCTAAACTATATTATTATTTGTCTGTCCAAGTAGCTGTAACAGTCACTGTTAAAGTAAATTTTTTGCTATTTAATGCAGTAACCATGGCATCATATTCTGTTTTGTCAGCTGGTTTATCAACATATGTCCAAGTTAATGGCACACTAGACCATTTATGAATGGTCCCAGAACTCATTGTGCCAGCATTATAATTATCAACAACGACATCACTAGCACTTTCTTTTGCAAGTCCATTAGTTAAATCAAAATAAGTTGTGACATTATCAGTTGAACTAATAGCAACTGTATAAGAAAGTGTCAATTTGCTATTTGTAAGTAATTCTTGTAAACCACCAACTGTTTCATATGAAACTTTAATATCATAAGAAGTTACGGTGGATTTTATTCCTTCACTTGCAATACTAGCATTAGCAATACCGCCTTGATCTAAAGTTAAATTAACTGCGGTTAAATCGTTATCAGTATCAACTTCCTTTATTTCTACTTTCAACTTATCAACTACCGGGGTAATACTGAAAGTTCCACTAAGCGTATCAGTAACTGAGGTATCACTAAATACCCAAGCAGAAAAACCTGAACCGACCACGACAGCTGCTCCTAAAACAGGTAGCATGAAATTATAAAATTTTTTATGCATAACAAATCCCTCCTTCTAAAGAAAAATGCACAAAACCTTATCGGTGTATATATATTAAGATAAAGATACAAAAAAATACAAAAACCGCATTTTTGTCGTGTATTTATATGATTTTTGTGGATTATAGTTAAGGAAAAATATACATTTAATCTATTATTTTGTATTTTTTCCACAAAAAATTAAAAATAACCCCCCCCCCCCCGAAATTTTTAAAAGTTTTCATACTTTTTTTAAAAAAAGTTCAATTATTTCTATTTTTTACAACGAAATTCGATTATTTTATAGACATTTTTGACCAAAATGTAATTTTATATTATACAAAAAAACACAGCATAAACGCTGTGCAAAAAAACAACAAAAAACGCTTTTTATTAGAAAAATGCAATAGCATTAGTAATACTAGGTAAAATCAAAATTCCATAAATTACTGACCAGACAATGCTTAAAACAAAGCCAATTAACGCACCAATACCAGCGGCTTTTGCTTTGGCTGGTTCACTTTTCAACCATACACAAAATAAAATTAATCCTGCTAGTGGAATAAAAAATCCTAATATCCCCCATCCGATAGCACTAGAATTGCTAACAGAAGATGTTGAGTTATTATAATTAGGTGTTGCATTTTGTTGAGGCTGTGGTTGATTAACAGTTGGTTGAGGTTCTACTTCTGGTTGAGAAGAATCAACAAGCGTAGCACCACAAAATGTACAAAATTTAGCACTATCATCTACTTCACGACCGCATTTTGGACAAATTTTCATTGCTATTTTTTCTCCTTTTATACATTATTAATAATATTATATTCGTTTAAAAATATAAATTAAATAAACAAAACGACAATAAAATGTATTTTGATAAATATTTTTTCTTTGCTAATCCTAATACATTGTTTATACTAAAAACGAAAGGGGAATATATATGTCTAACAAATCAAGACTAGCGGCTTTATTGCTTTGCTTTTTCTTAGGCGGAATCGGTGTCCATCGTTTTTATGTTGGTAAAATTGGCACAGGTATTTTATGGCTCTTTACTGGCGGATGCTTTGGCATTGGTGTTATCGTCGACTTTATCATGATTGCTGTTGGTGCATTCAAAGATAAAGCAGGAAATGTCATTAGCAAATGGTAATTTAGTTAATTAAATTACTTTAAAATAAAACTGCCCAGTTGATGGGCAGTTTTTTAAATCCACAATTAATTAAGATTCTAAATAAAACGCGAATGAATTTAATGCGACTGTAAAATATTTTCCAATAAAATTGCTATCAAACGCAATTCTAACATACTGTATTTGGTTTTCAAATTTAATGTCTTTTCTTGATAGACCTTTAGCGTTTGCATCAGCAGCAAATTCTTCCGTCCAATCTTGAGCTAAATCCCATGTTATTCCATCACTTGAAGTATATATTAGTGCTTTATAAAACTTTGATTGAATATTTGAAATTTGATTTTCAAATAAAGCACCATAAGTAAATGACATGGCATTGATGGCATGATCTAATTCAAAATTGACAAAGACGTTATCGCCATCAACATTCATAGTTTCAGAAACATTTACATCCATCATCATCGCTAATGTTAATGCATTTAGTTTCGGGTTATCGCCGTTATTTACGTTGTCTACCTTAAATCCTAAATCAGCGCCGTCATAAGCCGCAATATATCCATTGTCAAGATTGTTGACAAGAGATGGTATGCCATCGACTCGCTTAATCTTTAAATCATATAATAGGTTGCTAAATTGACTTGTTGGAGTATCATTTACAACGACTGTTACTTCATTGGAATAAATGTCAGATAATTTGTCATGGATCTTAATTGTATATGATCCTGGTATTAAACCTTTAACAACCAAATGATGCGGTGTAAACGAATAAGAAATATTAATTCCATCTTTAGTTCCATCGTATAAAAATTCTAAATCTTTATTATCTGGTTCTTCTGGGGTCATTGTATATTTTAATTCAATAGTTTTATCTAAATTTACTGATGTGACATTCGGATTGGCATAATCTAAAGAAATAGCTTCCAAATCAGTATAAACAGGTTCTTCTTGTCCTTTCCATTCATAATATGTTTTTACGTTTTCAGAAGTAGGTTTTTCTGGTAATTCAACGTCAATTAATGATGTAGTGCCAATATTAAATATTTGTGTTCGAGTATATGCGTCATTATTCAAATCTAAACTATCGTATGTTCTTAATTCTTCCACGAAATCTTTAGCATCATCCAAGTAGATAATAATTTGAGCAATATCGTTGTCCCAAACATTTTTAAACAAGCCTTCACCTAATAATGTTTGAATCTTAACTTCGTCGATAAGACTAAAAGCTCCACCACCAAGATATTCAAAATCTTCTGCATGATTAGAAAGAATCGAAAAAGAATGCATTGGAGTGAAATAGATGTTATCTACATCATAAATAGCATAACTTCCATCTTTAAACTTGATACCTTGTCTAATCCATGCTCCACCTAATTCTTCTTCATACCAATATTGATGGGATTCACCATTATAATCATGATAAAATAAAAAGTCACGTTGACCAATGCCATCAATAGAAGTTTCACAAACACTGTATCCATCGATGTTTGAGACAATAAATTCATCGTTCATGCCAGATTGATATTGCCATGCAGTCGAATTGCTATAATCTTGATTTAAAGCTTCCTTTAAAACTTCAGAAGTAATACTTTCGCCTTCTTTTAACCAATGAGCATAGACATCACAATTAGTCGTAATTGGTTGAGAAAAATCAAACAAAGTATCACCATCGGCGCTGGTATACCAATTAATAAAATTGTATCCTTCGCGATATTCTGGTACAAAACGTTCTACTAATTCACCATGATTTACTTCTACTTTTTTAGTTTCATTTTCAAAAATATGGAAAGTAACAAAATGAAATTCTACATTTGGAATAGTAATAGAAATATCGCTTGAAGAAGTTGAGTTGGAATGAGTTGTAGTTGTTTGAGGAGAGCAACCAGAAAACAATAATGTACTAAGTCCAATCAAAAATAAAATTTTTTTCATATTTAATCGTATTATTCAGTTAAGCCTAGTTTGATGACTGAATAACTTTCTCCTTTCTAGGCTATAATTTCTATATGCTGTGTACCTGTACTCATAACTTGCCACTAGATGGCTTAGGAGATTTTCAGGACACGGCTTTTTACTA
>CASDRB010000013.1 GCA_949283025.1 uncultured bacterium
CCTCCTGTTAAATTAATTTGGTTGCCGAACCGAATTAATTCTAACACGGAGGTTTTTTCATTACTAACCTATAAGGTTTTCAATTCTCTCGCGCATAGCGTGTGGTTTTTATCTCGCGATACTCGCTTCGATAATAAAAATAGCGATTGATAATATCGCTATTTTATCTTCCTTTAACTGCACCAAATATTTTAAGAATCGTATATACAAATATTTTTATATCAAACCAAGCCGACATTCTTTTGACATATTCGTGGTCATATTTAGCTTTTTCGTACGGATCATGTTCTCTATTCATTCTTGTTTGAGCATATCCGCTTAATCCGGGTTTAACATCGTATGCATTTGGAGAATATGCTTCTCTTGCTTTTACGAGTTCTTCTTCATTATGAGCCGCGCCAGGTCTAGGACCAATAAAAGACATATCTCCTACAAATATGTTAAACAGCTGAGGAATCTCGTCTAGTGATGTCTTTCGCATAAATTGACCCCACCTATATTCCATCGCTTTTTGTTGTTCAATGGTCATATCGCTTGGAGCAATTTCTGGGGCATCAGCACGCATTGATCTAAATTTAAAAATTCTAAAAACTTTTTTATTTTTCCCAAGTCTTTCTTGCCTGAAAAAGATTGGTCCTTTAGATGTGCATTTTGTAATAATCGCACAAATTAACAAAACCGGAGAAAGCAAAATTATCCCCACTAAAGATCCAACTAGATCTACAAGCCTTTTAAAGAATAAGTATACTCTTTGAGATTTTCTCAAAACACTATTAATCATTATTTGGCAATTTCCTCGCTATAAATTTATAAATTAAATTATTAATTATGTCGGAACTATATTTTTCTTCAATTCTTTTCCGCGAGTTTAATGACATAGTTTCAACAATTTTAAAATCATTGAAACAATTTACATAAATCTTTGATAAGCCTTCAATATCATGCGCTTTCACTAAATACCCGGTTACTTCATTCACTACAATGTCTTTAATTCCAACAGAGTTGTAACCGATAATTGGTCTGCCCATAGACATAGCTTCCAAAATAGATCTCGGTAATCCTTCTCTATAATAAGACGGCAAGGTAACAAAAGTTGAATTTGATATAAATGGTTTTACATCTTTAACTTCTCCATAATACTCAATTATACCTTCATCAATAAATCGTTTTATATCGTTTAATGTCAATTGTAATTCGCCACCAATTAATTTAAATTTTAAGTTAGGATTTTGTGCTTTTGCTAATTTAGCAGCATTACAAAAATCTAAAATTCCTTTATTTTTAATTAACCTAGAAATCATTAAAATTGTTTGAGTGTCTTTTATTTTTTGATATGCAAATTCAGTTGTATCAATACCTATGCCATCAATAAGATATGAATTATGTGTGGTTGTTATGTTATTTTTTAAGAAAATATTTTTATCGTCTTCATTTAAAAAGAAAACGCATTCAACTTTTTTAAGCGCTAGTCGATAAATAAAAATATAAAACAACATAAAGATTTTTTCTTTTTTTGTTTGTGGTTGGAACGGATCCCCAAGTCCTTCAATCATTGAAAATATATGTTTAATTTTAGCTTTTTTTGCAGCCATTGCTCCCAAAATATTTGGTTTTGCTTGAAATGTAAAAACCATATCTGGCAGTAAAGTTTTTATAATATTATGAATTTGCTTCCTCGTCTTTAATGTTGAAAAAAATGATTTTGATCTATTGTCAAATTCAACAACGAAAATCCCTACACCTAATTGTTTAATCTCTTCTATTCTTTCATCATCGGAAATAATTAATGATATTTTAATGTTTTTAGATAAAAGAAAAAGTATTAATTCTTTTCTAAAATTAATTACAGTACTACTTTTGCCACAAATAAATAGAATATGTTTCACTTTATTTTCTCCAAATTGTCTTATTTACAATGCCAGTATAACTTTGAATAATTTTCACAACTCTAATAGATGTATTAGTGTCTTCATAAGCTTCGGATTCTAACATTGGCTCATTGTTATTAAACATACTTATTGCTAATTCAGTAGCCTTTAATACATCGTCTTTTTTAATTCCACCAACGATGATAGAACCAGCATCTAATCCTTCTGGCCTTTCTGTAGATGTTCTAATTAATACTGCTGGAAATTTCATAATCGCTGATTCTTCAGTTAATGTTCCAGAATCAGATAATACACACAATGCATTTTGTTGTAATTTTACATATTCAAAAAAACCAAATGGTTTCATATTTTTAACTAAAGGATGAAATTTAAATTTCCTTGCTTCAATAAATTTTCTGCTTCTTGGATGAGTAGAATAAATTACTGGAACTTGATATTTTTCAGCAATAGCGTTTATGCTATTCATCAATTCCATGAAATTTTCTTCGATATCAATATTTTCTTCTCTATGAGCTGATACAAGAATATATTTGTTTTTTTCTAATCCTAGTTTATTTAAAATGTCACTATTATTGATTTTATCAATATGTTTCATCAACACTTCTTTCATTGGTGAACCAGTTACAAATATTGTCTTGCCATCTATTCCTTCTTGTAATAAATATCTTCTGGCGTTTTCGGTATATGGAAGATTGATATCAGCAATATGATCCACAATTGTTCTATTAGTCATCTCTGCCACATTCCAATCCCAACATCTATTACCTGCTTCCATATGGAAAATTGGTGTTTTTAAACGTTTAGCTGCAATGGCAGAAAGCGCACTATTGGTGTCACCTAAAATTAAAACAGCATCAGGTTTATCTTTTAAAATTAAATCATATGCTTTAGCAATGACATTACCCATTGTTTCACCTAAATTTTTACCAGCGCAGTCTAAATAGTAATCAGGTGCTCTCAAACCTAATTCTTCAAAAAATATTTGATTTAATTCATAGTCATAGTTTTGTCCAGTATGTACCAATATATGATTAAAATATTTATCACAGGCTTTAATGGTTTCTGCTAGACGAATAATCTCTGGCCTAGTTCCTAAAATTGTCATTACTTTTAATTTATTTGCCACTTATAACCACCTCTTCAAAATATGTATCGGGATTATTAGGATCAAAGGATTCAGATGCCCACATTATAGTAATTGAATCATCTTGACCAATATTTGTAATTGAATGAGTATAACCAGTGGGAATGTCTACAACTTGTAGTTTGTCCCCACTTACAATATATTCTATCACATCTTCGCTGCCAATTTTTCTAAATTTTATTGAACAAGTACCTTTTACAACTAAAAATTTTTCATTTTTAGTGTGATGAAAATGATTTCCTTTGACTACTCCTGGTTTTCCAACATTAACACTAACTTGCCCAGAATTTAAAGTTTTGATAAATTCAGTAAAAGAACCTCTATTATCAACATGCATATTCAAATCATAAATAAATTGATTTGTTGGTAGATATGATAAATAAGTCGCATATAATTTAGAAACGACTCCGTTATCCATGTTAGGAACGATTAAATTATCTCTAGATTCTTTAAATGATTTGATAATATTGGCTAATTCACCAATAGATAATAAATAAGATGGTTTAATAGTTAATATTTTATTTGAACCTTTATAGTCTTCAGACTTAATTAAATCTAAAATAGTTTTACAAATATCATCGATGTAAACAAACTCTTTAACAATATCAGGGTCGTTTACACTAATATCTAATCCATTAGAGATGTTATAACAAAAAGTTGCCACAACAGAGTTATAATTTGGTCGACACCACTTACCAAACACATTTTGGAAACGATAAATATAAACTGGATTGCCAGTTTTATTTTGATAATCAAACAAAAAATCTTCGCCCATTTTTTTAGATTTGCCATAATCATTATCGTATTCCGCTTGAGTTGATGATGATAATAAAATCGGAGTCTTCTTTTTGTTATTTTTTAATATATCAACAAGCTTAACAATTGAATTTAAATTTCCATCATAAAACTCTTTAACATCCATGGGACGATTAATACCCGCTAAATGGACAATAAAATCTGCTTGCAAAGCATATTCATCCAATTTAGATAAATTATCTATATCAATTGCTAAAACGTCTATATCGCTTCTTTTAAGCCAAATGGATAAGTTTTTGCCAATAAATCCATTGGCACCAGTCACCAATACTTTCATAATCATAAAATTATTCATATTTGCCAAAATCTAATTTGGCCATCACATGTCTTTCTCGTTTTTCAATAGGAGGTAATTCCATATAGTTTTCTCCATATCTCATCTTTGTTAACAATTTTCCGTTTTTAAAAGAATTTAATTTATGCCCTTCAAAATCATATTTATGATTTTCAAAAATAGTGTCATAAAAAATTTCTTCGCCTTTATTATGACCAACAACAAAATCAAAAGCATAATGTTTAGTATTTTTATATTTTTTATACAATTTTAATAATTTATTTTTGTTGTAATTAACAAAAGGAGCAAACCAAAATCCTATAAATTTTCTAAATCTATAGTATGATTTGCCTTTACTTGTAGTTGGTAATAATTTTGGAGGGAATTTATATTCAAAGCCCAAAGCAACTATATGAATCAATGTAATCATCCTCTTGCCATGAATTTTACGCATTAAAGCATTATCAGATGTCTTAATTATTGGAAAAATATCAATGAATATCCCTCTTTCAACAGGATATCCAGAAGCATTAAATTCAACGGCAGCCGTCCCCGAAAGCATTATTTTTAATCCAAAGAACGGATCATTATTATTGTTAGAAAGTATTCCACCAAAAAAATATTTATCTCCATAATCTTCTTTAACGGCATCAATGATTTTTTGAATATCATTTAAATAAGCAACGCTATCAATGTCATCATCCCAAGGAATGAATCCTTTGTGCCGTATTGCTCCAAGCAATGTACCATAAAAAATATAAATTGGAATATTTCTTTTTTTACACGATTGTTCAACGTCTAAATAAATTTGAAGTTCAACTTTTTGCAATTTTTTTAATTTGTCATCTTTCAAAATATATTCTGGGAGTTCATTAGAATTTATCATTTTGGTAATAGACATACTTTTTTCCTTTCATTCAAACAAAAATCAAACTTATTTGCTAAATTTAATCATGCTGTTTGACTGGACCACCAAACAATTCCAATTTCTTTAATAATTCTTTCATTCCTTCAACATCTAGACGTCCAGTATTATGGGAGGTATAAGATTCTCCTAAATCTAAATATTTATTACCTTTTTCAACATATTTATCATAATTAAGATCGCGATTATCAGCATATATTCTAAAGAAGTCGCCCATATCTTGCGCTCTTAACATTTCTTCTTGGGTAACTAATGTTTCATATAGTTTTTCACCATGTCTAGTCCCGATATATTCAATTCCTGTTTTACTATTAGTTAATTCAATAACGGCTTTAGCTAAAGTATCAATTGTAGCCGCTGGAGCTTTTTGAACAAATAAATCACCTTGTTGGCCATGTTCAAAAGCATATAAGACTAAATCAACAGCATCATCTAATGTCATCATAAATCTAGTCATTTCAGGATTAGTAATGGTTATTGGTTTACCATGTTTAATTTGATCTAAAAACAATGGAATAACCGAGCCTCTAGAGGCCATAACATTGCCGTAGCGAGTTAAACATAATATAGTATCACCTTCTAAAAGCTGTCTAGATCTTGCCACTACATTTTTTTCCATCAATGCTTTGGTTATACCCATTGCATTGATTGGATAAGCTGCTTTATCTGTAGATAAAAATATGGCTTTTTTAACTCCATTTTTAACACAAGCAGTTATAACATTATCTGAACCGATTACATTGGTTTTAACCGCTTCCATTGGATAGAATTCACAAGATGGGACTTGTTTTAAAGCTGCAGCACTAAAAACGTAGTCAACGCCCTTAAATGCATTTTCTATTGAATTGTAATCTCTAACATCCCCAATATAAAATTTTAATTTGTCGTTATTATATGCCTTTCGCATATCGTCTTGCTTTTTCTCGTCTCTAGACAAAATTCTGATTTCTTTTATATCGGTATTTAAAAAACGATCCACTACCGCATGGCCAAACGAACCAGTGCCGCCAGTAATAAGTAATATTTTATTTTGAAACATAAATTTATCTCCTCTAATTTTTATTATTATATAATAAGTAATAATTTTTAGCCATATTTTTGGAAGAGTATTTTTTTCTTGCTATTTTAGACATCTCGCATCTATCTAAATTCATATATGTCTTGCTTTTTATAAAATCAATTAATAAATTCATTTCGTCATCACCAAAAAAAACAGAATATTGATTTATTCCGATTGACTCTGGCCCTCCAGACTTAAAACCGGCAACAGGCGTTCCACAACATAAACTCTCTGCAGTTACTAATGAAAAAGTTTCGTTTCTACTTAACATAAGAGTTAAATCAGATGAACAATAAAAATGTGAAAGAGATTGTTTATCTCTAACATTGAAGACACAATTAATATTTTTAGGAAAATGAACATTGCATTTTGGCCCTATATACATAATTTCATAAGATTCATCAAATTCCAATAATTCGGCGATTTTAATTAACCTATCAATGCCTTTTGTATATATTAATGATGCCGATGTTACAAAAAGCAATTTTATTTTGTTATTTTTTGGATGAAACAGGTATTTAAATATATTGGTATCAATTCCATTAATAATAGTTTTACAATCGAATAGTTTGGTTATTCCTGATTTTTTATAGATATTTGTTGTATATTCAGAAACGCCAACAAAAGTAAAGTTACCATTTTGGAATGCTGCTTTCATTTTATGCCAATTATTTTTTGTATTATCAATTAGTATTGATTTGCAAGCTTGTTTGGCTCCTAATGGGCATTTTGAACACCCATTAATGTATTTTATGCATTGCTTTTCTGGATATGCGCACGAACCAGTAGCAAAGAAAAAAGCATGCGCCGTCACTATTATAGGTATATTCATCTTTTTTAAAAATTTACAAAGTAAAAATATGTTAAAAGAATAAGCATTTATGCAGTGAATATGAATCATAGTTGGCGAAATTTTTTTAATTAATTTAATTAATCTAATGGTTGGCATAAACAAATGTCCATATCTATTTCCATCTATTCTTGTCAACAGCGCAGACAAATATCTAGAAACAACATTTCCACAATAAAAATAATTATCATTACGAACTTTTTTGCCATATGCATAAGCAATATATGATTCTATATTGTTTTGCAAAAGATATTTATGAATTTCTTCAACTAATGTTGCCGTGCTCCCTCCACATATTAATGAATTAACTTGCAAAACTTTCATGAATTATTTCTCCTATATCTTTTTTAAATTCTTCATCTAATTTTAAAATTAATTTTCGATAATCATAATTTAATTTAATGTCCTTGATTTTTGTTATGCAATCAGCAAAATCAGAATAGAAAACAACAAATTCATTTAACTTAGAATCGTAAACTGACGGGCTATTCGAGCACAAAACCGCCAGTCCGCAACCAAAATATGTCAATATTTTTGATGGAAATGAACTAAGATTAAATTGTTTTTCTGGGTCTTGAGAATTTATACCTATATCACATTGAGATAAAAAATTAATAAAATCATCACCAGAAAGAAACCCATCAAACTTTATTTCGCATAAAAAAGAATGAGAAGCAAAATATTTTTTTAAATAATTATCATCACCGAATCCTAAAATATGCACAACATACTTATCTGTCAGAAGTTGAGCAATTTTTAAAACATTTATTGCCCCGCCTTTATTTTTATCAAAGGTTCCTGAATAAACAATATGAATTTTATGATCAATTGTCGAAAACTTATTAGATGTATGGTTGTAACACAAATATTCCCCGTACAAAATCGGGCTGTTGTTTTCTTTTCCAAAAATTTTTTTTCTTAATACATCAGATGCAAAAATGTGTTTGTCACATATTTTTATAAGTTCTATTTCTTTTCTTTTTTTGAAGTTTGATTTATTACCAACATCACAATATAATTCTTCCACTTGCAAAATAATTTTATTCTTTGTTTTGCTTTTTATGTATTTATAAACAGGGCAAAAAATAAGAGAGTGGTAAAAAATAATCAAATCTCCTGGCCTAATATAAGATTTTACAAATTTTTTTGCTTGTGTTTGCAAAATTATGTTTTGGAATAAGCGCCTAAAAATTTTTCCGAATGAAAAACTTTTTAACACAAATGTATTAATATTATTTAATATTGATGTCTTATTAAATTTTGAAAAATGAAATGGTTTTTTTTCAGGAGCACAATTAACTGCAATTACATTATAATTTAAACTAGAAAGCGTTCTCAAAACATATCTACATAATTGATTAGAGGCCGGAGAAAACGATCTAGTTTTGTCTTCACTAGAAAAAAAGCCAAAATAGTAAATTTTCATTTTATTTAATTTTCCTCCTCAAAAATCTGTTATTCGTAATTGGCAACACTATTGCAACTGGCAGCAATGCTATAGCAGAAGTAAACCTTACTATATACCAATATTCTTTACCAATATCAATATTAAATAGTAATACTATAGATGCAATTTTAATCAAAACGCCAATTAAATATGCATACATCTGCGGTTTTAAATTGCCTATTCCATTTGATATCGCCGATGACAAATACGCAATAATTAAAATTGCATCATGAATAAAAAACACAATAGAAGCAACCCAATTAACTGAAATAGCATTTTCTCCTAACCATATTTTAAAAATAATTGGTAAGCAAAGCATTATTAATAAATCGACCGTTATTAAACAAACATCAAATTTGAAAATTATGGAATTTACTTTTTTTATCCAATTTATATCTTTAGATGAAGATGCTTTAGCAATTATTGACCACAAAGGGCCAGAAAGCAAGGTTGCAAAAGTTATAACAATAGTAAATATTTTATTGTAATATGTATACGAGTTCACAGATGTTGGTCCAAAAAGTTGAGTTAATATTATTTCATTAGACGAATTAATAAAAAGCAAACATATTTGAATTATGAAAAATATTCCGCCTAACATAGCAACTTCTTTGCTAGAAGAAACAGAAAAATTTTTAAAAGATATATCTATTTTTTTTAGTTTTGTTAAAAAGGCAACAATCGTTGCTATAATAAGTGGCAAATTGTTTGCTATCAAATAAACCAATGCTAAAGCCAACAATTTATCATAAAGTTGTTCGGTATTAAAAATAATAACAAAGAAAAAAAGAAACAAATTTGTGAATAAGGAAAACGAGTTAGTAACTGCTTGAATTTGGAAGCTCTCGTAAATGTTTCCAATTAATTTAAGTATAAAATTCAAACATATAGAAACAAAAATAATTATTACAACATTTCTAAGTTGCACAGAAGTGATAATTGTAGTTGAAATATTAAAAATTTTATTAAAATCTAATATAAAAGCCGCTATTAAACCAATAATAAAAATAATTAACACCAAAAAAAAGGTGGAAACATAAGCCGAAACAATATATGAACTTGCTCTCTTATTATCTTTTTTTGCAAAAGCGTCAATTAATTTATTTTTCAATCCATTTCCTATACCTAAATCAAATGTCAAAATCCACGAAATTAGTGATAAAATTGTAAACCAAACACCTAAAACTAGTTCGTTGTCAAAATATTTAATATAAGCAGGCGTTGTAAAAAGCCCTAAAAATAAAGCAAATCCTTTTATTAAATATGTGCCAAAAGAGTTTTGAATAAACTGTTTTGTTTTTTCGTTAGAATTAAATTTTAAATATATATTAGAATACCCATATTCATTTATGATTGCATCTCTCTTGCTCTTAAATAAATTTTCTAATAAGCAAAACACAACAAAATATAAACATGCATTGTTTTGCAATGGTTCAACGCTCAAAAATGTTATGAATAAAATACATAATATTATTTTTTGGAAAATAGTTTCTTTTTTTATTGCAAAAATTCCGACAAACGGAATTACGATTATAGGCAATCCAAAAATGCCATAAGTGGAAAGCCAATATCCAAATGTGGAAACTTGCGCATCAATATCAAAATTCATAGAAGCCACATATTCAAAAAATATATCGCTTTCATTAATTTGCCCCACCCCAAATGGGTGATCAAAAAATATCTTCAAATTTACAAAAGGACCGAACAATCTACTTTGTAATGATACATTAAAATCGAAAAATTTATGTATTACATTAGGGTATGCAACAAAAATAGCAAATGGCAAAAGTAGTGGCATCAAAAACAGTAGTGTTTTAATTAGCTTTCCTTTATGACTTGAAAGTTTTGAAGCAAGATATATAAGAATCACAAAAAGACAAAGATATGCTGAAGCAGAAAATGTTGTAACAATTGATATTAAATAAATAACTATCTTAATATAATTTGGCTTCCCATTCAAAAACTCTAGAACAATTGCAAATACTAAAAATATACCAAAAAGTGCAGGTTCCCAAAAAATACCACAATTTCTATTAAATACTGATTGGAGTTGGAAAATAATAAAAAAGAAATTGTTATAAGTGCCATAATTTGATGTTACTGAATAAAAATTTGGAGAAAAATTGAAAAACAAAGACGGTAGAAATATTGTTAAAGAAAACAAACAAATCATTGGGAAAATATTCATGAATATTTTCAATAATCGTTTAGCTGAAAAACACTTGTATGATAAAAATGCAAATAATATAAGGCATAATGTGCTGGTTATTGAATTAAAAGCATTTTGAGTCAAACTTATGTTAATTGCAAAAACCACAATAACAGACAAAGAAAACAAAATTAAAAAAAAATTAGAAATGTCAGAAAAAATTACAAACAAGGTTTTTTTAATTGAATATGATGCATTTTTTTTATTGAAAATTTCAATATTAAAAAATAGAAAATATTTTATAAGCAAAATGCCTGTTATGATTATTAACCATATGTTGAAAAAATATCTGTACGCTTCTAAATTAAAAAGAGGGTACCCGCTCATAAAAATAAATGTCAGAAATGTCAAAAACAATATTGACACATCCAAAATTTTTGTAATATTAATTTTATTTTTTTTAAACATTTATTTTCTCCATTTTAATATTGAAAAAAATATAATAATTAAAAAATAAAATAGCAACTACAGACACCAAATAAATAAAAAATAGCCAACCAATAGATGATAAATTCCCTAAACAAAAAAGATACACCAATATAAATCCTAATGTAGAACACAAAACACATTTTAAATTTGAATTATAAAAATCGTTGGTATTATATAGAATTTTTTTTCTGTTTTTAAAATTATAAAACAAAAATAAAAAAACACATAATGATAAAATTATTGGCGAAAAAGATACCCTATATAAAAATAACTTGTCCCTAAATTTTAAAGAATCTAAAAACCTATCATTAATTTCTGAAAAATTATCATATAAAATAATATCTTCTGCTATATTATTGTTTTTAAATAAAGAGAGAAAATTTGTATAATTCAATTTATTAATATTTAAAGACATTGAGACTTGGCTGTAGTTGAGTGGAGTATCACAATTAATAAAAATCGCATCTCCAAATGTCTTTTTATAAATTTCATATCTATTAGTTGAAAAAACAAATTCTGATGAAAATATTCCAGCAATATTTAAAACAATTTCACTTCCATCATTATAAATTATTATTTTTTTATCAACACAATCATTATAATTTGTTCCGTATAATGCTTCATATATTGATTGAGGAACCGCGCAATAATATGGATAATTAATTAATGATGCATCTCCATACTGCAAATATATTCTTTGGGCTAGTTCATTTTTAATAAATTCTTCATCGCCCTCAAATTTTAATGGCCAAGTTTCTATAATAGCAATTTGTTGTTTTCCTTCATCGTTTAAAAAACCTGTCGCTGATTTGAATATCAATGCTTTATTATCATTTATGTGCTTTTCGCTTGCCAACAAATAATCATATCTATCTAATGGAAATGAGCACAAAAATAAATTCTTTATTTCATCTGAAGAAACTGAATATTTTAAAGAATTGCTAAAAATATAAGCATCAGTAATAGTAAAAGCCTCAATAAATAGTGTAATAGAAGAAAAAAACAAAAAGAAAACAAGCGTCGTAACAATAAAATTAGTAATTTTGAACAAATTATTTTGTTTTAACATCCTTCAAAAATCCTTCCATTGTTTCCTTCCAACTGCTTATTTCTAAATTCTTATTTTTGGCGCAAAATTCATGCATTGCTTTTTTTTCTTCTTTACTTAACGATGCAGCATTTCTAAGCATATCGCCTAAATCAGAATCATTGTAACCAATTTTAGAAATTGAATTGTTTCCATTTAAATAATATTTTAAATCGCTTGTCAAATTCGTTATTACTGGAGTGCCACATGCTAATGACTCAGCAATTTTCGATGGAAACCCAGATTGTGTTGATATAGTATTGCTTCTAAATAAAATAGTAAAGTCGCTCCTAACTATTCTTTTTAAGCATTCATCGTATGGCTGTTTGCCTAAAAATACAACTGTATTATTCGTAATAATATCGCGCTTCACAATCTTGCAGTAATTAAGAAATGTTTCTTTTTCGATTCCCATTACTATAAGTTCTTTTTTTTCTACATTTAACTTCAAAAATTCTGATACGATAATATCTAATTTATCTTTGCTGAAAAGATATCCAGGATCTCCACAATAACAAATCGACAACCTGTCTGTTGGGTGATATTTTACATTTGTGAGAAAAGAAAATTTATATGATTTTGAATTATATATACATGGTATTATAATTTTTTTTCTATCTTTTACTAAATTAGCTAAAAAAGACGATATGCACATAAAATCCATGTTTCTATATGCCAACTTATTAAAAAAAACGTTATTTAACTTATATAAGATTTTTTTAAAAAATCCTCCTGATGTTGTTGACAGCATATCACCATTATCATAAATTAGGCCAATATTATTATTAGAACAAAATTTAATCAAATACTTTAAATTTACAAACCCTACACTAGTCACAAAAATATAAGTTATTTTTTCATTAATATTAGTTGTTTTTTTTAAAATCGCCTTAATATTCCTACTAGTAGAAAATAAATTTATGTAATCAATGGTTTTTTGTGGATATTTGCCATTACTAAAATAAAATCCATCTATGTATCCTTCGCCCATATTACTTTTAGATAAACCATATGCTTTTACATTATATCCCAAATCAGATAGCAAAGAGCAAATAGCCGAAACTCTAGATGCACTAGCGTTATTATAAGGTAAGTCCATTTTTCCAAAATATAAAATTGTAGGAACATTATGCATAAAGTAAATATAATATATTATTTTTAAAAAATCTATATATTAAATGCCAAATTATATATGTTAAAATACATAATTATGATAAAAACGTTTGAAATTATTGGTTTAGGATACGTAGGGTTCTCTAACGCGGCATTATTAGGAAACCAAAATACTGTTATTGCATATGATATTTCACAAGAAGTATTAGATATCAAGAAGAAACAAGCAGAAACAATTGGTGGAAAATTAAATATCAAGTTTGTTAATAATTTAGAAAAGTCTATTCAAGATGCAGATATTATTATTATTGCTACCCCCACTAATTTTGATGAAACTTCTAATATGTTTGATACAACTAGTGTTGAATCATCAATAAAAACAATAATAAATCGCAAAAAGAGAGAACCCATCATACTAATTAAATCGACTGTTCCGGTTGGATTTACGCAGGAAATGATAGAAAAATATAATTATGAACACATATATTTTATGCCTGAATTTTTAAAAGAAGGTAATGCTCTTTATGATATTGCCCACCCTTCAAGAATTATTGTTGGTGTTCCAAAATTGAATGATTATCATATCAAGTCTGCATCAAATATAATCAATATGTATTTAAAATCAATTAATAAAAAAGATGTGGAAACACTTATAGTAAGAAGCCAAGAAGCAGAAGCAATAAAATTGTTTTCTAATTCATATTTGGCTATGCGGATAGCATTTTTTAATGAATTAGATTCATATGCAGAAGAAAATAATTTATCAACAAGCGAAATTATAAAAGGAATTTGTAGTGATCCAAGAATAGGAGATTTTTATAATAATCCATCTTTTGGGTATGGTGGATATTGTCTTCCTAAAGATTCAAAGCAATTAAAATCTTCATTTGGAAATATTCCTAATAACTTAATTGGAGCCATTGTAGATTCAAATGTCACCAGAAAGAAATTTATTTTTGAAAAAATAAAAGAAAAAATAAGCAATCAAGCAAACCCAATCATAGGTATATACCGTCTAACAATGAAAAAAGATTCGGATAATTTCAGACAAAGTTCAATAATTGATGTACTTAATTATTTAATTGAAGATGGTTTTAAAGTTATTATTTATGAACCATTGATAACTTGCAAAGAATATAACCATATAAAAGTTATAAATGATCTAGGCACATTCAAAAAAGAAACAACATTAATAATTGCTAATAGAATAGACGATAATTTAACAGATGTTTTAAACAAAGTTTACACTAGAGATTTGTTCAAAAGGGATTAATGTTTTATTGTTTTTAATTTAATTCTTACCTAAAGATGTTTTTATTTGAGTCGTTGATATTTCTGGTGTTCTCGGCAAATAGATGACCTCGCACCCTTCTTTTTTTAAAAAATCGAATTTGCCTTCCCAATCATTACCTATGACAAATGTATCAACATGATATTCGTGTATATCATTAACTTTTTGTTCCCAATTTTCTTCAGGTATAACAAGATCAACATATCTAATCGCTTCTAATAAAGCCTTTCTTTTGTCGTATGAAAAATAAGATTTTTTACCTTTCAGAGCATTAAATTCATCTGTTGATAACGCCACTATAAGATAATCGCCTAATGCTTTTGCTCTTTTTAATAAATTTATATGTCCATAGTGCAATAAATCAAACGTTCCATAAGTTATAACTCGTTTCATAATTTTCCTCACGCTAACCAAATCACAACATAATTATAAGATATGTCGCTTTATTATATAATAAAAAACTATTTAATACATTTATCTTTTAATTTTATTGCTTTTTATTTTTTAAAAATTGCCAACCACCAACTGACAAACTAAATGCAGGTTTATGATAAAAATGGATTCTTATTTGTCATTTGACAAAACAAATTTGTTTTTTGTCTGCTGAATATTGTTAACACTATGAATAGTTGCAAAATATTATTTAAGTGGTCTATAGCATTCTTCTTTTAAGAATTTAACAATTTCATCTTTTTTATCTGTTTCGTAATAATTTATTAATAATCTCTTGTATTCATCAACTTTCTCAGCAGGAATTACAATGAGTCCAGCGGCGTTTTTAATTAAGATGTGATTAGCAAAAATGACCGCTGTTCTTTTATTACCATCTAAAAATAATTGTTTTTTCTTAATATAAAGTAAAACTTCAATAGCTTTTTTTAAAGTTGGCTCATTTGATTCAGTTATATTTTTAATATCTTCCCTGACCTGATCTTCTATAGGAAGAGATGGGATATAACTACTACCACCGATAGTGACTGGAACATTTCTAATTCTTCCAGCATTAAATGACATACCTTCTTCTACGATTGCATTGATTTGAGAAACGATTGCAAAATTACTTGGATATTGAATAACACTTGGGTCCAAAATAAATTCCCAAGCACGTTTAAGGTTAATAACTTTTTGAACATCTATGGCAGTCATATTTTTAACTTTTCCGCCATTAACTAATGTTTCAGTATCAGAATAAGTAGTTGCCACTCCTTCTAGCATTGCTTGTTTATAAATGGAATCGACAAGGTTTCTTCTTGCTAAATCAATGTTGAGAGCAACATCATCAGATATGCCTTCTTCAACATAATTATCCTTGCCTAATTCTTTTTTAATCTCCCTAAGTCTTTTTTTGTATGCTCTTGCAGTGTTATTGTTTTCAATAATCAATGCATAGAGTTCTTTGGAATATTTGCCAACATATTTACTGCATTGTCTGCCCTGATTTCTATAATGGACATAGATTAATTTTTTAGAATTTTGCTCTCTAATTTCAATAGAACCATAAACAAGTTTTTCTAATCTTGTTTCAATAAAATTTTTTTCTTCTAATAATTTAGTTATCTCCATTTACAACCACCATGTGAAACTTTACTGCAATTATTATATCATTTTGTTTCACATAATACAAAACATAAGCAGATGCATTAGGTTTTTTCTTTGAACACGATACTATAATTTAAATATAAATGTAATATTTCTAATTATTGGGTTTGCATCATAATCATCATTTAAAATATTTGTGTTTTATGCAATAAGGCTATATCTTGTTAATGTGATGATTGATTAAATAAATTCAAGATGTATTAAATATGCAAAATACATCGAGTTTCCTTTTTAAGAGTAATAATTAGGGCGGGAATTAGTATTGTGTTTGCGCATACCCACGCCAAAATATCACTAAAACATAAACCGCTCCAACCAAATAGTTTTGTGAAAAGAATTGAAATAATTATTCTTCCAATAAGCTCAGCAAACCCTGCTATTACTGTGATATTAGATTTATTAAGTCCTTGTAACGAGCAACGATAAACATAAACAAATGCTAATAAAGAATAAAATATTCCTTCTATTAATAAAAACTGTTGCGATAATGGAATGCTATCTATAGGAACATCTTTTGAATGTTAAAGAAGAAGTCGAGACAATAACTATCATTAAATTTAATGAAACAATAATAGATATAATCGTAATATATTAATACCTATTTTTATTCTATCAATTTTTTTAGCACCATAATTTTGACCACAAAAGGCCACCATAGTTAAACCAAGTGATTGTAAAATACCACTTGCAAAATTATTAATTTTACATGCGTTTACATATGAAGTGGCGTATAAATCTTTTATTAAAGATGTCGCATTATTAATTTCATCTAAACCATTTACGGCGTTTTGTTGGATAATCAGCCCAATCCCGATAATTGAAAATTGAAAAGCCATTGGAATAGAAATTTTAATATATAAAAATAATTCCTTAAAATTAAAATGTAATGATGAAGTATTTGGTCTTGCATTAGGGAATTTGATTAATAAATAAGCCCAACATCCTGCCCCAGAAATAAATTGAGATAATATGGTTGCATAACCTGCACCAGCTACCCCTAGTTTAAAACCTAAAATAAATAAGAAATCCAAACCTATGTTTAATAAAACAGAAACAATTAAAGCAATTAACGGTGTTTTAGAATCACCTAAACTTCTTAAAATATGAGCGCTTAAATTATAAAAAATGGTTGCAAATAAACCTAAATAAATAGTAAGCATATATTCATTTGCCGAATCGATTAAATTTGGTTGTGTATTAACTAACTCCAACAATGGCCGGCTAGTTAATATAGCTAATATAGTCAAAATAATGCTGGCACAAATAGCTAAAATTATTGAAATAAAAATACCTTTTTGCAAAGATTTATAATTTTTTGCGCCATAATGTTGGCTGATTGGAATAGCTAAACCGAAAGTAATCCATTGGCAAAACCCAGTATCAAAAAACACTAATGAGCTCGTAACTCCAATTGAAACATATGCATTCGAATCAATTGTTTGTCCAACAATTATAGCATCCATCGATTAAGCCGTAACATTGTTGCAATACCATACCTAATAATATAGGCAACCAAAATAACAAAATTGTTTTAGTATTTTTCCATTTGTAAAATCAATATTTTTCATATGCAAAAGAAAAATCTTCATAAGAAGACTTTTCAAATATAATCAGGAGGAAAAATTACATATCATATGCAAATCTAGCATCGCTTAACATATCAACTTTTAAATCTTTAAATTCAGCACTGCCAGATTCAGCAAACAATGATAATTCAAATTTTTCAAAATCAAAATCGTTTGCCTTAGCGGTTAAAGAATATTCATCATTAATAAACAATTCAATATATTGAGTTTCAATAACCAATTTAACATTTATATATTCATCCTTAAAAGAAATGTTTGATAATTTGGAGCGTTGTCTATATCCACCAGGTTCTTTTGAATAGACCATCATCTCATTAGAATCTAAAGATAACACAGCATTAGTATAAAAACTCGTTTTATCATCATTTCTAATTTTAACACCGACATCTTTTGCTCCATTTGCTTTTACTTTAAAAGTAATAATTGTTCGATCATATCGACCAGGTAAATTAACCTCATGATAGTTTTTATAATTTGCAGTTGAATTTTCTTGTCCGTTTCCTTCAAAAATCAAAGATGTATCATTAATAGAATATAGACCTATATTTGATGACATTGAATTAGAATTTAAAGCAAACAAGTTTCCCTTATTTAATAAATCAGTCATATATGGATCCATTCTAGAACCTAATGTACCATCTTCTTTTTGATATATTTCTCTTGCAATATTTAAAGCGCCGCCCCAATAATTTCCAGATGCTTGTTTAGGAATCCAACCAAACATATAAAACCTTGTTCCAACTTGCACTATTTGAGCTGCACAAACATCTTCGCCATCTAGACGTCTTTCACCATTTTTAGCAAAATCAATATCATCTAGAGTTTGATTTTTTTCGCCCATCCAATATGACATAGCACCTACGCCATGAACAGATTGCCCATATAAAGAAGCAAACAAATACCATCTATCACCAATTTTGACAATTTGCGATACTTCTGGTTCGTCTCTTTTGCTTGCGCCAGCATTATCAAATCGCAACAATTCTTTTTGTTCATCTTCCCAATATTCCATTGTATTGCCTTTTGATGTGACTAACTTTAATCCACAATCAAAATCATCTGGGTCATGCCCTTCATAAAATTTATTGTTGTAATACCCTAAATATACAACGCGGTATTTATCAACGTCCTCATCATAAAAAACATATGGGTCCCTTGCTCCTCTTGGATAATCGACTTTAGGCAAATATGTT
Source organism: uncultured bacterium (assembly GCA_949283025.1). Lineage (GTDB taxonomy): Bacteria > Bacillota_I > Bacilli_A > RFN20 > CAG-826 > CAJOOD01. Next base: position 18,913 of record CASDRB010000013.1, read on the forward strand.
GTTTGAAAATTTTCATCGACTCCTTCTCCTGCTTCCCAAACCAATAAATCTTTAGATTTAGAACCCCAAATAACTTCTTGACTGTATCCAGACAAACTACGATAGTATTCTCCATCTTTTGTGACACCTAAAACATAATAAGGTGCAGCAGGACCATTAATGTCATCTTTTTTAAGTCTAGGTTCTTCAACAAAATTAATCATATTTTTTGATGTGGTAAGCATCGTATCATAATTTCCGTTAGTAGCTAAATGAAACATATACATCTGACCATTATCATAATACGGATGAACATCACCATAATGTTTCTCAGCACCGCTTGATTCATGAGTTCCGCTTAAATCTTGGTGCAGTTGATAATATTTAGCAGTCAACGTCGCTTCAATGATAGGATTATATTCAATACTTCCTTCGCCAATCAATGTGAAAGTAATTTTATCATTGGCGTTAACATTTATTGTATTTTCAAAATATTTTAAACCTGTTGATGTCAATTCAATAATTTGAGTATTTCCATTATTAATGCTAATTTCAACTGTTAATTTATCTTTTATTTCAACAACATTTATTGAAGAATAAATTACCATCTCTCCGGTTTTAGTAGATGTATATTCTCTTTGAGCATAGACATTTTCTGTGGAGATCATTAATTTATTGTTAAATGACGCACCTTCAAATTCAAAACCAAAATCTGTCTTATCCATTTCAGATGTTTGCAATTGTTTGACATAATTATATTTCCAACCATTATATCCTTGTTCAATTTTGCCTTGATAACCATGACTTGCCATTGCTACTGCAGCTAAAGACATATTCCCATACGCCTCGTTTGAATAACCATTATATATTTCTTCATATGGTGTTTGTGGTTCTGGTGGCGTTGGTTGAGATGACATGCTGCTTCCTCCTACTGGGTTACATCCTAATAATAACGCTGAAGATAAAAAAGTAAACGAAAGACCAATCAAATATTTCTTATTCATAATCTTTTCCTTTCTTAATTCTGATTCTTAATAATATTGCACTGACGATACACATAATTGCGCATATTGAAAAAGATATAATCGTGATTACAAATTCTGGAGTATTAGGCTTAACTAAAAAACAGCAAATTAAGTTTAATAGGCCAAGAATAAGACCGGCTCTTAATGTATAACTGCAAACCTTAGTAATCATTAATCAATCTCCTTATAATATGGACACAAAACTTTAATACCATTTACATTTTGATATTCAATATCGTCGGTTTCACAACCTTGTTTACAATATAGGCATCTTGCATAAAACGGGCATCCTTTATTTCTATGTTCTAATGATGACATTTCCATCCCTTTAATTTTTATTTCCGCCATATTTTTGGCAATTTTAGGATCTGGAACTGGGACAGCACTTAACAAAGCTTTAGAATATGGATGTTGTGGCTGTTTTAAAAAATCATTGATGTTGCCATATTCAACAATTTGTCCTAAATACATAACAGCGATTTTGCCACCATCAGCGATAAATTTTGCTGTTCCTAAATCGTGAGTAATATAAATAAAAGCGATATTAAATTTTTTATTTAAGTCACTCATCAAATTCAAAATTGATAGCCTTAAAGAAACATCAATCATTGAAACCGGTTCATCGGCTACGATTAATTTAGGATTTAACGATAATGCTCTAGCTAACAAAATTCTTTGTCTTTGGCCACCAGATAATTGATGGGGATATTTATTTAAATATTGTTCTGCTGGAGTTAATCCTACTAAAGATAAAAGTTCTTCAAGTCTTTTATTTAATTCGTCTTTTTTTATTCTTTTCTGCCTAGTTTTAATTGGTGCAGATAAAGACTGATATATAGTTCTAACTGGATTTAAAGCAGCGTAACTATCTTGTTGGACAAACTGAACATCATTTCTAAAAACATTAAAATCTTTTTTAAAAAATGAATAAATATTATTTCCTTTATATTTGACATTTCCATTAGTGGGCTTTAACAATCCAGTGATGACTCTACCTAAAGTAGTTTTCCCACACCCAGATTCCCCTACGACTGCTAAAATTTCACCTTCATATATGTTTAAGGAAACATTTTTTAAGACATGGAATTTTCTTTCTTTATGTCCTAATTTGGCTACTTTAGAAAAAACAACATTAATATCACTTAATTCCAAAATTGGTTCGCTCATATTATTGTTCCTCCTTATCGTATAAATGACACAAAATTTCATGTCCATTAGCCAAATAATGACGTTTAGGTGTCTGTGTTTTACATCTTTCCATACATTTGCTACATCGTGGATTAAATACGCAACCTGTAGGCAAATTTTTTAAATCTGGAGTTTGGCCAGGAATAGATTTTAATGTCTTATTATCAACAATTAAGGAAGGCGTAGCAGAAATAAGGCCATCTGTATATGGATGATAGCGTTTTTCAAAAACTTCTTCAGTTGTGCCATATTCCATTAACTGTCCAGCATACATAACTCCAATATAATCGCTAAATTTAGCCACTATGCCAACATCATGTGTCAGCAACAACATTGATACTCCTTGTTCGACATTCACTCTTTTTAAAATTCTAAAAATATAATCTTGAGTAATGACATCTAAAGCTGTTGTTGGTTCATCTAATATGATTAATTTGGGATTTAATAACAATGCAAACGCAATCATTACTCTTTGTTTCATTCCTCCACTTAATTCATGTGGATACATAATGGAAACTCGCTCATAATCAAGATTGACAATTTGCAAAACTTCTTTCATTTTGTTCTCAGCGTATTTTTTAAATTCTTTATACCCTAACTTTTCCAATTTGTGGACCGCTAAAGTTTCATAAAATTGATCATAAATTGTCATCAAAGGATTAAGCGATGATTGAGCTCCTTGAAAAACCATTGACGTTTCTTTCCAACGATAAAGATTCAACTCTTTTTCTTTTAATTTAGCTATGTCAGTTGTCATATATCTATCATGATCAACTGTTGATGACATTGATTTTAAATATTCATCGTCATGATAATAAATAACTTCTCCACTGACGATGACACCAGGTTCACTGATGCAATTAATTAAAGAACTAGCTAAAGTAGTTTTTCCAGAACCAGATTCACCAACCAAAGCTGTTATTTTTCCTTTTTTTATATTTAAAGTTACATCATTAACAGCTCTTAAGGAATATTTTCTAAGTTTATATTCAATTGAGACATTTTTAATTTCAAATAAATTCTCATTATTCATATTTAGTCTCTCCTTAAGCGTGGATTTAAGGTTTCATCCAAGCCATTTGAAAGTAATATAGCTCCTAATTGGAACAAACAAATACAAGCAATTGGCGATAGCAACCATAAAAACCCTTCTTTTAGCATTAATGCACCATAATCTTTTGCAGTAATTAAAATTGCACCCCAGTTCGTTGGTTCAAACGCCGCCAATCCTAATAACATAATACCAACTGATGAGGTAATAGCATTTTTCATCGCCACGATAAAATTAATTAAAATATACGATGAGACATTAGGCATAACTTCTTTAAAGATGATATGAAATTTAGACATATTCATAACATTACATATTTGAATATAGTCTCTTTCTTTAATAGAAATAACTTGCGATCTAATTGCTCGACATAATCCTGCCCAATTAAACACAGATAAAATTAACGCTAGTCCAAATGCATCTTGGACTGTAAACAATGCAGCTAAAATTAAAAATATTGGCAATGAAGGAATTGTTAAAAATACATTGGTTACAATTTGAATGCATTTGTCTAACCATCCGCCAACAAAACCTGAAATTAGTCCAAGCGTAACACCGACAACAATCGTTATTGCTGCTGTATAAAAAGCAATTAATAAAACATCTCCAGTTCCTGCGACTAATTGTCTAAAAATATCTCTTCCAATTCCATCGGTTCCTAATGGATGTTCCCAACTTGGATACGCTAATTTATTTTCATAGACAACCGTTGGATCATAAGGCCAAATAAGTGGTCCAAAAATACCAATAAAGATAAAAATGGCAATGATGATAAAACCAGCGATACTTTTTTTATTAGAAAATAAGATATTTTTTAGTTTAATCAATATTTTTTTGCATATTTCTGGCAAGTCTTTACAAAAACTAATAAAGCCATTTTTAACTTGCTTTAAAAAATCCATGAACTTGTTTGTTGAAACATTTTTTGCCATGTTATGCTGACCTCCTAATTCTTGGGTCAATTAAGCTGTATATACTGTCAGCAATCAAATTGACAAAAATAACAACGACAGAAATAAAGAATAATATGCCTTGAACCATAAAATAATCACGTCGGCCAATACATATACTAAATTGTTGCCCGATACCTGGATAATTAAAAATTGATTCCATAATCGGTGAGCCGCCAAACAACAAAGCAAAAGTCAACGCTAATGATGTAATTAAAGGCAATAAAGCATTTCTTTTTAAATATTTTTTTCTAATGATACGACTTGGTATTCCTCTTGCTCTTGCAGCGTTTATATAATCTTCGCCTAATACGCCAACCGCACTACCTTTCATCGATAATGCCCAACCACCTATTTGAGCAATAACATAAGCTAAGATCGGCAAAAACGCATGATAACAACATGACCAAATAAAAGGGAAATTAAATCCTGGTTCAGCAACCATGATGTCATATGCGCCATTTGTGGGAAATAATTGTAATTGATATGCGAAAATATAAAGCAATATAATTCCAATCAAATAATCTGGAATAGATGATGTAACGACAATTAAACTGCTAGCAATAACTTCTTCTGCACCCTTTCTTTTCCAAGCCATTCTAGCACCAATTGCTGTGCCGATAAAAAATGAAATCACTAGCGCGATTGTCGCCACAAAAAGTGTCCATGGAAGAGTTTTTGCAATCACTTCATTGACAGTTAACCCATCAATATACATCGATGTCCCCAAATTTCCTTGAAATAGACCTGATAAATATCGTCCAAAAGAAACAAAGATATTTTCATTAGGATCGTAATTTAAAATTTGGACAGCGAGGCGAGTTGCTTCTTCAATGGAAATGTTTCTTTGCGCAGCTAATTCACGCGCATAAGATTCAATGATGTCACCTGGCATTGAACGAATCAACACAAAACTTAAAATTGTCGTCAATGCCAAGGTAATCAAAGCTATACCGATGCGTTGCCATAAAAAACGATATCGATAAAAGAAGTAAGTAATCCCACTCCAAATTTTCTTACAAAAATATACAAATTTATTATTTTGTATAGGGCGATTATTATTTAGATTTGAAGTAGCCATAATTATACCTTTTAGTTATTATTTTCCGATTGGATAAAATCCACCAGTAATAAAACTTGTCGCATAAGAATAATGTAAGTTTAATTTACCAAATGCTAAGAAATCTTCTAGGTTTTCTTCTGAATTAGGGACATAAGTAAGATTTCTATTTTCAGCTAATAAATCCTGCCTTGGCAAACCACCAATCTTGCCACAATTTAAGAAAGAACCTGTAACATTTTGATAAAATTGAACGCCATAATTTTTCTTTGCTAATCCCAAGACCAAATCATCGACGCGTTCAGTCAATTCAGCATCGCTTAAACAATACATACCATCTAATACATCAACAACTCTAAATGTGCCGCTTCCATCTGCTTTATCTAATTCTAATTTGTACTTTCCAATATATTCTTCAGATGGTGCGTCTTCTTTTGTAAATTTAGGAAGCTGCATTACTTTAGCAGTAATGTCAGTATAACAATAAATAAATGATCCTGTTGGATAAGAAAACGACATATTTAAATCAGTCCAACACATTGACATATCAAACGCAAATGCTTCGCTTTGGGCGGTTCCAAACCATGAATTAAAATCTGACCCACGTTTTAAAACACATTCTATGCCAAAATTAGCTAAGGCTGCTTGAGCAGCGATTGCTGCACCACTTTGGCCTGGGTGAGAACCATCATAATGAATTGTCGTCGTAATTTTTGTTCCGTTTTTGTACCATTGGCCATCTACTTTGTTCCATCCGTCTGCTTCAAGTAATTGCGCAGCCTTAGCTTCATCATGCGAATACACTGGTATTTTATTAAAATTTTCTTCGCTCATATAAGTAGCTGCTTCAGATGGCGCCATCGACATCAATGGACGATATGAAGTAATTCCATAAGGGTTACCAGCATTTTTAATTGTTTCGCGATCAAAAATATATTGGAACGCTAATCTAACGTTATCAGTCCAAAAATATTCAGATTCGCCATTAATTCCAGTTTTCTTTTTAGTATTTTGATTAAACACTAAACCGATTGCTCCGGGATCAAACATTTTATAATGAGCCATGTTAGGATTAGATTCAATGATATGTTCTAAAGTATTTTGAGGAGCCAATCCGTCTTGATAATCAATTTTTCCCATTTGCAACATAGAATAAATTTGATTTAAATCAGACATGCTATTTGTAGCTTTTATATACTCGAATTTTAAATTATCTGCCGCCCAGTAATCTTCGTTTTTCTTCAAAATCATTTCTGTTTCGCTTTGCCTAAATAATTTATATGGGCCGGTTGCTACAAACCAGTCAGGATTGTGGGCTTTAAATTTGGTGTAGTTTTCTAAATACGCAGTTTCATCTTCATTTGTTGCTAAATGATTAAATGGAGCCCAACCGGTATATCCAATAGGAGCTTCTGGTGAATTATCTAAAATTTCTTTTGCTTTATCGACATATTCTTTAAATTCTCCATAATGAACCGAGCCGCTTCTATCGACTGCTAAAAGCAATGTCTTAACTTTATCATTTGGTTCCATTGCTTCTTTCCAATTAATTGTGAATGTTTTATCATCAATTTTTTCAAAAGAATCAATATAATTTGTTACTTGCCCTTGATTGATATAGTAATATCCCATTGCATCATCTGATGTAAATGGGTCACCATTGTGCCAATTTGCATCTTCTCTTAATGTCACTGTAGTCGTATGATCGGTATGATGTTCCACTGATTCTGCCAATACAAAAAACACTTCATCAGTCGAACGAACGTATTGAACTAACGCTTCAACACTGAACCAATTCAATGGCCCAATATTAGAACCTGAATTCAAATGGTTTTTCATGCCGACTTTATCCCAATTTTGAAGTATGTTGAAGGTAAGACTTTCTGTTGATAATGCTGATTTGCATCCGCTTAATAAAATAGCGCCTAATGATGCAATAGCTAGAAATTTAATTTTTTTCATATACACTCCTTTATTTTTATAATGAATAATTTTATTGATAAATAATGACATTTTTATTGAATTTTTGACAAATTTCTATTATGTCTTCATCAATAACTGTAGAATAAACATTTTCTTTGTTAAATTCTATCTCTGCAAACCTCCCTTCCTTAATCACTCTACATAATATATGTTGCTTGTCATTGCTAACAACCGACATTTTTTTAGTATCGTCGATTACAATATCTTTGCTAAATGTGATTTTAATTTGCTTAGATATTTGCAAAATATCTCCGACTTTTGCATAGAATTTAATCAAATATGGTTGGTTTTTGTTAACTGATTTAACTCTTGTTTTAAATTGCCTTAATATCTGATTAGAAAATTTGATTGCGAGCTTATCTGAATTTTTTATTTGATATAGTTGTTTCAATAAAGTTGGTGGGCCTTGATTAAATCCAGACAAATAATAATAATGGTTTTTTATTTTTAAAGATTTCCCTGCTCGGACATTATATTCAATTGGCTTGTCAATAATTTTATATGGCCCATAAAAACTTTGGCCAATAGCATAATGATGACACCCTAATAAATAATGGGTTTTGTTGATATAAACATAATCAACGCATTCATCGTTGACACCTTCGATTGGGGGACAAATATTAAACTGATTGAAATCATTTGTTTTCATGACCCCTGTTTTAAATGCATCCATATCAAAATTATTTTTAGGAGGATTGTCCTTTTTATTGCCTAAAAAGAAGATGGCATATTCGTTTGTTTTAATTTTTACAATGTTTGGATCTCTAAAATCACGATTTTGTCCTTGGTAGTAAAATTGATTAGGTTCAATAATTTGCTTTAAATGAAAATTAAAACAATCATTACTTATATAATGAGCAATAAATTCTCGCCCTAGTGGTTGATTAACATCGTAAAAAGTAACCATAGCGTGGTAATTATTACCTTTGTGGACAAATGAACCAGTAAATATATTCCCACCACCGATTTCTTCATTATTTTTAGATACGATTGCCGATTCTACTTGTTTGTAATATACTCCATCTTTGCTTATGGCGTGTTCGATATTTTTTTCATCATGTCCAGAACCATTTAATAAGTAAAATAAATGAAATATACCTTTATCATAAAAAGGCATTACATCACCAATTATTTTTTTCGTCTTATCAAAATAATGAATCATATTATTTGCTTGATACCTTTACTTCAACATTTTTAAATTCGACATCTTTATTTAAAGAGTATAATTTTAGCTTCCCGCCGCAGTTTTGATACATTCTAGATGATAATGCGAATTTATTATCTAAATACGCGACTACAACTTCATCTTCAACAAATAAATCTATATGATGATTTTCGTCCATCTTTATGCAAACATCTCTTTCACAACCAATAAAATTGGAGAATCGCCATTCATAAGATGGAAACATGTCAAACTTAAAACCAGTCTTTTTAATTTCATAACAATATCCAAAATCTTGTTCATCATCATAATTTAACAAAAGCAATAATTTAGAATCTTTTTTAGCAGTAAAATCAAAAGAAAAATAATAACAATTAGGAGATTTTTTTAAAATTGTCGTACAAGCCTGACTCGATAATGAATCAATCGCAATTTTTTTATCAAAATATTTAATAATTGAGTCGACTGGTTTTTGAAATAGATGACCTTCTGCATCGTTATATATTTCATGACACACCAAGTTACCACCCCATTGCCATTGATTGTCATCATGCTCGTTTTCTTTTGTTGGATTCCAGCCAAAAATGTAACGTTTTCCTTCAAACAAGACTGTTTTAGCTGCGTAAAAAGCTCTTCCATCAAATCGATCATCCGCAAAACTTTTCCATGGCCCATAAGGATTTTTGCTATACACGTATCTAGTGACTCTTTCTTGATTAAATTCAGAAAAAATTAAATAGTAATATTCACCCATTTTAAACAAATCTGGACATTCGTGAGTGTAATATAAATTGGGGAAATATACTTCTTGATCAAACGACCAATGTTTTAAATCGGCAGAATGCATCATAATCGTTACTCCACCTCTTTTTTTGTGGTTAGTCTTTCTTGCTGCCAACAACATTTTATATTCTTTATCATTTTGATCATAAAAGACGAAAGGGTCTCTCCAATCATTCATTTCATAACCATCGATGGCAAACATTATTTCATCATCAATTTTTTTATATTTTATTCCATCGGTGCTTATAGCGTGCATGATTGCTTGAACTGGTTTAATTCCATCAAAATGAGGGTTGTGACCTGTATAAAAAATATGATACAAATCATTAGTTTTAATACACGAACCTGTGAAAACATATAAATCTTGATCGTCTTTTGTGCCTCGATGCAATATTTCGCCTTGTTCTTGATAATCAACAAAATTTTTGCTTGTCAATAAATACCATGGGGTTCCTTCGCCATAAATATCTTTTTTGCGATAATCATGCAAATAATATAAATAGACTTGTTCCCCATCACTAAAAGGAATGATGTCTGCAACAAATCCATTTTTTGGTTTATAAAATATTTTGTTCATAAGCACTCACTTTCTATAATTATGTAAGTTTATTTTTTAAGAAAAGCACGTATAATTTATTTGAGGTTATTTTATGGTAAATATTAAAGATGTGGCAAAAGCCTGTAATGTTTCAATCGCAACTGCTTCTCGTGCTTTAAGACATACTGGATATGTCAATAAAGAAAAAAGAAAAGCAATAATTGAAAAGGCTAACGAATTAGGGTACATTGTTGATAACAACGCCCAAACCCTTAAAAAAGGTAAAAGCATGACTATCGGCATAATTGTCAGTGATATCGAAAACTTTTTTTACAACATGGTTTTACAAAATTTAATAACTGAATTTGCAAAATATGGATACAGGGTAATTATTTCCTATTCTTTTGAAGATGCAGAAATTGAAAAAGACTGTATTAAGTTTTTATTATCAAGCAAGGTCGATGCTTTGATTTTCACACCTATTTCAAATACCAATCAAGATTTAATTAATTTGATAAGAAAACGCAATATACCTTTGCTCCAACTTTTTAGGCAGGCATATCCTGAAGTTGATGCAATATGCGTTGATGATGGATATGGAGCATATATAGCTACAAAACATTTTTTAAGTAAAAACCTAAATAAGGTGATGTTGTTGTCTGTTAAATTGCCATTTACTCCTAGTCGAAGTAAGGGTTATAAATTAGCGATGTCAGAGCACCACATAGCAGTCGATGAGAACTTAATACAACGTTTCCCTTTAGGAAAAACTATTGAACCAAAACTCATCGAATTAATCGAAAGGTATAAACCTGAAGCAATTATTGCTGGAACCAACACATTTGGTTTAGATGCAATAGAAGCGATGCGTAAACTAAATGTTCAAATTCCTCTTATTGTTTTTGATAATCTTGATTGGCTGAAACTATTAGAAATATCGACAATAGCTCAGCCAATCAAAGAAATTCACGAACAAACTGTGGATAATATAATATCTAAATTAAATACTAAACATTATATTTCGCCAGAATCTGGACTTAACGTAAGAATTAGACCTGAATTAATAATTAGGAAATCAGCCTAATGTTTATTTACCATTAACAACTCTAGAAAGTTTGAAATAATCCCAATTGATGTGTGATCCTTCACTAGCGCCTAGGCAATGTTTGGCGTTTCTATCAATTTTCCAAACAGTCTTTTCAATGTCGATAACGTTTGTACCATCAACAGCAACACTGAAATGCATAGAAGATTCATCTTCTAATAAAATGGCGCGAATTGTTATTTCATAATATGTGTCTAAATTTAAAGTCAATTCTTCTGTAGAAGCTAATTCTGTTCCATTAGTATTATAAACTTTAATGCCAGACCAACCTTCTTCAGAATTTTTAAAGTTGACTTGCACATCCATTGCCCAATCATAAGCAACCCTAACTACTGACACTTGAGTTGCAAGAGCAGGATCCACATCAGCGGAAACAGCTTTTGTTTTAGTTTTTATTTCAAAACTAGCAACATCTTTATCATATCCTTCAGATGCAAATGTCCATGATGGGGCAGCTCCTTCTGTTTTTTCGGCATCCTTGATAGTTGTAGCGTATCCACCTTCTTTAACAACAATGCCCATTCCTTCATCAATAGAAGGTAAAGCCGGCATATCAACTAAGTCAGAAGCATCGAAATCATAGTTGTAGATTTCTACTAATTCTTCAGTTGGCGTTGTGCTAGTAGGAACACTAGATGATGTTTCACTTGTTTCACTACTTGTACTCGTAGAGGTTGTTGTTGTTGTCTCTGACGGACTACACGCAACTACTCCTAAAGCAAGCAATAGCAACATTGGTAAAGCGATTTTGTTTTTCATAATTATCCCTCCGAAAACTGAAAACGTTTACACTACTATCGTATTTGAGATATGTAAACGTTGTCAATATGTAAATGCAAGTTCTTTTTTTTTCATATTTTTTTAAAAAAATTAATATTTAATATTAAATAATAAAAATTATCACAAAAAAAGTTTAAAGTAAAACGTTTACACATTTTTTCATATCTGTTCATAATATTGTATTACAATTGTTAATTGTTACAGTATTTGTCTAGCCATTCAACCAAATCAAAAATATTAGTTTTAAAACTTGAAACGCATTTGAATATTTCTTTATATTTTAATTTATTTTTTGATAAAATCTCCAAATATTGTTTTGGTTTTGATTCATGCGAATTAATTTTATACCCGGCCTTATTGAATGATTCATCTAAATTTGGATTTGACAATATTGGAACTATATAATTATAAGCCCAATGTCCTTTAAGCATTTTCTTAAATTATTTTATATTTTATATGCTGAATTCAAAAAATATTTGCTGTTTGTTTATAATTTTATCAAAATTCGTTTATTATTTGTTAATATTAATCATGCCTTTGTTTAAAACAAACTTTGAATAATTATCCAATATGTATTGTATTTGCTTTTTCATTTTGTTTAATGTTGAGGATGTTACTTTTTCATAACCAAATAAATTACATAAAGCCTTCAAAGCGTCATCTATCGACACCTCTCCTTGCACTTGAATGATATCAATTAATGCATAAGCAATTTCTACTGAAGGGATTTGTTCAATGCTCCTTATCGTATAATTAGATTCTCTAAAATAATCTACTGGAGTTGGATTATCTTTTCCACCATAGAAAAATTCGTCTAATAGTTCTTGTTGACTATATCTTAATTTTTTAATAGTTTTGATCATTGATTCAAAAGTAGCTTTAGCGATATTGCCCGCTCTAGAGATTCCATAGGCTGTTTTAAAACGTTCTAGCAATAATGATTTAGCTATTGGACCTTCAATATCGATGACATTGATTAAATATTGCAATACTTCATCATAAAAGAAATCTAAATGTTCATAATTACAAATTCTTAATGGCATCTTTTCGATATATGGTTTTTTATGTTTATAAGCTTCGACAATCTTTTTTTCAAATATCACATCTTCTTTAGCGTGTTTATTTTGATGTTCAACATTGATGACTTCAATATTTTTTAAACAGGTTAAAATATCGTTGATAACCATGTCATGATTATTGAAATAATCATATGTATATACTCTAATCACTTTCCAATTAAGTTTAAAAAGCATATTGTTTTGAACATAGTTACGATCGCGACATGTTGGCGTTTCCATATAAGTTTGACCATCGCATAAAATGCCTAAAACATAATCACCTTGGTCATTTTTTATGCACAAATTAATTCTAAATTTAGAATCACCAACATTGATATCAGAATCAATTCCATATTCTTTTAAATCTTTTTGTAATAGTTTTTCAATACCTACTTTTGGTTGGGTTTGATTGGCATTTTCAACAACAATTGCACCATGTCCTTTTTCGGCATAATTTAAAAAATCTTTCAGCACGCTTGAACCTTTATTTTTAGCAGTTTCTACATTGATGTCATTGCCTTTAATAGAAGAATAAACAATCATCTTTTCTCTTGCTCTAGTAATAGCGACATTTAATCTTCTTTCTCCTTTTTCTAATGATAAAGGCCCAAACATCATCGAAAACTTTTTATGTTTGTTATACCCAAATCCTATTGAAAAGATAATGATATCTCTTTCATCACCTTGAACATTTTCTAAATTCTTAACAAAAAGTTTTTGTTCGTTTTCATTATCAATTTTTTCAAATTCAGGATGCTTATCAAATAAGTCATTAATCATCCCTAAAATCAGTTCGCATTGTTTAATATTAAAAGCAATGATACCAATTGATTTATGGCAAAGATTTGGATCTTTAAAAATTTCTTTAACTTTTTTAACTATTTCTTTTGCTTCCAAAACATTGATTCCTTTTTCATAAACTCCGTCTTTTAAATAATGGAATTCAATTTTAGAAAAGTTATTATCTGGAGATGGGAAAGTATAAAGCGAATGATTATAAAAATTGTTATTTGAAAAAGCAATCAACGATTCGTGTTTGGAACGATAATGCCAAAGCAAACGATTACGTTTCATTTTAATAGCCAAGCAATCGTCTAAAAGCGATTCTAAATCGTCGACATACTCATATTCATCATCAACACTATCAAAATTAGTCTTAAAGAAATTGGTGGGCGGCATTTGTTCAGGATCACCTGCTACAATTAAAGAATTGCCTCTAGATATAGCGCCCACCGCTTCAGCAGTAGGAATTTGGGAAGCTTCATCAAAGATGACAATATCAAATTTTTTGCTGTTGGCGCTTAAATATTGAGCGGCGCTCATCGGTGACATCAAAAATACTGGACAAATTGTTTTTATCAAATCTTCAAATTCAATTAACAAATTTCTAATAGTGGTCTTTTTACCACCATTTCTAATATATCGATTTAATTGGGCTATTTTAGAAGAATCTAAATAGTTAATATTTGATAAAGGATAGTTTTTGGTGGCCCTGGATGCCGTTTCTTTAATAATCAAGGTTGTGTATTCGTCGATTGCTTGACCGTATTTTTTAATCGTATCGTTAAAAATAATAGAATTAAATTGTTTGAAGAAATCATCTTTTGTATATTCAACAATTAGTCTTTGATAATACATGGCTAAAAAACGATCTTTTAATTGGCTGATATCAAATTTTGCTAAACGATATTCATTAATTAAAATAACTGGGAAATTCAATTCTTTTAATTGCTTAAATATTAAATTATAAGCGGGAATCACATTAGCAAGATAGTCTTGCTCAATCATTAATGTTATCTCTTGATTTAATAAAGACAAATAATTGCTCTCACTATTATATTTAAAACACTCATCTTGAAAATTAAACTGGTTGCTCAATTCGTTTTTAATATTTATAAAACGTTCATAGCTTTGTATAAAACAATATATTTGTGAACCATATTCGTTTTTTTGGTTATATAGTTTTTTAATATCTTCAATAGCAAATTTGAATTGTTCAAAATCTAATTGCTCATATATTTGATCTAATAAATTATAAACAAAAACACTATTGGATAATTTGGTTTTAATGCCTTGATAATCACAAGACAAGTATGTACATCCATCATTATTAAACAAATACTTTATCGGCGTTTGAAAACCATCAATCTGTTTAATATATTCATTGCTAGTCTTGATATTATCAAAAATAAAAAATGGGTCATATTGGTTTTTATATTTGATTTTTTTGACTTTTAAAAATGGCTTAAAACATCTAATTAATTTGTGTTTTGCAATAAATTTAGATTTTTTTGTCACAATTTTATCATTTATTGTTTCATAATCTAAATTATAAATATCATCATTAAAGTATCGGCTTAAGGTTTCGTGGTTTGCTTGTATTTTTAAACCATATTCAAACAACGAATTTAAATCGTCATTTATTTTTTTAATATCTTGATATGTAAAATTTAAAAATAATATTTCATTATCGTTTATATATTTAACGAGTTGATAAATCATAAGTAAATTTTTGTTGCTTGCTTTGGCTTTACTAAAAGCAAAACCTATATCGTTAAATGATGTTTTTAAATATGAAATTTCTTTTTGCCAAGATTTTAAAAATGTTTTTAATTGTTCAATTTTATTTTTATCTATTTCTAAATAATCAAATGAATGATATGGATTTAAAAACAATTCCCCTCTAGATGAAACTAGTGTGTTTAAATAAGATAATTTTTCAACAATATCTAATATATCTTTTTTAGTCAAATTCAATGCTTGATCATAGCTTGGATAAGACCATTGATTAGCGTCTTTAATATTTAAATATGAAATAATGCAATCATATAAAGAAAATCCATATGTATTTTTAGACATTTTAGCAATTAAGTCATTTAGTTCTAATCGACGTTTCATTAAATCTTGCGTGGCTTGATCAAAATTGGTGGGAGAAGCTATTTTTTCATACTCTAAAGAATGCCCTATATGCTCTAACATGTCTTTTTTATTAGATTTGTTGGAATGGAGTTCTAAACATAAAAAACCTAGATTTAAATCATCAATTCTTTTTTTAACAACATCTAATGCGGCCATTTTTTCAGCGACAAATAAAACTGTTTTATTGTGATAAATAGCGTTGATTATCATATTGACAATTGTTTGAGACTTACCGGTTCCTGGCGGGCCATCTAATACAAAACTTTCTCCTTTTTCAGCATCGATAATAGCTTTAATTTGACTAGAATCCGCTCCTAAAGGTGCCGCTATTTCATTTGGATTAGTTTCTAAATTATCTTCATACACTTTGTTTTCAACTAAAGTGTTGTTTACCAAAGCTTGAATAATCTTGTTTTGCATCAATATATCCTGGCGACGTTTAATATCGTCCCACATGATGTAATGCGCAAATGAAAATATTGATAAATAGACTTTGTTTTCATCGACGCTAATTTGACATGCCCTGCTGCTTCTTTGTCTAATTGCATTAATGATTTCTACTCTTTTTTTAATAATGTCTTCTTTTTTTAAACCATATAAGTCATCAAATCCAATTTGACAAGTTTGTTTAATGTATTCTAAAACAGTTGTATTAATGCTAATTTCATCAAGTATAAAATCTAATTGATAAATACCATTAGATGATCGCATCTTGCCTTTAGCAGGAATTAAAAACAAAGGTGCTAAAAAGCTAATTTTTGATTTTTCAGGAGTAAAATGAATCAAACCAAATGACAAATATAAAACATTTGAGCCTGTTTCGTCTAACGCTAAATTAGCTTTTCTAATCAAACTTTTATAAGTCTTGTCATCGCTTGCAACATGATATAATCCTTTTGTTTCATCATCATAATACAAATCAGAAAAACCGCTTTGATACATTCCATCTTTTAAATTGATGTCATTAAAAACAATATTAATTGATTCGTTTGTCTTAAAATGTTCAAACAATAGATTGGTGTCATAAACTAAAACTTGCAAAGCTTGTCGATTTAATTTGAAATTTATCAAACGATTTTTTAAATTGAGATCTAACAATTTTTTTGCCCAATATTCAAATTTATCACCTTTAAAACTTTCAACTTCAAAAACGCCTTTATTAAACGGAGCTTGTAACACTAATTTTTCTTGATCAATTTGTCCTTGCATATTAATAATAATTGGCTCGTCATCGTTAAAAGTTGGGATTGGTCGATAAAAAGAGTTGTGGCAGCGACTAATATCAATAGCGTTAAACACATCGTGATATAGTTCTAAATGCTTTCTTGCTTCGACTGTTGAATCATTAAATGACAACTGCGAAGTAATAGGGAAACCAGTGCACTCCACCAATTCGATAGACATATTCCCTTGGCTAGATTTATTGACAATAGTTTCATAGGATTCAATTTGATAATCTTCAAAATTAGTGTCGTGTAAAAAACACCCAACAAAGGCATGGTTTTTAATTAATATCAAAATGGGTTTTAAACCAATATTTTCTAAACAAGCACAATATAAAATAGATAAATCAAGGCATGTTCCTTTTTTGTTTTTCAATACATAAGAAGGCGTTCTAATGCGTTGAAATTTATTAAATGATGCAGGGGGATTTGAATAAGCGATTCCTTGTTTTTGCAAAGCTTGATAAATAACTTTCATTTCTTGACGAACTGAATCGATAGAATTAGCTTGATATCCTACAAATGCAGGCTGGTCTTTTCTTTCTTGCATCAGTATTTGTTGGGCATCGTTAATGACATTATCTATCAACTGAATATTAGGGGTAACAAAACAAGATAGCAAACAAATATCTTTAACTCCACCTGACATAATTTGATCAATAGGATTTAAACATATTTGATATGTATTGCAAGTTAAAGGCACATCTTCGTTTTCTTTAAAAAGTTCGACATTTAAAGTTAGTGGCATTGCCTCGCTTAATTTATATAAACTAGCAAAATCAAAATCAATATTAATTTGTTGAGTTATTTTGCTGGTAGTCTTAGCGAATAAATCAGAAACAAAAACATCTTTAATTGTTAAAATCGGGTGGTTGCATGTAAAAACAATCTTTAAATCAGCAAAATCATTTATTGATTTATTTTGAATGATGATTTCTTCAATTAAAGAAAACGGGGTTTGGTAATTGCTTTTAACTTTTTGTTTATAAAAAATGTCGCTTTGATAATTAATAAAATCATATTCAGACTTTAATTTCACGTTCAAAATAATGTCATTCATATAAATACCACCTAAAAGAAAATAATAAAAGGCATTTGCCTTTATGTCTCCTTCTATCTGCAATATTAATCTTACTATCAAGTAAAACTATTGTCATTTTATTTTTGTTTTAATAAATTACATATTGAATTACTATTTATATGATATGATAATAGCCAAGTATGGAAAACAAAAATATCGGTATCATTGGATTAGGGCAAATCGCTCAACATTATATTAAAGGTTTGAAAGCATCTAAATTTAGTTTATCGTGTCTTTGTGATACTAACGAGGAAGCATATTCAATTAAAATGTTTAAAAATGTCCCTTTTTACAAAAATTATTTGGACATGATTTTAAAAGAAAATCTAAAATACGTCATCGTTACAACCCCTCCAAAAACTCATTATGAAATTGTTAAAAATTGTTTAAAAAATAAAGTAAATGTTTTTTTAGAAAAACCAGCAACAACAAATTATGAACAACTCGTCGAATTAATTAATGTTGCAAAAGAAAATGGCGTGTTTTTAAAAGTGGTTTTTCATTGGCAATATGGAAGTGAAGTTTTATTTTTAAAGCAATACATAAAAAGCGAAACTTTTTATCAAAATTATGGAAAATTGCAACTAATCGAATGCTATTTAAATGATCCATATGCTAAGCAAGGAAAAATTAAAAAAGATCGGATTGGCTTAGGGGGTACTTGGCTGGATGCAGGGATAAATATGCTATCTTTAGTTTCTCTTTTTTTAAATTGCAAATGCTCTTGTTTAAGAAAATATTCTTGTGAATTTGATAAATTTTCTAATCTTCCCAAAAAGACAATCCACTACTGTTTTATTGATGACGTTGACTTAATGTTTAATATTGATTGGACCTTAAATTTAAATTATAAACGCTCTTATTTTTATTTTGATAAAGGGAGCATAATTGTTAATCATACTTTCCAAAGAGTGGTTGATAAAAATAATAATATTATTTTTGAAAATGATGAGATGGAAAGGTTAGACAATCATTACTATAATTTTTTTAAAAATTTTAATGAGGATGACATTGACTATCAACAATGCTTAAAATTGCACGAGTTACTTTTTAAATGGGGGCCAAAAAATGAAATTTAGGTATTACTTTAAAAGATTTTATCGTTTATTAACTAATTTTTTAATAAATCATAGCGTCAGCAGATATATTATTTTGTTTTTGTTGTATGCTGGATTAATCGCTCTTATTTTAATTTTATTAGATAATGAAATTTGGGTCACATTGCTTTCTACTGTTCTTGGCTTTTTATTAGGAAGCATATTTTTATATTTTATTAAGGCATTATCTTCTATTGCTGAAGACTCGCAAAAAATAATGTTTTATGAAAAAGAGATGAGAAAATATTATAAAAATAATTATGATTTATTATTAAAATCCAATGGTACCGAATTTAAAATAGTTTATGAACCTCTTTTCATTAATTTAAATGATGAATTTAAATATCGTGTTGATGACAATCCAAACAAAACTTTCATGTTAGATGATTTTATCTATTCAAATTACAACGCTTTATTTCATGCACATGAAAATTCTTTTGTTGCTAATTTTGATACAGTTAGATTGGATGATTTTGTTATAGACAACGATTCAAAACAACTTATTTTAAAGACATCTAGGAGCACCTTTTTTAATCATTTAGTTACTAATCGCGCTGCCGATTTGCGCATTCAAAAAAATGTTACGCTAAGGAATGTTTTTGAATATGGTCCTTACTTAAAACCAATTAATGAGTCAGCATTCGCTAATCATATTGGTATTAATGCATTGGTTTTTTTAAAAGGTGGATGGGTATTATTTCCATACCGTAGGAAAGACTCAACCATCTCAAAAAATAAAATAACATCCAGCATTGCGTCTCGCTTGATTATTAAAGACAAAACTCAAAAATTAAAATATGATGATAATATCTTTATTGAAGATTTGCACAATTATATAATCGGAAAATATAATATACCAATTGATGTCATTAAAAGCGGTGTCACATCTTTTCTTGGTTTTGGAAGAAACATCTATGAAGCTGGCAAGCCACAATTTTACTATGCAGTGATTTTAAACAATTATTCTGTAGATACTTATTTTTCTAATTTGCAAAGAGTAATTAAAAACTCAAAAACAATTGACGTTGATCAAGAAATATTTGTTTGTTCTTTTAAAGATATCGAATATACAAAACAAGGATTTATAAAAACCTATTGTTTATTAAACAAGACAAAAAAGAAAAAGATAATGTTATTTGATCCTGAAAAATCAATGCTTAATAATTTTTATCATTTACAGTTAAGGGATGATTTAAAAAACATATTACGCATCGATAATTCCACTAGTGCCAGTTAAAATAATATCTTCGGTTATATCTTGTAGAGTGTTACCTTTTAAGACCCATTTGGGGTATTTTAAATTGTAGTTAAAAAAGTCTTGAGCTTTGTCGTCATCTTTAAAATGGTTTAACAATGTTCCTTCTAATGGATTTAATTCTAAAGACAAGCATTTTGATGTTTTAATAATCGTGTCTTTTTTGCTTTCGTAAAACGGTATTATTGTGTTGAAATCAAAGCTGTTAGCAAAATCGATAACTTGATTTTGTTCATAATATTTATAATCCAACTCAAACACACTTCTAGCCTCTAAAAAGTCTTTTTTCATACGATATATTTCTTTTCTACAAATATATTTTCTTGTGTTGACGCAAAATTGTTGAATAATCCAATTGTGTTTAAACACATCCAAAATTAACGATATACTTATATTTTTTTTAAAAATTTGTGAAGCAATCTTTTTTAAATCTTTTATTTCAATGTAACCATATATGTCCACTAATCCTTTTAAAAAGGTATGGACGCTGACATATGTAAAGCACTTATCCACAACATCAACTTTTAATAGCTGTTTAATAATTGGTTTAAATTTAGGATTAATTTCAAAACCATCGCGATATCTTAAAACACCTGCGCATATTAAAATGAAAAAATCTTCATTAAAAGTATATTCTTCTTTTAAAACTGACTCACTATCATCGATTAATTCTTCTAAATAGCAGAATGTTTGAGACGATAATAAATTTAATAGTAGCGTCGGCTCTTTTTTAAAATAATCAATGGCTATTTTTTTATCATTAGCAAAAGTATTTCCTTTAGGAAAATCAATATGGTTAGAATAAATATCATAAAACAATTGCTTGATTTTATTTTTAAATTGATAGCCCATACTTGCACTATTATATTAATATTCATTTATAATGCAAGAAAAAACCGGATAAACATCCGGTCTAAATAATACCTAAGAAAAATAAAACAGCTAGAACAATTAATCCAATAACAATTAGACCACCCAAAAATTTAAATATGCCTTTGATAACTTTAAAAATTAAAATTATTAAAACAATACAAATTAAAATAGATATAGAACCACCAATAATGCTAGGCACCGAAAGCAATAACATATATTCTCCTTATCAAATGAGTTCAGATTTTTTAGCTCTATTAAAAAGATTGATTACTTCTTCTTTAACGTTTTTATTTTCTTTAATAATACGATAAACAGCCTCAATAATAGGCAGTTCAATATTATATTTTTTCGCTAGTACATGAGCGGCATCTAAAGCATTGATTCCTTCCACCACCATTCCAACTTCTTTTAATGTGTCATCAACACTATAACCTTGCCCTATTAAATATCCAGCTTTGTTATTTCTAGAATGTTTGGATGTAGCAGTAACAACAATATCGCCAATACCAGTCAAACCAGAGAAAGTTAAAGGATGGCCGCCCATTGCTAAGCCTAATCTAGTAATCTCTGCAAGTCCGCGAGTAATAATAGCCGCTTTTGCATTGTCGCCAAATCCAAGTCCGCTAGATATTCCTGCCGCCAAAGCAATGATGTTTTTTAAAGCGCCACAAAGTTCGACTCCAACAATATCCGTGTTCGTATAAACGCGAAAATATTGATTTGAAAAAGTATCTTGAACAATCTTTGCGGACTTTAAATCTTCTGAGGCAGAAACTATTAAAGTTGGCAATCCAACCGCCACTTCCTCCGCATGAGTTGGGCCCGATAAAGCAACGACGGTAGAATTAGGTATCACATCTTGAATTATTTCTGACATTGTCATTAGTGTATCTTTTTCAATTCCTTTAGCTACAGTCACAAAAATTTGTTCTTTTTCAATGTATGGTAATATTGCTTTTGCTGTATCTCTTACATATATAGATGGGGTAGCAAAAACAATTATATCTTGACCCCTAACTGTGCTTATTAAATCATTTGTAAAAACTATTTTTTCATCGATTTTAACACCTGGCAAATTACGATGAGTTTTTGTAGCGTTAATTTGTTTTATTTCATCTTCAAATTTTGACCAAACATAAACTTGGTGTCCAGCACTAATTAAAAGATTAGCCAAAGCCGTTCCCCATGTCCCTGATCCTAATATTCCAATTTTCTTCATGTGTTAATTATAAAATATTAATTATTAGATAATAAAGAAATTAAAGTAATAATTTTAATTTAATCAATTAATTTGCTTGATAAAAAAATATTTTGCTATAAAATTGCCATATAATAAATGTTTAATATTTATTATTCTCAATAGGAGGTAAAACAATGAAAAAGAAACTATGGCCAGCCTTGATTGCAATAAGTTGTGTTGGCGTCATGTTGATGGCTTGCTCCCCAACAACTTCTAGTTCATCGACGTCTTTAGACACATCGACAAGCGAAACTAGCGAATCTTCATCCACCAGCGAGGAGATTACGACAACAAAATGGTTAGAAATCGATATTAGTCAAGTTAAGACTAAATTCACTACAAACGAAACATTCACGTCGCAAGGTTTGATAGTAAAACTTTTTACTTCATACAGTAATTCCACACAAATAAATGAAGAAATTACAACCGATTACCAATTATTTTTAAATGGTCAAACATTAAATGAAGGCGACAGTTTAACTCGTGGCGAAAAAGAAATTGTCGTCGCATATACATTAGATAATTCAACAAGATCAGCTACATATCAAATTGTTGTCGAACAAGCCGTCGTACAAAAAACGCTTTATGAGGTTGTTAATGAATTAGTGACAACCGGCAATTATTCAGTTAAATCTTATTATGTCTTATCGCAAACCGATTATGCTGAACAAAATGGCATTATCACTAAAGACGGCGTCTATTGGAGCGAACCAACTGACAAATATGATGATTATGATTTTACTGATGGGTTTGGATATTCTTCATATAACGGTCGCACTTTCCAATTTAAATTAGAAAACAATAAAGTCGTTCCAACCGGT
Source organism: uncultured bacterium (assembly GCA_949283025.1). Lineage (GTDB taxonomy): Bacteria > Bacillota_I > Bacilli_A > RFN20 > CAG-826 > CAJOOD01. The sequence goes on from CASDRB010000013.1 coordinate 42,084, forward strand.
TTTTTAGATTCGATGTCTTCAAGAAGTGCCGATTTAGGATTATGGGATAAAAATTCTAGAGATTATTATGGTTATAATATTCCAAATTATTCAATTAATAACATTACAGATGAGGAACTGAACTATTTAAAGGATTTACAACCAACACAAGGTTCTATCTATAATATCGATGTCAAATATTCCAGTTGGTTATTTTCTTTAATCGGTCATAAAAACGCTTATTATAATCCACAAGCTTCTTTCCAATCGGGTACAATTAGAGTAACGGTCACTTCAAGCGGCAATTTAGATGTGTACACCGAATCTTCAATATCTCTTTTGGCCGCATATCCAATGACCTCAACTATTAATAAAATTGGCACGACCGAATTTGAAGCTTTAGAAAACTTTTTAGCCAATCCTGATTTTGGTGATTTAGATGTTGGAAATCCATTATTGATTTTAAAAAACAACATCGACAAAGGTAATTATCTAGTAAAAGATAGTTTAGGAAACTTAAGTTACTATACAAGCAATTACATTTTTGGAGAATACTTATCACAATTTGAAAACAAAGACTTATTAATAAATTGCATCGAATTAAAAGATGGCAATACTTTAGGAGTGGAAAGCGGAACTTATCATTTATTAAATGATAACAACACATTAAAAGTCGAAACAAATCCTGTATTAATAAGATACGAATTAAGCTGTTTTAGATTATTTAATAGCATCGATACCTACTTCCAAAAAATAGATAACACTCAAACATATGTTTATGAACTAACCGAAAGCGAAATGAGCGGATACGACGCTAGTGGTACCCTTGATTTTATTGTTCCTTGGTTCATCGACAAAGATATTGAAACAACAGTAATAAAAACCATTGAATTAGTTGTTGATTCTGTGTCTAACGAATACACATTTGCTGCATATGATGCAGAAAATATTTTATTGGGTAGATTTTCAATTTCTAATTTTGGGAACACCAAAAACGATGATGCTGAACGATTGTACCAATCAATAAATAACATTTAAGGAGATAAAAATGAAAAAAACAATAGCGTTAACATGTCTTAGTTTATTGGCGTTGAGTGCTTGCCAAAACGCTGGCACTTCAACAACAAGCCAAATTCAGCCTAACGATAATTTAAAAACCATCTTATCGCAGCTACAAAAAGGATACACAGTAAAAGGTTCGATTGAAGTTAATACCTCTTATTATGAAAATGAGGGTCATGATATTCCAATGGATGGAGGCGAGCATTTTTCATATTATATTGATCACACTTATCAAAACAATAATGATTATGTTGGGGTTGATCGTCGCTTTTTTGAAACGACTGATGGCCAAAATCAATATGTTCATGGTGAAAACGCATATTCAAATGATGGATTTGTCGCATTTAATTATTTAGGATATGACAATGTCGTTTACGATGATGGATATTCATTGGTGGACGATTTTAATCGCGCCCCATATGCATCTAGCGGTTACATCAATCCATTTACCTTGTTTGAAATCAGCGATTTCACATATGATGAAATTAACAATACTTATCATTTAAATAACTTAAAGGGGACTTTATTATTTGTCCATTATTTTGGATTATTAGATGAGGTAGTAGATACAATTACCATTTATGACATTGTTTTTGATTATGATTTTACACATATGAGTTTAACTAGCGATCCGTATTATTCACATCGCACCAATTTAGAAACAGCTACCATTTTTTATGCTTCAACAATTTATAATGCTGAGGTTGATTTCACAAACATTGGCACAGCTAATGCAAAAGAAATGATGAAAGCCGAACCACAAAAACCAGAAAATGCAGATATGGCCACCGCTTTATATAATTTAAGGAGGGCTAAATCAGTTACAATTGATCGCCATTTAATTCCTTATGTTGAAGGAATAAAACAAGACCAAGAGGAATGTGTAACTAGCTATTTTGATGGAAACAATATTTATGGTCAAGTTTGGGATTATGTAATTGAAGAGGGAACAATTCCAACTAAACCAACCGCTTCCGATATTTATTTGAGCAATATTGATAATCCTGACGAATTGATGGATGTCTATGTGTTAAATGATGCCGGAACTGGGTTTAAAAAAGATTTAAGCGCCACATACGCAAGTATAAATGGAGTGTTTTATTATTCTGATTTTTTAGTTGGCGCAATGGTAACTAATGGTCTTTCTGAAAATATATTTAATAAAAATGATGATGGTTCCTATTCTCCAACTCTTGATAATTTGCCTTATCTGGCGGTTGATTTATTTATTCCGTTTATTGCTTCGGTTAGTTATATAGTCTCTGGTTATACTTCATCTTGCAATGTGTATTTAACTGCCGATGGCCAATACATCGATCGAGTAGAAGTGACGTATGATTACCATTATTATTCTGGCACAGTCATTTATCGTTTCTTTGATTACAATACGACTACCATGCCTTTTGAAATCAATATTATATAGGAGAAAAAATATGAAAAAACATCAAATATTAATTTTAGGTTTAGGAGTCTTGCCAATGCTTTTAGTAGCGTGTTCTCCTAATAATCCAAGTTCATCTACAACTAGTAGTCAAAACGAGCAAAATAATGTTGTCAACACCAATTTAAAAAACATGAAATTGGGCTTTAAAATGAATGGTGTTATCACACAAGAAAGAGTCCAAGCCGGTATTGATTCAAACGGCAACATTGTTCCTATGCCTGGTGTCGCAAGCGAGACCAACATTTATAATTCTGACTTTGTTTATGAATCAAACCAAGAAACCGGTTTTCAAAGAATTGTTTATCAAAATGTCATGGATGAGGTCGTTTATATTGAAAATTTAATTGCTTTTGCTGATGAAGATAATCAAGTTTATCGTCAATCTTTAAATTATGAAAATAAAATAGAAGAAGTTTATAGCAATGTTTCGGCCGGCATGTCTAAAACTAGTTTTGATGCTAATGGTTATTACAATTGGGCATCATTATTAAACGAATCTGATATTGTTTATGACAAACAAAACAATCAATATAACCTAGATGTCGATAAAGCTTCATTTATCGTGAGTTTGGTTTTATCTTATCTAAACTCTGGTTTTTATTCGGTGCCTAGACTCGCCTATTTTACAAGCGATGAAAATGGTATTTTTAACTCTTTTTATGTTGAGATGGCAACGCGTTTAATGTGGGATTCTCCTGATGGTGTTTATAATTATTTATACATAGTTGAAAACAAGGCTGAATTTACATTGTCCGATTTAGGAACAGCACAAGTTGAACGCATTTCTACATTACCAAATAAACCAGAAAACGCGAATTTAGAATCGGCTTTAAAAACGATAACCGGTAACAATTTTACAATTAAAATAACAGATACCAAACAATCATTAGATGGATTAAGCGAAACTTCAACTTATCAAAAAATGTATTTTGACGGCGCTAATATTTATGTCGCTAATTGGAGCGATGAGGAAAGCGATACAAGCGAAACAACGCGTAATCCAAACGACTATTTATTAAAGCCAGACGCGGCTTCAGAAAAATTATTCTCCTATGTTTATAACAATGGTGAATATCAAAAAGCAACCACCACTCAATTTTCTTCGGTTTATCAAGGAATGTATTATTATGAAGACTTGCTTCCAATTGTAAATAATGTTTCAAAAGATTTGTTTGTTTATAACAATACGACCAACAATTATGAAAACGAAGCTATTGCTTTGCAAGCTTTAACTGGTTGTTTTAATATCGCCAAACCTCCATTTAAATCTTCTCATATCACCAACGCTAGTTCTGTTGCTATTAGACTTAATAATGATGGCTCATTGGCCTATGTTCAATTTTCATATAATTATATGTCATTAAGCGATATCGAACGTGGTATAGTAAAAATCGAATTTTTAAATGTGGGAGAAACGGAGATACCCTTCAATGACTAGAAATAGCATCAAAACATTAGGTTTTGTAGGGTTTTTGGTATCAATTACCATGCTTTTTGGTTGTTCTAACAATCAAAACAATACAACTTCTACAAGCGAAAACACCTCAACAATCCCAACTAAAATACCAGTAGAAGTAAATGTCAGTTATGATGGTAAAGGAACTATATCATTATTAGACACATATTATGTCGGAGATACTGTTGTTTTAAACATTGAACCTGATCGCGGCTATTATATTGCCCAAGTAAAATTAGATGGCAATAGATTATCAATGAATCAAGGCGTATATAAATTTGAAGCGACAAAAAATAACTATGACTTATATGTGTTGTTTGATTTTATTGAAACTGATTCTAATGATTTTTCATATCGATACAATGATGATACATTAGAAGCGTTTGTAATTGGCTATAAACCAACATCTAATTACATACCTGACCCATTAATAATTCCTGACACCACCACTTATAATCAAAAAACATATCAAGTTGTAGGCATTGAAAAAGGCGGTTTTGCTAGCGTTGATATCAAGGCAATACAACTTGGTAAATACATTACTAATTTACCAGATGGGCCGTTTGATGACTTGGTTAATTTAAAAGAAATAATCGTCGATGAAAATAATCCAAAATACGCAAGCGAAAATGGTGTTTTATTAAATAAAAGCAAAGATACAATTATTTATAATCCTATTGATCGTATACACGGCGAATTAACTATTGAGACACAAATTAAAAAAATAGCGCCATATGCTTTTTCTAACAATAGAAATATAACAAGTATTAATATCCCTTCTAGCGTTGTGGAAATTGGAAATTACGCTTTTACTTATTGCGCTTTTTTAAAAACAATTTCGTTCCCTGAATCTATTGATGTAATACCAGAAGGCGTTTGTTATCATTGCCATAGCCTTGAAGAGATACAATTTAATGGCAATGTCGAACGATTGAGCTATTTAAGTTTTGCAAATTGCATTGGATTGAAAAAATTTATAGCGCCAAATAGTTTAAAATATCTTGATGATTTTGCCGTATACGATTGCACATCTTTATATTCTATCAATTTAAATGAAGGATTAATTAGCATTGGCAATAATGGATTTTCTCGTGCTAAAAATGTTACTACTATCAGTTTCCCATCCACATTAAAATCTATTGGTGACTATGCGTTTAGTGAATCAACCAATTTAAGAGAAGTGATTTTTAATGATGGTTTAATTAGCATCGGTGATATGGCTTTTTCTAACGCCACATATTTGGCCAATTTTAAAATTCCAGCTTCGGTTGAAACCATTGGCCAAAATCCATTTTATGGAAACGCATCGGCATTGACAATTGAAGTAGATGATAGCAATCCTTTTTATGTCACCTATCAAAGCGGTTTATATACAAAAGATATGCAAACTTTAATTTCATATCCATATGGAAACGCAACAAGCGAAGTGGTTTTACAAGAAGGTTTAAAAACAATCGGAGATTATGCTTTTGCTTATAATATCAGCATCACAAAACTTACATTGCCCATCAGTTTAACAGCTTTTGGCAAATCACCATTCATATTCTCTAGTGCAACAATGGCGCTTTATTATCAAGGAACCATCGCACAATTTGAACAAATTACCATGGATGAAGACGAACCAATCACCTATTCGGCTTATTTTAAAGACAATGTTGTTGTTTGCAGCGATGGAGATTATTTGTTGTGATTAAACGCGAATACTCATCGATGGCTATCGTCGTATATAAAAATAAAGTGCTATACACGATTGAAAACATATTTGGTCAAGAAAGAATTTCTTTGCCAAAAGGACACATTGAAAAGGGCGAAAACATAATTCAATGTGCGATTAGAGAATGCAAAGAAGAAACCGGAGTGACTTTAAACACAAAAGAATTTGTTGTTAAATTTGCTCCTTATCAATATCGATTTGATCTACCCAACACCAAAATAAAAATCATTAAGAAAGTCTACCCTTATCTTTTTATGATAAAAGATTTGAAAAGCATACAAATAAGCGAAAAAAATATATTAAAAGCTGATTATTTAAATATTGATGAGTTAATCGATATTGCAACATTTGATAATGTTAAATCAATACTGATAAAAACAAAGCGATATTTAAATATTTAAAATTAAAAACACCTTATAAAAGGTGTTTTATTTTATTTGTGCCATTTCATAAATAATTTAGGACCGTCATAATTATTTAAATATAAGACAGTGCCTTCATTTGAACCAGACGATAAAGTGGCAATTGTCTTCCATTGTTTTATTGTATCGCCTTCCAAATGACAAATATCGTTGCCAATAAGTCTAAAATCTGTATATGATCCATTAATACGTATATCGCCGTTGCTATCGATATCATACCATTCGTTATATCCATTGCCTTCTAATCTCAGTTGTGAAGATGATGGCTCTTGATCGTTATCAGTTGTAGATGGCTCGCTATTGCTTGACATAGAATACGTTGAAGAGGTAGAAGAACCATCGCTAAACGCAGATAAAATTATTGATAATAGAATTACAAAGATAGCAATATAAATAAATATAAATGTGAGCGGTAGTCCAACAAACAAAGCCGTCCAAACATCATCATAGCAAGCAATAAGAGGACCTCTTGCGTATAATTTGTTTCTTTCCACGTTTCTTTTAACAACTTTATCTGAAATGCAATGACTCATATAATAATTTGAAAAATAAGAATACTTTTCTTCTAAATCATTATTTTGCTCGTTAAACACAACGTTCCCTACCATTGCTTTATAATATGTTTTTCTTAAAAATAGAATAGTTATTTCAAAAACAAAAATTAAAAAATAAAGTAGCACGGGATAAATCATATAATTTATAAAACCAATAGCAGATTGGTCTCCTTTGAAAAGCTGACTAAAAATAACTATTGGCCAAATTAAACATGGTAAAAACGATACAATCGTAATTACTATACATAATGCATTAACTTGATTGTAAGTGTTTTTGACTTTAGTTGAACCTTGTTTTGCGTGGAAATAATTGTTTACCTTTAGATAAACACTCATTAATTTATCATATGATTTTTGATTCGTTTTTAACCAATCCTCATTAATGATGTTTTCTGCTTCGCTATCAAATTGTTTATATAGTCGAAGATAGGTTTTATAATTCAAAATCAAATAGGCGATAAATAAAGCAAAAAAGCAAATTCCCAATACCAAAATGCAAATGCTAGAAGATGGATATAGGATAAATCTAAAAATTATTTGTGGGAAAATATGAATTGAGGTTGGCAGCAAATCTAAAAACAATAAAAAAGTTAAAATAATAAAAGGTGGCAAAACAATAAACAAAATTTTGTTAGAAAGTTTTTGAGCTAAAGTAATTTGGTCTTTTTTAATAAATTGACTAACAAGAGCATAAATATAGTATGACAATGAAAACAGCAAAAATAAGCCCACTAGTATCATTACAACAAATGAATTAACGATAGTAATCACACCACCAACGCCCATCAAACTTAAAAAATTTAAAAGTCCTGCTAAAGAAAATAAAGCAGCAAAAATGCCAAACGCAATTGCTAAATATTTAAAGATGTTGTTTCTCACATTAAAAATATCATCTGATTGGTTAGATTTAATATTTTGAATAGATTGTTTGGTTTTAACGACTATATCGTTTTCTTTTTGGCCAGCAATAACTTTTGTTTGTTTTTGAATTTGTTTGGTTTCAAATTCTTTTTGTTTTTGCAATTGTCTTGCTTCGTATTGTTTTTCTTTTTCAATTTTAAGTTGTTGAATTCTTTTTTGTTTTTCTTGATTTAAAACTATTTTTCTATCGTTTTTTTCTTTTTTTCTTTTTAAAACTTCTTCCGCGATGATTGGTTTAGTTATTAAATGACCATAAACAATGACAAAAATATTGTAAAGAATAGACAAAGCAATCAAGACAATCATCACAACATTTAAAAGCGATCCCTCTCCTTTAAAGATGTCAACATAAGAAGTATACTCAGACATTCTCGATAAATATATCGTTTGGAAAATAAAAAATATTGGGAAAATAAGTAATTGTAAATAAGACAAAACTAAATATTTAATTCTTATTTGCTTATCTTTTTTTAAAAATATTAATATTAAGCGCAAAACAAGCAAAGGAATTATCGTCGCTACAAAAGCGACAATATACATCGCAAATGATTGCGATAATTTACCAGCAGTCGTTTGACTAGACATAGATAAATTAATTAAAACAACACTAAAAACTAATGGAATAAAATAAGCAACTAAGTTCATCCATAAAACCAAACTAAATCGCTTTAAAATAGTTTTATTATTCATAAATCCTCCAAAAAGAACAGGTATATTTTACTATATACTATCTATTAAACAAGATAGTTTTTGAAAATTAGTTAGAACGAGCAATAAAAAAACTGCGAAAGCATATTCGCGGTTAATGTTAAATTTTGTTTTTCAATTAAAAGAAGACATCTCTTGCTTTTTCTTTAATTTCTTTAGAAGCGATAAACGGGATGCGGGTCGTGTATCCTTTTCTTGCTGCTACAATCATTTTAGTCGGCCAAGAGTTTACATCATGATTCCATTGATTGACAGAATCGTTATAAACTTCACGAGCAGCAGTAATTTCTTTTTGCAAATACGAATTTTGTTGCATGGCATCAGCAATCTCGTTATGAGCTTTTAAATCTGGATAACGTTCAACAGCGACATTGATTTGCGTAGCAACATTTTCCATTTTTGAAGCGATATCATTACGGATGGCATCATTTTCTGGTCTTGTACCACCGCGATAAGCAGCAATAGCAGTTAATGTATCTTTATCTAAATCTATTGCTTTATCCAACAATTTAGCGCAGTTTGATAAAATTACAACTCTTTGTTCTAAATAATTATCAATTTGTGATGCGTCTCTTTGTATTCTTTGTTCAAGTTTTCGCAAATGATTGTCAGCTTTAATTTTTAAAATTAAAAATATGACGCCAGGAATTATACCGAGCACCCAAAGTAAAACCTCAAAAATTGTTGACCCAATACCAACTTTAATCGGAATTTGTTTTGCAATGACATTAACATCGCGGCCTTCTTCCATAATTGGGGCATTCATCTCGTCTAATGGATTAGCCATTTAAATCTCCTCCTTATTATCTTTATTATTATAACCAAATAATTCGCTTAATTCATTATCATCTTCATCATTAAAGGATTCTTTAGCAATAAAAGCAAACAAACCTCTTTCATATAGATAGTTGCCACCGATTCCTCTAGCGTTTGCAAATTTTGAATATGCTTTATCATAATCATAGCGGCTTGTGCGATATAATTTAACCCCCATTAGACTATTTTTTTCTAATGGAAAATATTCATCCCAATGGACAGGAACATTATGAACTCGGCCATCACCGCCACTGACCGGAACATACTCAACGCGTGGCTCGGTATAATAAGAATAAGCTTTAACTAAAACTTTATCAGATGTCCCGTTTTTATTAATCAAACTTGTTTTTAATATGGCTTTAGTGACAGAAGAAGGATGAGCAAAAACTTCTTGAGGAAACGAGTTAGCAAGCGATTCTTCTTCGTAGTTAGTATAATTTCGTTCAAAAATATCCAAGTCCTTATATATGTATTCAACGGGCTTGTGTTGCTGATATAACGGAATTGCAATCAGTGGCGCTAAATCAAAAAACAAACTTTTAAAATATTCATTGCAATAATTGACAAATTTAGTTCTTAAAGCTTTCAAATCATAATGTTTGAAATTATATGGGTTAGCGTATATGTCACTATTTTGAGAATGAGCCGATACAATAAAATTGAGCGGTCCCCTTTTTTCAAAATGGAAATCATCGCCATATGGTTGGTTAGTTTTAATTAATTGAAGTTCAGATTTTTGAGCCAAAGGTGTAAAAAGCAGTCTAAATTGAACTTCGTGATTTCGATCTAAAGCACCAAATAAAATTTCAAATTCGGTATTAGACATCGGAGTAAAACTTTTGCCTTTAGCTACTGCATTATCCGCATATCTAACCAAATCATCTTCGTGTCTTTTTACATATTTTTCAATTTCTTTTTCGCTTTTTCCACTAACACCACTTGGACTTCTTGTGAATTTTAAATCAGGAGCAGCATCATTTCCATAAACCAAATAAGTATTATATTCATATGCTGGACACGGTTTACTGACACTAGCGTGTAAAACTTGCGATCTTGTCACCGTTCTTGAACGGCCATTAGAATCCATAACTCGCTCAGTCCATGTAATTGTCATTGAACCAGTATAAATTTTGCTAGACATATATGTTTTAAGATTTCTAACAACCAAAAAAGGATTTCCGACAATAGACCCAGATAAAACAAGCACAGTCGATGTGTTTTTGTCGTCGATATTAGTAAACCCATATTTTTTATTCATATGGTTGTATTTTTGAATATCAAAATAATCATCAACTTGCAGCAAGGGAGTAACTTTTCGTATGATTTTCGCCGGAATATTCCAATCAAACAAAGAGTTTAACGGAGCCATCTGATCATAGCATTCTTGCAGCAATTTTTTAGCGATATTTTCTTTTTCTTTTTGACTAGCCAATCTTTGTTTAATGATTTTGTTTATAGATAAAACAATTATTAAAATCATAGAAACACCAACAACGACACCAATTGCTAAAATAATAATTGGAATTAAAACATTTCCACCATTATTGCTTGAGAGGGTTGTATATATTAAAACACCGCCGACAATTGCTGCCACCCAGCCAAGAATGCTTAAAAAAATCAAGAAGCCTTTCAATACTTTAGCTGAGTTAGTTTTGCCCTTTGCTTCTTCGGCCTTTTTTTGAGCGGTATTATATTTTTTAACTGTTTGTTCGTTTAGTGTCTCATCGACTCGAGAAGCTTTTACCAATGCATCAAAATATTTTATTGTTTCATCGTTAAATTTGTCTTTTAAAACTTTATTATAATGTTCTAAAGGTTCAAAAATTGCATTATTTTCCATTGCTATGATACATCCTTAATAGGAACATTATAAAAGATTTATATATCTTTTTCAAAAATATTAAATCTCAAAATGATTATTGACTATCATTATATTTAAGAATATAATTCTTTCATTGACGAAATCGTCAATTAAAAATTATGCCAAGAAGTAAAGAAGATTTTCGAGTTATTAGTGATGAAAGAAGACAAAGCATAATTGATGCTTCTCTTCGACTTTTCAGTGTCTATGGATATGATTCAATATCAATTGATGATATTACCAAGGCATCTAAATGTTCGCATGGACTTTTTTATCATTATTTTAATTCCAAAGCCGATTTGCTCCATAATTTAATGAAATATATTTTGGCAAGATGGGATAAAAAAATCGCTACTTTAGATTTTGAACAAAAGGCTATTTTCGTCCTTAAAGACGTCACTAACTTTTTTGTTGAAACTTTAAAAGGAGAAGATGAAGATGCTTATATTCTATATCTATTTTTGACTTTCCATTTGCAAAAAAAGGTTCCTGCCCCTCCTAAAACTGACAAAAAAAGAAAACCAGGTCCTTTACGAAGGCTTGCCAATCTTATTAAGCAAGGACAGGCAGATGGCGATTTCGAACAAGGCGACTATTTAGAATATTTGCGTGCCTATTTAGCATGCTTGCAAGGTTTAGCTTTTAATCGCATCCAATTAGGCAGCAAAAATTTTAAAAATGTCGATGCAAAAATTATTTGCAATTTAATTATAAAAAAGGAGGTAAATCATGCTTAGATTAGTTAAGTACATTAAACATCTTTGGTGGGCTTTAACTTTAAACGCAATATTGATGGTTGTTCAAGCGTGGTTGCAATTATCGTTGCCTGATTATATGTCATCCATTTTGACCACGATGCAAGACGTGACCATCACTGACCAAAGTGAAAGAATGGCTCTAATTTGGAAAGATGGAGGATTGATGATTGCCATTTGCTTAGGAATTTTAGCTTGTGCAATTTTTGTGCAGATTCTCAATTCGATTGTCGGAGCAATTTATGCAAGAAACATTCGAGAACAAATCTTTAAAAAAATTATGTCATTTTCAATGTTTGAGTTTAATCAGTTTGGCACCGCTTCATTGTTAACGAGAACCACAAACGATATCAACATTGTTAAAGACACATTTACCATGTTTTCAAGAACAGTTATTTTTTCACCCGTCATGTTGATAGTCGCAATTGTAAAAGCAACGGCTTTAGATTGGCAATTATCAATGGTATTTGTCGTAGCGTTACCGATTTTATTTATTGTTATCACCATCGTGTTTGTAATTGCATCTCCGTTATTTACGCATATACAAACTAAATTAGACAATTTGACCATTGTTTTAAGAGAAGGTCTTACTGGAGTTAGGGTAGTTAGAGCATTTAATCAACAAGAAGAAGAATATGCAAAATTCACCGAAAAAAACCAAGATATGACCAAGACCATCGTCAAAGTCAATCGCACCATGTCATATATCAACCCTGCTATTAACATTATTTTTAATGTCACATACCTTGCTGTATATTTTGTTGGATTCGCATTGATGGATGGAAAAATGTTTACTGAATCAAGCGGCACGGCAAATGTTTTTATCAACACAATCACTGTCGCTAATTATTCTACTCACATCATGATGTCATTTTTAATGTTAGGGATGATTTTTATTCAATTACCTAACGCTAATGCTTGTGCTAAACGTATCTTTAAAGTATTAAATATGGAACCAAGCATAAACGACCCAGAAAACCCAATCGATGTTAACACAATTAAAGAAGAAGATAAATGCACCGTCGAATTTAAAAATGTAACATTTACATTCCCGGATGCAACAGAACCAACATTAAAAGATATTAACTTCAAAGTTAAACCAGGGCAATTGACTGCTATCATCGGGTCAACTGGATCTGGCAAATCATCTATTATTAATTTAATTCCAAGGTTTTATGACACGACAATTGGGGAAATTTTAGTCGACGGAGTCAATGTTAAAGAATATTCACAACACGATTTAAGAGACAAAATCGGATTTGTGCCACAGCAAGCTCGACTTTTTACCGGCACAATTAAAGATAATTTATTATACGGAAATAAAAATGCGACCGATGACGATTTAAAAGAAGCATTAAAAGTTTCACAATCCGCTCACTTTGTCTCTAAAAAAGATAAAGGTATTGATTCATACGTGTCTCAAGGCGGGAAAAACTTTTCAGGAGGGCAAAAACAGCGTCTTTCTATTGCAAGAGCGTTAGTCAAACGCCCAGAAATATACATATTTGACGATTCTTTTTCGGCGTTAGATTTTAAAACAGATATTAAATTAAGAACTGCTTTAAAAACCTATACAGGCAATTCATCTGTGATTGTTGTCGCTCAACGTGTTTCATCGATTTTAGACGCTGATAATATTATCGTTTTAAACGATGGAACAATCGCCGGGCAAGGCCGACACGATGAACTGCTAATTAATTGTCCGGTTTATCAACAAATTGTGTTATCGCAATTAGACAAAGATGAAATCGAAAAAACCATCAAGTTAAGAAAAGAGTTACAAGCTCATGTTGACGACGATGAGGAAGGAGGCGAACAATAATATGCCACCAAGAGGAGATCCAGGTGTAAGAACCACCCATAAAATTAAAAACTTTAAAGGAACATCTGCGCGCTTAATCAAAGAATTTAAACCTGTAGCAGTAATCTTAAGTTTTGTTGCTACGTTGTTAATCTGCTCGGCAATATTGACCGCCCTTTCGCCGATGTTTTTACAACAAATCATCAACGGAATAACAAAAGATGCACTATCTGCAGCAGCTTCTGGAGAAAGCCAAAGTTATATTGGCACATATATCCATATTATAAATGGCCAAGTTTCAATTGTTTGGTCAGAAATGTTTAAAGGGTTTGGAATTATTTTAGCGTTTTATTTTGCTGGCGCATTTATTTCCTGGCTTGCAGAATTCACAGTAGCTAAAATATCGGCTGGTTATGCTTTCCAATTCCGCCAAAGAATTAAAACCAAACTAGATTTAATGCCTTTGTCATTTTATGATAATCATACTGTCGGAGAAATTTTATCAAGAGGCACAAACGACGTCGATACTATTTCTCGTTCGATGTCGATGATTATAAATCAATCAATCAATAGCATCTCCTTGTTCATTGCTGTTGTTATAATTATGTTTATAATGTCATGGCAGTTATCATTAGTAGTTATTGCAACCTTACCATTATGCATTATTGTTACTGTCGTTATCGCAAAACATTCTCAAAAGCAATATGTAGCCTATCAAAATCGTTTAGGAGCTGTTGAAGGCCACGCCGAAGAACAATATGCTGGTTTTACTGTTGTTAAATTATTTAATAAAGAGCAAGATTCATTAAAAGAATTCAATATTTTATCAGATCAAATGAAAAAAGCAGATTGGAAATCAAGATGGCTATCATTTTTAATTTTCCCATCAATGCGCTTTATTAACAACGTTGGTTATGTCGCTGTCTGCGTTATTGGAGGTGCGACAATGAACGCCGATAAAATAGGAACAATTGCAGCGTTCTTTATTTATTTGCAATTATTCCAACAACCATTCCAACAATTAGGTGAATTGGCTTCAACAATTCAAGGCGTCATCGCTGCTGCTGAACGAATCTATGAATTATTAGATGCCCCCGAGGAGGTTAAAGAAGACATAGATTGTATTGATACAGAAGAGGGAATTATTGGTAATATCTCTATTAAAAACGTTGATTTTAGTTATACTAAAGACAAAGAATTGATTAAGGATATGAACCTAGAAGTTCATCAAGGAGATAGCATTGCTATTGTCGGCCCAACTGGAGCTGGCAAAACCACAATTGTTAATTTATTGATGAGATTTTATGATGTGGATAGCGGAAACATCATATTAGATGGCAACGATATTCGTCATTATTCTAGAGCCGCATTAAGGGGATCAATCGGAATGGTTTTGCAAGATACATGGTTATTTGCAGGAACAATTAAAGAAAATATTCGTTATGGTAGAAGCGATGCCACAGATGAAGAAGTTATCGCAGCTGCCAAAGCTGCTCACGCTCATCATTTTATTAAAACTTTGCCAAACAACTACAATTTCATGCTAAATGAAGATGGTACCAATGTTTCACAAGGCCAGCGCCAATTAATTACTATTGCAAGAGCAATCGTTTCACAGCCAAAAATTTTAATTTTAGATGAAGCTACATCTAGTGTTGATACTCGTACTGAAATGCAAATCCAAGATGCGTTGGATACATTGATGGTAGGTAAAACATCGTTTATTATCGCTCATAGATTATCAACTATTAAAAACGCTAAGATGATTATAGTCATGAATAAAGGCTCAATTATTGAAAGCGGCAATCACCAAGAATTGCTAGCGAAAGGAGGCTTTTACGCCGAATTATATAACGCTCAATTCTCTGGAACAAACCCGATGGCAAAAGAAGATAAGCCAGAGGAGTCAGCAACATAAAACATCATTAGACCACCAGAAGGTGGTCTTTTTATTATAAAAGCAAGTTAGTAATAAAAATCATTGATTTTTTTTCTTTTTCTACCAAAACAATTATCATTTATGATAATATATTAGCGTAAGTTCCGACTACTTATGTTTTTAAGTCGGACAAAAGAACTTGAGGAGGTTCTGTATGTCAAAAAAATATGTTTACTCCTTTAAAGAAGCTCACGGTTTAGGAAAAGAGCTTTTAGGAGGAAAAGGTGCTGGCTTAGCCGAAATGACTTACGTTGGTATTCCAATTCCACAAGGTTTTACCATTTCTACTGAAGCTTGCACATTGTATTATCAAAGCAACAAAACTTTACCTGATTATTTGAAAAAAGAAATTTTTGATGCTATTAAAGGTATTGAAAAAGAAACAGGTAAGACATTTGGTGGCGATCATAATCCATTATTGGTTTCTGTTCGTTCTGGTGCACGCGTTTCTATGCCAGGCATGATGGACACTATTTTAAATTTAGGTTTAAATGATACCACCGCTAGTGTTTTAGCAAAAGAAACAAACAACGAAAGATTCGCTTTAGACTGCTATCGTCGTTTCATCTTAATGTTCACCAACATCGCTAAAGGTCACCCAAGAACTGACATGGATAAGATGTTAGATGAATTAAAAGAAAAACGCGGTTATAAACTAGATACCGAAGTCACTGCTGACGAATTAAAAGAATTAGTCAAAAAATATAAAGACTATTATAAAAAGACATTTGGTGAAGAATTCCCATCTGATCCATATGTTCAATTAATCGAAGCTGTCACTGCTGTCTTCCGTTCATGGGACAACCCAAGAGCTAACACTTATCGTAAAATGAACAACATCCCATATGAATGGGGTACTGCTGTCAACGTTCAATCGATGGCTTTTGGTAACAAAGGCGAAACATCTGGAACAGGTGTTGCGTTCTCTCGTTCTCCATCAACTGGTGAAAAGAAAGTCTTTGCCGAATATTTACCAAACGCTCAAGGCGAAGACGTCGTCGCTGGTATTCGTACTCCTCTTCATATTGAAGAATTAAAAGCAAGAATGCCAGAAGTCTATGAACAATTCTTGGCTACCATCGAAAAAATGGAAAACCACTACAAAGATATGCAAGATATGGAGTTCACCGTCGAAGAAGGTAAGCTATATTTCTTGCAAACTCGTAATGGCAAACGCACCGCTGCTGCAGCTTTAAAAATTGCTTGCGATTTAGTTGATGAAGGTTTAATTACTCCAGAAGAAGCTGTTTGCCGCGTTGAACCAGGTGCATTAGATTCATTATTGCACCAAAGTTTTGACCCAAAAGCTTTAAAATCTGTCGAACCTATCGGTGTTGGTTTACCTGCTTCTCCAGGTGCTGGAACTGGTAAGATTGCCTTCTCTGCTGAAGAAGCAAAAGCTCGTCATGATGCTGGTGAAAAGGTCGTCTTAGTCCGCGCCGAAACATCTCCAGAAGATATTGATGGCATGGTTTCTGCTGAAGGTATCTTGACAATGAGAGGCGGCATGACTTCTCACGCCGCTGTCGTTGCTCGTGGTATGGGCAAGTGCTGTGTCGCAGGTTGCTCTGCTGCTGTCATCGACGAAGAAGCTAAAACATTGACTTTAGGTGGAAAAACATACACCGAAAACGACATTATTTCTTTAGATGGTTCCACTGGTAGCGTCTATGCTGGCGAAATCAAAAAAGTCGATCCAGAATTAGGTGGTTATTTCAAACGTATCATGGATTGGGCTGATGAATATAGAACATTAAAAGTTCGCGCTAACGCCGATACTCCACGCGATGCAAAAACCGCTGCTAAATTTGGAGCAGAAGGCATTGGCTTATGCCGTACCGAACATATGTTCTTCAATCCAGAACGTATTTTCCATATGCGTAAAATGATTCTTTCTGAAACTGTTGAAGATAGAGAAGCTGCATTGGCTAATTTACTCCCATATCAAAGAGACGATTTCTATCAATTATATATGGCGATGGACGGAATGAATGTCAACGTTCGTTTATTAGATCCACCACTACACGAATTCTTACCACAAGAAGAAGATAAAATTGCTGAATTAGCTAAAGCGATGAATATGACTGTCGCTCATGTTAAAGAAAGAATTGAATACTTGCACGAATTCAACCCAATGATGGGTCATAGAGGCTGCCGTTTAGATGTTTCTTATCCAGAAATCGGACGCATGCAAGCTCGCGCAATTATTGAAGCTGCTATCAAAGCCCAAAAAGATTTAGGCAAAAAGATTGTTGCTGAAATTATGATTCCTTTAACTTTGGATGTTAAAGAATTCCGTTATGTCAAATCTGTATTGGTCGAAGAAGCCGAAAAAGTTATCGCTGAAAATAAAGTTGATTTAACATATCATATCGGTACCATGATTGAAATCCCAAGGGCCGCTTTATTATCTGGTGAAATCGCTCCAGAAGCTTGCTTCTATTCATTTGGCACCAACGACTTGACTCAAATGACTTATGGATTCTCTCGTGATGATGCTGGCAAATTCTTACCAGATTATTATTCTAAGAAAATCTTTGAACAAGACCCATTTGCTCACGTCGATACCAAAGGTGTTGGCCGCTTGATCAAAATCGCTGTCGAAGATGGACGCAAAGCTAACAAAGATCTTCATATTGGTGTATGCGGTGAACATGGTGGTGATCCATTATCAATTCAATTCTTCCATAATGTTGGATTAGATTATGTATCTTGTTCTCCATATCGTGTCCCAATTGCTAGATTAGCTGCTGCTCAAGCCGCAATCATGGCCAAAAAGAAATAAATCAAAAATACATTAAAAAAGCGCTCAGGCATTGCCTGGGCGTTTTTTATTTGACCAACAGCAAAACAAAAAGCCCAAATATGGGCTTATTTGAAATTATTTAATTGGCTTTAAAACTTTTAATCCACCCATGAATGGTTGCAAACATTCTGGGATTTTAACAGATCCATCGCTTTGTTGGAGTTGTTCTAATAAAGCCGGAAACACTCTAGAGGTTGCCAACCCAGAACCATTTAATGTGTGTGCAAATTTTGTTTTTCCACTTTCTTTATCACGGTAGCGAATCATTCCTCTTCTTGCTTGGTAATCTCTAGCATTAGAAACCGAAGACACTTCTTTATAAATGCCGATTGAAGGAATCCAAACTTCTATATCATAAGTTCTTGCCATAGAATGAGAAATATCGCCCGCCGCTAATTTGGATAATTGATAGTGAAGCCCAAGTTTTTGAAGTAATCTTTCGGCTTTGTTTACCATTTCTTCAAATGCGGCGTCGCTATTTTCTTGAGTGGTATATTGCACCATTTCTACTTTGTTAAATTGATAACCGCGAATCGTGCCTCTTTCTTCAGTTCGATAACTTCCTGCTTCTTTTCGATAACATGGTGTGTATGCAAAATATTTTTTAGGCAATTCGTCATAAGATAATATTTCATCGCGATGATAATTAACCAAAGCAGTTTCGGCGGTTGGAAGCAAGAATCGTTTGGGTTCAACGTTTTCTAACCAAAATACATCTTCTTTAAATTTTGGGAATTGGCCCGCCACAAACCCAGATTGCTCGTTTAATAGATGTGGCGGCAATAAAAACATATATCCGTCTTTTAAATGCTCGCTGATGAAAAAGTTAATCAAAGCCCATTCAAGTTGTGCGCCTAAATTGGTGTAGACCCAAGAACCTCGCCCTGCAATTTTGGCGCCTCTTTCAAAATCGATTAAACCAAGTGATTCACAAAGTTCAACATGATCTTTAAATTTAAAATCAAATTTAGGTTTTTCTAAATAAGATCTAATTGGTTTATTATTTTCTTTTCCGCCTCCTAATAAATCGTCATCAGGGATATTAGGTAAAGCAGCGACAAAATCGAATATATTTTTTTCTAAAATAGCCAATTTTTCTTCTAAATCTTTGTTTTTTGCACCTAATTCTTTAACTTTTGCAAAGATTTCATTAACGTTGCCGCCTTCTTTTTTTACTTGTGGAACGGTTTTAGAAAGGCGGTTTTGCTCTGCTTTGTTAGACTCTGTTAAAAGCAATAATTCCTTTCTTTGCTTATCCCATTTTAGAAATTGGCTAAAATCAACCTCGTATAACTTTCTTTTCAAGGCTTCTTTTACTTTGTCTGGGTTTTCTCTAATTATATTAATGTCAATCATCTTGGGTTTGACCTCCGTTTATATTTGTTAATTCTTGTTGATAAATTGATTTGAGTTGCTCGCCAATATTTTCTACAGAATATTTTTTTACTTCTTCATAAGCTTCAAAAATTGTCGACTTGCTTTTGCCTTCTAGACAATCTTTTGTTAAAGCTGCTAATGTTTCACTAAAAGAGGCAATGTGGGCGTTGACACCATCTTGCAATATTCCATCAAACACCGCTTGTTTTCTAACGACCAATTCACATTTAGCAGCCATTGCTTCTAAAATAGAAATCACACCTGCATAGCGATAGCAAGGGAGCATAAATACATCGGCGTTGATTAATGCGCTGCGATAAATATCATCAGGGCATATTTCTTTAAAATGACAGTTTTTTGGAGCTTTTTTAATCAACGATTTTATTTGTTTGTTGGCAACCGTGTCTGAACTAGCTTGCCCAAAAAAATAAAATATTGCATCTGGGCATTTGTTCGCCGCTAAAATAAAAGCGTTTATTCCTTCTATAGAACCATAATCGCCGTTTCCAACAACTAATTTGTGATTTTTTTCTTCTTTAAAATATCGATAAAACAATTCTTTTTCATCATCTCTAGAAAAATCAAATCGCGAAAAATTGACTCCTGGTAAAACAACAGAGAATTTATTGTCGACGCCGTTGGCTTTTAAAAGATCTTCTGCTGATTTGCTTGGTATAATAACCCGATTGATTTTATTTAAAAATTTTAAGGCTTTATTAGAAATGGTGTAAGTAATTTTTCCATCATCGTCTTTAAAATCTAAAAAAGAGGCTCCAGCATCACTTTCGCACATCAAAACCGAGGCGATGATAGGAACATTTTTTTCATTAGCGGCAACAACTTTGGCATAATCATCATAGGATATTAAATGAACAATATCATAATCATCATCCAACGATGAAGTATATGAAACACCAGCCAGTTTCAAGGCTCCTTTGATTGTTTTTCTTAATCTGGAGCCTTCAAAACCGTCTTGTTTTTTGTTTGGTTGAAATAAAATCAAAACTTTCATAGTCTCAATTATATGACACTGATAACGTTTTATTTACTGAATGTTGTTATCTTGGTCGGTTTCTTGGTGGTTGTCATTATTTGATGTATTATCTTGGTTTTCTTCGCTAGAAGTTTCTTCTTCAACTTCTTCTTCGTGAGCAACAATAGCAATCGATGAGACGCGTTGCTTTTCTTCGATGCGAATAATTTTAACACCTTGTGTATTTCTTCCAGCAATTTTGATTTGTTCAATAGGTGTGCGGATGACAATACCGTTGATTGTAATAACCATCAAATCCTCATCACCTTCAACAGCGCGAATTCCAACTAATTTCCCAACTTTATCAGTTGATTTAATAGTGATAACGCCTTTGGCGCCGCGCGATGTCAAACGATAAGTTTCGGCTAAACTTAATTTTCCATAACCTTTATCGGTAATTGCTAAAATATATTTTCCTTCTAAAGAGGTGGTAACACCAACGCAAATTGAACCATCAGAAACATTCATACCTTTAACACCAGCCGCTGTTCTTCCCATTGGCCTGACATCCGTTTCATAGAAATTGACCATTTTTCCATTTGAAGCAGCAATGCCGATGATAGCGTTTCCGTCTGTTAATTTAACATCTAAAAGCATATCGCCTTCTTTTAATGAAATGGCAATTTTACCATTTTGTCTAATCGATTCAAATTCTTTAACTGATGTGCGTTTAACGATGCCGTTAACAGTAACAAAGAACAAATGTCCTCCATCGGCGTATTCATCAGCTTGAATGATAGCCTTAACATTTTCATCTTGTTCAATGTTGATCAAGTTAATGATTGGCAAGCCTTTTGAGTTTCTTGAAAATTCTGGAACCATGTATCCGCGAACTCGATAGACTTTTCCTTTATCAGTAAAGAACAATAAATCAGTATGCGTTTTGGTATACAGCATAATATCGACGATGTCGTTTTCGTTTGTGGACATGCCTCTAATGCCGCGTCCACCACGATTTTGAGTTTTAAACGTGTCGACAGTTTGACGTTTGATATATCCGTTTTTTGTCAATGTGATGACGATGTCTTGCTGTGGAATTAAATCTTCGTCTTCAATATTGGACAAATCATCAGAAATTTCGGTTCGTCTTGCATCGGAATATTTTTCTTTAATTTCTAATAATTCTTTGCAAACAACTTCTACAATATTATCTCTTGATTCTAAAATATGATGATAATTTCCAATGTTGATGAGCAATTGTTGCTTTTCAGCTAACAATTTTTGTGTTTCGATACCCGTTAAACGACGCAAGGCCATCGACATGATAGCGTTTACTTGGATCTCGGTTAAACCGAATTTGTTTATTAATTCAGTTGTGGCCGCTTCAGGAGTTGGACTAGCTTTGATAATATCAACCACTTCATCAATGTTGTCATGGCAAATAAGCAACCCTTCAACAATGTGAATTCTTGCTTCATCTTTTGCTAATAAAAACTTTGTTCTTCTTCTAATAACTTCAACTTGGAAATCAAGATAATGTTTCAATAAATCAGTGATTGGCAAAATTTTTGGAGCCCCATCAACAAGACAAAGCATAATGACACCAAAACTAGTTTGCAATTGAGTGTTTTTATAAAGTTGATTTAATATGACTTCTGGAACCACATCTCTTCTTAATTCAATAACAACTCTAATTCCATCTTTATTTGATTCGTCACGAATATCAGTGATACCATCAATAATTTTATCACGAACCAAATTAGCCATGTTTTCAATCATGGTAGCTTTGTTAACTTGATAAGGGATTTCGGTTACAATAATACGAGATTTGCCGTGTTCTAAAGATTCAATGTGAGCTTTGGAACGAATAACAATACTTCCAGAACCAGTAGAATAAGCGTCTTTAATACCGCTTCTTCCTAAAATGATGCCACCAGTAGGAAAATCTGGACCACTGATGCAAGTTTGCATAATTTCTTCTGGGGTAATATTAGGATTATGAGCTACTGCTACTACGCCATCAATAACCTCCCCTAAATTATGAGGAGGCATATTGGTAGCCATACCAACAGCAATACCGTTTGAACCATTAACTAACAAGTTAGGAAACCTAGATGGCAATACACTAGGTTCGATTTCGCTTCCATCATAATTATCGACAAAATCAACAGTATCGCAGTTGATGTCTCTAACCATTTCTAAAGCCAATTTAGTCATTCTGGCTTCGGTATATCTCATAGCGGCGGCTTCATCACCATCGACGCTACCAAAGTTTCCATGGCCATCAACCAATGTATAACGCATTGAAAATGGCTGGGCCAAACGCACCAAGGTTTGATAAATAGCCGAGTCGCCATGCGGGTGATATTTACCCATAACATCACCGACGATACGAGCTGATTTTTTATATGGAGAAGATGGAAGCATGCCGGTTTCATTCATGCCATAAATAATGCGGCGATGAACCGGTTTAAAACCATCTCTAACATCAGGAATAGCGCGAGCAACAATAACTGACATCGCATAATCAAGGAACGAATTTTGAACTTGATCAACAATAGCTGTATCTTTTAAAGATGGAACAATACCTTCTTCAATTTGTTCGAGCGTTTGCTCTTTTTTAATATCTTCTGACATAAAATTCTCCTTGATTAAATATCTAAGTTTTTCACAAATTTAGCGTTATTGTGAATAAATTCTTTTCTTGGTAAAACATCATCACCCATCAAATCAGTAAACACTTTTTCAGCTTTGATGGCGTCGTCCATCGTCACTCTCAACATTTTACGATTGGCTGGATCCATGGTTGTTTCCCAAAGTTGTGTATCATCCATCTCACCAAGCCCTTTGTATCGTTGGAAAGGATAACCTGGTTTTAGATTGAGTTGTTTTTTCAAAACTTCTAATTGTTCATCGTTATAACAATAATAAGATTTATGATTGTAATCAACTTTATACAAAGGCGGTTGAGCAATATAAACATAACCTTGTTCTAATAATGGACGCATGAAACGATAAAAGAAAGTTAATAGCAAAATGCGGATATGAGATCCATCAACATCAGCATCGGTCATGATGACGATTTTATGATAGCGAATTTTGCTAACATCAAATTCAGGATCAATACCTCCACCGATAGCGGTAATCATATTTCCGATTTCAGCATTAGCAAAAATTCGTTTGGCTTGAGCTTTTTCAACATTCAAAATTTTGCCGCGCAAAGGAAGAATGGCTTGAGTTTCACGATTTCTTCCGTTTTTAGCTGAACCACCAGCAGAATTACCTTCAACAATATATAATTCACATTCTTCTGGTTTTTTAGAAGAGCAATCCGCTAATTTGCCAGGCAAAGTGGTAATATCTAGCGCCGATTTGCGACGAATTGATTCTCTAGCGTTTCTTGCCGCTACCCTAGCGTTAGCTGCCATTAATATTTTATCGATAATTAATTTGGCGGTTTTGGGGTTTTCCATCAAGAAGCGATCTAATTGTTCGCCGACAATTTGGGAAACAATTTTTCTAACCTCTGGGTTTCCTAGTTTGGTTTTTGTTTGACCTTCGTATTGAGGATTTGGGTGCTTAACGGATATAATTGCCGTCAAACCTTCTTTGATATCATCATATGTTAAATTATCCTCATTTTCTTTTAACATCTTAGTCTTGCGAGCATAGTTGTTTATGACGCGGTTCATAGCGAGTTGGAACCCACCTTCGTGCATCCCACCTTCGTGTGTATGAATATTATTACAAAATGAGAAAATATTAGCAGAATAACCATCGTTATATTGCATCGCGGTTTCTACATAAATATGGCCTTTAACACCAGGTAAATATTCAACCTCTTCACGACCTTCACAATAAATCACTTCATTAAATACAGGCGTTTTGTGTTCGTTAATAAATAACACATATTCTTTGATACCACCTTTATAACAAAACGATTCGCTAACCGGTTCTTCTGGTCTATTGTCAGTGACCGTCATTCTTAATCCGCGATTTAAATACGCCATTTGTCTGACGCGATCGCGAATAATTCCATAATCAAATTCGGTTGTTTCTAAAAACACCGTTGGATCAGGACAGAAAGTGACGATTGTTCCACTATCATCGCAATCTCCAATTCTTTTTAAAGGAGCGACTGTTTTGCCGCCGTTTTCAAACCTAACAAAATACACGCCGCCATTTTTGTGGACATAAACATCAAGCCAGGTTGACAAAGCGTTGACGACCGAGGCACCAACACCATGTAAGCCACCAGAAACCTTATATCCACCACCTTCACCAAATTTTCCTCCGGCGTGCAAGACTGTAAATACGGTTTCTACGCCCGATAGACCGCTTTTGGCGACGATGTCGACCGGAATACCACGTCCGTTATCTTTAACGGTGCAGGTGCCGTCTTTATTGATTATTACATCGACATCAGTACAATATCCAGCCAAAGCTTCGTCGATAGCGTTATCGATTATTTCCCATACGAGGTGATGCAATCCAGCACTTGCGGTTGTGCCAATATACATACCTGGTCGTTTTCTAACCGCTTCCAACCCTTCCAAAACTTGAATATTTGTTGCGGTATATTCGGCGTCAGCTTTATCCATTTCTTCTTCGGTTTTAGTCAAATCAGAGACTTCAAGAATTTCAGGATGCTCTTCGGCGACGCTTTTTTGATTTGTCTCGTCAGGTTTTTTTACTTGCTCTTGTTCCTGATTTGAAACAACATTTTCGTTTTTATCTTCCATTGATAAATTCCCCTTTCTTTTTTAAGGTATAAATGTTTGCCTCGTCAACAATTAAGTCGGTCGAGGTGATAAACACTTGTTCAAACTTTTTTAAAAAATGAATCAAACGCTGCTGATTATTCAGGTCTAATTCAGACATAACATCATCAAGAATAATAACAGGTCGTTTGTCTTTGTCGTCAATTAAGAAAAACGGCGACAATTTTAAGGCGAGAGCAACAATTCGATTCTCACCTTGTGAGCCATAAGAAGAGATGTCTTTTTCATTGAGCAACATTATGAAGTCTTCACGATGAACACCAAGCGATGTCGATTTTTTCTTAATGTCAGTTTCTTTGAATTTAGCAAACGCTTCTTTGGCGTGCTCTTCAAATTCATCATCGTACGGGATAAACGGCTGATAAATTATTTTAGCACTCATACGCTCGCCCGTGAGCGCGCGTATAATTTTATTTAGGACACCATTTATGTCCTTAATATATTGCTGGCGATAGGACACAATCGGTCCTGACAATTTAATCATCATCTCGGTTAAAGTTTCTAAAAGAGTCTCATCGATTTTGTCTTGCTTTAACAAGGTGTTTCTTTCTTTTAAAAGCTTTTCGTATTGAGAAATATAGCCAAGATACGGGGTGCTTTTTTTAGATATAGAAACATCCAAATAATTTCTTCTTTCTTTTGGCAACCCTTTAAAAATCATAACATCTTTAGGCTCAAATATGATGATGTTAATTAAACGGGATAATTCTGACAGTTTGGCAATCGGTTTACCGTCGACTATGATTTTTCGACCCTCCTTAGTAAACGCGACTTTAATTTTGTGTGAAATGTCTTTGCTGGCAATTTTTGCATCTATGCTTGCCGTTTGTTTTCCGTGTTGAATCAATTCTTGATCGTCGCTAGTTTTAAACGAGCGAGCGAGGCTCAAATAATAAATCGCCTCTATCAAGTTTGTCTTACCAACACCATTTTCACCTACAAAGATATTCATCTTGTTAGAAAAATCGTATGTCAGATATGAGTGATTTCGGAAGTTTTTGATCGTTATATTTTCAACAAACATTATTTGGATATTTCAAATAAGTTACCTGAAACTTCAATAATATCTTTAGGATACAATTTTCGACCTCTTCGATTTTCTAACTCCCCATTGACCAAAACTTTATTTTCATTCAAATAAATTTTGGCTTGGCCTCCTGAATCGATAAGATCTGCCAATTTGAGCAATTGCTGGAGTTGCACATAATTGGTTTTAATCCTAATTTTGATTGTTTTTTTATTCATAAAAACTTCCTGGATATATTATATAATATATAAGTTTAAAAAACTACATAATTTTAACAATTATTCGCAATCAAAAAATAACTAATTTTTAATAGTTTGCGTTTGATGTGAGCAATATTTTAATAAGATGATGTGTTTTGTGTTAAAATAATAAAAAAACCAGCTATAAGCTGGTTTAATTAAAATTAATAAGTTCTCATCGGCGTTACAACTTGCACGACAGAATCGTCGTCGTCATTTTTAATAATAAACGGTTTCATTTCTCCAACAAACGCGATAGTAACATCTGTGCATCCTAATGATCTAATGGCCGCTAAGACAAACTCATTATTAAAACTTACTTCAAGTCTTTGACCTTCGTATTTACAAGTTTCAATTCTTTCGCTCGCAGAACCGATTTGTGACGACTTTGAAGTGACTTCAACTTTAGAATCAGACATCGATAAATTAACAACATTTTCTCTTTCGATGGATAGCAAAGAAACGCGCTCAATTGCTTTGATCATGTCATTAGCATTAACTTGCA
The DNA here is from genome assembly GCA_949283025.1 of uncultured bacterium. GTDB lineage: Bacteria > Bacillota_I > Bacilli_A > RFN20 > CAG-826 > CAJOOD01. The sequence continues at coordinate 69,224 of CASDRB010000013.1, forward strand.
GCACATAATTAATATTTCTTGGCACGATGTTTTTTGTATTGGGATAATCACCGCTTTGCAAACGAGTGGCAACGACTGTTTTACCTAAAGAAAACAAAGCTTTCTTATCAGACATAGCAATATCAACAAAAGGAGCGCCTTCGGCTAAATGCGCAACTTCGACAAGCATTTTGGCGGATATATTGGCAACAAATCGAATAGAGACATCAATATCTAAAGTTTTTCTTGCCATTCTTGCCGAATCGGTTGCTGTCGCTGTTAATTTGCCATCGACAGCTTCTAAATTGATAGCGGTTAATATTGGTCTTTGTTCTTTGGTAGATGCTGCAAAGGCTGTTTGGTCAATCAATGTCGCAAAATCAGCAAAAGTGAGTTCTAAAAATTGACCATCTGGTTCCAAATCCAAATCAGGATATTCTTCTGATCTAATACAATTGAGCTTGAATTCTGATTTTCCATCAGATATAACTGCTATTGTTGAATCTATGACATCAAGGGTTAATTCATTAGAATCTATTCTCCTGGCTATCTCTGTTATAATTTTAGCGTTAATTAAAGTGGAGCCTTCTTTATAATTCCTAATAATTTCTTTCCCGTTTTCAGAATAAGGAATCATTGTTTTGATTGTCAAATCGTTATTGGAACCAGTTAAATATAGTCCAGTTTCATCTAAATCTATCTTTAAATTATTTAAAACGGGTATAGCTGATTTAGATGCTACAGCTCTAGAAGCAATGTTTAATCCTTTAAGAAAATCTTCTCTTGAAATCGTAAACTTCATAATATTTTTCCTTTCTTTTCATTTATTAATATTATTAATAATAGATATAGTGGATTTTGTGGAAAATCTGCATTTTTTAACAACAATTATTATACCACTCAAACTATTTTATAACCACTATTTATTTATAATAAATCATTCCTTTTTTATTCTTGATTTTAGCTCTGAAATAGCCTGTTTCATCATCTCGTCGTTTTTCAACAATTTATCCACATTCGAAATGCCTGACATAACTGTTGTGTGATCTTTGCCGCCAAATGCTTGACCAATTTTTTTAAGAGGTGTGTCCAAAGTGTTTCTTATCAAATACATTGCTACGTGTCTAGCTAATACAATTTGATGATTTCGTGAATTTCCGGTTAAAACAAAAGGTGTCAAGTTATAATAATCAGCTACCAAAGAAATAATTTTTTGCTCTGTTATTTCGTCTTGTATGAATTTACCACCCACCATCGTGGAAATTGCTTCAACTGCTATGGTGATATCTATATGGTTTGTTTGTTTTAAAATAGCATGATAAACCAATTTGTTTAAAGCGCCCTCTAATTCCCTAACGTTTTTAGAAAATTTGTCGGCCAACAATATTAAACTAGCATCATCGAATGTTAATTCTGATAGATTGTTTGATTTTATTTTCTTTTTTAAAATCGCCAAGCAAGATTCGCTGTCAGGTTCGTTTATTTGCACGGTAAGTCCGGATGCAAATCTTGTCACTAACCTTTGTTCTATATCTTTTAGCTCGTTTGGTTGCCTATCGGAAGTGATTACGATTTGTTTGCCTGAGCGAACTAAATCATTAAACACATAATAAAATAACTCTTGCGTCTTTTTTTTGTCGTTTAAAAACTGGATATCATCGATTAAAAAAGCATCGACGCTCCTGCAATAATCTCTTAAAGAGGATGTGTCTTTTCCAGATGTTAAACTTTTGACGTATTCATTGAAAAAATCGTCGCTTGTAACGCAAATAATTTTAGCTCCTGGTTTGTTTGTTTTGATATAATTACCTATTGAATGGAGCAAGTGAGTTTTTCCAAGTCCTGATTCAGAATGAATAAACAAAGGATTAAACATTTTGCCAGGGTTAGAAGCAATCATTATTGCCGCTTGCGCCGCAGAACGATTAAAAGCACCGATAACAAAATTATCAAAATTTAAATTGGGATTAATGTATGATTCTTTAAATATTTCTTCTTGCTTGCTTGGCAAAATATTTTTTTCAGCTTCTTTGATATCTTCGCTAGTAATTAATACTAATTTAAAATTAGACTCGGTTGTTTCTAATAAAATATCATGAAGGATATCAATATATTTGGTATTTATTAACTGAGCCGCCAAAGATGTATTGACAACGACATAAATTGTGTCTTCTTTTATTTCGTGAATGAAAGATCCATCAAAAAAATTATCAAAGATATTTCTATCATCTAATCTGATTTTGACTTTTTCTAGCACTCTTTGCCACAGTTGAGCCGCTTCTGATACAGAAAATTTCATAGTTTTAACAAGTTAAATTATATAGATATCCACAAGCCGTGTAAACTCAAAAATACTCAATTTTTAGTTTTCCACAAAAAAGTTATATTTTTGCTTGTTTTGTGCTTGGAAAAATGTTTTCCACAAAGTTTTAATGTGGATAAATGTGTGGAAAACACATTGTGTGGTTTTGTTTTATGTGAAAATGTTTATATTTGCTCAAAAAACTAAGCAAATACTCATATTTAGTTATTTATAACTATTGTTATTAATTGCGCATTGTCAGCTATGTGGAAAACGATTGTATGCAAACTCAAAAATGTTTTTTGTAAGAAGAATCTATCTTTTCAAAGATATTTATTTGTTTGACAACCTTACATACGCATACGTATAATTTTTATTGCGTACATTTATGTATTTTTAAGTTGAAAGGAAAAGAGTATGAAAAGAACATATCAACCAAGTAAGATTAAACACGCTCATAAGGCTGGTTTCAGAGCAAAAATGAAAACAGCAGGCGGTCGCAAAGTATTAGCAAGAAGAAGAGCTAAAGGAAGAAAGAAAATCGCAGCTTAATAAGGGAGCATCCAGTGAAGAAAATTTACCGCGTTACATCAAACGAAGATTTTGCAAAAATTGTCCATCAAGGCAAAACAAAGAAAAATAGTATATACACAATACATTATTTAAAAAACGATTTGGGTTTTGTAAGAATTGGATTATCTGTTTCCAAAAAGATTGGTGTGGCGGTTAAACGAAATCGCATCAAGCGTCAAATAAGATCTATGTTAAATGATTTAATTAATTTTAACGAAAATTCAATTGACGTTATTGTGGTTGTTAAAGATTTGTTTTTAAATAATGATTTTTGGCAAAATAAGGAAAATTTGAAATCTTTAATAACATTTATTCACGGAGAAAATAAATGAAAAGAAAAACAAAACTAATATTAGGAGTATTTGCACTAGGAGTTACCGCAATTGGTTTAACATCTTGTACTGCTTCGTTTTGTAGTGTCAACGACAAATCATCTGTCATGTACGCTTTTGATGTCTACAATTTGAACGATGATAATTCAGGACGTTATTCTTTTGGTGTTTCCACCTATTATGATACTCAAGTAGAAGGATCTGTTCCTTTACAAGGATATGATCAATTATATGTATCACACAACATTGACTCCAATTTAGCTTTAAAACAAATCAACGCTAATGCAATTGAACAAAACATTAGGGTTAATGATTTTACAGATTTTTGGGCTTTAATGGACTTGAAATTTTTAAATATGGCCGTTGAAGCGGCAAAAGATAGCAAAAACAGCGCTTACCACACCGATAAAACTACAATGACATATAACGACATTGTGTTAATTTTAATCGGTGATAAAGAAGGAAACAATCGTGGTTATGGTTATACAAAATATGCTGGGACTAACGATAATAATAACTATTGGGTGAATTGGAACGAAACTTATCAACAAGTAAAAAAAGAATTAGGCGTTGATTATTGCCCTGATGCGGATTATGTAAAATATTATCAATCATCGATGAGCAATTATGCTTCGACCGCGAACAGTTGTTTAGCAACCACTAACGGGTTTTATGGTTATTATGGTTTTAATAACGAAAACAAATTAGAAGTTTTTATTGAAGCTAAAAACTGGGAATATGCTTGGGGAAGAGGCTTTTTTGAAGGTCTACTTGTCTATCCGATTGGCTGGTTAATTGACGCAACTGCTAATTCTATTATTGGAACAGTTGGTGGCGGATGGGCACAGGTCCTTGCTATTTTAATTGTTACATTCTTAATTCGTGCTATCATGATGACTTTTACTTTAAACCAAACAAGAAGCACGGCAAAGATGTCGGAATTATCTCCAGAAATAGCTAAAATACAAGCAAAGTATCCTAACGCCAATTCTAATCGTAATGAACAGCAACAATTAGCGATGGAAACTCAAGCCTTGTATAAGAAAAACAAAATCCATCCATTTTTGTCTATATTAGTGCTAATTATTCAATTCCCAATTTTTATTTGTGTTTGGGGTGCAATGACTGGTTCTGCTATTTTGGCAAGTAATGAATTTTTAGGATTAAGATTATCTGATTCTGTTCAATCGCAATTGTTTAATTTAACCAATTGGCCAAATCAAGGTGGTTGGTGGACTGCTCTGGTTTTGTTCTTAGTTATGGCCGGTTTGCAGGCTTTAGCGATGCTTTTGCCACAAATTATTCAAAAAAGAAAGCAAAAAGCAATTGCTAAAACAACCAAAAATCCAAACATGAAAAAACAAGGAGATAAAATGAAATGGTTTACCATCATTATGTTGGTTATGATTATTTTCATGGGATTCTCTTTGGCTTCTGGTATGGTTATTTATTGGATAGCTGGTAGTGTTTGGACAATTGGACAAACGATGATAATTGAATTAATCACATATTTAAAAAAGAAAAACAAAAACAAAAAGCCGCGCGGACCCCGTGGTAAAAATGTTCAAACTGCCGATTCAAATATTATTGTTGATGCAGAAGTAATTCCTGAACATATCGCTGCTCCGACCGGTAAGAAAAAATATAAAGACAAAGGAAATTCATAGAATGAAAGAATTTATTGGTAAAACATTAGACGAAGCATTGCGCAAAGCTAGCGAAGAAACCGAAGTCGAAATTGACAACTTGGTCTATTCTATTGAAGAAGAAAAAAGAACCCTTTTTTCAAAAAAGGTAATTATCGCCGTTTATGAAATAGACGACATAATCACTTATGCTGAGGATTATATTTTAGCAATTACCGATTCTCTTGGTATTGAAGCTAGCGCTACAACGCAATTAAAAGACAATATTGTTCGTATCACCATCGATTCTACTAATAATCCAATTTTAATTGGTAAGAACGGAAAAACACTACAAGCAATCAATGATTTAACTAAATTAGCGGTTGCAAATAAATTCAAAAGAAGATTTAGAATTTTGGTAGATATTAATGGGTATAAAGATTCTAAATACAAAAAATTGGCTTATCAAGCCAAACGAATCGCTCGCGAAGTTCAAAAAACAAAAGTAGCTTCAACTTTAGATCCAATGCCAGCCGATGAAAGAAGAATTATTCATAATGCTTTGCATGGATTTAGAAATATTAAAACAGAATCTAAAGGTGATGGCACCCATCGACAAGTAACGATATATTATGTTGAAAGCAATACAGTCGATGATGCATCTCATCAAGATGATGAAGAATAGAATAATAAAATAATCACATTAACGCCTTTAAAGGCGTTTTTGTTTTGTGCTATAATCATAATATGTTTGATACTATAGTTGCACTTGCTACACCACCATTTAAATCTGCATTAGCGGTAATTCGCATATCTGGCGATAGTTGTTTTGAAATCGCCAGTAAGATGTTAAAAAAAGATTTATCAACAATAAATAAAACAACCGTATTGGTTTGTAATATACACGGGGACAAAGATATTATTGATAATGTTGTTTGTTTGATTTATAAATCACCAAAAAGTTTTACTGGTGAAGATGTTGTTGAATTTATTTGTCACGGATCGATGCTAATAGTAAATGAAATCGTTTCTTTATCTATGAAATATGGGGCAAGGCAAGCTCAAGGTGGAGAGTTTTCGCAAAGAGCTTTCTTGGCTAAAAAAATTGATTTAATACAAGCCGAAGCTATTGCGGATGTTATCGATGCCACAACACACGAAGCTAAACAATTGGCTTTGATGTCTTTGCAAGGACAGACAACACAATTATTTTTGCCTTTAAAACAAAAAATCGAAGATTTAATTTGTGATATAGAAGTGCATTTTGATTATCCTGAGGAAGCTGATAGCGAAGAAGTAAGCGCTATTAAATTGATAAAACGCGTCGATGATATGCTGATCGATGTTAATTGTTTAATTGATGCCTCACACAAAGGAAAGATTATTAAAGATGGTGTTAATGTCGCTTTGGTCGGAAAACCAAATGTTGGGAAATCCTCACTGCTTAACGCATTATTAAACGAAGACAAAGCTATTGTTACCCCCATTGCTGGAACCACTAGAGATGTGGTTGAAGGAGAAATAAATTTAGACGGAATCACATTGCGTTTGCTTGATACTGCCGGTATTCGTCAAAGCGAAGACGAAATTGAAACAATTGGTATCCAAAAATCTAAACAAACAATTCAAAAAGCAGATTTGGTAATCGTGGTATTAGATGCTTCTAAAAAAATAGATGATTATGATAACGAAATATTAGAATTTACCAAAGATAAATTAAGATTGATTGTTTATAACAAATCAGATATTTCTATTAATGGCACTCAAGGTCTTTTTGTTTCTGCTATAAACAAAGACATCGAACCCTTGAAAAAAGAAATTTTTAAAACATTAGGCATATCTAGCAAAGATTTTGCAACACCTTCTTTGGCTAACGCTAGACAAATTGGTCTTTTAGAACAAATAAAAGAAGGATTGTTGATTATAAAAAAAGAGGCTAGTGAAATGGTTCCGATAGATTTGATTAGTGTCTATCTTTCCTCGATTTATCAAAAAGCTTTAGAACTAATTGGAGAAAACCCAGATTACGATATTTCAAAAGAAATATTCAAAAGATTTTGCGTTGGTAAATAGCTATGATTTTTGAAACCCATTGTCATTTAAATAGTCCGGAACTTTATTCAGATTTAACAAACGTTATAAACAAAGCATTGGATGCCGGCGTTAAAAAAATGTTGGTTGTCGGTTATGATTATCAAACTTCTTTATTAGCGGTTGATTTAGCTAGTCAATATGACTTTATTTATGCCGCTATTGGTTTTCACCCTACTGAAATTGATAATGTAAGTAAAGCAGAGTTTGACAAAATGTTTAGCCTGCTTTCTCATCAAAAAGTTGTGGCAATTGGTGAAATTGGTTTAGATTATTATTGGATTAAAGATCTTGCCAAACAACAAAAACAAAAACAATTTTTTATCAAACAAATTCAATTAGCCAATAAATTTAAATTACCAATTGTTGTTCATAATCGCGAAGCTACACATGATTGTTTGGATATTTTAAAGCAACACACTCCTATTTATGGAGGTGTTATGCACTGCTTTTCCTCTTCTTATGATATGGCTAAAGAATTTATTAAATTAGGGATGTATATTTCTTTAGGTGGTCCAGTTACGTTTTTAAACGCTAAACAGCCAAAAGACGTCGCTGCCAAAATACCTCTTGAAAAACTATTAGTTGAAACTGATAGTCCATATTTGTCTCCACACCCGCTGCGAGGAAAAAGAAACGAACCCGCAAATATTGTTTTTGTTATAAATATGATTGCTGAATTAAAAAACACGTCAGCAAAACAAATAAGTGAAGCGACATATCAAAACGCATGTAAATTGTTCCACGTGTGAATTATGAAAATTAATATAGATGGATTTTTAATTGTTGAAGGCACGACAGATAAAGCGTTTTTAAGTAGCTTTTTAAATTGTGAGATTGTTTATACTGGTGGTTTTGCGTTTCCACGTGGAACACAAGACTATGTGTTAGAATTGTCTAGAATTTATCAGCCCATCATTTTAACAGATCCCGATTTGGCTGGTTCGCAAATTAGAAACAACTTATTAAATATTATTCCTAATGCACATTGTGCATTAATTAATAAAAACACAAACAATTCTAACCGTAAAAATGGTGTTGCCGAATCTACAAAAGAAGAAATATTAAAAGCACTTAAGCCATATATAATTAAAGAAAAATTGGTATTAGGAAATATTAAAATATCTGATTTATATACATTGGGAATTAATAATAAAAATGTAAGAAATTATGTCTGCGAATATTTTAAAATAGGTAATTGCAATATAAAAACAATGTTAAATCGATTAAATTTTCTTAAAATTAATATAGATCAAATTAAAATTGTTATAAAAGGATATGGAAATAAATAGACAAAACATTGTAGATATTATAAAAAAATGTAATTTAAACCCTAATAAATCTTTGGGGCAAAATTTTTTGGTTGACGATAAAATATCTTTTAAAATTGTTGAATCATTAAATGTAAATAGCAGCGACAAGGTATTAGAAATCGGCCCTGGTTTAGGATCTTTGACACACCATTTATCGCAATTTAATTTGGATGTCGTTGATATTGATCAAAGGATGGTTGATTTCTTAAAACTCGTTTATCAAGACAAAAACAATATTGCAATAAAACACCAGGACATTTTAAAAACAGACGTCTCAATTTATGACAAAATTGTAGGCAATTTACCATATTATATAACGACTGATATAATAACATATTTATTATTAAACGCTAAAAAAGCAACGCAAATGGTGTTTATGATACAAAAAGAAGCTTTGCCTCGTTTTGTTGATAAAGTTAATCAAAAAAATTATTCACCCATTGGCATATTGATTGATTTATTAGGTAGCGCTACAAAATGTTTTGATGTTAAATCAGACAAATTTTATCCTAACCCACAAGTTGATTCTGTCGTTTTTAAAATCGATGTCGATATTGATAAAAAAAATAAAGCAAACTTTGACATTTATCGTTTTGTTAAAACCATGTTTTTAAATAAAAGAAAAACCATTTTAAACAATTTAAGCAATTATTTAAAAGATAAAGCAAAGGCAGAAAAAATATTGGCAAGCATTGGTGTCTTGCCAAATGCAAGGCCAGAAAATATTTGTAAAGATGATTATATAAAAATGTATAGTGAAATATTAAAATGATATAATATTATAAGTTGGAGTTAATATATGGACACTGTTGTTAAAAGTTATGCGAAAATCAATGTGGTTTTAAACGTGTTAGGCAAACACGACGAAAAGTTTCATGAAATCGATATGGTCATGTTACCTTTAGAATTACACGATTCTCTTTTGATAAGCAAAATCGATGATTTAAAAGATAATTATGTGACTTTTGTTGATTGTTCTTTGAATGGCGGATTTGAATATAATTTGGCTTCAAGAGCTTTGGAACAATTAACGGATAAAACCAACATCAAACAGCATTTCCGCATCCTTATTAATAAATGCATCCCTATTTCTGCTGGTTTGGGCGGAGGTTCATCAAATTGTGCGGCCACTTTAAAAGGAATTAATAAGATGTGCAAATTAAATTTGAGCAACCAAGAATTGGCAGAAATCGGATTTAAACTAGGGTCTGATGTTCCGTATTTTATTTATAATAAACCAGCAAGAGTTAGAGGAGCAGGAGAAATTGTTGAACCTATTGAGGTTAAAAACGATTATTATGCGTTGATTGTTAAACCAAAAGAAGGATTGTCCACTAAGATTGTATATGAAAATTGCGATACATTTGATTTAAAAAAATACGATGTCGATAAAGTGATATTGGCTTTAAAAACTGGCGATGATGAAATGCTGGCAAAAGAGATTGGGAATGCATTAGAAGATGTATCAATATCGTTGCTTCCAGAAATAAAAAAAATTAAAGAAGAAATGAAAGGTTTGGGACTGAAAATTGTTTTGATGTCTGGTTCTGGTTCAAGCGTATTTGCCTTATCAACTGATAAAAAAGCAATTAAAAACGCTTATAAACATTTCTTAAAGCAGTATGCTCACGAACAATATGATATTGAGTTAACTAAAGTAATTAAATAATAAAGGAGAATAGTATTATGAGTAACCGTTTTGGTGTGGTATTGAGTGCTGGCAAAGGCACGAGAATGAAAGCGATTGACGATTCTTATAATAAAACATGCTATCCCATTTTAGGAAAACCAGTTATCAGCTATGTTTTAGACGCAATCAAACCATTAGGTTTGGATAAAATTGTTGTCGTGGCGGGTTTTGGTTTGAAAAAAACACAAGAAATCGTCAAAAACGAAGCTGATATCGTCGTTCAAAAAGAACCTCTTGGAACAGGTCATGCGGTTTTGCAAGCTGAACATCTATTAAACGATTTAGATGGTAACACTATTATTCTTTATGGTGATACACCGCTTTTAAGAAAAGAAACCATCACAAACATGATGAAAAAACATGAAAAAGAGCACGCTGCAATCACGTTGTTAACCGCTGTTATAACCGACCCTGCTGGCTATAATAAAATCGTTCGCGACGACAAAACTCAAAAAGTATTAAAAATAAATGATGTTAAAGAAGTTCATAAAGAAGACTACTCGTTAAGTGAAATTGATGGTGGGGTTTATATTGTCGATAACAAAATACTATTTAAATATTTAAAGCAATTGCAACCAGATGCTGACCACGGTGAATTATCGTTGATTTCTATTGTTGAAATGGCCGTCAATGATAATTTAAAAATCGAAACTTTTATTACTCCCGAAAGACAAGAAATATTTTCTTTAAACAATCGCTTCCATTTAAGTTATGCGAGCAAAATAATTCGAAAGAGAGTCAATTTTGATTTGATGTTATCTGGGGTGTCAATTGAAGATCCTGAAACCACCTATATTTCTCCAGATGTTATAATTGGTCAAGACACCATTATTCATCCTAATACTTCTATTTTTGGCAAATGTAAAATTGGGCAATCTAATGAGATTGGACCAAACACGTATTTGCAAAATGTAGAAGTTGGAGATTTTAACAATATAACTTTTTCCCATATAGTTGATTCAATTATTAAAGACAACAATTCAATTGGTCCATTCGCTAGATTGAGACAGCATTGCATTATTGATGGAGACTCAAGAATTGGGAACTTCGTCGAACTAAAAAACGCTCATTTTGAAAAAGGTGTTAAATGTGCACATTTAACATATATTGGCGATTCTGAAGTTGGAGAACGAACAAACATCGGTTGTGGGAGCATTACTGCTAATTACGATGGATTTAATAAGATGAATACAAAAATCGGCCAAGACTGTTTTATAGGGTCGGGTACAATAATGGTTGCTCCAGTGGAATTGCACGATCATTCATTTACTGCGGCTGGTTCAACGATTACAAAAGATGTTTTAAATGACGAGATGGCAATTGAAAGAACCAATCAAGTAAATATTTCTCATGGCAGTTCAAAGTTTTTAGCAAAAGCAAAAGCAAAAAAAGAAAGAGGACAATGATGCTTATTATCGATTCTTTTGGCAAAAATATTTATATTAATGACAAATTGGTTGGATATATAGGACAAAATGTCTTATATATTAATGGCTGCAAATTTGCTGAAATAAGCGATGATGGAACAATCTCTTTTAATAATAAAGAAATTGGGTACATCGATGATGATGGATCTATCATAATTCACTCAAAAGAAGTTGGATACATCGATGGAGAAAACAATTTTGTTTTTAATGAAACATTATTGAAAAGATAAATAAATATGATATTTAATTCTTTTTTGTTATAATAATTTTGCCATCGCGATAGATGTCTTCGAACCAGGTCAGGACAGGAATGTAGCAGCCTTAAGATTCTCACCTATGTGCGGTGGTTTCTTAATTATGAAAAAAGACGATAATTATTTTATGAAAAAAGCTTTGCAAGAAGCAAAGAAAGCTTATTTAAAAGACGAAGTTCCAATAGGCGCAATTATTGTTAAAGATGATAAAATTATCGCTCGTGGTCACAACTTAAGAGAAGCAAGCAAAGATCCAACTGCTCACGCAGAAATAATCGCTTTAAAAAAAGCGTGTAAAAAATTAAATTCTTGGCGTATACCTGGATGCAAAATATATGTTACTATTGAACCATGTTCAATGTGTGCTGGTGCAATATTATGGTCAAGGATTGATGAAGTTGTTTATGGTTCTCAAGACATTAAAGGCGGAGCATTAGGCACCACATTTAATTTATATGAACAACCCAATTTAAATCACTATCCAATGGTTAAAGGCGGGATTTTAAAAAAGGAATGTCAAAACATTATTCAGGATTATTTTAAAAGAAAAAGGCAGGAGAAAAATAATGAAAAACGCAAAAATAACGGCGATTAGCACAATTATATGCTTATTTTTGTGTGCTTGTGCTAATTTGGAATATCCTGAAAATAGCGATAGTTTTTCTTATACAAAACCCACCAATTCATTTGATGGTGAGTTTGTTAATACTTTATCGTTTGATTATAATGATTCATTAAATAAAGCCGTTGAATCAATTAATGGTGATGTTAATTATGAAAGTTTATCTGACGTTTTTAATAATTTTAATGCCAACAATTTATATGTAAATAAATCTGTAATCACTAACGAAAGTTTTGATAAATATGATTATGATCCAAGCCAACCAAGTCCTGATATAGGGAATTTTGATATTATTTCCATTGATACTATTCAAAGAGACACAACCGAATACAAATTATTTGGAACATTGACATATAATGGCAGTAAAACAATTGAAAGTGATGGTGATAAAACCACCACCACTTACGACATTAACAACGGTGTTTATTCTTTAAATATTGATTTCCAAGAATTTAAAATTTATGAAAAATATGATTATCATAATGAAGAATTAAACAAAGAAAGTGTTAATTATTTAAGCGAAATTAATTTTAAGACCGCGATGGATGTTACAAACAACGAAGAATTTTTAGATGCTTTTATGTACTTATACGCGGTCAAAGAAGACGCTGATAATTTTGTTTGGGAAGCATCAAAAAAAGAAAACAACCTCTTTGTTTCTTTGACTTTGAATTATCAATTAAGCAACGAAAATGCCACGTCAATAGTTTCTACCAAGATGGAATTTGAGATTAATGGCGGCGTTGTTGTCCGAACTTTTAATTTGTATCAAGCTAGCGTTGATGGTGTTGCTTGTGAATTTAATGCTGTTGAACGAACGTATTCTAAAATTTAATATTTTATATTACATTAATAATTTTTACATTGTCTTAATATTGTTTTTTTCTTATCATTAAAGTGATATGAAAAAAATTAAGCCTATTGATATTAAACGCGTTGATCCTAACCTGGATGTTGGTTTGACTAATGAACAAGTCGAAGCGAGGAAAAAAGCTAAATTAATTAACAAAATCAAAAAAACATCAGGTAAGTCATACATAGAAATCATCTTTAGAAACATTATTAATTTTTATAATATATTTTTAGCTATAGTTGCAATTTTGCTCATTTATGGCGAGATGTATTGGAGTTTGTTTTTTGTCATAGTGTATTTGTGTAATTTAGGCATTGGTTTGTTTCAAGATATTAAGGCAAGAAAATTATTATCTAAATTGCAATTAGTGACACAATCTAAAATCGAAGTTATTCGCGATGGTCTAAAAGTAGAAATTCCAACAGATGAATTGGTTTTAGATGATATTGCCATCATTAAAAATTCACATCAAATTCCGTCTGATGCCATTATTTTAAAAGGAACGATTGGCGTTAATGAATCGATGTTAACGGGTGAATCGTTAACTATTTATAAAGATAAAGATTGTCTTGTTTATGCTGGATCATACGTTACTTCTGGTGAAGCTATAATAAAAATAATTAGAGTCGGCAAGGAAAATTATATAAATAAAATGGAGCATATAGCTCGCGATAAAAAAGCGACTAAGTCCCGTCTTAAAAGGTCATTAGATGCCTTATTTAGAATTATTTCTTTTTTGGTGTTGATTATTACAATTTTAACAGTTGTCGGTCAATGGAATGACTTTTTGTATCATTTCCAAGATGCTGTTGGCTCTTTTGCGGGTTCGTTAGTGGCCATGATACCCGCTGGTCTATATTTGCTCACATCAGTCACGTTGACCGTAGGAGTCATCAATCTGGCTAGAAAAAGAGCGATGATCCAGGATTTTTATTCAATCGAAATGTTGGCTCGCAGCAATGTTTTATGCTTAGATAAAACCGGCACTATTACTGATGGCACTATGAAAGTCAAAGAAGTTATTACTTTAAACGGCAATAGTCGTGCGCGTATTGATTTGATTATTGCAAATTTATTAAATGCAACAAAAGATTCAAATGCCACTGCTACCGCTTTAAAAGAAACGTTTGATTATAAACCAACCGAAGTTGCTAATTATGTGTGTCCTTTTAATAGTGAAAATAAATATTCTTTTGCTACATTTTCACGCTCGACATATATATTGGGCGCTATTGAATGTTTGGATGTTTATGATAAAGAAGCAATGTTAGAAAAAATAAAAAAATATTTGCAAGAAGGATTAAGAGTTTTGATTTTAGCAAAAGCAAACTCAAAGCAAACCGGGAAATCCATTAAAGGCAAATCTGAAGTAATGGCAATGATTGTTTTGGAAGACCATATCAAAGAGGACGCGGCTGAAACTATTAAATGGTTTCAAGACAACGATGTTAAAGTTAGAGTTATTTCTGGAGATAACGCTATAACCGTTTCTCAAATTGCAAAAAAAGTAAATATTAAAGATGCTTATAAATTTGTTTCATTAGAAGGAAAAACCAACGAAGAAATTAAAGAATTAGCCAAAGAATATGTTGTTTTTGGGCGAGTTACGCCAGAACAAAAAGAAATATTAGTTCAATCATTTGAAGATAACGGAGATGTTGTGGCCATGACCGGAGATGGAGTGAATGATATTTTAGCGTTAAGAATCGCTGATTGTTCTATTGCTATGGCAAATGGTTCTGATGCTGCTCAAAATGTCTCACAACTAGTTTTGCTTGATTCTAATTTTTCTTCTTTGCCCGCTGTTGTAGCCGAAGGAAGAAGAGTTGTTAACAATATTCAAAGAACTTCATCATTGTTTTTAATTAAAACTTTGTTTGCAATTGTTTTGTCTATTATTTTTGCTGTTTCTTCATTTTTTACAAAAGCTAGTTATCCGTTTTTGCCTAACCATTTATATTTGTGGGAAATAACTGTTATTGGAATTGGCTCATTCTTTGTGGCGTTAGAACCAAATAAAGAATTGATTAAAGGCTCATTTTTATCAAACGTTGCAAAAAAAGTATTGCCGGGTGCTTTTATGATGCTGGCTGGGGTCGGTGCTATATATTTATTAGTATTTTTACAAAATAATCAAATTTTATACACCGGAATGTTTAATGATACAATTTTTGTCACAATGTGCACATTGTTGTTTGCAATATTAGGATTAGCGACATTCTTTAATGTCTGCATTCCATTTTCTAAATATCGTCTTGCTGTGTTTATCGGAATAGTAACATTAAATGTTTTGATTTTAGCTTTTGCGGCGTTTTTAGAATATAGTTATGGTTTTACTCAGCTTTTGTCAATAAAATTAAGCGCTTTAATGCCAATTCATTATGTTGAACTAATCATTATTTCGCTAGGATTAATTGCTATTTATTTAGTTATTACTTATATAATAGATGTTTTGAGCAGCAAGCCTATTAAGGAGGACAAAAAAGATGATAAAAATATCTGAAAGAATTCAAAAAGCTTTGGCTAATAACCAACCAGTTGTGGCGTTGGAATCAACAATTATATCGCACGGAATGCCGTATCCTAAAAATGTCGAAACCGCTTTAAAAGTTGAACAAACTATTATTGAAAATGGTGCTATTCCGGCCACGATTGGAATTATCGACGGCGTTGCTATAATTGGCATGAGTCATGATGAGATCGAAGCTTTTGGCAAAAGAAAAGGTATAAAAAAGGTATCAAGAAGAGATTTGCCCATCGTATATGGACTAAAATTGTGGGGCGCTACCACTGTTGCTGCTACTATGATTTTGGCTCGCCAAGCTGGCATTGAAGTATTTGTCACTGGCGGTTGCGGAGGTGTGCATCGCGGCGCGCAACAAACTTTTGATATCTCTGCCGATTTAGAAGAATTAGCAAAAACCGATGTAACTGTCGTTTGTGCTGGATGTAAAGCAATACTTGACTTACCATTAACAATGGAATATTTGGAAACAAAAGGAGTTCCTGTCCTTGGATATCAAACAAACGAATTGCCAGATTTTTACACGAGGCATTCAGGAATATCTTTGGAATATAGTTTAGATAATCCAAAACAAGCAGCACAAATTATACATGAAAAAAGAGCAAATAAATTAGATGGTGGGATTTTAATTGCTAATCCTATACTAGAGCAATACGCCATGGATCAAAAGGTGATTGATGATGCAATCTCCAAAGCTCTTCAAATGATGAAAGAACAAAATGTTTTTGGGAAAGACTCTACGCCATTTTTACTTAAAACTATCGTGGAGTTAACTGGAGGAGATTCGCTTGATTCTAATATTGAATTAGTATTAAACAACGCTAAGTTAGGAGCTCAAATTGCTTTTGAATACTCAAAATTAAAATAAGGTAATCATAAAATGAAAACTGAATATCGTTTAGCTAATGCATTGAAAGATTTGATGTCTGAAAAGTATTCTTTAGACAATATTTCTGTTACCCTTTTAACTAAAAGATGCAAAATTAATCGCCAAACATTTTATTATCATTTTCATGACATATACGACCTTTTAACACTTGTGTTTTTAAACGAAGAAATACCCAACGCTAAAGAGTCAAAAAATCATCAAGAATTATTAGAAAAAATATTCATTTATTACAAAAAAAATAATAATTTTATCGATAGCGTTTTAGCATCTGCTGGCAAGGAATTGTTTTTAGAGTTTTTATCAAATACATGTTATCAAGTGTTTTTAAAGATGTGTGTTTATTATGATATTAATCGCCAAACAACGCCATCTGAAAGAAAATCCATAGCTCGATTTTGTGCTGCTGGTTTTGCTTATAATATCACATTTTATTTTCAAAATATGAAAAGAAAAAATTTGGATGGTTTATTGGCTAATTTTGCACTAATTTCTGATGATTTCATGCAAAACGCTATTAAAAATACTATTTCTGCGAGAAAAAAACATGGATAACAAATTTAATTTTCAACTGAAAACCAAATTGTACTTTGGCAAAAATCAAGAAGATGAAATAGGCAATATATTAAAGCAATATAACGCTTCAAAAGTCTTAATTGTTTATGGTCAAGGCAGCGTCATAAAAAGTGGTTTATTAGGAAAAATAACAAATATATTAAATCAATATGGAATCACTTATTTTTGTTTATCAGGAATTCGTCCTAACCCCACTATTGAAGATGTTAATAAAGGACTAAGTCTTGTCAAGGACAAATCATTAGATTTTATTTTAGCTATAGGTGGTGGGTCAGTTATGGATACAGCCAAACTCATCGCTAATGCTTATTATTACGAGGGTAATCCTTTTGATTTATCTATCAAAAAATATATAAGCCAAAATGCTTTACCATTTGGAGTAATATGCACCATTGCTGCTTCTGGATCAGAAATGTCAAATTCTTGTGTGATACAAGACGATAATTTAGGTATTAAGTCGGGATATTCAAGCGATTTTAATCGTCCGCTTTTTGCAATTTGTAATCCAGAATTAACTTATACCGTTTCCCCATATCAAACCGCGGTTGGGATTGTAGATATTATGATGCATACTTTGGAAAGATATTTCTCTGATTCTTCTTGTTTAGAACCATGCGATAGTTTAGCTATTGGCTTGCTTAAAGAAGTTATCAAAGCGGCTGAAGTCGTTATGAAAAATCCGTGTGATTATGAAGCTCGCGCTTCACTAATGCTACTATCTAGTTTTTCACATAACGGCATTACATCGATTGGTAAAAAATACATTATGCCTGTTCATCAATTAGAACACGCATTATCAGCCACTTATGTCAATGTTGCTCATGGTGCTGGATTAGCGGTTTTGTTTCCAGCTTGGTGTAAAGCATACATTGACATTGAAACAAACAAATTAGCAACTCTTGGTAAAGAATTATTTAATCTTAATTTAAAATCTGATAAAGATAATGCTATTATGTGTATAAGTGCTTTTGAAAATTTTTTCAAAAAACTAAAAATGCCTTTAAGTTTTGCTGATTTAGGCATTGAAAATCCTAACATTGATTTATTGGTCGAAAGATTTTCTTTGAAAGGTACACGCGTGATTGACCACAAAGTCAAGCCACTCGATCAAAAAGTCGCTGAAGAAATATACTTATTAGCGAAATAGAAAGGAAAACAAAATGAAAAAAGAAGACATTACCGCTTTAGTTGTTTATGTTTTAATGCTTGCATTGGCCATTGTTTTTGGTTTTGCAGTTTTAAGAGAACGACAAGCCGATTCATCTTTAACTAACGCCCAATATATTGGATATGTAATTGGAGGCATTGTTTTAGGAGTTGTTTTTAATTCCGCTTTATTTGAATTGGCTCATATGGCTGGCGCTAAAGTTGGCCGTTATGCAATTATCAGCGTTAATATTTTGGGATTATGCTGGTATAAAAACGAACAAAATAAAACAAAATTTAAATTAGGCTCATATGATGGATTAACTGGAGAAACCAAGATCGTCCCATTGTCAAAAGCAAAAAAAGAACCAAACCCTATTCCGTTTTTGTTATTTGGATCTTTGTTTTTTGTAATTGAATTTGCTATTGCTATCACTTTATTTGTCGTTTTTAACGCCACTCAAGATGTTAAATTGATTGATGTTGCTTATTTTATTATTATTGTCGCTTTTGTTGGCTTAATGATTTATGTTTATAATATTATCCCCACTAAACTTGATTCAATTACCGACGGATATCGCTTAACTTTGGTGACAAATCCTAAAAATAAAGTTGCCTTTAACGAGTTGTTGCGTGTTGAAAGAGAAATCGCACTAGGTAACAAAGATGTTCAAATTAAGACATTTGATCAAATTACAAACTTCACCGCTGATTTAAATTTAAACAAAGTGTATGTGATGTTAGATCAAGGAAATTATGATGAGGCTTTGCCTATAATTAGACAAATTGCCGCAGCAAGACAAGACATTTCTAGCAATGTTTACACTCGTGCAATGGCGCAGATTGTCTTTATCTTGATTATGACTAGTTCTTTAGAGGACGCTGTTGCTGCCATTGATAAAGAAGTTGATTTATCGACTAGAAGAAGTATATCTAAAGATGCTTCTATGGTCAGCATACGAGCATATATTCTTTTGGCTGGATTAATTGATAAATCAAAATCAGAATGTGTTATAGCTATCAATTCTATTCAATCTGCGTTTAAACGCACCCCAGAAACTAGAAAAGCAATTGAAATTAAACTATTTAATTTGGCGCTAGATAAAATAATCGAAAAACATCCAGATTGGGAATTTGATCAATATCGTTTAAAAGATTATGTTCCTAAAACAAAAAAATAAAACCGGAAAATTTCCGGTTTTTTAATATTTTATTTTTCTAGTTGGGTGTTTTTTAACTTGCCCCTGACTTTTCATTATGTCTTTAATGTCTTTTAATACATCTAATTCAGTGATAGGTTTAACCACCACTTCTTCTTTTGGTCTTTCTTCGGGGTGCTTTTTATAATATTCTTCTTTGATTTTGTCTTCTATTGCCTTTCTTTTGTTTTTTAAATTATTGAAGACTTTTAATATGACAAACAATGTTAAAGCTATGATTAAAAAGGTTATTATGGCATTGATAAACGTTCCCCAATCAATGATAGCTAAGCCTTTATAATAGTATTGTTGGCCGTGTTGAACATACATGGCTGTTTCGCTAGCATTAAAATCTTTGGAAAGAAATTCTGTTGCGGTGTAAACGCTTTTATAACCATCTGGAGCGCGTTGTCCGCTATTAATAGCGGGAAGCACTGTAATTAAACCTGTAAGGCCTCCAGGGACACCCCATGTACAAATGCTTAACAAAATATCAGTTAAAGCTTTAACTATCGCCGAAAAGGCACCGCCAATGACGACAGCAACAGCCATATCGACGACATTGCCACGGCTAATAAATTTTTTAAATTCTTCCCATAGCGATTTCATTTTTTGATTTTTGATTTTCTTTTTCATAAAAATACCTCAAATTCATTATAAAGCATAATGACTTATGTGTATAAAAAAAGTCGCGTATTAAATCGCGACTTTTCATTTATTTACCGCTGATATTAAGCGATTTAACAACGATTGATGGTGTAGATATACCACTCGATTTTAATTCTACATCTGAACCGATTTCCACCACGTCTTTAAATAATTTCATGATATTCCCAGACAATGTAATTAATGATAAAGGTTCGCTTTTTTTACCATCTCGAATCATAAACCCTTTGGCTTGCAAAGAAAAGTCCCCGCTTGAATTATTTATGCCAGCGTGCGCGCCTGCTAAAGATGTAATATAAACACCATTTTGGACACTTTCAAATAGTTGTTCCAAATTCTTTTTTCCTGGTTTTAGTGATAATGCAAAGCATCCTATCCCTATTTTTGATCCGACATTGATGCCGTTTCCTGTTGACGCAACCCCATCTTTTTTTGCGGTCTCCATATTATAAATGTATGTTTGTAAAACACCTTTTTTAATAATATCTTTGTTGTATGTGGCCACCCCTTCATCATCAAACCAACGAGCAAAAATTGTTCTTTTTAATGGAATATCACTAATAGTGATTTTATTAGATGCAATCTTTGTGTTTAATTTTCCTTCTAATAATGATGTATGTTTTTGCACTTTTTCAGCCGAAGTATGATTGATTAATACGCTGATTAATGTTGTCACACAATCAGATGATAAAACTGTTTTTGTTTTTTGAGATTCGCATGGTTTACCACCTAATTTTTCTTTTGCTCCTAAAATAATCTTGTCAGCTAATTTTTGCACATCTAATTTAGAATAATCGTTGTCGATAAAAAATTCATAATTATCTTGTGCGTCATTTTCATCTTTTAATAAAACACCGCCCACAAAAACAAAATAATTGGATTTTTGTTTTAATTTTAAACCATGAGAATTTAAAATCATGTTTTCTGAAATGGTTTCTTCAAAACCGACATTCATGACATCCGCTACCCTGCTATCGCCTTTTTCAATTAGCGATTCTAATTTGAATAAATCAGCCTTTTTTTGTTCAATTGTAATCTTTTCATAACCTTTGTTATAGGTGGAAACTTTATGATAGTGTTCACTACCCCCAAACAATTCAGCTTTTTCGCTTTTTTCGATTACTTTGGCGTTATTTATCAACATATCGACAGCGTAGTTTAAATTATCTTTTGTCAAGCTAGATAAAGATATGGTTCCAAACTTATTATTATATACGCCTCTTATTGATACGCTTCCATCGGTGTTAGCGTTAAAAGTTTCAATTTCATGATGATATAATTGGATGGATAAATTAGATGATTTTGATACATTGATTTCTACTTCATCTACGCCTTTTTCTTTTGCTAATGCAAAAAATTTATCATAAATGTTCATTATTTTAATTCTCCTCCTCTTCCACCAACAGTAATTTCGCTGATTCTTAATGTTGGCTGACCGACGTTAGTTCTAATGCTGCCTGATGAAGCACCACACATACCTTGAGCAAGATCTAAATCATTACCAACCATATCAATTTTGTGCAATATTTCAGACCCTTTTCCAATGAGCATTGCGCCTTTAACGGGCTCAGCAATTTTGCCGTCTCTAATAATGTATGCTTCGCTGCAACCAAAGTTAAATTCGCCGGTAGTGGGGTTGACTGAACCTCCATTAAAACCAACCGCATATAAACCTAATTTAGTGGCAGAAATTATTTCTTCTGGCGTTGATTTTCCATTGGCAATATATGTGTTTGACATTCTTGATGTAGGTTCAAATCTAAATGATTGACGACGGCATGCTCCGTTGCCTTTTTCATTCATTCTTCTTCCATTAAAAGAATCAATCATATACTTAGTTAATTTGCCATTTTTAATTAAAATTCTTTTTTCGCCTTTGATGCCCTCATCATCATAGTCGATAGAGCCCCAAGCATGAGGAATGGTGGAGTCATCAACAGCAGTGACAATAGGGGAGGCAATCATTTCTCCCATCTTTCCAGCAAAGCACGATAAACCTTTAGAAACAGCTGATGCCTCTAATGGATGTCCACAGGCTTCATGGAATAAAACGCCACCCCAGCCATTTCCAATAACAACTGGCATAGTTCCTGATGGACATTCAGCAGCATCTAAATTTTGCAAAGCTACTTTGGCGGCTTTTTTTGCCAATTGTTTCATATCTTTTTTAGTTTTAAAAAAGTTGATATCATCTTGTGTGCCAGGCATTTCGTATCCGACTTCCATGCTTTTGCCATCGCTGGCAATCACTTGATAACCTGCTCTTCCAAATTGTTGATTGGTTTTGATTATTTCTCCCTTGGAATTATAAATAATTACATTTCGATGATTGTCGTTATATAGACCATAAGTGCGGACGATGCGTTGATCTAAACCGTCCAACGCTTTTAAACCATCTTTAACTAATTCAACTTTTTCTTGTTTGGAAACATCGTTGTAATCAATAGCGATAGGAGAAATGGTTTTATAACGCTTTAATTTTAATTTTTCAACCATTATTTTTCTTTCGCCTTTAAATGATGCTGCGAGAGTGCTCGCTAAATTTAATAATGATTTTTTGGATAAATCTATGGTGTAACCATAGACACTTTGTAAATCTTTTAATAAGCGGATGCCGACACCAGTATTGACAGAATCATGAGAAGTTTCTAATTTGTTGTTTTCAATAGTAAAACCATAAGAAGAGCTATCTTCATAAAAAATTTCTGCATAATCGGCTCCGGTTGACAACCCGACATTAAGAATGTCAATAGCTAATTTTTTTGAAATCATAAATTATGTCCTTTCTTTAATGGGACTATTGTAGGCGTGCTCAATATTTTTGTCAATAAAATATGCTTGACAACATGAATAATTGTTCATATATTAGATGTGTACAGAATATGAATGATGGTTCATATGGAGGGCAATTATGAAAAAAATGAATATTAATGATGTGACCATAACCAAGATGTCCCAACTATTGATGATTGCTGCAGATGAAACTAGATTAAAAATTTTGTTTGCGCTTTTGCAAAATAAAAGGATGTGTGTGGGGGATATTCAAGAGACAATTAGCGCCTCTCAATCCTTGGTCAGTCATCAACTAGCTGTTTTAAAAAGAAATAAATTGGTTTCATCTTCCAAAGAAGGCAATAAAAATTATTATTTTTTAGATGATGAACATGTTTATGAACTTATTAAAGTTGCTTATGACCATGTTATGGAGAAAAAAGATGCATAAAGTTGTTTATCATATTCAAGGTCTTGATTGCCCTAACTGTGCTAGAGGATTAAATGATTATATTAATACAATTGATGGAATCAAAACTTCTGAAATTAATTTTATTAACGAAACATTAACAATTGTTTATAATCAAAAACCTTTCGATTTAAAAAAACTCAATGAATTAGTATTAAAAGGTTCTGATGACCCTGTTGTTATTACTTTAAATGAGAAAAATAATACTAAAGCGGAATTTAAAATATTTGATAAAGATGTCATAGGGCTATTAATTCGTGTTTTTGTTGCGACTATTTTATTAATTATTGCTCGTTTTGTTTTTACTGCATTTGTACAAAATCAATATGATGTTTTTTGGGGTCTAATGTTAGGGACATATATAATTGCTTATTTAATTGTTGCTTATGATTATATTTGGAAATTTTTAAAAGCCTTCCGTCACCCTAAGACAATGATTAACGAAGTGGTGTTGATGGTGGTGGCTTCAATTGGGGCTTTTGCTATTCAAGAATTTCCTGAAGCAGTTTTAGTTATGATTTTGGCGCAGGTTGGAGAAGTATTTGAACATGTATCATTGAATAAATCTAAAAATATTATCGTCACAACGATTGATTCTCGCCCAAAGATGGCAAATGTATATCAAAATGGTCAATTAATTAATGTTGAAGCTGAAAATTTAAATATTGGAGACACTATTGTTTTAAAATCAGGCGATGTTGTTCCAGTAGATGGAATTGTCACAACCGGAGAAGGGCTTTTAGATACATCAAGTGTCACTGGTGAATTTGAACCAGTCTCTATAAAAAATAATAGTGTTGTCTATTCTGGAACGACATTAATTGATGGTACAGTAGATTTAAAAGTTAGTCACCGTTTCGAAGATTCTACGACTTCTAAAATTTTAGAGATGGTCATGGAATCAAGCCAGCATAAATCTAAAGCCGAAAATTTTATTTCTAAATTCGCTAAAATTTATACTCCAATTGTCTTTGTATTGGCTTTGGTTATTGGTGGTGTAGTTCCGCTTATTATATCTTTAATAAACGGGAATTTTGATAGTGGAATATGGCATAAATTTATATATATTGCACTGACATTTTTAGTTATTTCTTGTCCTTGTGCGATTGTGATTTCGGTGCCTCTTGCATATTTTGTGGGCACAGCCTTAGCCTCTAAAGGAGGGGTAATCATCAAAGGTACGAATTATTTAGACCGGTTAAATGATTTGTCTTTGGTGGTAAGCGATAAAACTGGGACATTAACAACTGGTAAATTTAACATAGAAATCCGCGATTTAAATAATATAGATGAAAAGACATTTAAACAATTAATTTTTATGTTGGAATCGCATTCTAACCACCCTATTGCTAAAGAAATAGCATCACAATTTAATGTTGATATAAAATTGAAAAATCTAAAAAATTTCCATGATTTGCCAGGTTTTGGAGTAATAGGAGAATACAATAAGAAAGTTTTATTATTTGGAAATATTAATTTAATGGAAAAAGAAAATATTAAAGTTCCAATTTTTAAAAACGATGACCATTGTTTGTATTTAGCTATTAATAACACATATGTAGGAACAATTTGTGTTGATGACACAATCAAAGAAAGCGCAAAGCCATTTATATCATTTTTAAATAATAAAAATATTCAAACATTGATGCTGACAGGTGGCAATCAAAAAAGTGCTCAAACTGTAGCGAATAAACTAGGCATATCTAGATTTGAGTCTAATTTGTTACCTGAAGACAAGATTAAATATTTAAAACAAGAATTAGATAGTAAAAATCCATCAAGCGCGATTGCGTATTTAGGAGACGGAATTAACGATGCCCCAAGTATTATTTTAGCCGATATTGGCATTGCTATGGGCGGATTAGGCTCTGATGCTAGCAAACAAAATGCGGACATTGTTTTAATCAATGATGACTTATTTAAAATTGCTGAAACAATCGACATAGCAAAAGCCACTAGACGACGTGCTATTTTTAACATCGTTGTGGCTTTGTTAATTAAATTGAGCGTGATGATATTGGCGATGTTTTCTTTAATTAATATGTGGGTTGCAGTATTGACCGATACCGGTTTAGCGGTGGTGTTAATTATATCTTCAATATTGTTAATCAAACATCGTGTTAAATTAAAGCAATAATTCCTATTAGTTGAATTATGGTGCCAATTATTACGAATAAGTGGAAGACGCTATGCATCCACTTTTTCTTTTTGCCTAATCCATAAAATAGCACACCTAGTGTATAAGCTATACCGCCAAATAAAATATACATCATTGAATTGTAAGGCATTAATGTAACTGCCGGCCAAGCAAATATGACTAGCCATCCCATGACAACATATAAAATAATTGTGAAAATTTTAATAAACTTATTGTTAATATTAATTAAATTTAGAACCGATCCTATGATTAAACAGCCAACTTCTATCAAAATCATAGTTAACCCTAAAGCATTAGGGAAAACAATTGCACATATTGGCGCATAAGTACCAGCTATTAAAACGTATACTGTATTATGGTCGATGACTCTAAATATTCTTTTCCAGTGGGATTTAGGATCAATTAGATGATATGTGGTCGATATAGCGTATAAAAACATCATGGAAAAACTATATATAATTAATGATGTCATAACTAATGGAGATAAATTTTGAGTTATCCCTATTGAAATAAAAATCAATAAAGAAACAAAACCAATCACAATTCCTATTAAATGAGACACCCAATTAAAAACTTCTTCGCCCTTTGAATAGTTTGGAACTGGTTTAGTTAATAATACTTGTTTATATTCGTTAATAGACATAATTTTACCTCCTGATAGAAAGTATTTTAAAAAAACAAAAACAAATATCATACCTACTGATTTAAAAAATTATTGAACTTATATTTTATTGATAGTAGAGCGAATTTTTTTGCTCTACCAATAGTAGAAACACAGTTCTAATTGAACCAATTATTATATTATAATAAAAATTTTTAATTTTAGTTTCATAATGAAAATTGATAAAAAAAATACTAAACTAAAATAGTCTATGAAAGTTTTGTTATATTTTGAAGCTGAAAACAAAATTAAAACATCGGGGATAGGAAGAGCTTTAAAACATCAAATTAAAGCTTTATCATCTGCTGGTGTAGATTATACATTATCAAGCAAAGATCAGTTTGATATCGCTCATTTGAACACTTATTTTCCTCATAGCAAAAAATTATTAAAAAGATTAAAAAGAAAACATATTCCAGTCATTGTGCATGGCCATTCCACAATTGAAGATTTTAAAAATTCTTTTAAATTATGGAAATTGATGGCTTTATGGTTTAATCCTAATTTGATGTGGTTTTATAAAAATGCAGATTTTATTATTACTCCAACTGAATATTCTAAACGTTGTATAGATGCGTATGATACTGGAACTGAAGTTATCTATGTTTCAAATGGAATAGATCCCGATGAATACGCTTATGATGAAAATAAGATTAAAGCTTTTAAGGAATATTTTCATATTCAAGAAGGCCAAAAAGTGGTGATGGGGGTCGGGTTCCCATTTAATCGAAAAGGTATTAAAGACTTTTTTGAAATAGCAAGGAAAAGACCAAATATAACTTTCATATGGTTTGGATATTTGCACCCATTATTAGTATCATCTGATGTCAAAAAAGCAATTAAACACAAACCGGATAATGTTATTATGCCTGGATATATTGATAACGCTATTATTAAAGGTGCTTATCGTTATTGCGAATGCTTATTATTTACTTCCTATGAAGAAACAGAGGGCATCGTAGTATTAGAAGCGCTCGCATCATCTTGCCCTGTGTTGATTCGCGATATCGGAGTATATTCTGATTGGTTAGAAGATAAAAGAGATTGTTATAAAGCTAAAAATAACGAGGAATTTGTTGAAAAATTAGATTATTTAATGAGTCATGATAATTCTAAAATTATTGGCAACGGTCTAAAATTAGTGGAAGAAAGAACGCTTGAAAAAGTGGGGCAACAATTAAAAGAAGCGTATCAAAATTTGTTAGATAAATTTAATAGTAAACACTAATCGAATAATTTATATTTGCATTTTAAACCTAATATATGATAGTATCATATCGCACGACTTACTTTGAACCACGACGTTCAAGGCGGAAGGAGTTAAAAAGATGAAAAAAGGCATTCACCCAAATTATCACAAATGCACAGTTACATGCGTTTCCTGCGGAGCGACATTTGAAACCGGTTCTGTTTTAAAAGAAATCCGTGTTGATACATGCGCTAATTGCCACCCATTTTATACTGGCAAAAAACGCTTTGTGCAAGCTGAAGGAAAAGTTGATAAATTCAACAAAAAATGGGGCATCAAAAATAACGAAGACAAATAGTCCCAATCAAATTATTAACAATAAGCAGGATTTCCTGCTTTTTGTTTTTAATTAAACAAGTATAATTACAAATAGAGGTCATTTCCTATGAGCAAAAAATTTTATGTAACTACACCAATTTATTATCCAAGCAATAAACTACATATCGGGCATGCTTATTGCACGACATTAACCGATGCTTTAGCAAGATATAATCGTTTAAAAGGCAACGAAACATTTTTTCTTACCGGTTCAGATGAACACGGTATGAAAATTGAAAAAAACGCTTTGGCGGCTAATAAGACCCCAATTGCCTTTGTCGATGAAATTGTCGCTTCTTTTAAAAAATTGTGGAAAGCGTTAGACATTTCTAATGATAAATATATTAGAACAACAGACGAATATCATGTTAAAACAGTTCAAAAAATCTTTTCTAAATTGCTTGAACAAGGCGATATTTATTTAGGCGAGTATGAGGGATGGTATTGTAAAGAATGCGAAGCTTTTTGGACTGATATTCAAGTAGGGGAAGAACACGTCTGCCCAGACTGTGGTCGTCCAGTTTCAAAAGCTCACGAAGAAGCATATTTTTTCAAAACTTCAAAATATGTCGACCGCTTGCTAAAGTTTTATGATGAAAATTTGTCTTTCATTACCCCTGAATCAAGAAAAAATGAGATGATTAACACATTTATTAAACCCGGATTAGAAGATTTGTGCGTGTCTAGAACATCTTTTAGTTGGGGCGTTCCAGTTTTAGAAAACCCTAAACATGTCGTATATGTTTGGTTAGATGCATTGACTAATTACATTTCGGCTTTAGGATATTTGCAAGATGATGATTCTAATTTTAAAAAATTTTGGTTAGATGATGAGAGCCAAAAAGTTCATATTTTAGGGGCTGATATTACAAGATTCCACGCGATATATTGGCCGATGTTTTTAATGGCTTTAAATTTGCCTTTACCTAATCGTGAATTTGTTCATGGGTTGTTAATGACAAAAGATGGCAAAATGTCAAAATCTAAAGGTAATACTATCGATCCATATCCATTGATTGAAAGATATGGTGTAGATGCAGTTCGTTATTATTTATGTCGCGAAGTTAATTTTGGCAGCGATGGTCAATTTACTCCCGAACAATTCGTTGAAAGAATTAATATGGATTTGGCCAATAATGTTGGTAACTTGTTAAATCGTACAGTATCGATGATTGACAAATATTTTCAAGGTGTCATCCCTGATTTTGTCACAAACATTAATGGTGTTGATAAAGATTTAGATATGACAATTTCTTCCAACATTAAATTATATGAGCAAGCTTTTGATGATTTAAGGGTGACAGATGCGATTATTGCCGCTACCGATATAACAGCAAGAGCAAATAAATATATTGATGAAACTATGCCATGGGTTTTAGCTAAACAAGAAGATAAAACGCCTTTAAAATCATGCATGGCGCATTTGGTTAGAGCGTTATATGTAACCGCTATTTTGCTTAAACCAGCATTAGTGAATAAATCGGACGAACTATTAGATCAATTAGGTGTGGATAAAAATAATCGTGAATATCAAAGTATATTTAATGAAAATGTTTTAAATGGTTTAATCGTTAAAAAAGGCGCGCCATTATTTCCTAGATTAGATGCTAGTATTGAAGTTCCAATCATTGTTGAAATGATGAGCAAAAAATAAAAAATAATTGATTTTTGCAACAAAAAAGAGGATTTTGGTCCTCTTTTTATTTGGCTTTTTGGAATTTTCCTTTGTTTTGTCCCTTGCTAGGATGGAAAATGACGGTGCCTTCTTGATTGCTAGCCATTTGTTTTGCATAAGCCATCGCTTCTTCTTTGGTTTTACACAATTTGATGACTCTTCCGCCAGTATATTTCACTTGCCACATTCCGTCTTCTTCTCTTTTAGAGACATGATAGACGCTTTTGGTGTCTTTTTTGGTTGTTGCTTTTTCTTCTTTTGCAGCAGCTGGTTTGGCTTCAACTTTTTTTGGTTGAGCCTTTTTTGTTTCCTCTACTGGCTTTTCTTCAACTTTGGTGGTTTTATCTTCTTTTTTCTTTTTTTTGAACAAAAACATTTTTTGCCCTCCAACTTTTTTCTTTATAAATTTATTGTAGTTTTTAAATTAACATTTAACAAGTAAAACCACTAGTTATGCT
The DNA here is from genome assembly GCA_949283025.1 of uncultured bacterium. Taxonomy (GTDB): domain Bacteria; phylum Bacillota_I; class Bacilli_A; order RFN20; family CAG-826; genus CAJOOD01. The sequence goes on from CASDRB010000013.1 coordinate 99,042, forward strand.
TTAAAAGTCTTTACATGCGCACAGGCATATTATATAGTTAAAACATTCTTTTAAAGGAATTGTGCTTATGAAGAAAAATCTATTATCGTTATTGTTTGTTCTTGGTATTAGTGGATCTTTTTTAATTGGTTGTTCGCCTTTATTTACAAACACAAATAGTAGTACTACGACATCTTCTTTTGTTAAAGAATTGGTAGGAATTGTTCCAGTCGATGATAATGTTTATACAATTGGTGAAGTTTATTCAAAAGTTGGTGAAACAAAATATTATTATCTATATAACGATGGGAGCATGGAGGAAACAGAAGTAAGTTCTTATTCGCGAGTGTTTTTATCTGATCCAGTTGGAGAATCTTTTGAAATAGGTAAAAAGTTTAATCGCGCGGGAACATATACTTTAAATGTATCTGGCACCAAAGATAAAATATCCTTTAACGAAAATATAGAAATTCATGTCATTGGTGGTTATGAGGCTGGGGCGGCCCCACTAGAAATATCAAATGTTAATAGTGCTTCAATTTATGAAGATGGAGAAATGTTTTTTGATAAATTAGATTTAACTTTTGATGTCAACTGGCAAGATTTAGGATTGGAACATGTTACTTACAATTCAAATATGAGTGAATACAAACTTTCTTTATTTGAAGTGGATAATCTATCTAATAATGTGATTGATAAGCCTTTAGATGGGACAAAAAACTATGTTTTAGATGTCTCAATTAACAACATTCATGCCACGACAAATTTAGATTTTTATGGCGAATATAGTTTTGTAAAACCTGAGTCCATGAGTATATTAGCTAGCGATGTCGACCATGAATACGCTCCTGCTTTGGGCGAAGTGAAAGTATTGGTGGTCCCGATTGAATTAGAGCCAGGAAGCATTACAAATTATTATTCTTGGGACGATGAATATTTAGCCAATACTGAAACATACTTTTTTGGTAAAAAAGAAGACACTCCTAATCAATGGAATTCTTTTAAATCGTATTATGAAACCGCTTCTTTTGGAAATGTTAGCATATCGGGAATGATTGCCGATGTATATTATGAAACAGATCCAACTTTGACAATGGATGCAGTAGCATATGATTATAGTTATGCTAATTTATTTAAAATGATTGAAAATGCAATTAATTGGCTAGAAGAAACATCAAATAACATTGACTGGGACGAATATGATTTAAATGATGATGGTTGTTTAGATAGCGTCCATTTTATTACTAATGCTCCGTATATGTCTAATACAACCTTGTGGCCGCATATGTATAAAACTAATAAAAGTGGCACTATTGATAGACCGGTCGCTAATGTATACTCAATGTCGTCTTTAGCACACATGGGCGATGCTAGAACTCAAATTCACGAACAAGGTCATATGTTTGGATTAGCAGATTATTATGATTACACATATTCTGGTCGCGATTATGTCGGTCAAGCTGACATGCAATCACACAATTATTTTGACTGGAATTCTTTTTCAAAAATGAGTGTTGGCTGGGTGACACCATATGTTTATGATGGCAAAGCCAATCGCGCCACCATCACCATTGGTTCAGCGTCATTAACTGGAGATTGTTTGTTAATACCAGCAAACTATGATACTTGGAATGGTTCGGCTTATGATGAATATTTTTTAATCGAATTATTTACACCTGATGGAAATAATAAAAACGATTGGCAGACTTGGTCTAATTTTTATGGAGATTTAGGTGAATATGGTGTCAGAATGTATCATGTCGATGCAAGACTTTGGGGATATAATTATGGCAATTTTAACGGTGGGGCAATAGTTGATTCTATCGGCGGTTATGACTTATATCAGTATGCTTGCAATAATTCTTTTGATGCTTCAGATTACGCTACCCATTCTCCAAATGGATATGAACAATATAAATTGCTTACCTTACTTCAATCAAATGCTTCAAACTCATTTGGGAAAGCTTTTGGAAACAAATCTTTAACTAACGAAGATTTATTCCATACTGGCGACGAATTTAATTTTGAGGATTTTGCTTCATATTTAATTAAAAGTGGTTCAACACCATCGACAATGGATAATGGAGAACATTTCCCATACACAATAAAATTTAATAGTGTGACTAAAGATTCTGCTACAATTACAATCACTAAAAATTAAAGAAATAAACTAGGATAAATTCCTAGTTTTTTAAAAAATTAATTACTTTATCCATTATTGAAGGATCTAATGTTGACATCTTATCAAAGTCTGCTGTTTTTAAAAGTTCATTGATTTCTTCTTTGGTTTTAACATGATTTAGTTTATGCAAATAACTTTTTAAATAATTGACAGCATCTATTGTGTATTGGGGATTGTGATTTTTATTTTCTACAATAATAAATTCAATGTTTGGATTTCTATTTTTTTCTTTTATTATTTTGGCATTATATTTATACCACACCATTTGATCATCTATTGAATGGATAACCAATCCTTTTAAATCTTTTCTATTTAATGAATCAGTAGCACAAATATTATATAAGGTTGGGTATAGTTGTTTTTCGATATTTAAAAATGGTTTTCGAATATAAAATAAGGTTGGTTTTATATATTGTTTAAAACAGTATTGTAAAGAGTTGATGCCTGCAATCATAACTATTTTACTAATTTTAGGATGCAAATAAGTTAAACCTTGACTAATCCATCCGCCCCAAGAATGACCAACTACATAAAGTTTAGAATAATTATTTTCTATTTGGTTTAAGCATTCGTCTAAATCTTTAAGAGGTTGACAAAAACCGCCTAATTTATCGCCTTCAGATAAAATGGTGCCTTGGTAGTCTATCGCTAAAACTTGATAGCCGCTTCTAGCAATATATTCTATTTCTTTAGTGTAGGCTTGATGGCCTCCTCCCATCCCATGACAAAAAATTATTAATGTATTTGCGTCATAATTTTGATAATGATATATTCCGCCTTTTAATTTAAATCCATTAGAATTAATAAATTCAAAGTCATCTTTTATTAATCCTTTAAAATGCGTTTCATCAAAATATTTGATACCGGGATGAATTTCGCATCTTACTCCATATACTTGTTTATGAGCTTTTAAAGCAATCTTTTCAAATAATTTCATAATAATAAATATAGACTAAATGCATTTAATTGCAAATAAAAACCCACATCAGCGATGTGGGCTGTTTGATTTATAAGCAATTATAATGTGTCTTTTGAACCTAAGACTTCAGTGATTTTGTGTTTGACTAAATCTTTGACATATTGACGACCATCACCAACATATTGACGAGGATCAAAATGATCTGGATGATTGACAAAATGTTCTCTAATACCTGCGGTCATTGCTAAACGTAAGTCTGAATCAATGTTGATTTTACAAACCGCCATCGAAGCCGCCTTTCTTAACATTTCTTCTGGAACACCGATTGCGTCTTTTAATTTGCCACCGTTTTCGTTGATGATTTTGACATATTCTTGATTGACTGAACTAGAACCATGCAAAACGATAGGGAAGCCTGGCAAACGTTTAGAAACTTCTTCTAAAATGTCAAATCTTAGTTGTGGCTTAGTGCCGGGTTTAAATTTATAAGCACCATGAGAAGTACCAATCGCGATTGCTAAACTGTCCACACCAGTTCTTTTAACAAACTCTTCGACTTGTTCTGGGTTAGTATACGATCCAGATTCATTAGAAACTTCATCTTCAACACCCGCTAAAGTTCCTAATTCAGCTTCAACAGTGACATATGGAACATGGTTATGAGCATATTCGACAACTTTTCTTGTAATAGCGATATTTTCTTCAAATGATTTGCTTGAAGCATCAATCATAACAGAAGTAAAACCACCATCGATGCAATCTTTACAAATTTCAAAATCTGCACCGTGGTCTAAATGTAAAACAATTGGAAGACCAGTGTCTTCAACAGCAGCTTCAACCAATTTTTTTAAATAGACTGGTTTAGCATATTTTCTTGCGCCAGCACTGACTTGTAAAATAACTGGAGAGTTGCATTCTTTAGCAGCTTCAGTAATAGCTTGGACAATTTCCATGCTGTTGCAGTTAAAAGCCCCGATAGCGTATCCGCCTTTATAGGCTTTTTCAAACATTTCTTTAGTATTAACTAATGGCATTTTAATTACCTCTTCTTTCAAGTAATATTGTAGCAACATTTTTATTTTCTTAAAGAAAATTTAACAAAAAGCATAATTAAAGCAAAACAATTAGAAATAAATTAAAATATTAATGAGGTAAAAAATATGACTATATACGATTTTAAAATTAAAGATTATCAAGGAAATGAAATTGATTTTAATCAATATAAAGGAAAAGTGTTATTAATTGTTAATACTGCGACTAAATGTGGACACACCCCTCAATATGAACAAATTCAAAAATTTTATGAAGAAAATTATATGGATGGTTTTGAAGTATTAGATTTTCCATGCAATCAATTTTTTAAACAAGCCCCTGGCACAAGTCAAGAAATTCATGAAGCTTGCGTATTAAGATTTGGTATTAAATTTAGGCAATTTGAAAAAATAGAAGTCAATGGTGTTAATCGTCATCCTTTATATCAATATCTAATTGATAATTGTTTGGATAACAAAAGTAAAAGAATTCAATGGAATTTTACTAAATTCTTAATCGATAAAAACGGAAATGTTGTTCACCGATATGAACCAAAACAAAAAATAGAAGATTTTAAACAAGATATTATCGATTGTTTGAATAAATAAATTAATTTATAAACCCCGTGAAACATATTATAATTTTTTAAGATATGTTAAAAGTAGGGCAAATTATTAATGGAACATGCCTAGATTTATCTAGTGAGGGGAAGGGCGTTATTAAATACCAAGGTGACGTCATATTTTGTGATGGTTTATTCATTGATGAAAACGCTGATGTTGAGATTATATATTCACGCGCTAAAGTTTATTATGGGAAAATAAAAAAACTCAATGTCATATCTAAGTATCGCATTCAACCTAAATGCCCAGTTTGTACTTCTTGTGGTGGATGTCAATTTCAACAATTAGATTATTCTAAACAATTAGAATTTAAACAAAAAAGAGTCCAAGAAGCTTTAAAAAGAATCGGTGGAATCAATGTCAAATTAGAGCCAATTGTCGGAATGGAAAATCCTTATTTTTATCGAAATAAGGCTCAAATTCCATATGATTTTGATAAAAAACACAAAATAGTATATGGAATGTTTAAACAAAATAGTCATGATATTGTTCCTATTAAACAATGTTATATTGAAGATATAAGATCTACTAAAATTTTATCAAGCATTAAAGATTTAATGATTAAACATAAAATCGAACCATATGATGAAGATAAAAGAAGTGGAATCATTCGCCACATCCTAATTAGAACCAGTTATCATTATCCTCAAGTTATGGTCGTTATTGTTTCTTCAAAACTTAATTTCCCAGGACAAAATAATTTTATTAAAGATTTAATTAAACAATGTCCTGAAATAACCACTATTGTGGAAAATATTAATGAAAGAAAAACTAATGTGATATTAGGCAATAAAGAAAAAGTATTGTATGGCAAAGGTTATATTAATGATGATATTTTAGGGGTCAAATTTAATATATCCGCTTCTAGTTTTTTTCAAGTTAATCCTATTCAAACTGAAAAGTTATATTCTTTCGCTATTGATGGGTTAAATTTAAAAGGTGATGAAGTGGTGTTAGATGCTTATGCTGGGGTAGGAACATTAGGCTTAATCGCTTCTAAAAAAGCAAAAGAAGTCATCAGTGTTGAAATTGTTAAATCCGCTCATATTGATGGAATAAAAAATGCAAAAAATAATAATATTAATAATGTTACATTTGTGTTAGGAGATGCTGGAGAATATATTGCTAAATCAGATGTATCTTTTGACGCTGTTATTATGGATCCGCCTCGAAAAGGCAGTGATGAAAGATTTTTACAAACACTGATTAACAATAAAGTTAAAAAGATATCATATGTGTCGTGCAATCCAGAAACATTAGCAAGAGACTTAAAGTATTTATCCCCATATTACGATATAGTTAAAATAACACCAGTAGATATGTTTCCAATGACGAGTCATGTGGAGACGGTAGTTCTTTTGTCCCACCGCAAAGCAGATGATTATGTAGAAGTAGAAATTGATACAGATGATTTCCCTATAACAAGTGTAGAACTAAAAGCAACTTATACTGATATTCAAGATTATGTAATGAATAAATATGGAATTAAAATAACAAGTTTAGAAGTTGCTCAAATGAAACAAAAATATGGTATCATTGAAAGAGATAATTACAATAAAAAGAAAGATAATAGTAAATATCTACAACCTAAATGTTCTAAAGAAAAAGAAGAATATATTCTTGAAGCATTTAGATATTGTAAAATGATTTAATCTAAAATATAATATTTGGTATCATAATGGTTCAAGCGGAAAAATAATTAAAGGAACTATTGCATATAATGGATATGCAAGAAATATTGAGGTTACTATTCCTTCTTCTGGAACTAATCTTTCTACAATGGTAACAATTAATGGCACATCTTTCCAATTAAGAACAGGTCCTTATCGTGTATCTATTATTGCATCTCAAAGATTAGTATGTAATGACAATATAATATTTGCATTTGGTGTTCATAATGCACCTAAAAACTTGTAAAATATGTATTAATAATTAAAGGAGTTGATTGTTGTGAAATTAAATAAAAATCTTTTAATACTTTTATCATTAATACTAACTGGATGTATTAACAATAACAATTCTTCACAAATTGTTAGTAATTGGGAACAATTAGGATTTGATGATATTTATGAAATGAATTTCAAAGTAGAGTTCATTTCTAAATTTAATGATGAAGAAATACTAGTTGAAAAAGAAAGAAGCGAATTATATATGCCTGAACAAGGAACATATATTTATGATGCTATGGATTATTATTATTATCTTTATGAGGAATTAATTTCTAAAGAACATACTAAAGTAGAACAAAAAGATGTTAATACATTTAAAATTGAATCCGATAGTAATTTCCAAGATGTTTGGGTTGAAAATGTTTATAAACTGCATTATGATCAAAGTGATAAATTAGTTAAAACATGTATACAGGAAATATCTTTTGATAAAACTCAAAATTCTGTTGTTTTAAATTTGGAAAAAGATGAAGAATGTGTGGGGTACTATTTTGAAATTAAAGCCGCATATATTGTGAAAGATATAAGAGGATTTATGTATTATATTAGTTCAATGGTATTATTTTAATTGTTGTTCAAACTGAACGACTCAAAAAAGAGTCGTTCTTTTTTTAGATGGTGAATTTTCCGTTCAAGTGCAACACTTCTAGACATAAATAAAGGCTCATATCAATCCTGGTGTAAGATATAGTTGCGACACTTATCTACAGGAGGTTCTTTATGAGCTATTCACATTTTACCATAGAAGAAAGAATTAG
>CASDRB010000014.1 GCA_949283025.1 uncultured bacterium
CAACCCCTACACCCAAGGTTAAAACACCTAAAATACCTAGGGCGATTAGATTTTTCAATTTCATCATAAATTAAACCCTCAATAAATTTATAAAATGATAGGAGGGTCAATATGGTATATGCATATGTTAGGGTATCCACAGATTCACAAATTGTGGATAATCAAAAATTTATAATAGGGGATTTTTGCAAACAAAAACAAATTGCGATTAATGGATGGATTGAAGAGACTATTTCAGGAACTAAAGATTATCAAAAGCGATTATTAGGTAAAAAATTAAAAAAGAATTTTAATTCAGGAGATATTTTGCTATGTACTGAATTATCAAGACTAGGAAGAAACTTGTTTATGATAATGGATATATTGAATTATTGTATGAGGCATGACATCAAAGTGTGGACGATAAAAGAAAATTATCGTCTTGGTGACGACATACAGTCTAAAGTCTTAGCATTTGCGTTTGGTATATCAGCAGAGATAGAAAGAAATTTAATTTCTTTAAGAACTAAAGAATCGTTGCAAAGATTAAAAGCGCAAGGCAAAAAATTAGGAAGGCCATTTGGGTCCAAAAATGCTCACTTAAAAGGCGAGGGAAAAGAAAAATATATTAAATCATTATTAGCAAAAGGGATAAGCAAAAAGAAAATTGCTAAAAGATTAAAAATACATCCAAATACATTGACTTATATATTAAAAAGAATTAATTGTAATCTTTAATTTTTTGGGCGATATCTTTTTTAATATCACGATTTTTGATATCTTCTCTTTTGTCGTATAATTTTTTACCTTTAGCAAGGGCTATTTCGATTTTGCATCGTCCATCTTTAAAATAAATTTTTGTAGGAACAATAGAAAATCCACCTTGTTCAGCTTTTTGAGAATATCTTAATATTTCTTTTTTATGCATTAATAGTTTTTTATCTCTTAAAGGATCTTTATTAAAAATATTTCCTTTTTTATATGGCGATATGTTCATATTGATAACATATGCTTCCATATTGCGGATAAAAACATAGGCATCATTGATGTTAACTCCGCCATCGCGGATAGATTTTATTTCGGTTCCAAATAATTCAATTCCACATTCTAAAAATTCGCTTAAATAATAATTAAACGAAGCTTTTTTATTTTTAGAAATGATTTTAACACCAACTTGTTTTGCCATGGCTTTTATATTATCACAAAATTATTCAAAACAATATTTTAACTATATTAAAGTGTGATATAGTAATGAATATGTTTAGTGATATTATAGCTTTAAATAACTATCTATCTAATTTAAGAACCGGTGATTATCAACGGGATAATTTTGATGCTTTTTTAAAAAAAGTTAAGTTTAAATTTGATTTACCTGCGATTCATATTGCTGGCACTAATGGAAAAGGAACAACTGGCCAAATTATTAATGACATATATGTAAAAGCGGGTTATAAAGTGGGGTATTATCGCTCACCTTATTTTTTAACCCCTTTAGAAGTGATTACTATCAATAATATCAACATTGAACTTCAAGAATTTGAAGAAATGATTTCTCCTTATTATAAAGAAATAAAAAAATACAATTTATCATCTTTTGAAGTTGAAACTTTTGCAGCTTTATCTTTTTTTAAAAAACAACAATGTCAAATATGCATTATTGAATGTGGTATGGGTGGGGAAGTTGATGCTACAAATATTTTTACACCAATTTTATCAATAATCACTTCAATTGGTTTAGAACATACAATGTTTTTGGGATCTAGCATTTCTGAAATTGCTTTTCAAAAAGCAGGTATTTTAAAAGATGATGTGGCTTGTATTATTGGCGATTTAAATCAAGAAGCTATCGATGCTATTGCGTATAAAGCTCATGAAACTAATTCGCTATTGATCAAAAGACAAGATTATTTAAATGAAAGATTGATTGATAATGGATATTATTTTGATTTTAAACCATATCAAAATTTATTTATTTCCTCGACTGGTTTTTATTGTTTAGAAGATGCCGCTATTGCTTTAAGTGCCATTGAATTTTTAAAAAAAGATTATCCATATCAAGAAGATAATATAAAAGATGCTTTAAAAGAATTTCATATTAATGGAAGAATGAATATATTAAATTCTAATCCATTATTAATTGTTGATGGGGCACATAATCCGGAAGGAATTCAATTATTAAGACAATCATTAGAAAAAATAAACAAAGAAGACAAACCGATACATATTATTTTTGCCGCTTTTAAAGACAAAAACATCGACGCAATGTTAGCGGAATTGTCTTTTATTTCTAAAGACATTGTCTTAACTAGTTTTGAACATCCACGAGCTAGAAAAGATAGTGATTATTTTTTGTTTTTAGATGAATATCAATATCAAGAAAACCCATTGACATTAATCAAAAATAAAATGGAAATGTATCCTAATGATATAATTGTTGTATGTGGCTCATTAGCCTTTGCATATTTTATTGTTAATGATTGGAGGAATTAAATGATGAATACTTATTCACTTTGGTGGGGATATAAACTACCTAGCATTCAAAAAATTGCTTTATCCGGATTATTTATTGCTTTGGCTTGCATTTTAAATAAAGTCTTAGCAATCAATTATATAAGTGCTGTGCCGTTTGTTAGAATTTCTTTTGGCGGTCCAGCAATTATTATGTTTGCTTCTTTTTTATTAGGACCGATTTATGGTGCATTAATTGGTGGATTAAGCGATATATTAGGTTATTTTGTTTTTGATATTAAAGCTTATCCATGGTATCCATCAATTACTTCTACATACATTTTATTAGGCTTGGTAAGTGGATTTTTATTTTACTTGGTTAAAAAAATAAAAAATAAAAAAATATCAATGATTTGCACATATTTGACTATGTTTTTGACATTCATTAGCTTGACTATTTATTTAGTCTCAAACGATACAGCCTCATGGTGGGGAAGAACTTATCAAATACAATTGTGGATGAAAATTGTTTTCCCATCGGCCATGTTTATTTTATTTGTTGGCTTAATATTGTTTGATTACTTTTTTGATAAGAAAAATAAAAATAGTAACGCTCCTACGAATGTATATCAATTAACTTTATCTTGTTTTGTCATTGAAATATTGATTATGACCATCTATGGTTCTTTAATGAAATCTGTAGCTTTTGGCATGGATATATTCATCGTTATTTTGTTTTGCCAAGCGATGACTATGTTTTTTAATATTCCATTTAATGTTGTAGTCTTATCATTTATAATGAAAGTTAACCGCAAATACTATCTTAAGGAAGAAGATTAAAATGTTTAAATCTAGAAGACAAAAATGCGAAGAAGAAGCTAAAAAAGATCCAATTTATACTCCAACTAAAGATTTAAAAATTGACGAATCACAGTTGAGTGACGAACAAAAAGCTGAATTGGCGCCAAAAGGTATTCCTTGGATTCCAATTATTGTTATTGGTACTATTATTATTTTAATGGTGATTTGCATTGTTGTTATTATGGCTAGCGGTGGTCCGATTGTGGAAACTTCTAGTTAATCAAAATAAGGAGAATTTATGAAAAAATACTGGAATGTCTTTTTACTTGTCGCCTTGATGGCGTTGAGTGCATGCACCATTAATAATCCATCAACATCATCGACGAGCAATAATGATAACACAAGTCAAATTTCAACATCAAATAGTGAAGAAACTAGCACGAGCGAATCTACATCATCGACAACGACAAGCGAAGTGGATGAAGTTGAAGCATATTATCAAGATGTAGATACTTCGTTATCAGGTGAAGCGTTTTTAAAAGAATTGCAAGATTTAAACGCCAAGATGAGAGTAAGAACAGTTGGTTATAGCAACATGGGAAGTTATTTTTTAAAAACCGATGGAGATCCTGATAATCCTGGTAATTTAATCGGATTTTATTCTGGCGATTCTGCATATTTTAGTGGATCTTGGACCACATTTAATCGCGAGCATGTTTGGCCTAATTCTCGTGGTGGAAGTGCAGTAGAAAATGATATTCATGTCATTAGACCGACAATCCAATCTCAAAATGGTGATAGGGGAAATTCATTTTTTGTCGAAGGAAAAAGTTCATCCAAAGGCGGCTGGGATCCAGCTATGGAATCTTGGGGAGATGCCAAATATCGTGGCATCGTTGCAAGAATTGTATTTTATTGTGTTGTCGCTAATCCAAATTTTGAATTAGTAGACAAGGACAATGTCAGCAGTGGCGAGAGCAACTACAAACGTTCTATGGGAAAATTAAGTGATTTATTGGAATGGAACGATACTTATTCTATCGATTGGACAGAAACGCAAAGAAATGATGCTGCTCAAGATATTCAAGGTAACCGCAATCCATTTATCGATCATCCAGAATGGGTTAATAAAATTTGGGGCTAATATTTATAAAATTATTATAAGGAGGCTTTGCCTCCTTTTTAATTGGCATTAAATAAAAACAAGAATGGTAAATATTAATTTTATTTAAAAGATTTTTAAAATGTTTTACAATTAAATTACATATAAAAAACCTAATGAATAAGGAGGAACTAATTCATGGATTTTTTAGCCAACAAAATACGCAACGTCGCTGTACTTGGGCACCAGGGTACTGGCAAAACGACGTTGATTGAATCGTTATTTGCCATTACCACTGGGAAGGAAAAAGGTAGCATCGAAAAGAAAAATACTATTTCTGATTTTACCGCTGAAGAAAAGAACAGATTGACTTCATGTTCGCTTGCCGTCGTGCCTGTTGAATACAATGGTTATAAAATTAACTTAATTGATATTCCGGGTAACGACGATTTTATTTATGAGGCGATTGGCGTTTCTAAAATGATTAAAGGCGCCATATTGTTAGTAGACGCATCCAAAGGTGTCGAAGTTGAAACAATTAAACATTATAAATTATTAAAAAAACGTGGCATTCCAACAATTGTTTATATGAACAAAATGGATAAAAATGAAGCCAAGTTTGATGTTGTTTTGCAAGATATTGAAAACAAAATTTCTAAAAATTGTGTCCCATTTTGTTTGCCAATTGGACACGAAATGAATTTTGATGGATTTGTTAATGTCGTCGATTTGAAGGCCAGAAAATATAATGGCAAAGAATGTGTCGATGATGTTATTTATGATGATAAACGCGAAAAAGTTTTAGAATTACATAGTAAAATCACAGAGCGAGTCGCTTTGACTGATGATGCTTTGTTAGATAAATTTTTCTCTGGTGAAACATTAACCATGGAAGAAATCCACACTGGGTTAAGAAAAGGTGTATTAAATGGCGATTTAACTCCAGTTTTAGTTGGATCAGCTTTAAATAACATTGGTTTGCACACTATGTTAGATATGATAATTTCTTATATGCCGAACCCAAGTGATTTAAAACCTTATGAAGGAACAGATGAAAAAGGTAACGTGGTCGTAAGAAAAACAGATAGTAACGAACCATTTTCTGCTTATGTTTTTAAAACGACAGTTAATCCATACTCTGGAACAATTAATATCATGAAAGTTAATTCTGGAGTTTTGCATGTTGGCGATGAGGTATACTGTCCTAATTTGGGAACCACTAAAAAGATTTCTACATTATTTTTTGTCAGGGGTAAAGACCAAATTAATACCGATTCAGTTCAAGCTGGCGATATTTGTGGTGTATCTAAATTAGATGATGTTGAAACTGGCTACACACTATGCGATAAAAATAATGTTATCAAATACGAGCCCGCTCATCTTCCAACTGCTGTATATTTTAGATCTTTAGAAGTTAGCAATAAAAAAGATGAAGACAAACTTACATCTGCCCTTGCTAAAACTTTAAAAGAATCTCCTTGCATCGAGTTGAAACGCAATACAGAAACCAAGCAATTATTAATTGGTGGAACATCGGAAACTCACCTTGTTTACATCGCTGAAAAATTAAAAAATACTTATGATGTCAATGTCGTTTTAGGAACACCTAAGGTTGTTTATCGCGAAACCATTAAAGGTAGCGCTGAAGCCGAAGGTCGCTATGTTAAACAAAGTGGTGGTTCAGGATTTTTTGGTGTCGTTAAAATGCGTTTCCTACCTAATGAAAATGAAGAAAATGTTTTTACAGAAGAAGTATTTGGCGGATCTGTTCCAAAACAATATTTCCCAGCTGTTGAAAAAGGATTCTTTGAATCGATGCAACAAGGTTTATTGGCCGGATTCCCTGTCGTCGGTGTTAAAACCGTCCTATTAGAAGGAAAATATCATCCTGTCGATTCTAATGAATTAGCTTTTAAAATGGCGGCCATTTTAGCGTTTAAAGACGCTTATCCAAAATGTAAACCGACTATTTTAGAGCCAATCATGAAAATTACTGTCAATGTCGATAACCAATTTATTGGCGACATCATGTCGGATTTAACAACAAGGCGTGGGCGCATTATGAATATGGAACAATTAAGCGACGACACACAAAATATTGTCGCCTTAGTTCCAGAAGCAGAAATTTTAGATTATGTCACTAAATTGAGAGTTATCACTCAAGGATCAGGATTCTTTAATCGTGAATTTGATTCATTCCAAGAAGTCCCGAGTTATTTAATTGAAAAAGTTTTACAAGAAAACTCTTTATTAAACAAATAATTAATATTTCATATAAAAGCTCATCGAGCAGAAAGGAATAAATTTATATGGAACCTTATACCGAACAAGAATTATTTAATTTACGTCATGTGGTCGTTGAACCAGACACCATTTTGGATCGCTTTAAATGCACATTGATTTGTTCAATTAATGGACGAGAAGAAGTAATTGGCAAACGCAAATGGAAAGTTAAAGATGTTAAAGGCGAAGGATACATTGGCTTTGACGCTTACAATCATTCTGTTGAAAATGCAATTACAGAAAGAGCAAGAATTACTTATGTCGGCAAAGATTACATCGTTTTGTTTTTAAGAAAACCAGCTCAAGGAAATGTTCCGGTTTTACATCGCGTTTCTTTGCAAAATAATGATTTTGTTACCTCGGTTGATACTGGCAAAGGCATCACTTATAAATTAGTTACCACCGTTAGAGCGAAAGACATTATTTAATAATAAGCGATAAAAAATAACAAAAAAGGCAGTTTTTGCTGCCTTTTTTTATGAACTTGTTGTTTTAAGCAAGCAAATGTTCAATTAAAATTATAATTCCTAACGCTATCAAAATAGTTCCACCGATGATATTAGTGATTGAATATTTTCCTTTTAATAATTTGTTGATTTGTTGTCCTAACAAAACTCCAATTAAGGCAATGATAAAAGTGATGCCAGCGATAGTTAATACATCCCAAACAATAAAGATTGGAAGCGTTGTTAAGGTAATGCCAACCGCTAAGGCGTCGATTGATGTAGCGACTCCTTCAATTAAAATATTCCTAATTTTAAATTGTTGTGGCACGACACTTTCTGGTTTTATTAAACCTTTAATTCCTTCAAAAATCATTAAGCCACCGATGATAGATAATAAACCAAAAGCGACCCAATGGTCATATGCTTCAATATAAGACATGAATAATGAACCTAAATAATATCCGATTAAAGGCATCAATCCTTGAAACAAGCCAAATGTCAATGCGATGACAATTCCTTGCCATTTTTTTAAACCATTAATTCTTATACCATCACAAATTGAAACCGCAAAAGCGTCCATCGCTAATCCAATTGCAATCAAAAATAATGAGATCCAGTTATTCATAAACGTTTTGATTATATCTAAATAGTTTTGATGTGTCTATTGATTAATTTGTTTATTGACAAATTGTATAGTTGAATGTTATCGTAAATAGGCTTAAATTATATAAGGTGGAGTTATGAGAGAAAAAGTTATTTTAGTTTGCACCGAATGCTTATCGAGAAACTACACAACGACTATTAAAAAAGAAAACCACACCAAGCGGTATGAAACAATGAAATACTGCCCAAAATGTAATAAGCATACTCTTCATAAAGAAAGCAAATAGTAAGGGGGATTATTATGGGTCTTAAAAAATTTAGCGGCGAAGTTGTCAAAGAAGGAAAACGAGTTCGTTGGCCAAAACGCGAAGTTTTATTTGCTAGCGTGCTAACCGTCATCATCATCGGAGTATTTTTTGCTTTGATGTTGTCATTAGAAGATTTAGCGGGCAATAAGTTAATCGATATCTTGCGTGATGCTTTCTCAATTATTAAATAAGGAGACATTAAATTATGCCAACTAAAAATCAAGGTGTTTTATTAGATACTAAAAATCATACCGCTGATCATGCTTTAGGTGATAAAGCTTGGTATGTGGTTAATACTTATTCTACTCACGAAAAAAAAGTCGCGGACAATTTAAAACGTCGTGTCGAATCAATGGGATTACAAGATTTGGTTTTCCGCATTATTGTTGCTGAACAAGAAGTGCCAGTGATGAAAGATGGAATGCCGACTGATAAAACTAGAATGAAAAATTTATTTCCTGGCTATGTTTTCGTAGAGATGGTCATGACCGACTATGCATGGTTTGTAGTAAGAAATACGCCAGGCGTTACAGGTTTCGTTGGTTCTTCTGGTAAAGGAACTAAACCATTTCCAATTCCGCGCGAACAAATTGAACCAGTACTAAAAAGAATGGGTATGGTCGATGCTTCAATGTATGAACGTTATGCTGAAGGCGATAATGTCAAAATTATTCGCGGACCATTTGAAGGCACTGAAGGCAGAATCCTTTCAATTAATAAAGAAAGCGGTGCTGTTATTGTTGAAGCAGTTTTCTTTGGAAGACCTTCCAATGTCGAAGTTGAATTTTCTAATATCGAAAAAATCTAATATTTATCTATAAAAAATATCATTTAAAAAACGCAGTATCACACTGCGTTTTATTTATTCTTGACTTTGCTTTTAACTACTTTTTTGTTTCCGTTTATTCCATCTCTAAACGATCTAATTTCACGAGTGGTTCCTACTACAAATACTTTGTCATTGGGGAATAATTTATCATTTCCGCCTGGCACCAAAGAAGTTCCATCTTCACGCACTAATAACAAGATATTGACACCATATCGATCTTTAGTTTTTAGTTCACTTAAAGGAGTAGGGATAAAACTAGGGTTAACCATAATGGAAACTACTGAATATTTTCGATCTAATTTGTAATAGTCTTTATAGTCATAAGATTCCAATCTATTTGCTAAAGCCGCTCCAGCACTTTTTTGCGGTGAAACAACTTCTGTTGCACCAAGTTTTTCCATGATAGGAATATAATAGTCATTATCGACACGAACAATAATGCGTTTAACACCTAATTCTTTTAAAATGACTGTCGTTAGAATCATCGCTTTATCGTTTTGCCCAAAAGCGATGATAGCTGCATCGACATCTTTAATACCCAAATCACGGAGTGATTCTTCGTTTGTGGAATCGGCGACGAAAGCAGTCTGCAAAATAGTCGATATTTTTTTAACGCTTTCTTCGTTTGAATCAATAGCGATAACATCGCATCCAATACCTACCAATTCTTCAACAAGCGCTGTACCAAATTGTCCTAGACCAATAACTGCATATGATTTTTTTGCCATATTTACTCCTTACTAATCAGTTTAACCGATTAAGAAATCTTCCTCAACATAACTAAATGATTTTTCTTCTACATCGTTGATGTTAACATGAAAAATTTGAAAGAACGTAATTGGACCTAATCTTCCAATATACATTACAATTGATAAAATAAGTTTTGATTCCCAACTTAAATAGGGAGTAACTCCTGTTGAAACTCCTACAGTCCCAAAAGCGGAAAAAGACTCATATAAAAGATCAAAACTATCAAATTTTTGTTCGATAAATTCCGAATTAAACCCCTCAATGGATGAAGTTAAAACAAATGAAATGATGACGACACCAAAAGCCAAAATCATCAATGATAACCCTTTTAAAACTGTTTTTTGACCAAATAATCGTTTAAACGCAACAACTTTTCTTCCTCGCAAATATGAATACATAGCAACAATGATTAAAAAAGTGGTTGTTACCTTGATGCCACCGCCAGTGGAAAGCGGAGCAGCACCTGTAAACATTAATAAGCAAGATACAACTTTCCCTGCCGTGCTGATGTCGGCTTGATTGTAATTTGCAAAACCAGCAGTTCTTAAAGTTATACTTTGGAATAAAGCTTGTAAAAAATTCATTGGATTTTCTTGTTTTAAACCATCGGTAAGCATGAAAATTCCTGCTCCACCAAAAATTAAAATCGTAGTCATAAATAAAACAATTTTTGTAAAGACAGACCATCTTTTAGCGCGTTTTTTAAATGAAAATATTTCGATGATGACAATAAAAGAAATGCCACCAGCGACGATTAAAAACATAGTGACAAAATTTAAATAAATGTAGGCCCATTGTGGCATTGTTTCTAATATAGGATTTGATGGAGAAACAATTAAAGAAGTAGTCCCAATGATATCAAATCCGGCGTTGTTGTATGAAGAAATTGAATGAAAAATCGAAACCCAAATAACATCGCCAATTTTATCATAAACTTGGAAAAAAACTGGCAACGATAACAAAGCCCCAATTAATTCAAACGAAAAGGAAATCAAAATAATTTTTCTAACAAATTTTGAAAGGGCAAACATCGATTCTGAACCGACAGCTTGCGATAAAATATAACGGTCTTTAAATTCTAATTTTCGTTTAAATAATGTGATGACAAAAGCTAAGATGGTAAAAAAACCTAAACCACCAACTTGTATACAAATTAAAACAATTAATTGGCCAAAAAATGTCAGACTACCAATTATGCCATCTTTATAGGTGACTAAACCAGTCACGCATGTTGCAGATGTAGCGGTGAATAAAGCGTCGACATAATTTCCCCATTTACCGCTAGTTTGACCAATCGGAGTCACGATTAAAAACGATCCAACTAAAATAACAACGATGAAGCTAATCATCACTAGTAAGAATGGAGAAACATGTAATTTACCCTTGATTTTATCCATAGTCAGTTATTAGACGTTGATATTATACATTTTAGTATTGTCGATAGCAAACTAACAATAATTTATTGAATCCATTTCTTTTCCAAACGCGATAAAAAATAAAAAATAACTTGCTAATCTATTTGTAATTACATATAATATTAAAGCGTATTGTCGTTTGCGCGTTATGAGAGGGCACGCATACGTATAATGCAAGTAGTCTTGTGGTAGGGTGTCGATTTCACTCGTCCCACAGCACGGACAAATAATTTTAGGAGGAAAGTCACGTGAGTAAAAAAATCGCAAAAGTCGTGAAGATGGAATTGCCTGGTGGCGAAGCTAAACCAGGTCCAAAACTTGCTTCTGCTGGCGTTGTCATGCCTAAATTCTGCACAGATTTTAATGCAAAGACCGCCGACCGCAAAGGTGAAATTGTTCCAGTTATTATCACAGCTTATGAAGACAAAACATTTAGCTTTGTCATCAAAACCTCACCGGTAGCAGGTTTAATCTTAAAAGCCGCCGGAGTTGCCAAAGGCGCGGCTAATCCAAAACAAACAGTTGGTAAAATTACAAGAGCTGATTTGAAAAAGATTGCCGAATATAAAATGCCTGATCTCAATTGTCATGATATCGATGCCGCGATGAGAATTGTCGAAGGTTCATGCAAAAATATGGGCATTAAAGTTGTGGACTAAGGAGGAAATAAAGCATGAAAAGATCAAAAAAATACAATGCTGTCAACGAATTAGTCGACCACAGCAAACTATACACTGTTGAAGAAGCAGCAGAGTTAGTTAAAAAAACATCCACAGTTAAATTTGATGCTACTATCGGTGTCTCGTTGCATCTTGATGTGGATATGAAACAAGCTGATCAACAAGTCAGAGGAACTCTCATCCTCCCACATGGTAATGGCAAAACCAAACGTGTCTTAGCTATCACCAATAAAGTTGAAGAAGCTAAATCCGCTGGCGCTGATTTCGTCGGTGGTAAGGAAATGTTAGAAAAAATCCAAAAGGAGTCATGGTTTGATTACGATGTTATCGTTGCCACACCAGACATGATGGGCGAACTTGGTAAAATGGGCCGTATTCTTGGTCCAAAAGGTTTGATGCCAAACCCAAAGACTGGAACTGTGTCTCAAGACATTGCTAAAGCGATTAACGAAATTAAAGCTGGTAAAGTTGAATACCGTTGTGATCGCGATGGCAATATGCACATTCCATTTGCTAAAGTTTCGTTTGAAACCAGCAAAATTGTCGACAATTTGAACGCTATTGTTTCTACAATCGTTAGAGTGCGTCCTGCCGCAGTTAAGGGAACCTACATTTCCAATGCCGTCATCCATACGACCATGGGTCCTGGCATTAAAATTACCTTTGATGGTTTAGGTCGTTAATCAACAATTTACAAAGATTTCAATATACCAAAGACAGTAACGGCCAAGTGGCTTAATAATTCACGTTACCGAGGGAATACATAGCATATTGTTTCTCCTTGTTAGGAACTAGTATATTGGAGCCTCAATCAAAATTATGAAAAGGAGGTAAAACGATGAATCAAGCAACTCTTAATGCAAAAAAAGCTGTAGTTGAAGAGTTAGTTGCCAAGATTAAAGAAGCAAAAACCACTGTCGTTTGCGAATATCGTGGATTGACAGTTGCTCAATTAGAAGCGCTTCGCAATCAACTTCGCGAAGCAGAATCAGTCATGGGCGTTTATAAGAATTCTTTAGTTGCTCGTGCATTGACCGAATGTGGCAAAGATGATTTAGCTAAGATTATGGAAGGTCCAAACGCCATTATCTTCTCTAAAGATGTCGTCGCTGGCGCTAAAATTGCTGCTAAATTTGCTAAAAAGAATGAAAATCTCGTTTTAAAAGGTGGTCTTGTCGAAGGCCAATTCGTCGATGCCAAAGGCATCAAAGAGATTGCAACCTTACCAGGTAGAGAAGGTTTAATCTCAATGTTCTTATCGGTGTTACAAGCACCAGTTCGCCAATTCGCTTGCGCTGTTAAAGCGGTGGCTGACAAACAATAGCCTATAGGAGGAATTAAAAATGGCAAAATTAACAAAAGAAGAAATTATTGCTTCATTAAAAGAAATGACCGTCGTTGAATTAAACGACTTAGTTAAAGCGGTTGAAGAAGAATTTGGTGTTACCGCTGCCGCTCCAGTGGCCGCTGCTGCCGCTCCAGTCGAAGAAGAAACTGCAAAAGGACCAAGCGAAGTCTCCTTGATTCTTAAATCCTGCGGCGCTTCTAAAGTTGGCGTTATCAAAGCTGTCCAAGCTATCACTGGCTTAGGCTTAATGGATGCCAAAAAATTAGTGGACTCTGCTCCAGCTCCAATTAAAGAACACATTTCACCAGTCGAAGCTGAAGAACACAAAAAAGCTTTGGTTGCTGCTGGTGCTGAAGTCGAAATTAAATAGTTTGACTTCTACTTAATAAATATCAATATGCCACAATATTTTGATTCAAAACCCACATCTTTATCTAAAAAACGTGAAATTGAGTTTAATTTTTTAGGGCGTAAATTGGTATTTATAAGCGATAATGGAGTATTTTCCAAAAACGAAATAGATGAAGGGACGACCATTTTATTAAGTGCCGTCGTCCCTTATCGTCTTGAAGGTCGCATCCTTGATTTAGGATGCGCATACGGTGCGATTGGTTTAACTGTCGCATCGTTTAATCTCAACGCGCACGTAGTGTGTGCAGATGTCAATGAGCGCGCTGTTGAATTGTGTCGACAAAACGCGATTAGACTTCATGTTCAAGACCGAGTTGAAACGATAGTATCTGATCGTTTCCAAAACTTGAATGGAACATTTAATTCAATATTGATCAACCCGCCTATTCGCGCTGGTAAAAAGATTACTTATGCGATGTATAAAGAGGCTTACGATCATTTAATTGATAACGGTTCTATGATTATCGTCATTAGAAAAGCCCAAGGTGCACCGAGCGCTTTAGAATATCTCGAAAGCATATTCTCAAGCGTTATTGTGATTAAAAAAAGCCGAGGGTATTGGATTATAAAGGCGATAAAACAAGCAAATAAATCAAAGGAGCCAGGTAATGAGTAAAGAAAACAAAATTAGAGACATCAATAAATTGAAAGTTTTGAATAATGGACGTATTGATTATTCAAAAATTTCTGGCAATCTTCCTTTGCCTAACCTCGTTGAAATCCAAACTAAATCTTACGAGGAATTTAAACAAAAAGGTTTAGATGAAGTTTTTAAAGAAACTTTCCCAATCGTCAATTATGCCGATACATTAGAGATTTCTTATGTTGGCATGAGTTTTGATAAACCAAAGCACTCCTTTTTAGAATGTAAGGAACGCGATTTAACATATAGCGCGCCAATGCGCATTCAAGTGCGTTTAAGACACAAACCTGATGGTGTTATGTCCGAATCAAGCGTCTATATGGGTGAATTACCTTTAATGACAAACTCTGGCACATTTATTATTAATGGTGCTGAAAGAGTAATAGTTTCTCAATTGGTGCGTTCTCCAGGTGCATACATGGAAAAGACAATGGATGAAAAATCCGGTAAATATCTATATAATGCTGATTTGATTCCTGGTCGTGGAACATGGTTGCAATTTGAAAGCGATCAAAAAGATATGCTTTCCATTCGTATCGATCGTCAAAGAAAGATGAATGTTGGCACATTCTTAAAAGCAATCGGTTTAGAAGAAGCTGATACCATCATCAATTTATTTGGTAAAAGAGAAAATTTAATTAATACATTAAAGAAAAATGAAGATATTACCGAAGAGCCAGCTTTGAAAAAACTTGGCTATACGGTCAGCGAATGCGCCTTGGTTGATATTTTCCGTAAATTAAAACCAGGCGAACCAGTTACCTATGAAGGTATTTTTAATGTTTTATATCAAAAGTTTTTTGATGAAAAACGATATGATTTAGGACGCGCTGGTCGATATAAATTCGCAATTAAATTAGGTGTGTACAATCGTCTTCCTAACACAATTTTGGCTGAAAATTTAGTATCTGCTGATGGGGAAGTAGTGTATAAGAAAGGCCATAAATTGACCGAAGCCGAAGTCAACAAATTAAAAGATGAAGAATTTTTTGAAAAAGGCGCTCACACTAAAAAAATCAAAGTTAATGAAAAATTGGATGATCATTCAATTGTCAATATTGTAAAAGTTTATACAAACGACAATAAGGATACAGTTGCTAATATTATTGGTACGGATTTGAATTTGACTATTTCAAGAGTCACTATTTCAGATATGCTCGCCACTTTTTCATATTTCATGAATATTCAAGATGGATTAGGCAAAACTGATGATATTGACCATTTAGGAAATCGCCGTATTCGTTGTGTCGGTGAATTGATTCAAAATCAATTCCGTGTTGGATTGGCTAAAATGGTTAAAGCCGTTCAACAAAAGATGTCAACGTCCGATTTGCAAGATGCCACACCTAAAAAATTAATTAACATTCGTCCATTGACCTCGTCGATTAGAGAATTTTTTGCTCAATCGCAGCTTTCGCAGTTCATGGATCAAGTTAATCCATTGGCAGAATTGACCAATAAACGTCGTTTATCTGCTTTAGGTCCTGGTGGTTTGACTCGCGATCGCGCTTCTAGTGAAGTTCGTGACGTCCATTTCTCGCATTATGGCCGTATTTGTCCAATTGAAACACCAGAAGGACAAAACATCGGTTTAATTAATAATTTAGCCACATACGCTAAAATTAATCGTTATGGATTTATTGAAACTCCATATCGACGCGTCGATCATAGTTCTGGCAAAGCTATTGTTTTAGACGGCGTTGAAAATACTGAATATTTAGACGCGATGAGAGAATTTGATTTCTACATTGCTGAAGCTAATATTAATTTAGGTGCCGACGGTGAAATTTTGGATGAAAACGTCATTGCAAGATATCGTGGTGAAAACGTGGTTATTTCTCGCGATGATGTTGATTATGTCGACGTTTCGCCAAAACAAATCGTCTCCATCGCCGCTGCATGTATTCCATTTTTAGAAAACGATGATACAACTCGTGCTTTAATGGGTGCTAACATGCAACGTCAAGCCTTGCCATTATTAAGACCATCTGCTCCATTAGTTGGAACAGGTATGGAATATCAAATCGCTAAAGATTCAGGCTTAGCGGTAATTGCTTTTGAAGATGGCGAAGTTATTTATACTGATTCATGCTGTATTAAAATTAAAGAAGGTGAAAGCGTACGCACGTACACCTTACAAAAATTTGAACCAACTAACCAAGGAACATGCATCAATCAACATTCAATCGTCAAATTAGGTGATAAAGTCAAAAAAGGACAAATTATTGCTGATGGTCCTGCTATGCAAAATGGTGATTTGGCATTAGGACAAAATGTGACCATCGCGTTTATGACTTGGAATGGCTATAACTATGAAGACGCTGTTATCATGTCAGAACGATTAGTTAAAGATGATGTATATACATCAATTCATATTGAAGAACATACAATTGAATGTCGCGAAACTAAATTGGGCGATGAAGAATTTACGCGCGATATTCCAAATGTTGGCGAAGATGCCAAAGCATATTTGGATGAACGCGGCATTATCATTCCAGGCGCCGAAGTTAAAGAAGGCGATATTTTAGTTGGAAAAGTGACTCCAAAAGGCCAAACTGAACCAACTCCTGAAGAAAAATTATTGATGGCAATCTTTGCTGAAAAAACAAAAGAAGGCAAAGATGCATCACTACGTGTTCCACATGGTGGAAGCGGCATCGTTTTAGATGTGAAGATTTCACGTCGCGTCGATGGCGATGAATTGCCACCAGGCGTCAATGAAGTTGTCCGTGTTTACGTCGTGCAAAAACGTAAGATTTCTGAAGGTGATAAGATGTCTGGTCGCCATGGTAATAAAGGTGTTATTTCTCGTATTTTACCCGAAGAAGATATGCCGTTTTTACCAGATGGAACTCCAATTGATATCATGTTGAATCCACTTGGTGTCCCGTCTCGTATGAATATTGGACAAATTCTTGAAGTCCATCTAGGTATGGCTTTAAAGAAATTAGGTTATAAGATTGCCACCCCTGTCTTTGATGGCATCACCAATGAAGAAATATTTGATTTGATGAAAAAAGCTCAAATGGATCCAGATGGCAAAACCATCTTGTATGATGGTCGCACCGGTGAAAGATTTGATGAAAGAATCACGGTCGGTGTCATGTATATGATTAAATTAGTCCACATGGTCGACGACAAATTGCACGCTCGTGCTACTGGTCCATATTCATTGGTTACTCAACAACCTTTGGGTGGTAAAGCCCAAAATGGTGGACAAAGATTTGGTGAAATGGAAGTATGGGCTTTAGAAGCTTATGGTGCGGCTCATATTTTACAAGAAATTTTAACTATTAAATCTGATGATCGCGTCGGAAGAAGAAAAACTTATGAAGCGATTATCAAAGGCAACCAAATCCCAAAACCAGGTATTCCGGAAGCTTTCAAAGTTATGGTTAAAGAATTGCAAGCTTTATCTATGGATGTTCGCTTGTTAGACCAAGCTGGAAATCGCATCGATATGGATGCTTTGGCTAAGGAAGCCGAAAAAGAAGAAAGAAGAATCAATTCTTCGATTCGTTCAATGACTGATCAATCGGTCGTTGATACAGAAGAAGGTTCGTTTACAGCGGACACTTCTCACCAAGAATAAGGAGGTAAGGATCGATGTTTGACGTAAAAAAATTATCTGCGATTAAAGTGGGGTTAGCCTCACCTGAAACTATCCGTTCTTGGTCTCATGGTGAAGTCTTAAGACCTGAAACCATTAACTACCGTAGCCAAAAACCAGAATTAGGTGGTTTATATTGCGAACGTATTTTTGGACCTTCCAAAGATTATGAATGCAACTGTGGCAAATATAAAAAGATTCGTTATGCTGGCATTATTTGTGAAAAATGTGGTGTTGAAGTCACTTCTAAAGAAGTGAGAAGAGAAAGAATGGGACATATTGAACTTGCTTCACCTTGCACCCATATTTGGTATTTAAAAGGTATTCCAAGCCGCATTGGTTTGATATTAGACGTTTCTCCTAAACATTTAGAGGAAGTCGTCTATTTTGCCGCTCACATTTGTTTAGACCCAGGCAAATCAAAATTATTAAATGCTCGCGATTTTGTCGATGAAAAAAATGGCCGCGAAGTATTTGTTCCAATCGTCAAAGAAATTTTATCTAATGATGAATGGGGCTTAAAAGGTCAAGAAGATACTTATGATGGACAACGCGCTTTAGACATTATCAATAAGTTGCAAAATCCTAATGAAGTATTTGATTTTGAAACTACTGCTAGATTTGTTGCAAAATACAATGGTTGCGTTTTTTCTGAAGGCGCTGAAGCTATTAAAAAATTATTGCACAATGTCGATTTAGAAAAAGAAGCAGAGGCTATCAAATTAAAATTAAAAGATGCTTCTTCTTCAAATCGTGCCAAATTGACCAAGCGTTTGGAAGTTATTGAAGATTTCCGCAAATCAGATAACAAACCTGAATGGATGGTGTTAGATGTCATTCCGGTTATTCCACCGGATTTGCGCCCAATGTTGCAACTTGATGGGGGACGTTTTGCTACGTCTGATTTAAATGATTTATATCGTCGAGTTATCTCTCGTAACAATCGTTTGAAAAAATTGATTGATATGAAATCTCCTTCGGTCATTTTAATGAACGAAAAGCGTATGTTACAAGAAGCGGTAGATGCTTTGATTGATAACGGACGTAGAAATAAACCAGTGCAAGGAGCTGGTGGAAGAGCTTTGAAATCTTTATCAAGTTCTTTAAAAGGTAAACAAGGTCGTTTTAGACAAAACTTATTAGGCAAACGTGTCGACTATTCTGGTCGTAGCGTCATTGCTGTTGGTCCATCTTTGAAGATGTATCAATGCGGCTTGCCACGTGAAATGGCTATCCAATTGCTTCGTCCATTCATCGCTTATGAATTGATGCATCGTGGATATGCTACTGCTCATAAACAAGCTGACCGCATTATCGATCGTTATGAAGATGTTGTCTTTGACATCATTGAAGAAATTATTTCATATCATCCAGTGTTATTAAATCGTGCTCCAACATTGCACCGTTTAGGTATTCAAGCTTTCCAACCAGTTTTAGTTGATGGACGCGCTATTCGTTTGCACCCATTAGTTTGTACTGGATTTAACGCTGACTTTGATGGTGACCAAATGGCGGTTCACGTTCCATTAAGCAAAGCTGCTCAACAAGAAGCTTTGGAATTAATGCTCGCATCAAATAATATATTAGGTCCTAAAGATGGCAAGCCAATCGTCACCCCATCTCAAGACATGGTTTTAGGAAATTATTATTTAACTTTAGAAGAAACTAAAGATGAATTTTTAGCCAAAGCCGACAAATTAGAAAAAGCTAATGACTTTGAAGAAGCTGAAAAATATCGCGTTTTTGCAGCGTCTGAAGGCAAAACCTTTAAAAGTGTGGATGATGTCATCAAGGCTTATACAACCGGACAAGTTCATTTGCATAACCGCATTGCCATTTTAGGTTCAGCCTTATTAAAATCGTATTTTGATGATGAACTCAATCAATCCTATTTATTGACAACTGTCGGTAAAGTTATATTCAATTTAATTTTCCCATCTGATTTCCCTTATTTGAATCAATTAAAAGTGAAAACAAGCGAAAAGAAATTAGATAATGGTGAAGTGGAAATTAAGCGTTCTTATTCAATTGATTTTAGCTTAGAACATCTTAAAAAATCATTTGTTCCTCGCGGCACGAATATTAAAGAAGAAATTGCTAAACGCGAAATTGGCAAGCCATTCTCTAAAGGCCATTTAGGAACAATCATCAACGAAATATTTATGCGCTATGGCACAACTAAGACATCTGCTGTTTTGGATAAGTTAAAAGACCAAGGCTTTAAATATGCAACTGTCGCTGGCATCACTGTATCTTTAGCCGATATTCGTATTGTCGAAGGCAAAGATGAAATGATTAAAGAAGGCGACCGCGAATTAGAAATCATTAATGAGCAAGTCGACTCCGGCTTATTAACCGATGCTGAACGTCACAAAAAAGTCGTTGATAACTGGTCTAAAGTGTTGGATAAAGTTACTAAAAAACTAACCATTCAATTCCAAGAAGACCGCAAAAACCCATTATTTATGATGTCTGATTCCGGTGCTCGTGGTAATATTTCCAACTTTACTCAATTAGCTGGTATGCGTGGCTTGATGGGTAATACATCTGGTGGAACTATCGAACTTCCAGTTAAATCATGCTTCCGTGAAGGTATGTCAGTTTCTGAATTCTTTATTTCTACCCACGGCGCCCGTAAAGGTGGTGCTGATACGGCTTTAAAAACAGCTGACTCTGGTTATTTGACTCGACGTTTAGTCGACGTCTCTCATGATGTAATAGTTAGAGAAGTCGATTGTGGAACCGATCATGGATTTGAAGTTTCAGATATTTATGATTCAGCAAGAAAAACAATTATCGTCAACTTATACGATCGTTTAGTTGGTCGTTATGCTTTAAATGATGTTATCGATCCAAATGATGGTCATGTCATTGTCAAAGGTAATACGATGATTGATGAAATAAGCGCACGCGCTATTGTCAATGCTGGAATTACTAAAGTAACTATTCGTTCTTTATTTGGTTGTGAAACCAAAGACGGAGTTTGTGCTCATTGCTATGGCCGCAACTTAGCCACTGGCAAAGAAGTTGAAGTTGGCGAGGCCGTCGGTGTTATGGCAGCACAATCTATCGGTGAACCAGGTACTCAATTGACAATGAGAACTTTCCATACTGGTGGTGTTGCTGGTAGTGATATTACTCAAGGTTTGCCACGTGTTCAAGAATTGTTTGAAGCCCGCAATCCAAAAGGCGAAGCCTTAATTTCTGAAATCGATGGCGAAGTAATCGATGTCAAAGCTGATGGTGGACGTTACATCGTTACTGTTAAAAACGATTTAGAAGAAAAAACTTATACCACAAACTATGGCGTCAGATTAAGAGTTAACAAAGGCGACCATGTTAAAAATGGTGGAAAAATTACTGAAGGAGCAATTTCACCTAAGAAATTATTAGAAGTATCCAATTCTTTAGCGGTGGAAAATTACATCTTAAAAGAAGTTCAAAAAGTTTATTCTATTCAAGGTATTTCTATTTCTGATAAACACATTGAAGTCATCGTTAGACAAATGCTTTCAAAAGCCTTTGTTGTCGATGCTGGAGACACAGATTTACTTGCTGGCACAACAGTGGATATCCAAGCTATTACTGATGCTAATGCGGCGGTATTGCTATTAGGTAAACGACCAGCAGTATTTACGCCATTAATTTTTGGTATTAGAAAAATTGCTTTGGAGACAGATTCGTTCTTATCTGCTGCTTCATTCCAAGAAACTACTCGAGTTTTGACTGATGCTGCAATCAAAGGCAAAACCGATCACTTGCATGGTTTGAAGGAAAATGTTATCGTCGGTAAGTTGATTCCTGCTGGACGTGGATTGTTAAGCGAAGAGGAAGAAGCTGATTTAGTCAAAGACTTCACTGTCAAAAAGACGATGGCAAAAGTTAAAGACCAATACATAGAAGCTCATGATCGTGCCATCCAAGAATTAGAAAACAAATTAGAACAGCAAGAAGAGCAAAATTAAGCTTAAAGGCCTAGGATAACCTAGGCTTTTTATTTATAATAAACTGCAATTAACATCAATTTTTTTAGTCTAATGTTTGACAATGAGGCGATTTTGTAATATCCTCAATACATAATTTTCTATTTACTTAAAAGTAAAAATCGAAAAGGAGGAAACGAAATGAAAAAACTTACTTACTTGGGTTTAATCGGCATTGCTTCTATCGCATTGACGGCATGTGATACTAGCGGTGGCAAAACATGGGATAATTATTTCCAAATCGATCAAAGCCAATATAAAGTCACATTCAACGATCTTAGAACTGCCTATGTCTATGAAGCTGAAGCCAATCAAAAAGGTGATGTTAAAGCTTTGGTTGTTCCAGTTGAATTAAAAAATTATTCAGCAGATAAATTGCCAGCTGGAAGAGAAGGAACAAAAGAAGACATTGAAAAAGCAATTTTTGGTGGAGATTCTAGTGAAGATCCAGAAATGGCTTGGGAATCATTGCATACTTTTTATTACAAATCTTCGTATGGTCAATGCAACATTACAGGAACGGTCACCGATTGGTATTATATTGATTTAACTCCAACCGAATTTTCAAAAACATATGGTACTGATAGTCTTGTCGCTGAAATTTCTGATTATTATCGAAAAGGTGAAGGAAAAGACCAAATTAACCTTGATGAATACGACGCGAATAACGACGGATTTGTCGACTTGTTATTGATGGTTTATTCATGCCCAACTGGCGCTGATAACTTGTCAGATTCAACCTTCTGGGCATATACCACTCAACACAGCAACCCAACCGCTAAAGATGAAAGCGGCAATCCTACTCAAGAAGCTTTAGATAATCCGTTCTTTTCTCGTTATTGGTGGGCTTCTTACACATTTATGTATGAAGATGGATATTATGAAAATGGTGTCCATAAAGACTGGACTAATACTCAAATCAAAAATAATG
This sequence comes from uncultured bacterium, assembly GCA_949283025.1. Classification (GTDB taxonomy): domain Bacteria; phylum Bacillota_I; class Bacilli_A; order RFN20; family CAG-826; genus CAJOOD01. The sequence goes on from CASDRB010000014.1 coordinate 22,571, forward strand.
AAGCTAAAATTGACACTCATACATATATCCATGAATCAGGTCATGGTCTTGGGTTAGCCGATTATTATTCTTATGATTATGATGGCGGGGCACCGATGGGTGGCGTCGATATGATGGATAATAACGTCGGTGATCATAATGCTTATTCCAAAGCTTTAATGGGCTGGATTTCTCCATATGTTCCAACTGGAGATGCAAAAATTACTCTACGTCCATTTGAAACTAGTGGCGACGCAATTATTATTCCTGCACGCGAGGCCAATTGGAAAGAACATTCATATTCTTTATTGGACGAATATTATATTATTCAATATGATACTCCAGAAGGTTTAGCATACGATGATGGTTTAGATGCATACGCTGGAAACTATCCAGTATATTATAATGTACCAGGTGTTCGTATTTTACACACTGACTCTCGAATTGGCACATTTAGAAACGACAATGGCAAAAAAGTATTCGGCCAATATGTTTCTAAACCATGGTTAAACGACTCTTCTTATTGGTCTGATTTTGCTCATGACAATACTCCAAGTAGAACAGTTAACGGGTTTAATTTATTAGAACTCATCAAACCAGATGGAACAGCATTCACAACTGGTCGCGCTGATAATTCTTGTTTATTCCAAACAGGAGATATTTTAAAAGATCGCGAAATGAACACCTTAAATCCATATTCAGATCCATTAAATCGTCAAAACTATCGCTTAGGTTTTGAAATTGAAATTGGCAAAATGGATGAAAATGGTGTTGAAATCATCATTCGCGCTGTTGAAGCACCAGCTGAATAAATATTTGCATTTATCAATTAAAAGACATGGGGTACTCCCATGTTTTTTATTTTGCGGTTATCTAACTTTATTTTAATATAAAAAAATGATAACATTATTGGCATGTTAAAACATTTATCGAAATTAATGGTTTTAGTGTTGATTCCATTATTGCTCAGTGGATGTTTTTTATCGACTTCTTTAGAATACATTCCATATCAAGATTATGTAACTCCTTTGAATAACAAAAATAACATTGATACTGATACATATTATCAAGTTGAAAAATATGATGAATTAACTTATGCGGATTTAAATGGCAATCAACACATCATCGACGATTTTAAAGATGTTTATTCTTCTTCAAATAATGGTCGTCCATATTTAAATATGAATTCATTGGGTGAACAAAATTTATTAGTTATTCCTGTCAGCTTTACTGATTCTGATAAAAAAAATCAAAATGAAAAGCTCATTCATTTGCAAAATGCTTTTTTTGGCAGCAAAGAAAAAAATATTTCTGAATCTGTTGCTTCTTTTTATAATGTGTCATCTTATGGTCATTTAAAATTAAAAGGCAAAGTGAGCGATTTTTTTAATTTAAATATGTCATCTAGCCAATTGCAAAACAAAATTAATTCAAAAACAAACGCATCTCGTTATGTGGCGTCTAAAGCCATTGAATGGTATATGAACAATTATGATGATATTTCTTTGTTTGATAACGATAATGATAAATACATCGACGGAGTATTTATTGTTTATGACGCTCCATATGTTACAAATAATAAACAAAATTCATTATTTTGGGCTTATACCGACCATATGAAAAAAAGTGAGACAATTTCATTTAAAGATGGAACAAAAGAAGTGGTGAACGATAAAGAATATTGCGTGAGTACATATGCTTGGGCATCATATTATTTTACAAATGTGAACAATAATTATGTCGATAGCCATGTTTTTATTCATGAAACTGGCCATATTTTTGGTTTACAAGATTATTATTCAAATGGTGTGTATCAACCACTTGGCTATTTGGATATGATGGATTATAACATCGGCGATCATAACGCCTATTCAAAAATGTTGCTTAATTGGACAACACCATATGTGATTAAAGATGAAATGACAATTACTATTTCACCTACCATAACAAGCGGGGAAACTATTTTAATTCCATGCAAAAAATGGAATAACACCCCATATGATGAGTTTTTGTTAATTGAATATTATGCACCAATCGGCGTCAACGCCTATGATTCAAAATTGTCTTTTTCTTACCAAAATTCACAAAATGAAGTTAAAACTGGCAAAATTTTTACAAATTATGGCATCAAATTATATCATGTTGATGCGACTTTAGCTTATATAAAAAATAAGGGGTTGGGCACTATAATATCTTTATTTGATGACCCTGATGTTGAACAAAAACTAGCAGATTATGTTTTGGATTGTGAACAAAATGAATTATACCCGACATATTGCATTGATTTTGCCTACACAAATAATAATGCAAATCACCCTTTTATTTCTTTATTGGAAAGTTCTGGACAAAATAGTTTTAAAAATGGTGAAGCCGCCACTAATGAGACGTTATTTAGACAAGGCGATAGTTTTGGAATTGACACTTATCAAGATTTTACATTTTATGATGGAAGTTCGCTTTTATTTGCTTTTCGAGTTGATAAATTAACCTCACAATCTGCGACAATCACCTTTATTAAGAAATAATTTTTATCAAATTTTTAGTTTCAATTTATAAAAAAAGCAAAAAATTGTTGCATGAAAAATAAAGTTTATATAATATATAGGAGCGTGTGAATTTGACATGCAATGACCGTTTGGTCGTTTTTTAAATAAAAATACGATACACCCGGTAGCGTTGCAAATCACAACAGTTTGTGAAAGGAGATTATATTATGCCAACAATTAATCAACTCGTTCGTCAAGGAAGAACTAAATTGGTCGAAAAATCAAAAGCTCCGGCATTAGGTAAACGTTGGAACACTTTGAAAAGCAAAATGAGCAATCAAAATGCTTCTCAAAAGCGTGGTGTTTGCACCCGTGTCGGCACCATGACCCCTAAAAAGCCAAACTCAGCGTTACGTAAATACGCCCGTGTTCGACTTTCTAATGGTTATGAAGTCACTGCTTATATCGGTGGAGAAGGCCACAATTTACAAGAGCACTCAACCGTCATGATTCGCGGTGGACGTGTCAAAGATTTACCTGGTGTTCGTTACCATATTATTCGTGGTACCTTAGACTGCGCTGGCATTGAAGCCCGCCGCCAAGGCCGCAGCCAATACGGCACAAAAAAACCAAAAGGTAATAACTAATTGGTAAAAAACAAATTTTATTTAAAAGTTAAAAGGAGGAAAAAATATGCCACGTAAGGGAAATGTCGCTAAAAGAGATGTCTTGCCAGATCCAATTTACAACTCAAAATTAGTGACTCGTTTAATTAATAGATTGATGCTCGATGGCAAAAAAGGCACCGCTGAATCAATTTTATATAATGCTTTTAATAAAGTTGAAGCTAAAACAGGCAAACCAGCAATGGATGTCTTTGCAACCGCCATTAATAACATTATGCCTGAAGTTGAATTAAAACTACGCCGTATCGGTGCTGGTAACTATCAAGTCCCAATTGAAGTTAGCCCAGAAAGAAAAGTTACTTTAGGACTTCGTTGGTTAGTTAATTATTCTCGTTTAAGAGGAGAAAAATCGATGGAAGATCGTTTAGCTGGCGAAATCATTGACGCCGCTAATGGAACTGGAGCTTCTGTCAAGAAAAAAGAAGATACACATCGTATGGCCGAAGCCAACAAGGCTTACGCTCATTATCGTTGGTAATTGAGGTTTAGTAGTATATGGCACGTGAATATGATTTACAACATACTCGCAATATAGGCATCATGGCTCATATTGACGCCGGTAAAACAACTACGACCGAAAGAATTTTATTCTTCACCCATAAAATCCATAAGATTGGCGAAACTCACGAAGGTTCCGCGACAATGGACTGGATGGTGCAAGAACAAGAAAGAGGTATCACTATTACCTCAGCTGCTACCACCGCGTTTTGGAAAGGTAATCGCATTAACATCATCGATACTCCAGGGCACGTCGACTTCACGGTCGAAGTCGAAAGATCGCTTCGTGTTTTAGATGGTGCCGTCACTGTTTTAGATGGTAAAAATGGTGTTGAGCCACAAACCGAAACTGTGTGGAGACAAGGTAGCAAATATGGCGTTCCAAGGATTGTCTTTGTCAATAAGTTAGATGCTATCGGCGCTGACTTTGAAATGTCTGTTCAATCCTTGCATGATCGTCTAGCAGCCAACGCTGTCGCTGTCCAATATCCAATTGGTATTGAATCGACATTGCGCGGTTGTATCGATTTGGTGGAAATGAAAGCTTGGGAATATACTTCCAAAGATCCAAACGACCCACCAGTAGAAATTGCGATTCCTAGTGAATATGCAGATAAAGTTGCTGAATTGCGCATGAAATTATTGGAAGCTATTGCGGCTTTTGATGATGACATAATGATGAAGGTATTAGAAGGTGAAGAACCGACAGTTGAAGAAATTAAAACAACAATTCGTAAAGCTGTTTTAACTGGTGAATTCTTCCCAGTATTCTGCGGTTCAGCATATAAAAATAAAAACGTTCAATTGTTATTAGATGGCGTTGTTGACTACTTGCCATCTCCATTAGATATCCCACCTGCAAAAGGAGAGGATAAAAATGGTAACGAAGTCCGCTGCGAAGCATCTGATGATAAACCACTAGCCGCGTTAGCATTTAAAATCGCTACCGATCCATTCATTGGTCGTTTAGCTTATGTCCGTGTTTATTCTGGCATTTTAAAATCTGGTTCTTATGTTTATAACTCCACAAAAGGCGTTAAAGAAAGAATCGGTCGTGTCGTGTTGATGCACGCCAACCATCGTGAAGAAGTCGATTGTTTAAATGCTGGTGATATCGGTGCGGTCGTCGGTTTAAAAAATACTATTACTGGCGATACATTGTGCGATATGGACAATGTCGTCGTTTTAGAAAAAATGGAATTCCCCGAACCAGTTATTGAAGAAGCGGTGGAACCAAAAACTAAAGCCGACCAAGAAAAGATGACGATGGCTTTAATTAAATTAGCCGAAGAAGACCCAACATTTAAAGTGCATACTAATGCTGAAACCGGACAAACTATTATTGCTGGTGTTGGCGAATTGCATTTGGACGTATTGGTCGATCGTTTAAGAAGAGAATTCAATGTTCAAGTCAATGTCGGTGCTCCACAAGTTGGTTATCGCGAAACTATTAAATCTTCAGCTGAATGTGAAGGAAAATACATTCGTCAATCTGGTGGACGTGGTCAATATGGCCATGTTTGGATCAGATTTGAACCAAATCCAGGCAAAGGCTTTGAATTTGTTGATGCTATTGTCGGTGGAACCGTTCCAAAAGAATATATTAAACCTACCAAAGATGGTTTAGAAGATTCACTAAATCGTGGTTTAGTGGCTGGATATCCTGTCATGGATATTAAAGCAACATTATTCGATGGCTCTTACCACGATGTTGACTCTTCAGAAGCTGCTTATAAAATCGCTGCTTCCATGGCTTTAAAAGAAGCCGCTAAAAAGTGCAATCCGGTCATTTTAGAACCGATTATGAAATTAGAAATCACCGTTCCTGAACAATATTATGGTGATGTCGTCGGGGATATTTCTCGAAGACGAGGACTTGTCATGGGCGAAGATCAAAGAGGCAACGCCAAAATTATCGATGCGGAAGTACCGCTATCACAAATGTTTGGTTATGTCACTGATTTGCGTTCTATGACTCAAGGCCGTGGCAACTATACAATGCAATTTGACCATTATGGTGAATGTCCACGTTTCGTCGCTGAAGAGATTATCAAAAAGTCCGGAATGTCTAACCGTTAATTGATACCTTAAAGGTATTGACTAAAAACCAACATTTGCTATACTATTTTCGTGTAATGACGAAATTTTAAATCTAAGGAGGAAATTTCAATGGCAAAAGAAAAATTTGATAGAAGCAAAGTTCACGTGAACATTGGTACTATCGGTCACGTTGACCACGGCAAAACTACTTTAACCGCCGCGATCACAACCGTTCTCGCCAAACAAGGCGGAGCGAAAGTCATGGCTTATGATCAAATCGATAAAGCCCCAGAAGAAAAAGCTCGTGGTATTACGATTAATACTGCTCACATCGAATATCAAACAGCCAAACGTCACTATGCCCACGTTGACTGCCCAGGGCACGCTGACTATGTTAAAAACATGATTACTGGTGCAGCTCAAATGGATGGTGCTATCCTTGTTGTTGCTGCTACTGATGGTGTTATGCCACAAACTCGCGAACACATCTTACTTGCTCGTCAAGTCGGTGTTCCATACATCGTTGTATTCTTAAACAAATGCGATTTAGTCGACGATCCAGAATTAATTGAATTAGTTGAAATGGACGTTCGTGACTTATTGAGCAAATATGGCTTCCCAGGCGATGATATTCCAGTCGTCAAAGGATCTGCTCGTGAAGCATTAGAAGGCAATGAAGAAGCTCAAAAAGCTATTTTAGAATTAATGGATGCTGTCGATAGCTACATCCCAGATCCAACTCACGATTTAGACAAACCTTTCTTACTCGCTATCGAAGACGTCATGACTATTTCTGGTCGTGGAACTGTCGTTACTGGTCGTGTTGAAAGAGGCAGTGCTAAATTAGGTGATGAAGTTGAAATCGTTGGTATCAAACCAACCATCAAATCCGTCATTACTGGTTTAGAATCATTCCGTAAAATTCTTGATGTCGCTCAAGCTGGCGATAACGTTGGTGTCTTGTTAAGAGGTGTCAACCGTGATCAAGTCGAACGTGGTCAAGTTTTAGCAAAACCAGGTAGTGTTACTCCACATACCAAATTCAAAGCTAGCGTCTACGTTTTAACTAAAGAAGAAGGTGGCCGTCACACTGCATTCTTAAGCAACTATCGCCCACAATTCTATTTCCGTACCACTGACGTTACTGGTGTCATTACTTTACCAGCTGATGTCAAGATGGTTATGCCAGGCGATAACGTTGAATTAACCGTTGAATTAATTCACCCAATCGCTATTGAAAAAGGTACCAAATTCTCCATCCGTGAAGGTGGACGTACTGTTGGTGCTGGTACAGTCAACGAAATCATTAAATAGTTGCATTATTTAAGAGAAATTAGACAATAAACCTAACGCATATCGTTAGGTTTTTTGTTTATTTTTGTTTATGATATAAATGGGGTTTAATTTTATGGAAAATTATTGGTATATTGTCATTGGCTTTTCTATTATTTTCATTGCTACGACATTAGGAAGTGCGCTTGTCTATTTATTTAAGGGCCAAATTTCGCCCAAAATAAACACCATTATTCTTGGTTTTGCTTCTGGTGTAATGATTGCTGCTAGCGTATGGGGATTGATTATCCCATCTATTGAAATAGTTATCACCGATTATGGATGGGGAGTTTATAGCTTTGTACCTGCTGTCATTGGCTTTTTATTAGGCGGTGGCTTTTTAGTTTTATTAGACCATGTCGTTCCTCATTTTCATAAAGGCACAAATGAAGAAGAAGGACCCAAAAACAACGCACCAAAATCTTTAAAATTGTTTTTAGCAGTTACAATTCATAACATACCAGAAGGTTTAGCGGTTGGTTTTGCTTTTGGTGCGGCTGCTGCAATTAATCAAACTGCAGGTTATGTCTCAGCATTAGCTTTAGCGATTGGAATTGCTATTCAAAATTTTCCAGAAGGTGCAGCAGTGGCTTTACCAATGCGCAATGTTACTAACAGTAAACACAAAGCATTTTTATATGGTATGGGATCTGGTGTAGTTGAACCTATTTTTGCTATTATTGGATATTTTTTAGCATTTGCTTTAAATATTTTGCAACCTTGGCTATTAGCTTTTGCTGCTGGGGCAATGGTGTTTGTCGTAGCAGAAGATTTAATTCCTGATTCAAAATTAAATGAACATCCTCATCTAGGAACATGGGGTTTGATGGTTGGTTTTGCTTTGATGATGATTTTAGATATTACATTAGGTTAAACAAGTATCATTGACAACTTGTTCTAAAATTTTATAAAATTAACATTGTTATATAGAACAAACGTAAAGATAAATCTTTAATAATTATGTATATTTACGATTGATGAACGAAACTAATAACACTGAAAATTTGAATTTAAAAAAAGAGATAAACATTGCTCCAATAGGGAAAGGCAAACGAATGCTCGTGTTTTTAGGTGACCTTTTTATCACCTTTATGATTGCTGTTTTCCTTTTAAACATCGCTGTTTTGCCAATTGGTAAAGTATCCAGCAATTACGATGGTTGGATGGATGAAATTGACGTTCAAACTAAAAATCGCAATGAAATATTATATGGAAATCAACTCCTTTTTTATGAATATGAAGAAGATAAGAACAATTTTGAATCCAATTTATATTATTCTGGAAATAAATTTGTTGAACAAATGGTTTTATCTAATGAAACAAAATATGATGTTTTGGCTACATATTTTATCAGTATAAAAAACGAAAAGAATAAATATTTGGAAATATATCAAATAGTAGATGAAGAATACGGATTTTTGCTTTTTGAAGATGGGCAAATAAAATTAAAGCCAAAATATATCGAGGCATTTGCGCCAGCTTTTGATAAAAACGATGAGATGAGCGAGAATGCTAAAAAAGATTATGAATTATTTTTACAAAAAATATTTTTAAATTCTTACTCCTATCTTATTGAAGACATTCAAGAAAACGACTTAACCTATTTAAATTATTCTTATATTGAATGCCAAAATGCAATTGCTGATGCTAATCGCTATTATGATTTATTAGTTTTGATTTGTACTTATATTTCCTTTTTATTAGCGTTTATTATTTGCTATTTAGTGTATCCATTAATTAATAAAAATGGCAAAACTATGACAATGTCAATTATGAAAATTGAACGCGTTGGAATCAACAATATTTATTTATTAAAAAAAGGCGAAGTCGCCTTGTCTAGCATTTATAATTTAGTGTCGAATTTTGTAATGACTTTGTTTTTGCCTTTGCCTAATGTGATGTTTTCATATGTTTTTGCAATCGGAGGGGGAACATTGTTTGTAATGTCGGCTCTTTCTTTTGCTTTAATTGTCGCTTCCTTTTTTGTTATTTTATTCAACCAGTTTAATCGCTCATTATTTGATATTTTATCTAGAACCGTCATGATTTCTACTGAAAGTTTAGACGAAATTTATCGTTTGAAAGGATATGAAATTTAATGGAAAATCAAATAAGTGAAAAAAAGATTGAAATCGTTTATCGACCAGCGAAATTTTGGCATCGCTGCATCGCTAATTTAATTGATATTTTATTATTTGTTTTAATGTTCTTTTTATTGTTTTTAGGAATTAGAGCAATCGTGCAGACGACACCTAGTTATCATAATGCTGACCAAAAAATAACTGAGATTAGATTAGAAAGTGGATTATATGTTAAAGATAGTAAAGGCGAAATTAGAGATATAATTACCTATATCGGTGTCATCGATGCTGATTTGTCTTCTTATGGTAAAATTTTATATGCCGAAGATTCTATTGATACATTTTTATCATATGTTGAAAAAGTTTGTGATTCTAACGATGCTCAAGAAATTAAAAATAGTTATGACGAATCAAGGTTAAATAAAAATTTATGCGATGATGCAGGCAACCCATATTTTATAAAAGATAGTGGTGGAAATATTATTAGAAATGAGCAATGCAACGCTAAACTTCAACAATACTACGATAATTTTTATGTTCCATATATTGATAATACTTTACAAGGTTATTTAGTTACACGTGTTCCCAATTATTATGAATATACAAAATATATGTCAAATATGTTGGTATTTGTAGAATTGCCAATCTCTTATTTGACAAGTGGAATTTTAGTCTATTTTATTCCAACTTTATTTTTTAAAAGGGGGAGAAAGACTTTGGGGAAAGCGATCTATCACATTGGATTGGTCGATAAAAATATTTTAAGTCCTTCTTTTAAAAGAAATTTGGCAAGATTTTGCATATTCTATTTTGGGGAATTAATTTTATCCTTATTTACTTTTGGGATACCATACATCATTTCTTTTTCTTTAATGGCTTTTTCAAAAAAGAAACAAGGATTTCCGGATTTTATGTTAAATTTGCAAGAAATTGACACATCCACTAACAACATTTATTTTGATTTTGACGAAATAAGTATTAACAATTTAAAGCATGAACACAAGCCGGTTGACTTTAAATTGCGCGATTTACCATAATTGATTTAATTCATTTTTTAATTTGTAAAGTAATTGTGAATGTTTGAAATAATTTTTTACAAATTATAGGTAATCGTTTATAATTTATTTGACCGAAAGAATTACATAATCGGAGGTTACTTACTTATATGAGCAACAAAAAAATTCTGAACACGTTATTGATGGCGTCTTTAGTATTTGGTCTAGCTGGAGTCTTGTCCTTATCCAATACTTTTGATAATAGTTCCATCAATTACGCTCCAGTTGTTGCAGAAGCCAAAAAAGAAGTAATTGATGCTGAATCGTTTGAAGATGCCGTTTTATTAGAAGACGACGATTTGGTTGTTTCCATTACATCATCGACCACAACTTCGAATAGTCAGGCTTACCAAACTTCTTTTTCTTCTAAAATTACAACTTACACGACGAAAGAACGAAATGTGTTTATTCGTATCGATGATCCTAACTATACTGGTCAAGAGGAATCTCAACCTGATGAGACTTTAAGACCCATTTACAACGCTTCCGTATTTGCTGTTTTAGATGTTAGACAAAATAGTGGGGATGTAATCATTCCGCGCACTTTAACATTTGGCACTAAATTTATTTTGACAGTAACATCAATTGGTTCTGAAATTGTTGGCGATAATTCGTTAGATAGAGTAACGTCAATTATTATTCCAGATTCTGTTGTTGGCATAGTTGATGATGCGTTTTCTAATTTAGGAGACAATGCTAAAAATGTTACTTTCAAAGTGATGCAAACTGAAGAAGAGGCAAATTATGATGCCTCAGTTTTTCCAAACGATAGCACGGTAGTTTGGGGATATGTGCCAACCGATACAGAAATTAAGTCGATGGACACTGCCATTTCTGGTTCATCGCGTGATTTTGGCACTGGAAAAAACTTTATTCTTGGCTATAACAGTGGCAGTGAGTATTATCCATTGGTAGTTGGATATACTGTCACAAAAAAAGATGGCAGCACTGAAAAAAGATATTTAGAGTTGCCATTGTCAGCACCAGATAAAAATAATTATGATGGTGTTGGTGAAGCAATTGGTTCAGTCTCGTTTAATAAAAATATCGATATTGAATTGAATGCTGGCGAAACTGTTAATGATGAAGAAATATATTTTTATAATATTTTCCCAGCTGTTCAAAATGATGAAGGATATTATGTTCCAAACACTGCTGAGCCATATTATTCTCATGGCAGTTGTTCATACATTAGGAAAGATAATTTATCAAATTATATAACTTATAAATATGATTCTTTGAGCACTTTTGCTGGATTTACTTCTGTTTGTATCGATGTCAATTTAGTTGATGGTGTTTATGAAGTAATGAAACCAACTCAATATAACGCAAACATTGCTAATATTGAATCGGGGCAAATGTATATTCGTTATCGATTTACTTCATTTAATTTAGCCTCTTATCGTATCACATATGAAAACGCTCGAGGTGAATTAACGACGATTACTACCCCAATTGTCACTCCTGTTGATTATCATGTTTTATCAAAACAAGAAGGTAACAAAGTAAGTTTCTTGTTAGAAAATCGTAAAGTTGCTCCTGATTTTGATGCTAGCAAAATTCGTGGTTTAGATTTTGTAGGCTTGTATGTAACTTTAGATTTATTTATTCCTAGCACTAACTCAATTGTTACTAAGTCTAATTTTTCATCTCGATTTGGTATTTTAGAAGTTCTTCCTTTAACTGAAGAAAAAGTGCCTGTGTATAATATTAATTTCATTCTCATCATTACGATGGTTGTTTATGCTTTAATTTATAGTGGAATAACCATTGCTTATTTCTTGTTTGCAAAAAGAAAATACAAAAATGATGAGTTCCGTCGCGTTAAACCAAAACAATTCTTTAAGACTGCTGGAATTGGTTTAGGCGGATTAGCCATTGTAATTTTGGCTTTGATGTTTATTATTTTCCGTTTTGAAGCTTTTAATAATGCTGTTGTAGTTTATAATCCAATCGACGCGTATGTCATCGTTTTCGCCGTCGCTGCAGTTATTACAATCGGCTATTACATTAAGTTCTTCTACACGATGATTAAGACTAATTTAGAAAAGAAAAAGGCTATCAAATTAAAACTTGACGAAGACGTCCAAGATGATGGCACTAAATAAATGATAAGGAGTATATATCATGGAAATTAGAATTAAAGATTTAACAAAAGTTTTCCCAGGAGATGCTAAAAAGAACATTCGGGACACTATCGCTGTCAAAGATTTGGACTTCGTCGTTCCAGACGGTCATTTAGTTGGGTTGTTGGGTCCTTCTGGATGCGGTAAATCAACCACCCTATACATGATTTCCGGACTTCAAATTCCCACCGCTGGAGAAGTGTGGTTTGGCGATCAAGAAGTAACAAATTTATCACCAGAAAAAAGAGGAATTGGTTTAGTTTTTCAAAACTATGCTTTATATCCTCATATGACTATTTATAAAAATATTGAATTCCCTTTGACTAATTTAAAAGTTGAAGTTCCTTTGGTGACATTTTTTGAATTCACTTTAGTTTATGAATATAAATTACTAGAAGATGATTTACCAGCTGGAATCATGAAATCTGTATTTTCATTAGCTCGTAAAACTGGCTTGCGACGCAATCAGTTCCGTGCCATTTCATCCATTGAAAATGGTGTGATGAAAATTACAGTATCATTAATTGATGTTGCTAAAAATATCAAAGATGTGTTTGTTGAAAACTTTACTAAGATTGTTCCTGCCAAATTGGTGGATTCAAGCGAAAGACAAACAAGCGATGCCTTGTTTGATAATTCCGTTCGCGCTACGGTGAATACAATTGGTGAAAAACAAGTTTGTTTAATGACATTTAAAGGCAAACTCGGCAAGAAATTTTCCACTGGATTAATTGATGATACTATTAATGCTGTCAAGGTAGTTGCCAAACGTTTTGGAAATGTAAAAAATGTGGTCATCTCAAGAACGCAATCTGGTTACGAGTTGATGGTAATCATTGATGGCGTTCGCTCTCTTGATTTAGAACAATGTGTCAAGACATTATGTGAAACATACAATTATGAAAGTCATTTGTATGTTATCAACGAAGTAAGAGATTCTGAGTTGCAAAAAACAATTAAAAATCACTTAAGATCTAAAAAAATTAAGTTCTCTGATTTCAAACTATATTTTGATAAAGTTCATGTCAAAGTGTATTTTAAGATGAATCGCGCAGCCAAATCTTTAGTTGAAGAGACGATGGACGAATTGACAAAAATGCTAAATTTAAGCGATGTAACTGTCGATACTGTCCAGGCTATCGCCCATCGTCGATTAACCAAAGAAGAAAGACGCGATATTGTCGTTGATACTGCTAAATTGGTGCAAGTAGATGAATATTTGCAAAGAAAACCATCACAATTATCTGGTGGCCAACAACAACGTGTCGCTATCGCCCGTGCATTAGTTAAAAAACCAAAAGTTTTATTATTAGATGAACCTTTATCTAATTTAGATGCGCGTTTAAGACTTCAAACTCGTGAAGAAATTAGAAGAATCCAAAAAGAGACAGGAATTACCACTGTTTTCGTTACTCACGACCAAGAAGAAGCAATGTCTATTTCGGATAAAATTGTCGTTATGAAATTAGGGGAAATGCAACAAATTGATACTCCTCAAAACGTTTATAACGATCCTAATAATTTATTCGTCGCTCAATTTTTAGGTACGCCACCAATCAATGTCTTTAAAGGTAGAATTGAAGGCAAAAAGATTATCGTTGGCAATGATGTTATTTACGAGGCAAAAGAAAATATTGCTAAAAAAGATAAAGACGTCTATGTTGCTATTCGTCCAGAAGGTTTCTTAGCAGCTGAAAAAGATGAAAAACATGTCTTAAACGCTGATGCTGAAATGATTCAAATTTTAGGTCGAGATGTTTCTATTGTCGCCAAAAATCCACATTGTACAAAAGAAACATTTAAAATCATTATTCCAAGCGAAGATATTAAAGAAACCAAAAAATTGCGCTTAAAAATTAAACCAAATAAATTATTTGTTTTCGATGGGGAAACAGAAAATAGAATCCGCTTTAAATAATTGGAGGGCTCTTTATGTGGGATAAAATTTTAAAATGGTTACACATTAGAAAACCACAGACGAACGAAGCGATTTCACAAGTAGAAGTGGAAGCCGCCCCAATATATGAGGCCGGCTATAACCAAGAAGAAAAAACTATCGTCCGTTTAATTTCTAATCGCCGTCGCAAAACCGCTTATCAAGTAACTGGCGTCGATGATGTCGCTGCAAAAAACAATTGGAAAGGATGGCTTTATTTAGCACCTGTTATTGTTTTAATTGCTGTATTTTTGATTTATCCATTAATCAACACAATTTATATTGCGTTTACTGAAAATTATCAATATGCTTCAGGTCTTAATGATGGATTTACTTTCAATAACTTCGGTGTTATTTTGGGCTTAACCACTACTGCAAATGGTGCAAGGGAAACATATTTTACTAAATATGCTATACCTAATACATTTATTTTGGTTTTTGTCACTGTTCCTGTTTCTACGACATTGGCTTTGATTATATCTGTAGCATTAAATTCTATTAAATGGTTTCAAAAGGTATTGCAAACTGTATTTTTCCTTCCATATGTTACTAACGCAATTGCTGTTGGTATGGTGTTTAGTGTCATATTTGATGATTATGGTATCGTCAACTACATTTTTGGCACAAACATTGTATGGATTTATGGAGCCGAACGCTGGGTAGCTATGGTTCCGTTAGTGCTATATATTGTTTGGTCTTCTATTCCATTTAAGATTTTGGTTTTTTTAAGTGGTCTACAAGGCGTCGACAAACAATATTATCAAGCTGCACAAATTGACGCTTGTTCAAAAGCTAAAGTTTTATGGAGAATTACTGTTCCCTTACTTTCTCCACAAATCTTATATATTTTGATTACTTCATTTATTGGTGCATTTAAAGAATATACATCGGTTGTTGGATTGTTCAATGGTCCTGGAACGATGGGAAAAGCAGGGGATCCTAACATGGAGACAATTGTTTTCTATATTTATGAAAACCTGTCCACTAAAACATCGTTTGCTGCAGCGGCAGCTGTGTTCTTATTTGTTATCATTTTGATATTTACATTCATTCAATTTGGGGTCTCTAAAAAGAGAGTCCATTATTAGGAGGGCGCGAAAATGAGTACAAAAGCTGTTAGATCTTATATTGATTTTAAAAACGTTCGCGTCAACGAGAACATTGTTTTATCAATTGAAGAAGCTGGAAAAACAGTGGATGCCATTAAATCTGGTGAAAAAGTCGCTAAGATTATTATGACAGTATTAACTTATATCTTTATTGTTGCTTTAGCGTTGACTGTCATTTTCCCATTTTATTGGATGATAATAACCTCTTTAAAACAAAGAGCGGAAATTGTTTCTTCAATTCAAACCTTTTTCCCGACCATCGTCATGTGGTCAAACTATGTTTATGTTTTCCAAGTCTTTGATTTTGGACTATACATGTGGAACACCATCGTCGTTGCTATTTTTTCAACGATTGGTACTTTAATTACTACGATATTTGCTGCCTTTGCTTTTGCTAGACTAAAGTTTAAAGGCCGAGATGCTGTTTTCATGATCTTTTTAATGACGATGATGATTCCTGGTGAAATGATGGTTATTTCTAATTATATTACCGTTGCATCATTTGGTTGGATTGGCTCTGAACAGACATTGACAGAAGCTTATTTATCTATGATTGTTCCATTTTGGATTTCCGTCTTTTATATTTATTTATTAAGACAAAACTTTAAACAAATTCCTAATGAATTATATTTAGCTGCTAAAGTTGACGGAAAATCAGATTGGCACTTCTTATGGAGAGTGATGGTGCCGCTTGCCGCTCCAACTTTAATTTCTATTACTATTTTAAAATTTATGGGAACTTGGAACTCATATGTGTGGCCTAATTTAGTTACAAACAATCCTGATTATCGTTTAATTTCTAATGGTTTGCGTGGTTCCGCATTCCAAGATGTCGATACTGGATTTGTTGAATATGGTTATCAAATGGCTGCTACCGCGTTAGTTACTGTTCCATTGTTCTTATTGTTTGTTTTCTTTAGAAAATATATTATGAAAGGTGTAGGAAGAGCTGGTATTAAAGGCTAATACTACAACATTAATTTGATTTAATTAGTCTTTCTGACAATTAAATAAATAACGCATTTTTCAGCAAAGGAGGAAATATGAAAAGTCGTTTATTAACACTTCTACCTGTTGCTGCTACTATGTTGTTAGCTGCCTGTGCACCAACAACCAAACCAACAAGTAGCAATACGGAAACTAGTGGAACTAGTGAAACTAGTACAACTACATCAACACCCGCAGAAGATTACTTCATCAAAGAAAAAACAACCATTACATTCTGGAACACTTTCTCTTATGCCACGCAAATTGAAAATATGATTGCTAGCTTTAAAGAAGTTGAACCAAATGTTGAGGTAGTCAATGTCAAACAGTCTGGATCATACAATGATTTGATGAGCATGACTATTCAAGGCTTCCCAGCCAATAACTATCCAGATTTAGTCGTTGCATATCCAGATCATGTCGCTGAGTATTTAGATTATAACAAAGCGATTAAATTAGATGATTATATCGATAATCCAGAATATGGATGGACTGCTGAAGAAAAAGCTGACATCATTCCTAACTATTTAGCCGAAGGACAAGCTTATCCAGTTCCTGGCACATATTCATTGCCAATGGCTAAATCGACTGAAGCTATGTATTACAATGCTGATGTTTTAGTAGGATTAAACTTAAAGTCTATCGACGCAACCATCAATAATGGTCAGCCATTATCAACTGATTATTTAAATAATTTAACTTGGGAAGAATTATTTGATAAATTATGCCCAGCTATTGTTGCTTATAATGATTCTTTACCAGAAGCTGAAAAGATTTTAAAAAGCGATCAAAAATACCATGCTGTTTTTGCTTATGACTCTGATGATAACTTATTCATCACATTAGCTCAACAATATGGATATGCTTATACTGAAATTGATCCAGTAACTGGCGAAGGCAAAATTTTATTTAACAACGATGGAATGAAATCATTGATGAAAAAATTCAATGACGCTTATAAAAAAGGCTATTTCATTACCAAAGGTTCAGCTGGCGGTGATTACACCAACACATTATTTACAAAACAAAACACTTTATTCTCAGTTGGTTCAACTGGTGGTGTCAAATATCAACAATCAGAAACTTTCAACGTTAACGTTGCTAAGATTCCACACGCTGAAGGAAAAGACCCATATGTCATTAACCAAGGACCTTCTGTTGCATTCTTAAATCATAATGATGAGAATCGCGCGTTAGCTACATGGTTATTTTATAAACATATGGCTAATGAGACCAATTCTTTAACTTGGGCATTAGAAACTGGCTATATGCCAATTAGAGAATCTAATTACTTAACTGATGAATATATCGAATATGCTAATGTTGCTGGAAAACCAGACAAATCATTAGAATTATTAACTGCTAAAAATGCTGCTTATGTTTCTACTGTTTCTAACGATTTATTCGTTTCACCAGTCTTTAAAGGTTCATCCGAAGCTCGTAATCAAGCTGGTTCATTAATGACTTTATGCTTAACTGCTGCTACATGCGATGATGCTTTCTTGGATGCTGAATTTACAAAAGCGGTTGATAATGTTTTATTAGAAATGTAATTATTTCTATTATACCCATCAAAGTAAATTATAACGTTTAATAAATTTGCCTATAGGGAGGAAATTATGAAAAAAAATGCTTTAACGTTAATTTGCCTAATGAGTGTTGTTTCTCTTATAGGCGGATTGGCTAGCTGCACGCCAGGAGCAAACACTTCTGGCGGCAGCACAACGACTAATACTGGTGGCGATGTCAAATCAGTAACGTTTGATTTTTGGCACACTTTTGGACAAGGTATTGTCGACAATATTCAAAAAAAGATTGACGCTTTTCACGATTTAGTTTTAGAAAATGAGGGCGTTAATGTCACTATTAATTTTGCGTATCAAGGAAGTTATGATGATATTGTGAGCAAGATTACTCAAGGTTTTTCCGCTGGTAATGTACCAACATTAGCAGTTGCTTATCCAGATCATGTTGCAAATTATTTATCAGCAGAAACAAAACCAGGTGAATATGTTGTCAATATTCAAACTTTAATAGATGATCCAACCATTGGTTTAGGTAAAGAAGAATATCTTGGTGATACTTATGGAGAAGATGATTTTGTCGCTTCCTTTTTAGAAGAGGGAAGACAATTTGTAAGAGAAGGTACATATACTCTTCCTTTTATGAAATCATCAGAAGTTATGTTTTATAACGAAGAAGCCGTTTTAAGAGCTTTAAAAGTAAAAGATCCGACATTTGTTGGTTCTACAAAAACATATCTTGAAAATTTATCATGGGACGAATTTATCGAATTTGCTGATTTTATTATGGATAACAAAAATTCAGTTTTATCGACAATGGAAGTCCCGGTATATTATGATTCTGATTCTAACTTATTTATTTCTAAGATGTTCCAAAATAACATTGCATATTCAAGCATCGGCGAAGATGATAAAGGTGTTATCGATTTTGAATCAGGGCAAGCCCGAACCGACGCCGAAGCAATGGTCAGCGAATTAAAACAACAATATGATTTAGGTACATTTACCACAAAAGGTTTACAAGGTACTTATGGAAGTGATTATTTCACTCAAATGAAATCTATTTTCTCAATCGGATCAAGTGGTGGTGCAGGTTATAATATTCCTACTTCAGATACATTTACAGTTGGTGTTTGTCGCGTTCCTTTTGATAACGACAACCCGTTGTATGTTTCCCAAGGACCATGTTTAACTTTGTTAAGAAATCCATCAAAATCTGCTAGCGAGAACGATTTGCGCGTCAAATATGCATGGAAATTCTTAAAATACATTACTACTCCACAAAATAATGTCGATATTTGTATATATGGTTCTGAAGGATATATTCCTGTTCGTGAATCCGCTTATACAACCGACTCATATTTAGAATTTTTAGTCAGTGGGGAAGATTATGCAAAAACTGCAAAAATTTTATTAGATGATATTAATGGTGATTATTTAAATACTGCTGTATTTACTGGATCTGCTCGTCTTAGAGACGAAGTTGGTGGTTTAATCACTCAAGTTTTAGCAGGACATAAGAGCGTTACACAAGCTTTTGAAGACGCTATTAATACAACAAAATTATTTATGTAATTTGGGAGGTAAAAAATGAATAAAAAATTATTATTTATTCCTTTATTAGCCTTGGTTGGTGGTTTGGTTGTTGGATGCGTTCCAACTCAAACAACTGATACTTCTACTTTGCCTGAATGGGTTGACTATGTTCATAATGGTTCTGTAACCCTTCAAATTGATTATCAAGGTAAAGATTTTTATAAAGACGGTATTGGCGAGATGAATTTGCATATGTGCATCGATGGTGATACGGCTCATTTTAAACCTGTCATCACTACGACAAGTTCTGAAAATGTTAAAGCTCGTTTTTATGGCATTGATACTCCAGAATCAACTGGTAAAGTTCAAATGTGGGGCAAGGAAGCTTCTTTGTTCACTCAAGAAAAATTAGAAAACGCTGCCGCTAATGGTACAATAGTTGTTTCTACATATTATGATTCATATGGTGCTCCTATTCCAGATAGCACAGGCGAAAGATATGTTTCGTTGGTGTGGATTAACGAAGAAAAGAAAAATGCACCATACGATGAATTAGTCTTATTAAATCTTTGGATTGTTCAAGAAGGTTTATCGTGGGTTAAAAATGTTTTAGAAGTTCCAGCATATGCTGATACTTTCTATGCTGCCGAAAATCAAGCCAGAGCTTATAAACTTTGCTTATTCTCTGATGAAATTCCACCTCATTGGCCAACTGGCGAATATGAGATGACTTCTTTGTTAGATTTAAAACGTGAAACCGTCAAACTTTTAACTGATCCAACTTATGAAAGTGTTTTTGATAATAAAAAAGTTATCATTCAAGGTACAGTTGCTGGTTTTGCCAATCACATTTTATATTTACAAGATTATTTCTCAGAAGATGTTTCTGGCACACCTGGTGGAGAATATGCCGGTATCAACATTTTTGTTGGCATGAGTCCAATTCCTTCAAAATACACAACTAAAAATACTTATTTAGAAATTCATGGTTTAGCTCAATATAGCGAAAACTTTGGCTTCCAAATTACCGATACTGAAGGCCGATATCCAATTGTTGCTAATGATAGTGTTGAAACAAATACAAAGATTTTATTCACAGCTGAAGAAAATGTTGATGAACATAAATTGTATGAATTCCAATACACCGCTAGTGAATTAAGCAAAGTCGTCAGCGAACAAAATTATGAATCGCTTTATTGTGCAGTTCGCGTCACTGATGCTATTACTATTCGAGATGCTTATGTTGCTAGCAGCAATGAGATTACATTGTATGTCGAAAATTGCGAATTCCAAATCTATTTGACATTTATGTATCGCGGCGATCCAGATTCTCCAAGTTGGTATTGGACCAAACCAGAAGAATTTATTGGTCAATCATTCTATCTTAATGGTATTTATACATACCATAAGACAAGCAGCGGCAAAATTGTTTATCAAGTAAATCCAATTACTAATAACGATTTAGTATGGACTGGCGCTGGCGCTTAATAAAATAAAAAGGAGAATTGTATGTATTGTTGTCATTGCGGTAAAAAAATAAATGAACTAGGTCTTGAAAGCAAGAAATCTTCTTACGCTGACTTAGATGTTGAGATTGATGATAATGCCAAAGTGGAATACGTTTGTCCACGCTGCGGTCATTTAATTCATGACAACATTTCTGAAGACGAAGTAAAATCGTTATCAAGAGCCGCCCATTCTGAAATTCAAAGAGGCAGCAATTCTTTCGCTATTGGTATGGGCAATTTATCAATTGGCATCATTGCCTTAGCGATTGCGATTATTTTCTTCTTTTTAGCTAAAAAACCAAACAATGAATTCCAACTAGTCACAACTTGTGCAGAATTTTATGTCTCAATGGCATTGTTTGTTATTTCTGGAATACTTTTAGTAGTTGGTGGAGTATATACGTTATTAGGCATATTTAAAAAACGTCATTACTTCGCCTTGCTAAATGATATTAATAACCAGACCTTTGTTCAATAAATTATTGAACATATCGTCAATCATCATTCAAGTTTCGCTTGATTATTAAATTGGTTGTAATAATAGGAGGAGATTATGAAGAAAAGATTATTACCAATCGCGTTATTGGCAGTTCTTGGCTTAGTTGCTTGTAATCCTACTACTTCAAGTTCTACAACTGGAGGTGGTGAGACCACAACTACAACAACGACAGAACCACCAGTGACAACAACCACAACATCAGATGATCCTGAACCAGCCAATTCGTTTAGTATCTCAAACAAAGACGAATTGACAGCTGAATGGCGTGTCGGACAAGCAAATCGTACTATTGAATTTGCATCTGATCCTGCCATGAATGTTAGTGCCGAAATTAGCAACGGCAACTTGGTCATCACTTCTAGCGATGCTAACGTTATTGAAGTTATTGGCAAAAATTTAGCAGTTAAAGCTGCAGGCACCGCTACGATTACCGCTACATGGAGAACTTTAAGTGACACTGTCACTATTTCTACTTTAGATAAAGCACCAGTCATGGGCTTAAAAGCTGTTCGCGAAGGCATCGCAGATGGTAGCATCAAAGAAGATTCAATCGTGGACTTCTATGGTGTTGTTACTGCTACCATGGAACAAACATTAGACCATATTTATTCAGGTGTCTATGTCCAAGATGGCGATTATGCTATGATGGTTTATTCAGGGACTACTGAAACTGGTTGGTTTGATGACTCAATGACAATTGGAAGTTATGTTTACGTAAAAGGTACATTAGCACCATACAATGGATTAAATGAGGTCAAACCTACAGAATTCCGCGTCATGACCGACGAAGAAAAGGCTGCTTATACTGTTGCCACCCCAACCGCTGTCGCTATTACTGGCGATACATACAATGCTACTGACTTATTAGGTCAAGATGGACGTTTATTTACCATGACCGATGTCGTTTATAAGAGTGGCAAAATTACAGATTTAGATGAACACACCAACATTTTATTCACTGCTAAAAATAGTGAAGGTCAAGATGTTGAAATTACTTATCGCGCTAATTATCATATTGGCACAACTGCAATGGCAGAATTAAAAGAAGTTGTCGATGGTTTATCTGCTGGTAGCGTCGTTGATTTAACTGGTGTTATTAGTTGGTATAACGTTCCACAACTTGCTCCTCAATTCTTAGACGGAAAAACTCCAGCTCAAAATATCACCGTTCATGAACAAGCTAACCCTGAAACATTTACCATCGTTGGCGTTCCTGAAACATTTACCGTTGGTCAAAGCGTTAATTTATCAATTACCGCAACTCCAGCTGGTGCCAATGCTTCTGCTACTTGGACATCAAGCAATCCAACAGTTGCAACTGTTGAAGGTGGATTAGTTACTGCTTTAGCAGAAGGTACTACCACAATTACCGCAACCTCAACTGTCGTTCCTAGCGTTACTGCTAGTGTCGAATTAACAGTTGGCGCTTTTGTTGGCGAACCTGCTTATAAATTAGTTGCTTCTATCGATGAAATTTTAGCTGATGAAGCCGCTAATAAAACTCAAATTTACATCTTAAATGGCGCACAAGCTGTCGATGTGAAATCCGATCAATACGGAAACATGTATTTTGTTAATGGCGATGGAAAAATTCAAGTTTATGGTTCTACCGCTACATTAAGCGCATTTGAATTCGATCAAAACACAAGAACTTACTCTTTTGATAATCCAAAAGATTTCATGACTAATACATTCACTTCTGGAATTAAAAATGGTGATTTATTAGACGTTTTGGTTATTCGCGATGAATATAAAGGTACCAAACAATTGAATGCTGTTATTCGCGGCGTTAATGGAACCGTTATTCCATCTATTGTTGATACTTCTGATACTGTTTATGAAACTGCCATGAACACCTATGTTGCCACTCAAATTAGTGGAACAATCACTGGCTGGCAATATGAAGATAGTGAAAATGGTGGTACATATGGTAATGTCACTATTAAAACCGAAGGTGCTACAAATACTGTATTAGTGTACGGATTAACCGCTCAAACATCATGCTTAAAATATGATGCTGATGAAGGTTATATCTATATGTCAAATCCAAAAGATTTCTTAACCAATCCAGCTACTAAAGATTTAGCTATTGGTGATGAAATTACTGTTGTTGGTGTTCGTTGCGATTATAAAGATGCACCACAAATTAAAGGTTATTTAGTTTTAGCTGCCCAACCAGAATCTGTTACTGTTAGCGGTAGTGAAACCCTTTATGTTGGCAATACCGCCACTTACACAGCCGCTGTTACTCCAACTGCTGCAGCACAAGACGTTGTTTGGAGTGTTGATAACGCTGAATTAGCTGAAATTACAAGTGAAGGCGTTTTAACTGCAAAAGCAGCTGGAACAGTCGTTGTTACCGCTACTGCAAAAGGTAATGACACTGTTAAAGGCACATTATCAGTTGAAATCGTGGCTGTCCCAGAAGGCACCACAATCATCAATATTGATTGCACAAATATTCCTGAAGAAAAACAAGAACAACCTTTTGGTACTGTCAATTTAGATGAAAACGTGACCTTTGCTACTGAAAAAGGCACATCTAAAACTGATTTTAGATGGTGGACATCTGATTTAAGATGCTATGCTGGAAATACAGGAACATTTAGCATTGCTGAAGGTTATAAAATTGCTTCTATCGAATTTAATGTCAAAGGAGATATCATTCAATCTTGTGAAAACGCTACTAATTCATTTGATGGCATTGATCTTGTTACCTTGACTCCAGTCGATGGAACACAACCAATTAACATTGTATTTGCAAAAGGCAATATCTATTCAATTACGGTTGTTTATACAGTCTTATAATCATCAAAAATTAAAATTTAGTTTTAAAGTGGGTCATTTGGCCCACTTTTTTATTATCGAAGCGAGTATCGCGAGATAAAAACCACACGCTATGCGCGAGAGAATTGAAAACCTTATAGGTTAGTAATGAAAAAACCTCCGTGTTAGAATTAATTCGGTTCGGCAACCAAATTAATTTAACAGGA
>CASDRB010000015.1 GCA_949283025.1 uncultured bacterium
AACCGAACACATCGATTTTGACTTATCTATTGTTAAGTAGTTCCTAAATATTTTTAGGATTTAAGAGAAAGTTCCACAGAGAGAACTGTTTTTGTCATACAAATCAATTTTTACTTGATTTATTAATAGTTAAATCTCCTAAATTAATTCTTATTGATAAAGAAAAGTATAGATACAAATAGAATCATTCATATACGCAAATTGAATGACGTGTGTTTGATCTTGGCTTAAGCAAACATATCCATACCCATCATAATATCCACTATCATCAATTAAATAATTATTATCCAACAATAAGTTATAGTATTCGATTTCATCACTTTCAATGGCGTTTTCTAACTCAATATAAACCATTAATGTTTCAGATTGAATAATTACCTCTCCATAATATGTAAAATAATCTTTATTCAATTCTGGGATTGTATATCCTAAATAATAATCAATTAAAACATTAGGGAATGATAGTTCGTCTATCAAAACATATATAGAAGCATTGACACCAACACCATATTCTCCTGTTTCAGTTTCGCCATCAACAATTTGCAATTGAATTCCAAATTTATCATCTTTAGCTATGGTTGCATAATAAACATCATAATAAACACCATCATAATAATTAGTTGTAAATTCTACATCATACCCACTATGTTTACATACATTAGCGTATGCCTCAGCCTTTACAATTGATTCTTCTTGACTAAATCCCAAAAAGAATAAATCTAAAATCGGATCTCCAAAAGCATCAACTCCAGGATTAGCAATATATTTAGGGGCGTAAAAATAAGGAATATCAAATTGAATAGAATTTTCGATAGCTTCTTCTACTATTTCGTTGCCCCACGTTGAAACAAAGCCAGCGTCTTCGCTGCTTGTTGATGAAGATTGGTAAGAAGTAGACGAATCAACATTGGAAGATATATTCGTTGGTGAACAGCCTATCATTAAAGGTAAAAACAAAAATAACCACAAATTATTCTTTTTCATATTAAATTTTTACACCTACACAATCAAAATACATCCCTTGCACTTCCTCAACCAATGTTAGTGCAGTGCCATCATAAGTGAATTTAAAATCATAATCTCCATAAGTGATGGTCAATAAACCTAAGCCATCGTCTTCTATGGTTGATAATTGGTACGTTTCTCCATAGTAAAAAATATCATCAGAAACATTGATTTCTTCTTTACCAAATGTGACATATAAAATGTATCCGCCTCCATTAAATTCCCAATTGCCAATTAGTTCGCTTGGAAATTGTGGTAAGTCAGAAGCATCTTTAGTAGATATAGTAACTTCTTTAGTCAAACCATCGATTGATGCTGTAACTGTTGTAGACGCTCCGCTAACTGCAGATTTAACCACCATTTTTTCGCCATTATATGTCGAAGTTATTGAAACTTGAGTAAAATTATCATTGCTTAATGTCCATTCAATTTTAGAAGTAAAGTCGCTTGGATTTACTTTAGCAGTAATAGTAATTGTATCTCCAACATTATTAACTTCTAATTTATCAGCACTTAAATCTAAAGAAGTCGCTTTTACAACTAATTTCCCAGAAAAAGAATGAACTAATTCATCTAATGATTCAATGGTAAAATTTGAACTTTCAAAATCGTTTGTAATAAATATCTCTTCTTCAATCGGCATACAATTATTTAAATTTTCTATCAAATAATAACCAGGGTTTGCGAATTTAAATAAATACAATTTAGTCCATTCAAATTTTGAGGTTTCCATATTATATTTTGGAAAATTGATATAATTATATGTTCCATCATTATCTAAAGTAATAGTTGCCGACTCTAATGAATAAGTTTCATAATTTTCAACATCTAAATATTCATATGTTCCTGTCCACGTTTTTTTGCTCAACAAGGAAATTGGGGTTCTTTCTTCAGCACTACAAGAAATAGAAAAACCTTGAATTGTTACTTTTCCTCCAATCGCTTGTAGGCAAAAATATCTTGGCAATAAATAATCTAAAACGTCATTTATTCCATAAAGCGATTGTCTAGTGCCACTAGTAAGATTAAATGTTGAGGCGTCACTAAAATCAACACTACTAGTATAAGCTGTTTTTAAAATCAATGATGCACCTGGTTCAGCTGTAAAATAAGCAGTGATGGCATTCAAACCATTAACAACACTACCAAAGCCACTTTCAACACTAAATGGCGTTCCATCAGTTTTAATAGTGCCTCCATCCAATAGAACTACATGATCATCAGAACCGCCATCTTCAGCATCCGTGTAAGATAATTGTAAGGTTCTAACTCGAGCTTGTCCGCTATTATCATCAACTAATGTGGGCTTGCTATCGCTGTCAAATACAAAAGAACAATCTTGTCCAACAGTTAACCTTAGTTGGTGTGAATCATCAACTAATTTAGATAAAGCCACCAACGAGCCTACTATCAAAGAAGATAATATAAAAATACTACCAAACCTATATTTATTCATAACATTTCCCCCCTATTATTGCGAAATGTAAATATTAACAATAAATATACTACTGGCCTAGTTTTTTGCAAAGCATTATCAGGAAATGTCAAAACAAATTATACAGTTTTATTCTTTTATATTATATATAAGACAACTCTGATGAGTGCACGATAAATTTGAACATGTTAGCAATTTGGTTTTGATTTTAACATCATAAGCATCGTTAACAAATCCAGTAGCGTTGCTTAAAGAAACATACATATCAAAAACATTGCATTTATTTTTATGATTATATTTAGATATTTTTAACAGTGTATTTGCAGCATATGATTGAATATCAATATCTTTTTTTAATTTAGAGTCAATGACTGATAAGACCATGCATATTACTAGTGTATATTTATTAATACCTAATTTTTCGTTTAATATGCATTTATAACGTTTTTGAAATTCCAACAAACATTTTTCTAAATCAATTTGTCCACCACAATTTTTAAATGTGGTTAAAAATGATGCGCCACTAATAAAAAAAGAATCTACATCGCTTTGTTTTAAAATATTTTCACAAAGTAGAATTGGATCTTGATAATCATTATGCAAGCAATAATTCATAATCGCATTATAATCGTTTAATATGTTTTCCTTCATGATATTTACCTCACAATATATTTATTATTTTACACTTCTTGCAAGAATTAATAACTATGTACTTATTTTTAATTTGTTCACAACTTAAATTAAACAATTATAATATAAGTATGGAAAACTTCTTTCAATTAAATCCTCAAGAATATATTGAGGCGACGCAAAAAGCGGACATGAGCGCTGAATACGCTTTTTTCTTAAAACACATCACTCCACCTGCATCTATTGTTGATGTTGGATTTGGTTCATCAAGAGATATGCTTTATTTCAAAAAGAAAGGATTTGATGTATTTGGCATTGACATTGAGCAAGAATTTGTCAATCATGCACTCGATCTTGGATTAAATGCACAAAAAGTAGATGTAATGGACTATTGTCCAAACGAGTTATTTGATGCTGTTTGGGCTTGTTCTTCATTGATTCATTGCCCTAGTGAAGACTTGCAAAAAGTATTTGACAAGATACTTAGTTTTTTAAAACCTAATGGCATTGCATATTGTTCATTTAAATATGGAGAATACGAAGGATACATTGCAGAAAAATACTATACTTACTTGAATGAAGAAAAAATTAAGAAATTAAATTTAAACATCATTGATATTCATATTAATAAAGATGCATTAAATCGAGGAAACAATTGGATTAGTTTTATCTTAAAAAAATAAAATAGCCGACAAAAAGGCTATTTTTTTATATCATCATCGTTAGAGTGGATGTTGTATTAGGATTGCTAAATCCAGTCATTGATAAAACTAAAACAATAAAAAGACAAACAATTCCAATAACGATACAATGCACTACTTTGTAGCGGCGATCATGTAATTTTTTAATCATGCCAAATAGCAAACACGCCAATGGCAATAAAGCATAAATAAATCCCACCCACGATCCTTGCAAAGGATAATCGTTTTGGTTGAAGTAATATATCACAAACATAGTAATCAATGTTAAAAAAATTGAAGCAATAGATAAAACATCAAATAAGATGGAAATGCCAATATATTTTTTTAAAACTGGTTTTTCGTTATCTTGATTTAGTTTAACTTCAATGCAACCTATTCCATCATATTGTTTTTGATATAAACGATACAATGTAGGAATATGGATATAATCAACTAGCTGTTTTAAATCTTTATTATCTTTATTAAACTCAATTTTTAAAAACAATAAACGCAATGACTCTAATATAATATTTACATTGTAATTTTTATATTTTTGAAATTTTTTTGAAAAAATCAAATATTCTTTTTTGGCGTCTTCATAAGCTTCTTGCTCTAATAAATACAATATATGTTCAAATGCTAAGGAACTCTGTGATTTGCAATTTAAAGTTAAATATATTGTTTTAAAACTTTCCAAATCATCAAGCAAAAAATAATAATGAGCTTTAAAAGTCAAAAAATAATTATGAAAAATAAGCAAGGGGACTTTAACAAATTTATCACACAATTTAATTAAAAGATTATAATCATTATTTAATTCGTTTTTATATAGAAAATGATAAAAAATAAACATTGCAATCAAATTATAAAACAAATACAAATAAACTATACAAAGGCATACGCTGATGACGATGCTAAAAATTAAATTGGTATTTGTCAGCCATATTAAACACATTAGCCCCACAAGTAAAACAATTAATATAATTGTGGATAAAATAAATGTAATATAGCTTTTTTTACGCTGCTGGACTAATAATTGTTTTTCTGATAATAGTTCCATAAATTAACTCTAATATTATAAAAATTACCAAGTTAAATTACAATGATTGAGTAATCTTGATAGTCGCAGATAATTCGTTTAACGATATGATTTCAAAACTAAATCCTAAATCTAATCCACTATTTAATTTTCCAATATTGGGGAACGATGAAGAATATTCACTCATCGAAAATGTATCGCCTTGTTTGAATAAACAATCATTAGATAAAATTTTCTCCATCTTTATATCGTTTGCTTTGTTATTTCTAATCAATGCCAACAAATCATAATTATAATCGCTAGTAAAAATGGCAACATACCCTTCATCAGCACTACTTCCATAAGTGGTATTAGACATCGATAAAGCAAAGCCATAAGGCGAACTATTTAAATCAAATTCGTTGTAATATTTGCTACCATCAAAATACAATTGATTACCGCTGACATACGTTCCTCTCATTCTAGCATCAACATGCCATAAGCGAATACCGACATCACTTGGGCCTTGTGGATATGCATTTTGATATTTATATAGTGAATCAAATTCATTTAATCCCGTTGGCGAATACAATTCTAAAATTAGATATTCATCAAAAGGTGAGCCGATAAAATCAGGCGACAAAACAATTAAATCACCTGTTTCTTGGAATCGGTTGATAGTTATAATGCTATTTGAAGTGGGAGCATATGGTTCAACCCAACCTAAAGCCATCTTAGAAAACGGATCATGCCCACCAACATTGTAATCTTGCATTGAAAATCCACCGGCCGGTTGATTGCCATAATAACTATAATCATAATAGTCATCAAGACCTAAAACATGGCCCATCTCATGAATGTATGTATGAGTATCTATAGTGCAATGCGATGTGTCTTCATACATAAAATCATACGATGCCCAAAAGAAAGTATTTGGGCCTGGGTTATCAATATCTTTTAATTCCTTGTTTTGAACCCAAAAACAATATGCCCATAAATTATCATTTCCATTGCCGCCGCCATTAGAATAATTGCTCGCCGCATAAATCAAAATCAATGCATCCAAATATCCATCTGAATTGGTATCAAATGATTTGTAAACATCTAGACTGACTTGATTTTTATACCAATTAGCCACTTCTTTAACAAGTTCGACTGTTTGGTCGCCATTTATGCTTGATGAATATGTTGATGTATACCAATCAGTGACGACACCTTCAAGATTTAATTTGCCGTATGAATCTTCTTGATAATATGTTTTTACAGAATGCCAACCGGTTTCTTCTTTGCTTCCTAAATAAGCAGTTTCAATATCTTGTCTAACTTGTTGTTTTTTAGAAGTGCTCAAGTATTCACTAGAATCGGTTAACCAAATTGGCACGATTAAAGCTTTTGGTGAACCAACGGATGGCATGGCTGGTGTATTATAAACACAATTTTGACTATAATCTTGATATGTATATAAAGGCGATTGCTTTTCTATTGTTTCATCATAAACATTTAATTCACCATCTGAATATTTGATGACATTTCCATCTTTTTGATATGAAATTTCAAACAAATATAATCCTGATAAACTAAATGGATTATTAAAATCATATTCGTCAGCATTGGAATCTAAAAAATATGAAAAATACCAGCCATTTGCACCTGTTTGATCATAATTTAGCTTTGTTTGAACAATATTATTAGATTTAAGAAAAACTTCAAAATCGCTTGTTGGATTAATAATTTCACCTACTTTATACTCTGATTTAATTGAATTAACCTCTAAAGAATAATTAGGATTTTCAATGGCACTATCATAGCAAGAATAATTTAAAACTATTTCATTGATTGCGGCATAATTGCTACCTGTTTTTATCGCGACATATTTATATTGTGCGTATGAAGAAATATCTAATAATACATCGTTGGCGATGACTAGTTCGTTTGTAGTTGGGTTTTCGTTTTCACCAAAATACATCATCAATGAAGTAGAAGACGAATATTTAATACGAATTGATTGCAATCCAGTGATAGCAAAATTATTTACGCCATCGGCTTGAGTATTATAAATCAATCCTTGTGATTCTTTTAATTGCAAGTTATTTTTGTTTTCTAGTGCGTTTTGAAATTCAAATTCAGTATAACGAAATGTGTGTCTTGTTGATTTAATATATCCGTCATTAACATTATTTAAAAATGACCAATTATTAGTAGTTTCAGCATTCATTACAATACTATAATTAATGTCAGCGTTTTCTTTTTTATAAGTGTTTTGTTGATAAATAATGGATGCAAAGCCAATTACCAAGCTAGCCAACAAAAAACAAGACAAGGCTAATAACTTTTTATTTTTCATAATATTTTCCTCATATTTATTATATATTTTTTAAAGATAAAAAAATAGCGAATGTTAGACACTCGCTATATAAATTTTATAGATTTACAACTATTATATTTTAGTAATATTCAATGTAGCTGATGTGGCATTTAACGATGTAATTTCAAAACTAAATCCTAAATCTAGTCCACTATTGAGTTTTCCTTTATTTGCAAAACAAGAAGAGAACTCACTCATTGAAAAGGTGTCCCCCTCTTTCCAAAGAGAATTAGCATCAAAACTATTTTTATGCAAAGTTGTCTTTTCATTATGACGAAGCAATGTCAACAAATTATAATTTCTAAAAGCAGAAATAGGCGTAGCATAATCATTTGCGCTTCCACCAGCTTTATATTGAGTGTTGGACATAGCCAATTGTACTCCCAAATAATTTGATGGCAAATCGTTAGGATTAGTTCTTAAATCATCAGCAGCATAACCGCGAATTGTTGTCGGTAACAATCTTGCGTCGACATGCCAAATGCGAATTCCACTGGTGCTAGGACCTTGTGGATATCCATTGCTATATTGATATTTAGAATCAAATTCATTTAATCCAGTTGGGGTGTATAAATCAATAACTAAATACTCATCAAAAGGGGAGTTATGGAATTCTGGTGTTAAAACAATGACATCACCGGTTTCGGCAAAACTATTAATTGTTAAAACGCAACTTTCACTAACTACATATGGTTCGACCCAACCAAATGCCATCTTAGAAAATGGATCATGATCTCCAACATTGTAATCTTGCATAATAAAGCCACCAGATGGGATGTCAACATTATTGTAATCATAATAATCTTCAAGACCTAAAACGTGCCCCATTTCATGAATATATGTATGAGCATCTATATTGCAATGCGATGTGTCTTCATACATAAAATCATACGATGCCCAAAAGAAAGTATTTGGCCCAGGATTAGCAACGCTTTTTAAATTATAATCTTGAACCCAGTAACAATAAGCCCATAAATTATCATTTCCATTTCCACCACCATTAGAGTAATTATTAGCAGCATATATTAAAATTAAGGCGTCTAAATAACCATCCTCATCAGTATCAAAAGATTTATAAGTTGTGCTGCTAACTTGGCGTTTATACCAATTAGCCACTTCTTTAACAAGTTCGACTGTTTGGTCGCCATTTATGCTTGATGAATATGTTGATGTATACCAATCAGTGACGACACCATCTAAATTTAATTTTTCGTATGAGGCTTCTTGGAAATAGGTTTTCACACTCCTCCATCCAGTATCTTGATTGCTACCTAAGTAGGCTGTTTCAATATCTTGTTTTATTTGATTTTTTTGTGTAGAAGAAACATATTTATTTGAATCAGTGAGCCAAACTGGCACAATCAATGCTTTTGGTGAACCAACGGATGGCATCGAATCGATTTCGTAAACCGAATGATTTGTATAATCAACATAATTAGCAATTAGACTGGTCTTTTCTAATTCTTTTTCTCCAACATAAAAACTGACGCTTTTGACTACTTTACGATAAGAAACATCGAAAGTGTAAAGGCCTTCATCTAAAGGTTTATCAAACGACCAGCCAGACATAGTAATGGCATATCCATTGACGCCGTCTTGATTATAATCAATTGTTTCTGTGCCGCCATAATTGTTCCAAGTTGCTTTAACAGTTATTAAATCTTTTGTAAAACTATCTCCAACATTAAAATTGCTTCTTTTTAAAGTGACGCTAATAGAATCAGGAGCTAAATCAGTGCCGCTTCCCTTTAATAATTTAAATTGACCTTCGTAGAATAAATCATTATATTTAGAGCATTTGATGATAAATTGATAATTGCCAGCTACAGTTAATGGCGATGTTAAATTATCAACACTATTATTGTTTGAATCGACTAATTTAGAAAAATACCAGCCATCTTTCATGTTTTGATCATAAGATAAGCTATACGGTTGTTCGTTTCCAATTATGATGCTCACATCAAAATCTTTACCGGTATTTATTTTTTCACCATACAAATAAGATGTTTTGTTTTGAACAACTTTCATGCTCACATCATTATTGCTGCTCGTTATAGTTCCTGTATTTTTATTAGTTGAACTAGACGACAGATAAGACAAACTACACGCCGCCAACATTGGAATAAACAATAATATTAATAACTTTTTGCTGATCATAAAAACCATAACCTCCTAGGAAATTATAAAATACACGATTTTCAAATAATTTGCATTAAGAATAATAAATTGTCAAAGCAACATTAACTATTTTAAAAAAATATTTTTTAATATGATTAATTGCGATAAAATAATTTCGAAAGAAGGTATATATATGGCTAGTTCAGAAAGAAAAATAGGTTTGGCCCATATTTTGTTTTATGTGGCTGGATTATTATTGGTCATCAAATTTATCATGCAAGATGTTGTATTAGGTGGAGATAATCTTGCATTGTTAATTGCTAACATTTTCATTTTAGTGTTAGTAATCGGTTTTTATTGTTTCTTTTTATTTGGCATGCCAGGTGGAAGAGGAACGATTGTCGCTCTTGCTCCATCTGTGCTTTTAGTGGCACTATATGGCTCTGTTAGACTATCTTTGCCTTATAATGAAGTTAAAGAAGCCGTAAATTATGTTAACAACATCGCTAATATGATTTGGATGTTTATCGTCATTGTCGGTTTTGTCTTATTATTTTTCCGT
The DNA here is from genome assembly GCA_949283025.1 of uncultured bacterium. Taxonomy (GTDB): domain Bacteria; phylum Bacillota_I; class Bacilli_A; order RFN20; family CAG-826; genus CAJOOD01. Next base: position 9,814 of record CASDRB010000015.1, read on the forward strand.
CATAAATTATTAGGATACATTTTAGCAGGCGCTTCTATTTCTTATGCAGCTTTTGTTTTGATTTCTTATATAGTTTTATTAATTATTTCTAGTGTCGAATCAAGCAGTTTTGCATTTGACGCTAAAGAATTTGTTGCCACATTATGTCTTGCCGGCGCCTTAACGTGCATCGCAGTTGGATCATATCGAATTTCGAAACGACAAAGTTGGACATTATAAAATAAAAGCGAGTTGAACTCGCTTTTTTTATCTTTGGAATTTGTTTTTATAAATTGCCTTACCCCAATCGGTATACTTTTTAACAAACTCTGTTTTAGCATTTGTATAACCATCTCTATCATATTTATAAAATTTAGAATAGATAATTTTAATGTTTCGTAGCATTTTGCAACATCGGGATTATCAATTAAATATTGTTTAAAATACAACTCATCATTATCGTTATAAAAACGAAGATGCAAATGGTATACATTTTTTTCAAAACCATTTATTCCATATCTTTTATTAAAACTAATTCTATCTTTTATTTTAGACATGCATCGATAACCACAACTAATTATCTTTTCATAAATAATATCGATACTTTCATCATAAGGAATCTCAACTAAAATATCGATTATTGGTTTTGCGTATATTCCATTAATTGATGTGCTACCAATATGATTGATAATAATTTTTTCATTATTTAATTTATTAGATAATCGCTTCGCTTCATTTTGATAAACACTTTTGTATTTGTCATTAAAAGGAACCAATATAATTGGAAACAATTGCCATAGTTCTTGCATTGTTAAACAACTTAATTTATCATCCGTATTTTCATTATATTATTAACGTAAATTCATCGCATAAATAAATTATTTTTTTAATGATGAATAGGTCATTATCAAAAATAATAAATACCACCTATGCATCATAAAACAAAAACTAATTAATATCATGTTTTCAATAACTTGCAAAGCAGTTTAAATTTTAAGCAATTAATTCTTATTATATCACGCTATTTAATGTGCTTTTATAGGTCATCCAACCAAAACAATAAACCAACCCTATTTGTCATATTTATCAATCTTAAAAAGATTATATTCTAATTTAAAAATTTATAAATTTATTAATTATCTTATTTATTAAAGAAATGATTTTGTTAAAATATTTAATGGTAAACCCGGAAAAAGGAGAATGCTTTTCAATCTGATGTAGACCGGCCGGGTGGATTGATAAGTTAAATAATATGAATCAATTTATGAAAGCCGCTATCCGCGAAGCAAGAAAAGGAATAAAAAACGGGCATGGCGGTCCATTTGGAGCAGTCATAGTTAAAGATGGCGTCATTATTGGCAAGGGCCATAATCAAGTCATTAAAAAACAAGATCCAACATGCCATGGAGAGATGATGGCTATCCATGACGCTTGCAAAAAATTAAAAACATTTGATTTGAAAGGTTGTGAAATTTACACGACTGGAGAACCTTGTCCGATGTGCTTATGTGCAATAATGTGGGCAAACATTGATAAGGTTTATTATGGCTGCAATATTTCAGATACTGAGCAAATCGGTTTTAGAGATGCTAAGTTTTACGAGATGTCTAAACCAGAAAATCGTAGTCAAATGGTTAAAGAATTAGACCGGAAAGCTTGTTTAAAACTTTATAATGAATATTTAAATCTTAATCACGAAGAGTATTAATTTATGAATGCAAATATAAAAAGTGTTTTAAACGATTTAAAAGATGGCGTTTGTTCCATTTTTAAAGGAAAACCAGATCCTCAAAACATTTATTCAATGAATGGCCGAGTTCCTTTTGGACAAGGTTTGGCTTTTGGAATACAACATATTTTTGCGATGTTTATCGCCAACATTGCACCAATACTAATCGTCTTTGGTTATATTGGTTTATTAGGAGCAACTGGAGAATATGCTTCATATGCTAGCAATGCAATAAGAGGCGCAATTTTCATCGCTGGTATTGGCACAATAATACAGTTATTTTTTGGAGCAAGACTGCCAATTGTCATAGGAACTTCATTTACTTTTGTTGGCCTTTTTATGTCTTTTTATGAAGGCACTCCTAATGTGTTTGACCCGGTGGCATCAGTCGATGCGTATTACACGATTATGGCTAGCATTATCATCGGTGGTTTATTTATTGCGGTCTTAGGTCCGTTTGTTAAATGGTGGGGGAAAATAATTAAGCCTATCGTCCCTGCAATTGTGGTCTTAGGGATTGGCTTATCATTATTAAGTGTTGGAGCTGAATATTTTTTAGGTGGTTCAAGCGTAATTGCTGACTTATCTATTTCAAATGCTCAATTTGCTTGTTATGTAATTGTTGGATTATTCACATTATTAGTTGGAATTTTATGGTCTTTATTTATTAAAGGGATATGGAAAAATTTAAATATTATCATAGCCATGATCGCGGGTTATTTATTGGCTTTAATATTTAATTATACAGTTGCACCTGGGATTATTGATTTTTCAACATTGCAAGTTAATTCTATTGCAGATGTCATCAATGTCCCAATGCCATTAGATTTTACTAAATTAATTTTTAAACCAATTCCGATCGTATTGACTTGCTTGATATTTTTGGTTGCTACTGTTGAAGGCATTGGAGATAGCTCTGCCGTTTGTAGTGGCGGCTTAAATCGTCAAATCACTTATCGAGAACTTGGCGGTGTTTTAACAGTTGATGGCTTTTCTAGTATGTTAGCTGGAATGTTTGGTTCTTTGCCATTGACCACTTTTTCTCAAAACGTTGGTATTGTTTCTCAAACCAAAATGGTAAATCGCTTTACTATATTTATCGGAGCGTGCTTTTTGGTTTTGTGTGGATTTTTCCCACCGCTAGCTAACTTCTTGTTAACTATTCCTTATTGCGTTTTAGGTGGAGCTATATTAATCGTATTTGGAAGCATAGCGGTCACTGGCATCAAAATGATTGTTGAGTTAGGATTTAATGAAAAAAATTCAATGATAACAGCATTATCAATTTGTTTAGGCTATGGAATAACATTAGTATCCGCATTTGCTGATCGTTTAAATGCGGGCGGAGAAGTTTTACAAAACTTATATATCATTATTTCAAATCCAGTTTTAAATATGTTTGTTATCGCTTTGTTATTTGCATGGATACTGCCAGAGGACATGCATTTCAGTTTTAAAAAAGATAAACAAAAATAAAAAATGGGATGAATCCCATATCCAATTATACTTATTAATAATCGTTTTCGTCTATGCCAATAAACGAATACGATGACAAATTCGCGTTTGCTAATGCTTGCTCCAAATCAGATTCTCTCAATGGATGATTTGTATCAATCGCTTTTTTGACTAGATTCAAATACAGACGATTGGATCGATCCAACGGGAAGATGATCGGAGGAACATCTCCAAACTTTAAACTATATAATTGGATTAAGCTATCATAATCGCTCATATAGTTATCAGGCCTTCCTTTCTTTGGCCACTTATAAGATATAACGCTTATTTTTCATTGTCAATATTAATAAAAATAAAATTTTTATTACAAAATAACAATTAAAAAATGTAAAAAGTTTTTTGATTATAAGCGTCGTTGACGCTTTAAACTAATTATTAATAAAATATTGCTATGTCATTAATTAAAATTAACAATTTAACTTTTTCTTATCAAAACAATTACGACTATATTTTTAAAGATGTCTCATTCCAAATTGATACCGACTGGAAATTGGGTTTTATTGGAAGAAATGGAAAAGGGAAAACGACGTTTTTAAATTTATTGCTAGGCAAATTTGAATATCGTGGTCAAATTATTAGTTCAGTTAAATTTGACTATTTTCCTTGTGATATTAAAGATAAAAACGAAAATGTCACACAAATTTTATTAAGAATTTGCCCAAATGCAAAGGTTTGGGAACTTGAAAAAGAACTATTTATGTTAGATGTTAAAAAAGATATTTTGAAACGACAATTTAACACCTTATCCAACGGCGAACAAACTAAAGTTTTGCTAGCGGCATTGTTTTTAAACAACAATCACTTCTTATTAATTGATGAGCCTACTAATCATTTGGATAGTCAAGCGCGAAAAATTGTTTCTTCTTATTTAAATAAGAAAAAAGGATTTATTTTAGTATCCCACGATCGTTTATTTTTAGATGGATGCGTCGACCATATTTTATCTTTTAATCGTTCAACAATCGAAGTTCAAGCAGGCAATTGTTCGTCTTATTTACAAAATTTTAAAAATCAACAAGATTTACAATTGCAGCAAAATGAAAAATTAAAAAAAGATATCTATCGTTTAAAAAAATCATCTCTTCAATCTAAAACATGGTCTGATAAAGTTGAAGCTACTAAAACAGGACAAGGCCCTTGCGACCGAGGATATATATCGCATAAATCTGCTAAGATGATGCAAAGATCTAAAAATATACAAATTAGACAAGAAAAAGCAATGGAAGAAAAAGCAAAACTATTAAAAGATATCGAATTAGATGAAGAATTAAAAATTTCTTCTTTAAAATATCATAATCAAAAATATATGTCTTTAGAAAATGTGGTGCCTTATTATAATCAAATTCAAGTTTGCCAGCCCGTATCTTTTACAATTAATGAACACGATATCGTGATATTAACTGGTAAAAATGGCTCTGGCAAAACTACTTTATTAAAACTTATTAATGACGAGCCAATTCAATACACTGGACAATTCAATAAAGGACAAGGAATAATCATTTCTTATATATGTCAAGACACTTCTCATCTCAACGGAAGCATTGATGAATTTATAAAAATTAACAATATTGATACAACATTATTTAAAACAATATTAAGAAAATTGGGTTTTGAAAGAATCCAATTTGAAAAAAACCTTGAAAATTATTCCGCTGGACAAAAAAGAAAGTCCTAATCGCTAAAAGTCTATGTGAAAAAGCACATATATATGTGTGGGACGAACCATTGAATTACATTGATCTATATTCTCGTTTGCAAATTGAAAAGCTCATCAAACAATATAATCCAACCATGATACTAGTAGAGCATGACCAAGCATTTGCAAATGCCGTTGCAACAAAATTCGTAAAAATAGATAATTAATAGTATATGATTAAAGTTTTATTTGTATGCCACGGAAACATTTGCCGCAGTGTTGCAGCAGAATATATGTTTAAAGACATGATCCAAATAAATCATCTACAAGACAAATTTTATTGTGAATCCAAAGCCACTAGCAATGAAGAAATAGGAAATGATATTTATGGTCCGATGAAACCATATTTGCAAAAAAGAAATATACCTTATACAAGGCATTATGCTCGACAAATAAACAAAAATGATTATCAAAATTTTGACCTTATTTTAGCTATGGATTATGCAAACAAACGATACCTTAAACAATTGTTTTATTTAGATACTTTAAAAAAAGTATGGTTGTTAAACGATTATGTCGGCTTGCAAGGCGAAATAGCTGACCCCTGGTGGAATCATGACTTTGATCGTGCTTTAGACGAAATAAAAAAAGCCTTAGATCTATTGTTAAACAAATTAATAAACAATAAATAATTGGCTTTTTGCAATAAATTTATTAATAATTATTTGATTTTATATACGATAAATGACCAAGGTTTTAAAATATTATTTTCATATTTATTAGATAATACAATCTTGCCGTTGCATAAATATGCGGTCTCTTTATCAGCATTGTTTAATACCACTTCATAAGCTTCATCTTGTAAATAACGTTTAATAATAATCAAGTTATTTTCGTTTAAACTAATATCGATTTCGCCACTTTTAAAAGGTTGTAATTTTCTTAATCTGACAATATCTTTAAATAATTTATGGTATGGTGATTTAAACTCCACGCTATCCCATTCCATGCCTTTACGATTAGCAGGGTCTCCACCGCCTTTCATAAATATTTCATTACCATAATAAATCATAGGATAACCTAAAAATGAGATTAATGTTAATATAGCGTTTAAATATAAATCTTTGTTGTCATTAACGTATGTATAAAATCTAGGTGTATCATGGCTATCTAATAAATTGAGCATCATTTTATTGTTCCCATCTTTATATCTAGTCAATAACCAATTCAGTCGGTCTACAAATTGTTGATTGTTAACAATTTTATGAATGTAGTGATCCCAACATATAGTATAAAATCCATAATTCATGACGCTTTCAAACTCGTCATTTTTTAAAAACTCATATGCATTATCCCAATTTTCACCAATTAAAATGACATTAGGATCGACCTTTTTAATTTCGCGTTTAAAATGAGTCCAAAAATCATGGCTTACTTCGTTAGCGACGTCTAATCTATATCCATCTACACTATATTTTTCTAAATAATATTTCCCTACTTCGGTAAAATATTTTTGTACTTCAGGATTAGAGGAATTTAATTTAGGCATTCCTGGAACGGACGCAAAAGAATAATAGTTTAAACCATCTACCGAAAGTGGTTTATCTAAAAAAGAATAAAAATTATAATATTTGGAGTTTTTGCCATTTTTTAATACATCTTGAAAAAATGGGTGATTTTTAGATGTGTGATTAAAAACTAAATCTAAGACGATTTTTAATCCCTTATCATGAGCTAAGTCAACTAAAGTTTTTAATGTTTTTTCATTGCCAAACATTTTATCGACGCCAAAATAATCTTTTACATCGTATTTATGATTGGATTCGCTTGGATAAATTGGTGTCATATAAATAACGTCAATGCCCAAATCTTTAATATAATCTAATTTATCGATGATTCCTTGCAAATCACCGCCGATAAAAACATCTTGATGTTTGCTTGGATCTTCGCTTTTTAATTTAATGGTGTCCCAAGGCCTATTAATGTAACTTTTATCTTTTTGTTTGTCTCCTAGGTTAAAACGTTCAGGAAAAATTTGATAAAAAACATTACCTTGAAATTTCTTGTTTTCATAAACAATATCGGCCTCGTTGATAAACGGGACTCTAAAACAAGTTAAATGAGCATAATTAAAGTCATATGTTTCACTGATATCCATCTCATAATAAAAATAAGACTTGCCGCTTTTGCATGTAATTTTAAAAACATAGGAAAGCGATGGTAATTCAGTTTCAAGAATCGTCTCATAATAATCAAAATTAGCGTCGCTGCGACGCAAATTCATCTTTTGATAAATGCGGTCCTTATAATAAAAATGTGTAATGTTCCAAACACACTCAATTTTCTCGATATCTGGATCAGCTTTTTGAGTTCTAAAAATAATTTTTACAGCATTTTTAGAAATAGGAAAGCAATATTGTGAATCAGATGTGTGATATAAAGCATATTTATTCATATGATAAATCCCCCGTCTTTTATATTACATAAAAAAAATTTTTATGCAATAACGTCAATCAAAATATTTTTGCTTTTAAATTATTGGTGTTGATATTAAAATATATTTCATGAAATTAATAACTTATAGAATCACGTTTTTATTAAGCCAAATAGTATTATTTGCCTATGGTGTTTACGCTGGAATAATGGTTTTAATTGGAATGGCTAATCGCGGTGAGAATGTCGCAAATGATGTTTACGTTGTCTCGTTTTTAGGTCTATGCGTCGGTTTGGTGTTTGTGGGGTGCGAAATTGGTTTTATTGTTCGCTCTTTTAAAAAAGGTACACTGTTAATTGATCAAGTATGTTTCCATCATGATGATAAAAAAATTAATAAAATCACATTGACAATCGCTACGATTTTACTAACGATTGGATTATTTTTAATTATCTATTTTGCTTTATGTGCGGTTGGAGTTAATCCGTTTTATCCCAAAGAACTAATTTTTGAAGATTTTTTATTTAACATTTTTTTGGGTTTAATGATTGGCATCGACACATTTTATATTTTGTTATATATGTATTTATTCTACGATCAATCTTTATTTATAAAGATAAATTAAATTCATTATATTTAACATCCATAAATTGTTCAGCGTATGTTTTAGTGGAGATTATTTCCATATAATCACTGCGATTTATTAAAAGCCCTAATTCATTGATGGTAATATATTGAATGTATTGAACACCTTCATATTTTGCTTGACCATATAAAGTCAAACTATTATCTTCGTTAAATTTGAAATAACCTTCGAATTGACGGACTCTTGCCATCGCTTCATCGCCATAATATAGCCCGCCTGAATAATAAGCTTCAAAGCTAGTATAAAAAATATCTCGATAAGCAATAAACCCGTCCTCATCGCTGATTTGAGTTTCTTTAATTAATTCATCGTTTTCATAAATTAATGTTTCATAAGACTCTTTTTGGGCGTTGTATGAAGTAATGATGTCATAACTTAATCTATCTTCATTAACTCTATTCCCATAAAAATTATTTTCTGATTTGACATAATAATATTCGACATCGTTTTTTGTGTATCGACAAAAAGAAACAATTTGAGTTGTTTTACCAAGTTCATTTCTATCTTGCTGATTGTCAAATTCAATGAAACTATTTTCCATTACGCCTGATGTAACCGAATCATAAGCAGTTTGATAGCGCATAGAAGAAAGGTAGCGTTCTAATTCATCATTAACATTTTGCTCACAACTACTCATTGCAAACAATCCAGTTAATAAAAATATAAACGCTACCTTAAATTTCATAATAAAACTATTTTAATATAAAACTATAAAGATTTGTAGGCAATAATTGTTTCAAATGGTTTTATAACTGTTTGATTAGATAAAACTAAATCAGTGCGATTTAAAGTATCTAAGTACAATGTATATCCCTCAAAATCAATTGTCTCTAAAGCATTTGGATTATATCCATTTGCATGAACGATGAGATAATCACGATTGTTAGCGGTATCAGTTACATTATAGATAATCTGATTTTGGTTTTCGCTCGTGTGGTAATTTAAAATTGATGTTCCCTTATCGGAATGCAAACCATCTAAATTTTGTTTTAAAGCGATTAGTTTTTGATAATTGTGGAACATATCAATATTGTCAACTTTTAATTCGTAATCCAATTCATTGACAGAATAAGGTGCGTCATATGAATTGCTGTTGCCACCTTTTGTTCTTAAAAACTCTTCACCAGCTAACATAAAGGTTGTACCTTCGGTAGTAAAGACGACCGAATTAGCTAGCATCGCCATTTGTTTGATAGTATTTGCATCGCTTATGCCAGCCGCTTTAATGCGATCATATAAAGTATAATTATCATGGCAAGTAACATAATTTACAGTCTTATTTGGATCAGCGATGTTGTTGCCACTTACGAATGTTGTCCCGCGTACACCATGTTGAATTTTGGTTAAATCGTCGCTAGAAACACTGGTTGTGTTTGTGACCCATCCTTTTGCGCTAGCAGCATTCATACCACCCTTAATCAACGCATCTCTTGTTTGATCGTTAAATTGACCATAACCAACGAAACGATTGCCATTAGCTTGGCTAGCCATTTGATCAGCAGCTAGTGTTGTCGTGCCGCCTGTCCATGGTTCACCATAAATAGTGAAGGCAGGATTAATTTTTTGACATTCTTCAGTTAATTTAGCCATTGTATCCAAATCATGAAGCGCCATTAAATCAAAACGGAAGCCACCTAATTTATATTCTTTTGCCCAAAATGTAGTTGAATCAATCATAAAGCGTTGCATCATATACATATCTGATGCTGTTTCATTGCCACATCCTGATCCGTTGGACAAAGTTCCATCGCCATTATATCGATAATAATATCCAGGCATAATAACATCAAAATTAGAACCGATTGCGCCTGAAGTATGATTATAAACCACATCCATAATTATATTGATGCCAGCTTCATTATAGGCTTTAACTAGTTCTTTAAATTCTTTGATTCTTGTATATCCATTATATGGATCGCTAGAATATGATCCTTCTAAAACATTATAATTTAAAGGATTGTATCCCCAGTTAAAAGATGTATTTACTTCATCGTTGCTTTGATCAAAAATCGGAATAAATTGGACAGCATTAACTCCTAATTCTTTAATGTGATCAAAGCCAGTTTTAACTGTGACGCCATCTTTTGTATAAGTAGTACCTGTTTCATAAGCACCTTTAAATGTTTTTTCGTTTCCACGAGTCCCACCCCAAGTTTGAGATGATGTAATGTCGACAAGATGGGTTTCATAGACTGTCAATTCTTTGCGATCATATTGATGAGCGCTAATTTCATCCCAACCATCTGGATTGGTTAAATCAAAATCAACAATCATTCCTCTTAGTCCGTTAACACCTGCACTTCTTGCGTATGGGTCAACGACTTCTTTTGCGGTATATGTAGCATTGGTAACGACATATGTATAATATTTTCCTTGCAAATCGCCACTAACTTTAGTGGAAAATACACCTTTATCACCTTTAACAAGATTATATTCGACATATTTGTCGCTGCCTAAAGTCTTATTAACTGATGTAGGTGTGCCGTTATCATAAATGCGAACTTTTATTTCTTTACTGACTGGTGACCAAACTTTAAATTCAGTGGATTGTTTTGTATAAATCGCGCCTAATTCACCATCGTAATTATATTCGTTTTCAAAATCTCTTGATTTATATAAAGTTGAAACTGAAACAATGGATTCTAGTTTTGTTTCATCTTCAAAGATTAATTCCACTTTATAAGAATTATCAAATGATGCTTCTTTTCCATCTGGCAAATTCAAGCGGAGATCTTTTTTTAAGTCAGTGTATGTTTCATGTACAATTTCAACATTATTTTCAAATAATTTAGCATCAGTTACATTGACATTTGTTACCACTCTAACTGATGTATAACTAGCAAAGGACGCCATCGAGATTTCAGGCACAACCTTTAAATCAGGGCTAGAATAAATGCCTTTATCTCCCGATTGTAAATAGACATGATAAATATCGTTTTCATCTTTTTCAAATTTTTTAAAATCGATAAAGCGATCGCCGTCAGGATCTTTTGAAGTCCAAGAACCTTTGCTTTTGACAATAAATCCTAAAGGTGTATCTAAATCAGCGCCTAATTCACTTAACGGATATGCGGCTACTGCACCATAAGAATCACTGCCGTTAAAAGAATATTCTTTTCCTTCATTTGTTCCTGCCCAAAACCATAATGCCCAGTTGTCGTATTTGCCATCTTTACGATAATAATGGACAGCGACAGAATCTTCATCATATGATGGATAATTGCCTCCACCTCCACCATTAGAAGATTGATTAGCGGCAGGATTACAAGCGGTTGAGCCAATTGTTAAAAGCCCAATCATCATTAAAAAGAAAGTTTTTAATTTATTTTTCATATAACCTCCTTTATCAAAAAAGAATCTGGGGAGAAAATCCCCCCAGATTTTTTAAAAAGTGTATTTTTATTAGGCAACTGTTAAAACGCCAACGCCTTTAGCAATTGTACCAAAATCACCAAAGTTGGCAGTGACAGTCACTGTTTTTGTATCGGCAGTGCAATCAAAAGAGAAGTTTGCTCCACCTTCACCAGCGATAGCAAATGTCCATGCAGAATCGCTAGTAACACCAAATTGAAGTCCTTCAGAAATCGGAACGGATAAGGTAACTTTCCAATCTTCTCCGTCTAAAGTCATTGCAGTATAAGACCAGCCAGTAAAGCTACCAGTGATACCTGGAACTAAACCTTCACCAATTTCTCCACCATCTTCAGTGTTGGTGAAAATGAAATCTACATTAACATTTTTGGATGGATCTGGCCAAACGACGCTTGGATCTTTAGCGATGACAATAGGATCGGTTGTGTAATTATCACCATCAATTTCATAGAATGTGTAACTTTGGTTGCCATCAGTCATTGGATGTCCCCAATCCAATTCTCCAGTTTCAGTGATGCCAGCAGCACCTAAGATAACTTGATAATCCATAGATGAACCAGCAACGACGCTTTCGATGGTGATGCGGTAGACGACGCCTTCTTTTTCATCTACAACTTTTGTCAATTTCTTTTCTGCTAAATCACCAGTATCAGCCCAACCATTTAAAGAGCCAACTAAATAAGCATCGGCCCAGGATGGGACTTCATATACTGTATCTTCCACTTTGAATTGGAATGTCATTGTGTAATTTTTCAAAAGAATTGGTTCTGGAGGTAAAGTTGCAAAATTATGAATTGCATCTGGGTTATCAGTGGTAGTTAACCATGCAATTTTGCCATCTAATGTCCACTCAGGATTAGCTGGATAAGCGTAAGATAAACATTCATTGGATTTATATGCATCGTTCCACACCAAACCTTTGGAAGGGGCAGATGAGGTAGAAGCATAACCTAACAATAATGAATATTGGCCGGTTTGTGCACCTTCGTAATCAGCAAGATTGTCATCTACCATAGCATAATAGACATTTTCAGAGCCTTCTAATAATTTAAATTCTGGACAATCAAGGCCAGTTGCCCAAGTAGTGTTCCATGTGCCGGATTCATCGGCGTGTTCGGTCCAAAAGCCGCTAGCAAAAATTCCAACATATTCAGGAAGTTCAGCAGCTGTAGGAGCGCCTAAACGGAACGCTAATGTTATTTTCCCATCTTCTGTTGGGACATCAACAGGAGCTGCGGAAGTGGTATCGGTAGTATTTCCACCACCAGTGGTAGTCGTGGTAGTTGTAGTTGGTCCACAAGCCGCAAGACCTAAGACCATCAATGCCGAAACCGCTGTTAACAATAAACGATTTTTCATTTGTGAAATAAATCTCCTTTCTCGTCAAATTGTTATTTATTTAAATGAGATTGCTCCCAAATAAATCAGATTGATTAATACAATCTAATATCGAATTTATTTTCAAAAATTCGGATATTTTTTAATGTAATTTCTAGATAAATTTTAGTACCTGGTTCATAATCTTTGCTTGTTTGGACATATATATCTTTGCCAAAAACTTCACATCTTAAGAATTTTTCTGAACCATAATCTAAAACTTCTTTGACAACACCCCAGAATGCACCAGGTGTTTCTTGTTCGTAAATGATATAAGAATCGTGTGGAACTTCATAACGATAATTAGAAGAGAACACGCCGATTCCTAAAGCTTGAACAATCTTGGTGTTAATTTCTGGATTAGACAAGACATATGAACCATTGACGCTAATATAAAATACTTTTGATTTAATATAAGCGGCATCGATTTTTTTGTCGTATTCAAGTCTAATTTTATCCAAAGCTTCTTGACGTTGTTTTGGATCAGAAACAGTCTTTTCGACTTCTTCTAAGGCTTTTGTTCTTTCTTGTTTTAAAACTTCTAATTGTTTTTTCAATTCTTCTTTAGCTTCATCGACAAGTTTTTTGTTATTAACAATATTGTTGACTTGGCCTTTTAAAACTTGAGCTTCGTAATCCGACAACAATTTGTGGGCAAATTCAATTTTTTCTTGTGCCTTTTGTTGAGCCGCTTTAGCCTTGGCTTCATCACGTTTATCAACATTGCTTGAAGTTGAAATTGAATCCATTTTTGCTTTGAAGTCTTCAAATTCTTTTTTGATTAAAGCATCGTATTTATCTTTAGTTTTGCGTTTTCCAATTTTTGTTAAATCGCCTGTTCCTAATTCATAAGCACGTGAATTTTTTAAATTCGCTAATGCTTTTTTATGGTTTTCAATATAGTCTTGACGCATAACTTCTGGATAACCGCATGCAGCTAATTCTAAATTGAGTTCTTTGTTGACTTTTACTTCATATTCTTTGACAGTTTGACGTGCCAATTTGATAGAAGCAAGAGCTGATTTTTTAGAGTTTTCTAAATTAGCAAATCCACCGATGAAATTGTCGTGTTCAGACAAAGCTGAAACGATTTCTTTATTATCTTTTTTAATTGAAATTGATTTAAAATCGATAGTCGCTAAAACTTTGCTACCTGGTTCATAATCTTTTTTAACAATTGCAAAGAAAGTACGATCTTTTAATTTTAAATAAGCAAGTTTAACGCCTTTGATTTCTTCTACTTTCTCAACTTCAACTTCAACACCGCGTTTCGAATTTAAAACAACAGCATCGGTTGGAACATAAAATTCAACGCCTTTAGTGTTAGGGCAATTGAAAGCAGGAGGTAATTTGACATCTACTCCTAAAAATGAGACGACATTATCTTTGACATCAGCGTCAAATACATTTTCAGTTGGAACGCGTGGCAAAATCGTTAATTCGCTATCTTTATCAAAGAAATGAGCTTTGCTCATATCATAGGCAGCTTCCACTACATCGCCTTGTTTTAAGTTTAAAGCGCCATGATAAGATTTAACAATAACACGAGTAGAAGATTCTAAGAATCCATCACCATGCATGTTCATATCACCATAAACTAAGGTTTCGTTTCCTAATTCCTCAAAGTGAGAAACTTTGATTTTGACTCTATTTTTAGATTTAGAAACTACTTCTGGGTCTAATGAAATATTTTCGCAACGCAAACCAACAATAACATGTTTTTCACCATCTAAATATGATGGTTTAACTTTTAATAAATCTGCAAATGGAACGGTTAATTCATTATCGCAGTAATCAAATTTTACATGAACTTTATCTTTGTTTCTTTTCAATGTAGCTTCAAAGAAGTTCATTTGTGGGGTGCCAATAAATCCGGCCACGAATTTATTTTCAGGATATTCATATAAATTTTGTGGAGTATCAATTTGTTGGACCCAACCTAATTTCATAACGACGACTCTAGTACCCAAAGTCATAGCTTCGACTTGGTCGTGAGTAACGTAAATAAATGTCGTTTTTAATTCGTTATGCAATTTAGCGATTTCCGCTCTCATTTCAGTACGTAATTTAGCATCTAAGTTAGATAGTGGTTCATCTAATAAGAAGACTTTTGGATTACGTAAAATAGCACGTCCTAAAGCGACACGTTGTCTTTGACCACCAGACATCGCTCTTGGCTTGCGATCTAAATATTCAGTTAATTTTAATATATCGGCAGCCCATAACACTTTTTTATGAATTTCTGCTTGAGGAACATGACGTAATTTCAAACCAAAAGCCATATTATCATAAACGGTCATATGTGGATATAATGCATAGTTTTGGAAAACCATGGCGATATCACGATCTTTTGGCTCGATGTCGTTCATTAGTTCATTGCCGATGTAAAATTCGCCAGCCGTAATTTCTTCTAAGCCAGCAATCATTCTTAAAGTTGTCGATTTACCACATCCAGAAGGTCCGACGAAAACAATGAATTCTTTATCGGCAATTTCCATATTGAAATCATTGACAGCTTTAGCGCCGTTTGGATACACCTTATAGATGTGTCTTAAACTTAATTTTGCCATTTTTTATTCTCCTTTACGCAATGATAGCAATTCCCATTGGCGGGATGATGATTTCTTTGACATTTTTATCTTTTTGTTGAATGTAAGTTCCGCTTTGGCAAGCTAATTGGCCCACCACTTCGCTAAACTGCGTTTCTTCAAAATTATATGTCTTAGATTGTGATGAATGAGCATTGATAACCACTAATATCGATTGACCTTGATAAGATCTTATCGTGGCGGTAACCGCCATATCAACGCTTCGATATATTTGTTCGGCGCTACCATGAGTAATCTCAAGATGTTGATTTCTCACAGTATTAACCTTTTTAATAAAATTAATTATTGAATTTGTATCTTTTAAATTATCTTTTACTGTTCCGTAAGGATATTTTTCATCATCGGAAGCATTAGTTGAACCAAGAATAGGCTTGCAAGTATATTCGTCGCCCCATGGCATCGGTTGTCTTTTGTCTTCGTCTTTAACCTTACCATCTGAACCGACAATAGCGGCCATCCCTACTTCATCACCATAATAATGATAAGTAGCTCCTGGAAGCATCTGTAATAACGCATAACCAAATTTCATTCTTTCTGGAGCGTCGCGACCTGATAAAAATCCTAACATACGGCCATTATCGTGATTGGCGATAAATGGTGCTGGAATAGCATCCGTCCCCTCGCATAAACCCCACATTTTATTAATCGCATATGCATATGTGGAAGGTCTCATTGTATTGATAATAGAAGCGATTTCACCACCAGCTGTAGATGTTTCAAAATTGAAAAATCCATTTACGCCTGAGGTGTTATAGGTAGCGTTTTCATTAGAATATCCGCCCCAATTGCCTTCGCCGACAATATAGACATCTGGTTTAATTGATTCTGCTGTATCGTTAAGCCAAGTTAGAAATGCAGTATTATTTGCGACATTGCCAGTAAAATAAGAAGTGACTGCATCTAATCTAAACCCATCGACATCGCAATCTTCCAGCCAAAAGCGCATTATTTCTTTTAAATCAGAAGCTAATTGGCCATCAGGATGGTCTAAAACTTCTTGAAGATTTAAATCAGGCATTCCTGACCAAAAACGCGATTCATAAGATAAATTAGAAGCGATTTGAGTATACCCAGATGGGACTGATGTATCATGATTCCAGACATAATATGAATAATATGGATCATCGTATTTTTCACGCGATGCAGCGGCCATTGATTTTTTAAACCATTGATGGTCGTCGCTGGTATGATTAAACACCAAATCTAATATTATCGTCATATCTCTATCATGACATTCGTTTACTAACGTTTTATAATCATCGATAGTTCCAAATTTAGAATCAATGCTCATATAATCATCGATATCATACTTGTGGTATGAGGATGATTGCTGAACAGGAGTTAACCACAAACCATTAAATCCCAAATCATGAATATAATCCAATTTATCAATAATTCCCTGCAAATCTCCTATGCCGTCTCCATCGCTATCGGCGAATGAATAAGGCATAATTTGATACATTGTTCGATAATCATCTTCGCAAGGAATAACAGGGATATCCTTTTCTGGAATACTATTAGGATTGCAACTTGATAATGCGGTAGTTCCAATAAATAAAACACTGCTAAAAACAAGTAATGAAGATAATTTCATAATTAACCTTTAACTGCTCCACCAGTTACTCCTTCAACATAATATTTTTGTAAGAAGAAGAACATGATAACAATTGGAATAGAAATAAGGACACCAGCCGCACAGAAATGGGTGAAATAATATGGAGAGTTGGCTTGGGAAACCCAACTTTGTAAACCAACTGCGACAGTCCAGCTCTTATCCGAGGCGCGACCAACTAAATAAGATGCCATCATGAAGTCGCCCCATGGTCCAATAAATGATGTTAAAACAGTATTAATAACGATTGGTTTTGATAATGGAAGAATAATGCTCCAGAAAATTTTATTTTTAGAAGCACCATCAATCATAGCAGCTTCATCCAATGAATGAGGAATGGTGTCAAAAAATCCTTTCGACACATAATAGCCCATCATGGAACCAGAAACATAGACAAGCATCAAACCAAATACACTTGTCGATAAACCAATTGTTTGTAAGATACGATAAATGGCAATCATTCCTAAAAATCCAGGGAACATACCGATGATGAGCATGAATTTCATCAACGCTTGTCTGCCTTTAAATCTTAATCTTGATAATGTATAAGAAGTCATTAAGATAACGATGGTTTGAATGGCTGCTACAACCAAAGCAATCAACAATGTATTCAAATACCAATTTAAGAAATGGAATGTCTGTTTCCCTGCTTGCATTTGCACGCCATTAGGATTAAATAAATCAATATAATTTTGGAAAGTAAATTGATTATCTTGTGGCCACAAATTTAAAGAAGGACCTGTGCCATCACCACGAAGTGATTGCATCACTAAATAAATAAATGGGAATAACCATAAAATTGCTACGACTGTCAAAACAATATAAACAACTATGTTGACAGAGGCGCGTTTAGCACGAGCACGAGCATTAGCATAATTTGGTTTACCTAATTGATATGATTTCATTATCTAAAGTCCTCCTCGTTTTTAACAGATCCAATGCGAGAGTACGCAATTAATGAGAACACGGCACAGACGATAAATACCAAAATACCAATGACAGATGCAATATCATATTGTTGGTTATTGACAGTCATCTTATATAGCCATGTAATTAACAAGTCAGTCTGACCAGCAGTCGTCGCCATGCTTGTGTCTAAGTTTGGTCCGCCACCAGTCAAAAGATAGATAATATTGAAGTTATTGATGTTTCCTACAAAGGTAGAAATCAAAGATGGTCCCAAAACGAATGTCATGTATGGGAAAGTAATTTTTGCAAACATGGCGTATGGATTAGCACCATCAATTCGAGCGGCTTCGTATAAATCATCAGGAATATTTAATAAGATACCGGTCGACGATAAAACCGTATAAGGAACACCAACCCAAAGATTAACTAAAACGACAGATACTTTAGCCATCCAAGGATCGCCGAGCCAATAAACAGGTTCCAAACCTATTAATTGGAGAATGGAGTTATAAATACCACCGCCATCGATGCTGTTATACATCAACATTTGTGACATCAATAACAATGAAACGAATTGTGGAACAGCAATTGTAACAACCAAAGCAGTTCTCCAGAATTTTTTTAATTTAATACCTTTTTTATT
Organism: uncultured bacterium; assembly: GCA_949283025.1. GTDB lineage: Bacteria > Bacillota_I > Bacilli_A > RFN20 > CAG-826 > CAJOOD01. Next base: position 28,275 of record CASDRB010000015.1, read on the forward strand.
AATTAAAATTGCTAAAAACATTCCGATGAAGAAATTAGAGAAAGTTGCTAAAACAGCCCAAATTAATGTCCACAACAAGACAACCCAGAATGTATAAGAGAACTTAACAGCATCGGTACCGATACCTTTACCAGCTAAAACCGCTGTAAAATTGTCAAATCCTACCCAAGTGAATAATTCTTTTGGTGGTAAGTGTTGATTGTTGTAGTTTGTAAAAGCAACAAACACCATGAAAATCAAAGGAATGACTGTAAAAATGGTCAACAAAATTGTTGGAACTGAAAGCAAGGTAGCATGATAATACTTGTTTCCTAAATTTTTAATATCATCGCGTCCTTTTGCTAGTTTTGCATTAATTTGGACCATTTGTTGGGTCGTATATGCTTGTTTAATTGATTGGAACCAAACAAACAATGTGCATAAAATAATCACAAATGTCGCACAAGAGAAAAGCAAAATATTAAATGAGTTGTCCCCGACTTTTGTAAATCCAGAAGGCAAAGTCTCTGTTTTTACACTTCCTATTGTGCCAAATTTAGAAATATATTCAGCGCCAAAAAACGCCATGTAAAGGATAAATGCTACTTCATAAACAAATAGTAGCAATCCTCTTAAAATTTGGCCATTGGCAATATTGCCAAAACCAAAGAAAAGATAACTGAGTCTAGTTTTCCAATCACCATAGCGCATAGCATCAACTACTACGCCACACGATTCGCCGATTTTGTTAAATACTTTCTTAAAAAAGGCTGGAATTGATTTAAAAAAACGGCAAAATGATTTGGGAATATTTACAAAAAACTTATTAATGCGATAAAAGAATCTTTGAAAACGATTTAAACTCAAATACTCTAAATCTACCATAAAACCTCCTTACTGATGAATGGATTTGAACTTTATAAAAATTAAAATAAAGGTACCCAAAGGGACGCTTTGAGTACCTTTTATTGCAATTATTGAGCAGCTGCAACAACGTCAGCCTGCATTTGAGCTAAAGTTCGTTTTAAGTTAGATTCGGTATCGTAAGCACCAGTTGTTCCGTTTTTTAAGCAATCATATAAACCAGCACCAAAGTTTTGAATTGGAGTCCAGTAGTTTGCTGGAACAGATTCTTGAACACGAGCACCTAAATCAAATTGTTCATTCAAAGCTAATAAAGCAAAGTCTTCTTTAACTTTTTCGTTTTCTTGAGCTTCTAAATTAGATGGACCAGCACCTGTGGACTCATAACGTTGTAATGAGACTTCGGCATCGGTCAAATATTTTGCAAAATCGTGTAATCTGAGTAAATTTTCTTCGCTTTCACGAGCATAAGCACACATTGGGTTAACACCCATTAATTTAAAGCCTGAGAAAGTTTGGAATTGATATTTTTCGCCATCGCGACCAACGACCATTGGTAAGACGGTAGCGCGAGCGTCATCGCCCCATGCTTCTTTAATAGCAGTTGACACCCAAGTACCACAAATAGCAGCGGCTAATGGATTGGTTTCGTTAGTTAAATAGTTAGAAATATTAGTATTCAATAAGTTTGTGTTTGCATCTGAATATAAGAAGTGTTTTGAAACTTCACCGTTTTGCCACACAGTATTTTTCATAGCTTCAGCAGCTTCAAGACCGACGGTGTAATCTTTTGTTCCGGATGCGTCTTCGGTATAAGCAAACCAGCATTCTGCAGATTCTTGTTTACCTTCATCATCATAGGTAACGCGGTAATCGCCACCAGTTGCAAAGAAGATACCAGAGATATACCATGAGTCTCCCATAGCCCAAGTAATGATACCATCATTCCATTTTTCGTCACGGCCGGAAACACCAGTTTGATCTAAAGCATTATACAAATCTAAGAAAGTATATCCTTCTTTAAGATTATCAGTTTCGCTATCCCAGACATCGGTTCCTCTAAATGCAGCAGCATTGTAATACATGAAGAATCCGTTATCAGCAGTGAGAGGATAGCCATAGTAATTGCTACCAATTTTACCAGCTTCAACAGCGGTATTGACATGATGTTCTTTGATGTAGGTCAAATTATCGCCAGAAACTGGAGACAAAGCACCAATACGGTTTAAATTGATGAGCATGTCGTTTGCATAAGTGTAAACGGCTGCACCTACTTGTGGGTCGATACTCATGTTGGAATATGCGCCTGAATCGCCGTTTCCAGCAAAAGCGAATGTGACGTCCCATTCGTTTTCTGCCGCATATTTTTGTGCTGCGGCCAAATAAATGTCTTCGTGGTCACCAGAACCCCAAATAAGAATTTCTGGTTTGGATGGTCCACAAGAAGCTAATGTAGCTAATACACCAACGGACATCAATGCAGCGCCCACTAATGAAAAGCTAGCAAAATTCTTTTTCATTATTTTTCCTCCTTGAATAAGAATTTATAATTATGTCATTATGACTATAATTATCGAAATAGAAGCTTCTTTTTAAAAAAGATTTTTATAAAGAAATAAGTGCGATTAAAAAATCGACTATGATGTTTATAGATTATTATACCATAAAATCAATATGGCACAATAAAGCCAATTTTAAATAAGAGTCGATACAAAAACGTTCGAATTTGTAAATATAATTTGATAGTTGTCGAAAATTGTTTTTGTTTGTCATTTCAGTATTAAGGCAAAATAACCAACGATAATATTTTATGTAATTGCTTAACAAAAAACAATAGCGTTTTTAAAAAGATAGATTGATGGCAAAATGTTAAACAAAAAAATTTTCTCATCGAATATGCAAAATGTTTATTATAAATATAATTAAAGATTTATATAATATAAACATGAAATATAGTTTAAACAAAAACGATACATCTAAACTCCATAAATTATTTGATACTTACGATGAAAATATCGCTGTTGCGGATGCCATATTATATTTTTTAAATACAGAAGATAATCTTTTTGAAAATATTGATAAAGAAAACATCTATGACGAATTTATTTTCCGTTTAAATGCTGACGCTGAATATGACCAATTATTTAAATCATATTTCCCTAATGGGTTTGATATTTTAAATGTTGATAAATATAAAGCCAACCCCTACTTTAAAAAGATTAAATCACAAACGATTAAAAATAATCATTATGAACTATCATATGAAAAATATTTTCCAAAAGAGTTGTTTATTTATGATGATTTAAACATTAACTCAGATGAGTTTTATAAAGAGTATTCTAAAGTTGGTTATTTTTTAAAACCTTATCATTATTTGACTTTAAAACAACAAAACCAAATATGGATGAGCATCACCCCAAATGAAATAAACACAATGGAAGCAGATATTGAAAAAATGAACGGCAATATCATCGTTTTTGGACTTGGTTTAGGATATTTTTCATATATGTGCAGTCTAAAAGAAAATGTCGTATCAATTACTATTATAGAAAAAGATAAAGCCATCATTGATATATTCAAAAAATACTTGCTACCTCAATTTGAAGACGCCAATAAAATTCATATTATTCATGATGACGCATATAATTATTTAGACCAAATTAAAAATTACGACTGCGCCTATGTCGATTTATGGCACAATCCAAACGATGGATTAGATTTTTATTTAAATTTTAAAGCAAATGAATTCAAACATCCAAACACTCCCATTTATTATTGGTTAGAAAAAGGGTTAATTGCATTGATAAGACGCTGCGCAATTTATGCTTTAATTATTGGATATACAAATGAAGAAGTCGAGTTAGACAAAAATAATGATGCTGATAAATTGACTTATAAAATCGTGCAATCATTAAAAAATAAAGTGTTTTGTAATTATCAAGAAATACACAATTATTTAAGTGAAAATAATTTAAAAAACATAATTAATAAATTGCAATAAGGTATCATTTTATTTTTGCAATTTTACCAATTATATATCGGCCCATCCATCTTATCGTCATCATAGACATTTTGTTGATAAATGTAAACATAGGCCTTAATTATTTTATCGCTTAAATAAACATCAACAACTTCACGATGATATAAATCAATATTAACACATTCAATTTTATCTACTTTTTTCCATGTGTCTTGATTTGTTATTTCGTATAGTTCTCCTAATACTTCCCCCGCTCCTTTTTTAATTCCTGGATATGAGTTCATTATTTTATACATGTCAAAACCTTTGATTTTTCCATATCCAATAAACTTTTCATCTTCCAAAGCATTTGACCATGAGGCAGTTTGATCTTTTTTTAATGTTCCATAAACAAATAAATAGCTAAGTTTTTCCATATTTTAATTTTATAACATCTTTAAATAATTTATTAATAAAAACGGACAAAACTTGTCCTCACACTTAAGATATTATTTGATTATTATAATGATAGACATTGCAACCCGGTTTAGACATTGTTGCATGATGGCCGGGGCTTTGACCAAAAAAGAAGATAAAGTGGGATGCTGCTTTATTGACAAGACCTATTTGGTATCCGGTGTTGAATCACCGCTTTGGTTAAAGGCGCAATACGCTCTTCGATGTAAATAGTTGTCCGACCAGGCACGATAAGAGGCTCTGCAGCGATGCATCCCACGTGAAGTTAAGAAATTGAGAACTTCTTGACTCCGTTCTCACAAGAAGTGTTGGCTTTGATGGTGAGTAATCATCTATAACTGGTTTGACAAGCACGAGTAGGAGAACAGCCTTTTTGAGCATATCAATATATATATTGACCTTAAAATGCTGACGCTCTTTGAAAGTTGAAGGATAATTAAGTTCCTTCCATGGTTCGGCTCAAACGCCCATTCTAGAAGCTATGAGGTCGCTACTCATAGTTCAGCCTAGCGTGCATGTGTATGAAAAACAAATTAGAGTAAGTATTGTATGGTGAAGGCCGGCAATGTCTTTTTTTTATTTTCAACAAAAAACATCCATTAAGGATGTCGATGGCCGCTACTTTAAAAATAGCGGCGAATGTATTGACTACGTCAATATTAGATGTCCCGTTGTTTTCAATGCGTCGAATATGTCTGACACTATATCCAACAAGATCGGCTAAATCATCTTGGGTTAGATGGCACTTTAGCCGCAGATTTTTGATTGATTTGCCAATCATGTGCGAATCGATAAAATAATTACCCATTTGCTTACCTCCAAACCATTTATATGTGGTTTTTGTTAATTCGCTAAGGTAAGCACAATCATTATATCTTCATTAAAATGAAATATAAATATTAAATATTGCTAGTTAAATAAAAATTAATTTTTCATATTTTATTATAAGTTCATCAAATATTATTTTTATAAACATGTATTTTTAAATTTATTGAAAGCGTCATTATATATTTTTAACGCATCTAATTTTTCTGGATATATGCACATATAGACTTGCTTTAATGATTTTGGTTGATAACCACATATCACCTTAGCAGCAATTTCTGCAGCTTCGTTTAAAGGGTAAGCAAATACACCAGTTGAAATGGATGGAAACGCTGTCGTTTTTAGCCCTAATTCATCAGCAATTTTAAGACAATTTAAATAACAATTAGCGAGCGTTTTGGCTGGTGTTGGATCAGAATAATATCTAGGGCCTACAGTATGAATAATATATTTATTATCGAGTCGATACGCTTTTGTTAATTTAGCTTCGCCAGGTCGACAGCCATTTAATGTTTTACATTCTTTTAATAAATCTGGTCCTGCTGCTTTATGAATCGCCCCATCAACTCCCCCACCACCTAATAAAGATTCATTGGCGGCATTGACGATTGCGTCTGCCATCTTACCAATTTTTGTAATGTCCATTGTTATTGCTTTTACGTTCATGGTCTTTTCCTCTATTTATCCTTTTTATCAACATTTATAATATTTTTGATTTTTGCTACTGGGTTTATTTGGAATCGTCATTTTGACTAAACCATTTTTTAATGCTGGATTAAGATAACTAGCTCTCAAGGTTTCCTTTGATTTAATGCCAAGCCTTGTCATTATTTCATTAGCCGACAAGGGAATTTCAAATTCCATTATTTCTAATAATTTATTTACTTGCTCAGAAATGTTTTTTGATTCTTTTTTAACAATAATTAGCATTTCATCCAATGTCTCATCAATCATTTTCAACATGAATTCAATAAAGCAATTTGAATTACCAATTTTGTTGGATTTTTCAATAGCAGAATAATAATCTTTTTGATATTTATGGATTTGAGATTCAATTGGAACATATTCAAATAATGGATCCCATTTTGCCAACAATACATTTTGCCATAGTCTAGCTACTCTGCCGTTTCCATCATTAAATGGATGAATAAACACTAATTCATAATGAAAGATACACGATTTGATTAATAATGGTGTTTGTTTATCATTTTTGAGCCACTCGAATAAGTTGTTCATTAGCATAGGAACCATCTTTTCAGAAGGCGCGACATGAATGACGCGACCACTTTCATCCATCACGCCTTCGCCATGATTTCTATATGTTCCAGATTCATTATCTATTAGAAAAGTAATAATAGCGTGCGCTTTTAATAAATCTTTTTCTTTAAAACCATCAAATTCTTTAATCATCTCATATGCTTTATATGCATTTTTTGTTTCTTGAATTTCTTTTTTTGGACCAATAACTATTTTTCCATCAATAACGTCTTTTATTTGATTAAGCGATAATGAATTAGCCTCAATAGCTAAAGATGAGTAGATCGATTTAATTTTATTATTCCTTCTTAAAAATGGCATTCTTTTCAAAGAATGATATGAGGAAAATTGCTCTATTTTTTGACTAATAGATATAGATCTAACAAGTATTTCATTTGTAATTGAAAAAGGTGGTTTATACATAATTTTTCTTCAATAATATTATATTAAATACGCTTAATTTTTGGAATATTATCTTGCTTAAATCTTGCTTAATATCTTGCTTAATTTTTTTAAATTTGCTCATTGGTTTAATCTTTTTGTCTAGACAATAATTATTTAATTACGAAATTAAACTATTTTTTTAACTTCGATTAAATCAAGAATATGGTTAAGAAGATTTTCAGGATATGTGATGACATTGTATTCTTTGCCATAAATAGTAAGCTTGTGTTCAATAAAAATTCCCGCTTCTTCACCTTTTTGGCTAATTTGTTTTTGCCCATTTACATATACAATATAGCCATTTTCTATCAGCCAATTCATCACTCCGTTATTAGACATTTTTTTCATATGATCATCTGCATTAAATTCATTTATTCTATTTATAAAATTAGTCATATTCATCGGACTATTAACTACACCAATTTTATTTTTTAAAACAAATGGTTTTCTTTTAATTTTTTTCTCATCAATATTTTCTGATATAAAATCTTTGATTGCATATAATTTTCTTACAAATTGAACATCATTAAAAATTGAGTTATCTTCAATTTCCTCTCCACTCATAGGGTTAAAGCCTTTGGCTAAACAATCAAGAAAATAAATCGCTTCTTTCTTATTCATACTAATTATCCTCGTTTTAATTATATCATTTTTATGCTTGATATTTATTTAAAACAATTGCAGAGAATTTAAAAGCATCACAACTATTAAATAAAAAGATTTAATCTTTTAAACATCCGATAGGGATAACGATGACACCACTATTGAGCGTTAACGCTACTTCTTGAGTTCCAGAAATAATAATCATTGCCTTAGGCAAACGATATGGAACATCATGTGTTTCATTATAAGTTTTAATCAATTCTTTGAATTTTAATAAGTTAGATTCAGCTTCCTTGATTTTGCTCGTGCCAGTTTTAATTTCAATTAAAGCATAATCGCCGTTTTCTAATTGATATACTGCATCAATTTCCAAACCGTAGTCATCGTGATAGTGCATAACTTGAGCATTGTGTTTGTATGAAAAAGTTAACAAATCTCTAAAGACAACATTTTCAAAAATGTGCCCAAATAAATCAAAATCATTGTAGAAATATTCGGGTCCAACACCTAGTGCAGCGACAGCAATAGAAGGATCAACAAAAATTCTTTTCTTTGATCCTCTTATTGCAGTTTTTGATCTGATTTGTGGACACCATGCATCGATATCTTTAATTACATACAATCTTTCAAGGGCATCAACATATTTGTAATATGTTTTTTCGGTAATGTCAAAATTTGACTTAACGTCATTATATAATTGTTTTGTCTTTACAGTAGTTGCTATATTTCTCGCATAAGACCAAAGTATAGTTCTCGTTAATTTTTCGCTCCGCTTAACACCATCAATAGAAGATATATCTTTTTTGCATATTTGATTGAAATAATCTTTTGGAATATCCAAACTTCTTTCCTTGTTTTCCAGCAATACTGCTCTAGGGAATCCTCCTCTGCAAGATGCAAATATTAAATCCTTTATTTTTAAATTAGATTTAATTCCAGCAAAATTTGTTTGCCCGTTTTCGATTAAATTTAGCAATGAAATCATTCCATTAGATTCTCCACTTTCGTACAATGACATTGTATTCATTTCGATTGTAGAAATTCTGCCTGTTCCGGTATGTGGAGTATCGATTTTTTTTGAAGTTGATCCTGTAAGATAATATTCACCGACATTTTCCGTGTCATCGCATGCTTTTCTAATTACACCCCAAATTTTCGGTGCATCTTGCCATTCGTCAAACAGGATTGGTTTCTTATTTTCCAAAAGAAGAGATGGCGAGTTTTCTACCGTTAATAAATAACCATCTCTTTTTTCTTCGTCTTGAAACTCAATAATTGTAGAGCATCTTTCTGATGCTGTCCTAGTTTTACCACACCCTTTTGGTCCAACAATTAAGATAGCATCAAAAGAACGCGAACGTTTATCTAAAAGATCATCGATTATTCTTTTTTTGTATCGTTTCATAAAATTTCCTTGATGCTATTATAAAAAATACAGATATAGATGTCAATTATTATTTCACTATTTTCTGGCATTTTAATTCACTATTTTCTGGCATTTTAATTCACTATTTTGGTAAAGTATTTCAATATAATGCCAAACACATTATATCTACTATTTTTTAATTATTGTTTATGGATATATTGCATTAATTTTCTTCAAGTATTTTTTTGATAAAATTCTTGTTAAACCAAAAACTTTGTTTTGTATATGAAACAATGCCTGTTTCTTTGTCGGGAATTGGTAGGCTGTAATGATCAGTCTCGCGCCTAGCGTGAGGTCTTACATGACATACTCCATTTGCGTTTCTATTTTCTTTAGGAAATTTATCTTTAACTTTGCCCTTTTTATCAAAGTAAAATGCTGTTCCGTTTCTAACCATTTCGGCGCATTCTTCATGCATTTTTTTAATATCGCCATCCACTATTGAGTTTGGGGCGTTCCAAAAATGAATTCTATCAAATGAAATTACACCATTGATTTCCTTAAAAACAAATATCATTAATTTCAAATCAACAAAATCGTCACGAATCACTGATTCATCCCAAGGTGTATTAATTAATTCTTCAAATTCAAAAGATTTAAATGGCATTGATTCAGTTGGCTTTCCATTTTTATCAATAGTTATTGTTCTAAAAATAATTCCCGCTACTTCCATTTCTGTTGTGGCTTTGTTGCGTCCTGATATTCCCAACATTTTTTGGCATAACATAAAATTAAGTTGTTTTGCTTTAGAACTAATGCCAAACCTTCTACATAATTGATTCTGTGTTAGCCCATGATAAACAGACATTTTTTCTTTATAGATTTCTTCAAGCGGATTTTTCATCCATTCTTCTTCACTAATTAAAGGTGAATATGGAGCAAGATTATGAACTAAATTTCTATAAAGATAGGTCATAAATGACTGTTTAAAACTATACGCTCTTGGCTTAGCTTTAATTGAAGAATTATATTGTTCAGTCAATACTTTGCTATCAGCACCTTTTGTACAAGCAGCCAAAAATTCAGTATCAGATTCTGATATCTCGTGTGCTTTACCGTTAACAACCTTGTTATGAATAATATTCCAGTCTCTTTCAATCACCTTGAATTGAAGCGACTTTTCAAACTCAAATAAATCGTAGTCAGTTATTTCGAAATTTGCTGGATGAACGCCTAATGAATATAGATAGAACCAAATCAACAATCTTCTATTTTTCTTATAGAAAGAACTTGTTTTAAAAGTCGCTAATGCTTCTGCTTTATAGTTAATCATGTTAAGCACTAGCCTTTCTTTAGAGGATGTGGAACCATCTTGGTTCTTTTTTACAGGAGTTACTTTTAATTCAATACCTGCATCAATAAAATCAGGCTTGTCATCACTATTAGCTTTGTATCCAAAAATATGCTCTTCAACAAAACCGCCTAATCCACCTTTATTTCTACCTGTGTAAGTCTCATCTAATCCAAAATCACCAAAGGTTTTGTGCATTGCTTTTTTGGTAATTTCTAATATTTCATTTTCACTAAGATGTCTATTTTTATCATCCATAATTAAATTTAATTATATCAAACAGCTATAAAAATTAATAGTGTGCGTTATAACGTAATTAAAATAAATTATCTAAAGAATTTATTTGATCTTTACATTTTGTGCTTAATCGTATATTATCTATATAGTAAACTAAATTTATGAAAAAGACAGTAATTGAACTATTCGCAGGTGTCGGTGGATTCCGCGTCGGGCTAAATAATATCACTAAAATAGATAAAAATGGACACGCTATCGAAAAAGGTCCATTTACTTTTGTGTGGGCAAATCAATGGGAACCATCCACTAAAGCTCAACACGCCTTTGATTGTTACAATTTAAGATTCCCATCCGCTACTGAAAATTCTAATGTTGACATTTCTAAAGTCGATAAATCAACAATCCCAGACCACACACTATTAACAGGCGGTTTTCCTTGTCAGGATTATTCAGTTGCTCATACTTTAAGCAAAGCCCATGGAATTGAAGGGAAAAAGGGTGTTCTTTGGTGGCAAATAAATGACATCTTAAAAGCGAAAAAGCCTCCGTTTGTCTTACTTGAAAACGTTGATAGGCTTGTAAAATCTCCTGCAAAACAAAGAGGCAGAGATTTTGGTATAATGCTTCGTTGCTTATCTGACCAAGGTTATGCTATGGAGTGGAGAATCATTAACGCTGCTGAGTATGGTCATCCACAAAGAAGACGTAGAATCTTCATTTTTGCCTACCATAAATCAACAAAATACTACGAAATGATGAAGGACTCATCACCTTTTGAAATCATTTCTTCAAAAGGCATTTTTGCAAAAGAATTTCCAATTGAAGAATTTGTATCTAAATCAATTAAAGAATACGACTTTAAAAAGGGCTACAAAGATTTAGTTGCTGTTTCAGATAAATTCCATGCAGCTTTTGAAAATGCTGGCTATATGATTGGTGATAAAGTCTTTACAGTTAAAACAAAACCGATTCTTGCTAAACCAACAACATTGAAAAAGATTGTCGAAAAGGATGGTGTTGATGTTCACTATTTCCTAAGCGAATCACGTCGTAAAAAATATGAATACCTCCGTGGTTCAAAAAAAATACCGAGAAAAGATAAAAACGGTCATGAATATATATACTCTGAAGGTCCAATGAGCCCGTATGATGAATTATCGCTCCCAGCTAGGACTATGCTAACTTCTGAAGGAACAACAAATAGAAGTACACATATTATCATGGATCCTAAAGAAAATAAACTTAGAATACTAACTCCGGTTGAATGTGAAAGAATCAACCAATTTCCTGATAATTGGACTGATTCAGGTATGCCTGAAAAAAGACGTTATTTCATGATGGGCAATGCCTTAGTGTGTGGAATTATTAAAAAACTCGGTGTGGAAATTGAAGCTATTATAAGCGAAGAGCCCTAGCAAATAATTATTCTTTAACGTTCAACGAAGCAATTTTAGTTTTTTATATAGTATCACTTTATTCATTCTAACAATTGGATATTACCATCAAACTTATATACATCTTATATTTTTATGACATACGCAGCTTTAATGTCAACACAATATTCATCTTCTTCTAAATTAAAAATAATAGAATTTTGTGTCTTTTATACGAAATTTCATCTATACTGGTTTTAACCATATATAAGTCAAATTATAAACATTTTCCAACCTAACATAATCTAAAATAATCGTTAGAAATAATTTCAAAGTCATTGACATCTTTTTACTTTTTTATCATATTATTTGATTATAAATTCATAATATTTAACAGGGTTATCATTTTTATAATTTAGTAAATAAAATAATCTTTCTGTTTCTTTTTTATCAATCATTTTTTCATATTCATCATAAGAATAGAACTTCCAATATTGAAAAACATCAAGTCTAGAAAGACCTCCAAAATCCACAAATAATCCATCGTTTTCAAAATGCTCATTAGTTTGCATACTGCATTCATTTATAACGCCTTCGAGCATATTGATATTTTCTTTGTCAACATATGATGAATGTATATTCTTTTTTTCATATAATGACAACCGCTATTAACCATTATAATGAGGTTAATAAATTAATAATTTCCAAACGAATAAATCTAAGTAAATTGTAATGTTAAGTGCAACACTCAGAGATAGCTTCAGACATCAATTTTGATGGAGATATCCAGTTGTTACATTTCCTAGGCCTATTGTTAATCAAATTCACTTTTTTATCAATATAAACCTGGGTATATTTGCTTAAATTATAACCTTTTGGAAAGAACTCTCTAAGAAGCCCATTAGAATTCTCGTTAGATCCTTTCTGCCAGGCACAGAATGTATCACAGAAATAGACTTCACAATTGAGTTCTTTTTCTATTGTTTGCCAATCCGCAAACTCGGTTTCATTATCAGTTGTTATTGTTTTGACTAGTTCTGATGGGAAATGTTTCAGATAATCTATGATTAACCTCGCTACGACATCCGCGTGTCGATTAGGTGATTTGATAGCTTTATAGAATCTAGATTTTCTTTCTACAAGAGTTATAAAACACACCTTAGACTTTCCAAGACCAGATACAACTGTATCAAGTTCCCAATGACCATAATCCGCTCGTTTATAGATTTTCTTATCTCTTTTTCTAATGGATTTACCTTTATTAAACTTGCCTCTAGTTTCATACCATCCACCCTTTCCTTTTCTACGAAGGAGTTTTTTGTTTCCATTAATGATCGTCCCTTCGTTTATCCATTTATAGATAGTTTTATAGCAAGGAAAACCTTGATTTTTATAAAAGGCAGCTATTTGTTCTGGAGACCAAGTTTCTTTGATTCTTTGTTCTATGATTTGAATAACTTCCAAAGGAAATTGAACGATGTTATGTGCTTTTGAAACACGTTTTTTATAAAACTTTTCAGCAGATTGTACTCTATATGTCTCACCATATTCGTTTGGCTCCCTAGAATTACGTTTTATCTCTCTAGATACAGAACTGGGTGATCTTCCCATTTCTTTTGCTATCTGACGAATTGAAATATCTTGAGCAAGTAGATGTTTAATACTAATTCTTTCTTCTATGGTAAAATGTGAATAGCTCATAAAGAACCTCCTGTAGATAAGTGTCGCAACTATATCTTACACCAGGATTGATATGAGCCTTTATTTATGTCTAGAAGTGTTGCACTTGAACGGAAAATTCACC
>CASDRB010000016.1 GCA_949283025.1 uncultured bacterium
AGGAGCAATTGCTGGAATTGAAGATGATGTGAATGTCGATGATAAATATGGACATTTTACTCACCCTAATGACGTTGTTGAATTTGTTTCAAAAACCGGAATTGATAGTTTAGCAATCGCGATTGGCACTGCTCATGGAGCTTTTAAATACAAACCAGGTCAAAAGCCTCAATTAAGATTCGACATTTTAGAAGAAATCGAACAAAGATTGCCAGGTTTCCCATTGGTGTTGCATGGATCAAGTTCAGTTCCCAAAGATCGTTTAGATCTAATAAATAAATATGGTGGGGAAATGGAAGAAGCAATCGGTATTCCTGAACCAATGTTAAGAGAAGCCTCCTCTCATGCAGTTTGCAAAATTAATGTTGGGACCGATTTACGTGTTTGTTGGACTGGAGAGGTGAGAAAGTATTTTAAAGAAAACCCAAAAGAATATGAAATACGTAAATACACCACTCCAGCCCGTAACGCGGTCATTGATATGATTCGTTATAAAATGAGATATGTGTTCGGTTCATCTGGACATGCAAAAAAATAAGAAGCAATTAGGCTTCTTTTTTTATATATAAGCACGTTTTAAAGGTATGGCGGTTAATTGTAAAATAGAATTTATCAAATGTTTTTATTTTAACTACGTATTCATCGTCAATTAAGCGAACATTAAATTTAGTTTCGTCAACATATGGATGTGATTTGAATATGCATTCGACAGCATCATGAATATGAAGTTGCCTCGTTGGCTTTCGATCATAATCATATAATCTAAATGTAATATCACTCGGTTCTTGAACTTCTAAAATTAAGGTGTTTTTTAAAATTGCATGAATCGTACCTGGCATGACTTTTAAAAAATCATTTTCTTGTATATTTTTATAAAGCACGCAGTCTAAAAAAATTTTTTGTTTAATTTTGTTAATAAATTCATTTTTATCTATATCAGGCATTCCATAAATAATTTGTTTATTGGTGGTTTGCCCTAAAATGAGCCAACATTCAAATTTTCCTTTTTTTAAGCCAATTGAATTAGCGTATTCATCATCTGGATGTACTTGAATAGACAAATCATCACCAGCATCAATTATTTTAATTAAAACAGGAAATTCATCTAAAGAATTAAGCCCCATCTCTTTTAAATGTTTAACGATATATTCATCTAAATTAGTGCCATCTAGTAATTTTGATTGTTTATTTTTAATAGTTGAAACAAGCCATGCCTCACCAATATTGTCTTTAGACCGAAAGTGGCTAGAAAGAATTTTACCAGCCCAAGGTTTGGAATCTAAATATGGCATTAAAATAATTTTTTCAAATTTGTCATTCATACTTTATAATATTATATATTATAATGATATTTTTTGAAATATTTTTTTACTTTTTTAAAAGCAATTTGAAAATTATTTTTAATTGGTTAAAATAATAATGTAGAAATGAAATTGATTATTTTTATTGTTGAGTTATTAACATTATGTTAAATTGAATTGCATTATGAAAGAAAAATTTATTTCATTTGTCAAACGATACTACTTGAAATTATCGGAATTGGGCTTATTCATTTTATTTTTCATCATTTTTCAAATTGTCCAATATTCGTTTATGTTTGGGATGGCATTCCCGATGCTTGCTTTTTTTGATATCATATTTGTCATTTTTATCGGAATGTTGATTTTTGTATGTCGAAATACCATATTTGACATAGTGTGGTTAATCGTTTGGATGACATTATTTTTGATATTAGCTATTGCCAATGTCAGCTATTATCAAATAAGCGGAGACATTTTTTCTTTATTTAATCTAACGATGATGGCCCAAGGAACAGAATTGGTTTTAGATCCTTCTTTTTACAATCCAGTATTTATATCAATTATTCTTGTTTTGTATTGTCTATTTGTTGCTGGAATAGTTTTGCTAAATGTTTTTAAACTCAAAGTTGAGCCCATTAAAAAAGCTTCTTTTAAAAAGACTGGGATAGTATCTTTATGCATGGCTCTTACATTAGGGCTTTATGCTGGATCATTAGGGTTGGTTCATCTAACAAATAGAAAAGATGGAGCGTCATTGAAAGACTTAATAATCACACTTAACAAAGTATATAATTTCAAAAAATATGGCACTTTAACATACTATTTGCAAGAAATTGAGTACTTAATTTCTGGTGCCCCACTATTGGGGGAAGAAGAAATGATTAATTATTTTACAAGTGAAATTGATGCCAAAAACTCATATACAGGCATATTAAATAAAGATACCAATGTTGTCATTTTGATGATTGAAACTGGCGATGACTTAATGATTAACGAGACATTGACACCTAATTTATATAATTTATCAAAACAAGGCATTAATTGCGTTAATAGCGTTTCTAAAAATAAAACGAACATCTCCGAATTTATCGGTATTACTGGCTCTGCACCTAGCGCAGGTGTTATTGGGGCGAGTTGGCATGAATACGATTTGCCATATTCATTAACAAATATGATGAATGACCATATTTCATATTATGCTCACCCAACTGGTGCAAATCCTGATGGCAGTAACGATCGAGATATTTATTCTAGAAAAGAACTCATGCCAAAATTAGATTTTGATAAAATTTATTTTTATGAAGAATTATTTCCAGGAGAAGATATTTGGGGTTGGGGTGGCGACTATACATTAGATTCAAAAACACTTCCTCACGCTGCTGACATGATTTTAAAAGATGCTGATGGCAATCCATTTTTTAGTTTTATTACTTCTTTATCAATGCATGGTCCTTATGTCAATACATACAACGGTCGAATTTTAAGAAATAAATACGGTGATTTATTAGATTACGCTATTGAAAATGGATTATGGGAGAATCCACTAGCAGGAACTAAAAACGAAGATTGTATAGAAACATATATGTTATTAGCGATGGATTTTGATCAAGGACTAGGTGATTTAATCGACAAATTCAAAGAAGCTGGTGAATATGATAATACATTGTTTGTTTTATATGGCGATCATGAAATTTATTATAAAGGGGCGGATGGCTATCCATTAAATTTTGCATTGAGCGGTCATGATTCGCTCGATTATGCTGATATGTATAAAACGGTTTTAATATTCAATCATCCAGATTTGAATAAACGTTATCAACAAGTCAATAATACCAATGAATACAAAATGTTAACTTCACCATATAATATCGTACCTACAATATTAGATTTATTAGGTTATGATTATAATCCAAATTTTTATATTTCCCCTTCCATTTTTGCACCGCAAATGATTTCTGAAATGCAAATCTTCCGTTCTTTAGAATTGTCCGCATCTTTTAATACGCGCTTGTGGACAGCAAATGGAATTGAAATACAAAACATCTTTGTCGATGATGTTAGCCAAAAAGAAATTGATGCATTTTTGCATCAAAATGACTTAATTATGGAACGTTTTGGTTACATTGATATTATTATCACCAAAGATTATTTTACGACTCACGATTTCAAATATTACAATTAAACAAAAAGCGCCATAAACAGGCAGATAATAACTATTGCTAAAACAATTCCGCTTACTATCCTAATTACTATTTTTTTATGTTTTCTCATTGAACTTGCAAATCCTTGTCATTCATACAAAGCATCACAATTCCCGATACTAATGAAACAAATATCAAACATAAAACACCTGGCAAAATTAATTGCTGTTTGCTAGTAGCTTTATTTAATAGCGATAAACAAATAGAGCCGACAATAATTGGAATAATTGATGTAACGCTAGCAACTATATAAACAATTGATAAAATAGATAAAACAAGATTTTCGTTAGTGTCACTGTTTATTTGATTTATATCTAAAAATTTAAAAACAATGCCCAAACATAAAAAAACAACAAAAGATACAGCACCACTAACAATTGATAAAATAATAAAAATTTTTGCTACTAATTTCATATTTATTTAACCTCTTTTGCCCACCAATTCGGGATTGTTTCGTCTAAATTAATAAATTGAATAGGATTTAAATTAATCAAAATTTGAACATCTTTGCAAATAGGACCAAGTTGTTTCATAAATTCGCGGCAAGCACCACACGGCAATATAATTTTTCCAGACTTATGAACACAAACTAATTTTAAAATGCGACATGTTTCATAAGTTAGCATAGACGAAATAGCATTTCTTTCGGCGCACATCCCCAAAGAACAAGACATATCTAAATTTTTTCCAACATAAATATGGCCATTTTCATTTAATAAAGCGCAGCCAACACTACCTATTTCGCAAACTTCATTTTTAAAAGTTTCTTTTGAAGCATTAAATGCCTTGTCGTAAAGCGTTTTAAACTCATCCATTTTTAAACCCCATATTTGACAAAAAAACGAACATGATGTTCGTTATTTTTTGAAAAACTCAATTAGTTCATCAACGCTATAAACACTAGCGCCGTAAACGGTTTTTAAATAATCAATTCCATAATCATAATCAAGTTTTGTAAAACTATCAGTGGCATCTTTTGCAACCACTACCTCATATCCCAAACAATAAGCATCGGCACTCGTATGTCTAACGCACATATGAGTATGAAGACCGGTCATAATAACCGTTTCAATTCCTAATTCTTTTAATAACAAATCTAAATCAGTGTGAAAAAAGCCACTGTAACGACGTTTAGGAACCACATAATCTTTATCGCATAATTCTAATTCTGGAATAACTTCGGCTCCTTTAGTGCCAACTATAGCATGATCGCCCCACAATTTTAATTCGTGATCAACACCTTTGATGTGAGCGTCATTACAAAATATTACAGGCACATCATGCTCTCGCGCACTTTTTAATAATTGAGCAGTCTTTGGCACAATTGCCAATCCGCGATCACATTTTAATGCCCCTGTCACAAAATCATTCAACATATCTACAACTAAAATTGCAGTTTTATCTTTTTTCATTTTTCTTACCTCGAAAATATATAATATCACATAATTAAAAAATGTAGAATTTTTTTATTAAAAAAATAATTAATGAAAAAATATTTAAATTATTAATTTATATTCACGTAATTTTATGATAATGTGTAGTGTTGTAAGAAAACTTGCATCCTGATAGTAGGTAAAGCTTATGAAAAAATATGATGTCATTATTGTTGGGGCTGGCCCAATGGGGATTTACACCGCTTATGAATTAATGATTAAATCTCCTAATACCAAAGTTTTATTAATTGATCGTGGACATGATATATATCATCGCAATTGTCCAATTTTAGAAAAAAAAATCAAACAATGTCCCCAAGATATTTACGGTATTGTAGGATGCAAACCAGCTTGTTCAATGACTTCTGGTTTTGGTGGTTGCGGCGCTTTTTCTGATGGCAAATTTAACATTACCAGTGATTTTGGTGGTTGGATGGGAGAATATTTACCTAATGAAGAAATACTTGATTTAATCAAATATGTCGATGATATCCAATTAAAATATGGTGCCCCACTTGAATTGACTAACCCAAAAACCGATGATGTATTCGCCATTGAAAAAAAGGCTATTTCTGTCGGTTTAAAATTGCTTCGTTCAGAAGTTAGACATTTAGGGACAGAAATTAATTTGCAAGTTTTAAAAAACATATACGAGGCAATGAAAAATAAGGTTGATTATTTGTTTAAAAAAGAAGTCTCAGATATAGTTGTTGAAAACAAGCAAATTAAAGGCGTTATTTTAAATGATGGCGAAGTTATCAGCTCCGATTTTGTTGTACTGGGTGTTGGAAGACCAGGTTCGCAATGGCTATCCGAAATGTTGAACAAACATGGAGTAAAAGTGACTAATCATCGCGTTGATATCGGCGTTAGAGTTGAAACAAATAATATCATTATGAGCGATATAAACAAATTCCTTTACGAAGGCAAGTTCATTTATAACACTTCGGTTGGAACTCAGGTTAGAACTTTTTGTTCTAATCCATCCGGTTATGTCGTTATTGAGAACCATAATGGCATCATGGTGTGCAATGGTCATTCATATCATGATTCATCACTAGGAAGCGACAATACCAATTTTGCTTTATTGGTATCACACGAATTTGATGATCCATTTAAAAATCCTAACCAATACGCTGAAGAAATTTCTGCTTTAGCTAACAAGTTAAGCGGAGGAAGTGTAATCGTACAAAAATATGGAGATTTAAAAGCTGGTAGACGTTCTACTAAAAAAAGAATTGATGAAGGTTTTGTTAAACCAACATTAAAAGAGGCTGTGCCTGGGGATTTGGGTCTAATTTTGCCATATAAAACTATGCAATCATTAATCGAAATGATGGATGCGCTAAATTATGTCACACCCGGAATTGCTAATGACCATACCTTGTTTTATGGGGTAGAGGCAAAATTTTATTCAGACCGCGTTGAATGCAATAATCAATTTGAAACATCAATCATAAATTTATATGTCGGAGGAGATGGCGCCGGAATTACTAGAGGTCTAGCACAAGCAAGTGCAAACGGCGTCAAAGTAGCTCGCAACATAATTGAAAAAATTGATAAAAAATAGCTTATTTTACCCCACTTGTGGGGTATTTTAATTTTATAAGGAGAATCAAGATGAAACAAAGAAGTGTCGGAACTACATCAAGAGGGATAAGATGCCCTATCATACGTCAAGGCGACGATTTAGTACAAATTGTTTGCAATAGTGTTATTGAAGCCTCCAAAAACGAAGGATTTGATTTGCACGATAAAGATGTCGTAGCCATCACCGAATCTGTCGTAGCTAGATCGCAAGGAAATTACGCTAGTGTTGATGCTATAAAAAAAGATTTAGAAACTAAATTTAATCGTGAACCATTTGGAGTTATTTTCCCTATATTATCAAGAAATAGGTTTGCAATTATGCTCAAAGCGTTCGCAATGGCAACAAATAAAATCTATTTGATGTTATCTTATCCAAGCGACGAAGTTGGCAATCATTTAATTAGCATTGACCAAGTCGACGAAGCGAATATTAATCCATATTCTGATGTATTAACGCTTGCTGAATATCGCAAATTATTTGGATATCAAAAACACGAATTTACTGGTGTAGATTATGTAGAATATTATTCTGATTTAATTAAAAGCGTAGAATGCGATGTTGAAATTATTTTTGCAAATCAAGCTAAAGAAATTTTAAAGTATACAAAAAATGTTATTAATTGTGACATACATACTCGTGCTAGAACCAAAAAAATCCTTTTGAAATCTGGCGCAGAAAAAGTTTATTCATTGGATGAAATTATGACAAAGCCAGTTGATGGTAGTGGTTATAATGAAAAATATGGTTTACTAGGTTCAAATAAATCGACCGAAGATATCATCAAACTATTTCCAAGAAATTGTTTTGACTTTGTCAAAAAAGTCCAAGATAAGTTATGTATGATAACAAACAAACATTTAGAAGTCATGGTATATGGCGATGGTGCTTTTAAAGACCCCCAAGGTAAAATTTGGGAATTGGCAGATCCTGTTGTTTCACCTGGCTACACTGATGGTTTAATTGGCACTCCTAATGAATTAAAACTAAAATACCTAGCTGACAATGATTTTAAAAATTTAACTGGTGAATCTTTAAAACGCGCTATTGAAGATAAAATAAAAACAAAAGATAAAAACTTAATAGGCAATATGGCATCACAAGGTACTACACCACGACAACTTACCGATTTGATTGGTTCGTTGTGTGATTTAACATCAGGATCTGGTGATAAAGGCACGCCAATTGTTCTAGTCCAAGGTTATTTTGATAATTACACAAATTAATAAAGTTTGTTAATATAAAGCCACAATTTTGTGGCTTTTTTGTTTATTATCTATTTTTCAAAAAATGCAACTCCAATGGTTCCTGGACCAACGTGTGTTCCGATTGTGCATCCTATTATATAAATAGGTAATTCATCGGTGTGACCTTGCCATAAATATTCACTATCTTTGACATATTTTTTCAATGTTGCATCACTAAATCCTGAATAAACAACACCATATGGCATACTAAAATCAATACCGCCTTTTTCACTGACCAATTTGCATAATAGATTATTTCCATTTTTTGAACCTCTTGCCTTACCGACAAGTTTAACTTCACCATCAATCACGCCAATAACTGGTTTTATTGACAAAAGTTCTCCGCTAAAAGCAACAAAGGCGGAAATACGTCCACCTTTTTTTAAATATAAAAGTGTATCAAGCATAGCTAGCACATTAATTTTTGTTTTTTTATTGTTTAAAATATCGACAATTTGTTTAATGTCAAGTTTGTCTTCTTTGATTAGTTTTAAGGCATATTGAATTAATAATCTTTCACCAACGCAAGCGTTTAAACTATCAACAACATAAATATTGTCATTATATTTTTCAGCAGCTAATTTAGCGTTGTTATATGTTCCTGATAACTTTGATGATAAAGTAATAACAATGGCTTGATCTCCGCTTTTTATAACTCGCTCGTAAACTTGCTCAAATCGGTATGGGTTTATTTGACCAGTAGTTGGTAGTTGATCGCTTTCTACTAATTTTTCATAAAATTTTATAGGTGTAATATCAACGCCATCTAAATATATTTCTTGATCAAATCTTACTTCGATAGGAAGCAATATTATGCCTAAATTATCAGCTTCTTTTTGATTGATATCACAGGCTGAATCTACAATTAATTTAATTGCCATTTTTTTCTCCTTTATTGATATTGGTATAATAAATCGATAAATTATTAGAAATTATATCCAAACATCTATACATAATATCTTTTTCTTGGTTTGTTAATCCTTTAGTAGCGTTATTTAAAATTGTGTCAATTTTGTTGCTAATAAATTTGCCTATTTCTTCGCCTTTTTTTGTTAAAATCAATGGGCTGTTATAAGGCTTAGGTGTTTTGCTTTTGCAAATAACAAAATCGTTTCTTTCTAAAAAATTTATATTTCTTGACATAGCACCTTTATCTTGCTGGCATATTTGACAAAGTTGTTTTAATGTTATTGGTTCATTGCTCTTATATAAAAAATACAAACAAGAAACATGTGGGCTTTTTAAACCCCATGATTTCATTTCCGCACTTTTAATTTTGATGATTAAACGAGCCAAATTGTTGATTGATAAAGTAAATAATTCGTATCGATCCATATTTAAGTGTAGAAAACCACAAGCGAGATTATATTATACAACTTGTTGTTTTGTCAACAAGTATTAACATTAACGAGTTTTATTAAAAATAAAACGCTATTATTGTATAATAAAAAAAGATACCTATTTTATAAGTATCTAAAAAAGGAGGAAATATGAAAAAGACAATGGATAAGTCATATGATTGTATTGTCATCGGAGCTGGTAATGGCGGCCTTGCTGCTGCCGTTAGAGTATTGCAAGGCAATCATTCTTGCCTCGTGTTGGAAAAACACAATCTGCCTGGAGGTTTTGCCACTTCATTTAAGCGTGGAAGATTTGAATTTGAAGCATCGCTCCATGAACTAAACGATTTTGGTTCAAAAGAAAATCCAGGAGACATACGAACATTATTTAGAAGTTTAGGAGTCGAAGATAAAATCGACTGGATTCAAATTACTGAAGCTTATCATATGATTACAAAAGATGGAAAATATGATGTTGTTATGCCTTTTGGAGTGGAAGAATACAAAGCTAAAATGATTCAATACGTTCCAAAAAGTAAAAAATCAATCAACCAATTTTTTGAATTAGCAAAAGAAGTTGTTGATGCTCAAACTTATTCAAACAGCGTCAATGGCAACACAGATAAAAAATACATGATTAAAAATTATCCTAATTTTATCAAAGCTGGTTCTTATAGCGTAAATGAGGTATTAAAAGCAATTAAAATGCCTCAAGAAGCTATTGATATTTTAAATGCATATTGGTGTTATCTTGGCGTAGATTGTGACCGCATGTCATTTTTGCATTACGCATCCATGGTATATAGATATATTACAAAACAAGCTTGGATGCCAACTATGAAAAGTCATGAAATCTCTTTAGCGTTTGAAACAAGAATAAGAGAATTAGGCGGAGACATTTGGTACAATTCCGAGGTCAAAAAAATCCTTACTGACGAAAAGCGCAAAATAATTGGTGTTGAATTAAGCAATGGCACAACAATCAAAACAAATCATATCATTGCTAACTGTTCTCCACATGTAGTGTATGGCCAATTGTTAGATAAAAAAGCTGTATTAGAGTCCGACATCCGCGCTACAAATTCAAGAACATTTGCCGGTCGTGGTGTTTGCATGTATTTAGGGCTAAACAAATCAGCTGATGAGCTTGGGATTAAATCTCACAATTACTTTATATATGACACCGCTGACACTGTTAAACAATATAATTTGATGAAAAATATTAAAACAAACAACGTTCAAGCAACTGTATGCTTGAATCGAGCTGATCCAAATTGTTCGCCAAAAGGAACAACTATGATGTATTTCACGACAATGATTATGTCTGATGATTGGGGAAACGTCAAAGAAAAAGATTATTTCAAAGAAAAAGATAAATTTGCTGCTCAAATGATTGATACTTTTGAAAAGGTAACAGGTTGCAACATCAAAGATTCTATTGAAGAAATTGCATTTGCTACACCTACAACCTATGCAAGATATTGCGGCCATCCAGAAGGCGGTATTTATGGTTATGAGACAGCAGATTGGGATGCTTTGATGCCGCGCATGATGATGATGAAACAAGACTATACTTTCCCAGGCTTAAGATTTTGTGGCGGATTTGCGATGCGTTCAAGCGGTTACTCAAGCGCTTATGTTTCTGGAGATATCTCTGGTCGTCAAACTGTTGGCGACATCAATAGGGAGGGCAAATAATTATGAAATTTAAAAAATCAATATTCGGATTCATTGATATGATCCGCTTTTCTAAAATCACCGATGTAAGGGCTAAACATTTAGCGCAAGGAAGCAATAAACCTCTTCCTAAAACATATCGAACTAATGAATTAGCTAAAGAACTTCATCCCGGATATATGAAAGTGGAGTTGATTGACATTAAAAAATTAACTCCGACTATGAAAGAGTTTACTTTTAAACGCGTCGATCATAATAAATTTCCATTTTTCAAGGCCGGACAGTATGTTTCTTTGCAAGCAAAAATAGGAGAATCATTAGTATCAAGACCATATTCAATTGCTAGTTCCCCTCATGAGGCTTTTAAAAACATTTTAAAATTAGGCATTCAAAAAGAAGGCTATTTCTCAACATATATGTGTGAAAAAGCAAAAATCGGCGACACATTTATAATGAGTGAACCAACAGGAGAATTTAAATTTGAATCATTAAGGGATCATCATCACATTGTCTGCGTTGCAGGAGGAAGCGGTATTACACCATTTATTTCTATGGGAAATGCTTTAATTGATAAAGACGAAGATTATGAGATGACTCTTATTTATGGTGTCAAAAACATATCCCTTATCGCTTATAAAGATACATTAGAAAAATTTAAAAAATATGGAATAAATGTCGTATTGGTTTTAAGTGACGAAGAAAAAGAAGGTTATGAACACGGCTTTATAAATGCTAAATTGTTGGAAAAATATGTCGATATTCATAATGTAACATTCTTTATGTGTGGTCCAGAAATAATGTATCAATTTGTTAAAAAAGAATTAGCACCTTATGATTTGCCAATCAAAGCTATCCACCAAGATGCATCATGCTGTCCAGATTTAGACATTAAAAATCCAAAAATTTATAAATTGACAGTTAAAATGCAAGACCAAGTTTATGTCATTGATGCTAAAGAAAATGAAACACTATTAGTAAGCATGGAAAGAGCTGGTATCAACGCTCCAAATAAGTGCCGTGCTGGTGGCTGTGGATGGTGCAATAGCATTTGTATTAAAGGTGAATATCTAGTTGCTCAAAATCGAGACAAAAGACGCGCAGCAGATATAAAATTTAATCATATCCACCCCTGCATCACTTACCCAAAAAGCGATATGGAAATTGAGGTTCCATTAGCATATTAAATAAAATAGCCGAGCAAATCTCGGCTATTTTTTATTTTAATGACGAACTATTTATTTTAATTATGGTTGCATAATACCAGCAAATATAAGCCACGCCAATAGCGTTTTTGCAACCAAACTTAATATGATATAAACTCTTTCGCCATATAAATAGTCTTTCCATTTTCCAACTTTTTTATATTGAAGAACCATATTGATAGGAAACAAATTAAACAATATAAAATAAGTCGCGGCAATAACAAAAACAAAGCAAGGAACTAAATTCAAATCCTCGCAAGAAATTAAACTAATTAATACTATAATCCATCCACCTATACCTGATATGCTTCCAAAAATAAATGGTAGCCAATTGTATTTAGTCTTTCCCTGATTCATCTTTTCCATTGATAATCCAAATAAATTCATTGATGCATTTAATAAAAAAACTAATATCAATGTCGCCAAATCGTAGATGCCAAATAAAACTGCAATCAGCACCATCATAATAGATGAAGACAAGGCGTATTCATACCAACGAAATACATTAATATTGTTTTTTAAGCCATCGTTATAATAAGTATTTACTTTACTAGGAATGCTCACCAAAAAATGAAAAAATGCTGAAATAAACAAAAATATTGAAACCATTATTCCAAATGGAAAAGAAAATAATGTTTTAGTTGTCGAAACCAAATTACCAATAATTTGATTATATGCAAGATATGATGTAGTTATACTAGGTTTAAAATCAGCAATCTGTTGCACAAAAATTGCTAAAAAACCAT
Organism: uncultured bacterium; assembly: GCA_949283025.1. Lineage (GTDB taxonomy): Bacteria > Bacillota_I > Bacilli_A > RFN20 > CAG-826 > CAJOOD01. Next base: position 12,736 of record CASDRB010000016.1, read on the forward strand.
AATGATGGCTTGAAATAAATGTAAAGAACCCATAACGATATTAAAAGTTCTTATTTTTTTAAGTTTTGAATTATCCATAATTTCACCTCTAATTTATTTTAATACAAATGAGATATAAGTTTTTTTCAAAATAAAAATAGGCAATGCCTATTTTTATAAATTAATTATGAATAAGGTCTTTTAATTTTGTTGTAAATAAAAGTTATCGCTAAATGCAAACATCCATCCAGATTCTCCTTCTGGTGTCAATCTAACATCTAAATATGACATAGAATAATCTAAAACAACTAAATTATCATTAAAATTATATTTGTATTCACCACTATCGACCACAAAACTAGATAGCGTCATTGTGATGTCCCCTGGATATCCATTTTCGTGTTGTTGAATTGTATATGTAAAATTATATTTTTGATTTTCAACGAATATAGATCCATAGGAAGTGTTGTTTGTTACCATAAAATAGCCCGTGCCGTCATCATTAAATGCAATAGTTGCACTTGATTGTTGATAATTCGATGTCCAAATACTATTTTTTAAAGATTCTTTGATTTCGTCAAAAGTGAATCTTTTATGAATTTTAAAGTTGCATTCACCTTTTATTTCAGGGTTTTGTTTACTATAAATAGTAAGTGTGACATTTTCAGCTGGCTTTAATGCATTAATAACAAAATCACCATCATCATATTTTGTTACGGTTGCAACATCGCTTGTGCATGATAAACTAGCAACTAATTCATCAGTGTTAGCTTCAGGATAACGAGTAACATATACATTGACTGTGTCACCTTCAAGAATTGACGAATCGTATATGGAAACCCTAATTGATTCTAATGGTTTAGAAATTACACTTACATTGATGGTTTGCCTAATTCCAGATTCAGACACAGCAGTTAAAGTAGCGTTGCCAATTCCAACGGCTTTAACAGTAGATTTATACCCATCATAAGTAGTTACTTTGACAATGTTGGGGTTTGAAGATTCAATAATATTTAATTCAGTATCTAATGCTTTTGCAGGTTGAGGATTAATTACTTTTGCAACAAGATTAGTATCTAATGGGATTTTATTAGCGTCAACAACAGAAAGGCTGTTATCTCCACCCATTAAATCATCACTAAAGAGTTGAATATCATAACTAATCAAATAATAGTCCAGCGGATTAATATTAAAAGAGGTGTGCCCCACCTTTTTATTAAAATCTAAAGAAGAAAACTGATCATTTATGGAACTGACAAATTGAGTAACTGTATTTCCTTCCCAATCTTCGGAGACACTATTTTCCTCCACTTTAAAATGATAGGATTTAATCATTCCATAATTAGTGAATGAGGCTTCAAAATTTACAACAGTACTTATTGTCTCATAATCCATTTCGGTATTATAAGCTAATTGATAGGTATATGAAAAATCACCATTATCATCTTTTATAGGATTAATTCCATCATTATCTTGAACAATGTTATTCAAAATATATTTTTCAAAATGGCTTGAAAGCAACAATGACAATCCATTGGTTGTATACATATCAATCATTTGTTCATTAACTTCATTTGGAACAGAATATCTTTTAGCAGAATCGACATAAATGCTTTCATTATCGTAATCAATGATTTGGTAAAAATGATTATCAACAATGGTAGAAATACCTTCAAATTTGTCGTTTTTAGTTTCTGGTTCACTCCATTCGTCAGCAGGAATTTTTTCGTATTTTATTTCCCCACTAACTGTTAAAACATCATCGCTATATGAATGGTAAGTCTCTTTGCTAGTTTCAAAAGTTTTGCTAAATAAATTGGCTTTCCCTACGACGCAATTTCGCTGAGCACTTGTTCCATAAATTAATTCTAAATTTAAGGATGTGTTTTTAATAAAATTGTATAAATCGCTAACAGTCGTAGGTGCATTTACACTTGGCAAATTGCTAGAAGTATCATTTGTCGTTGTTTCAGAAGATGTTGGAATCTCCGAACTTGTGTCATTGGTGCTTGATGTAGTTGAACTACTTTTTGGCCCACATGACGCAAGAGCCATAGTTGCTAGCACAATTGGCAATATTTTTTTAATCATAGTTCCCTCCTTAATAAATACTGTTTATTAGTGTTAATGATAATAAAATATATTGCAACATAAATACATATAAAGATGATGTTTATTAATCTATTTTGTTAAAAATGTCTATTATTAAAATGACGTGATGCAAAAAAATAATTATTTTTTACCCGTATTTAAAAAGTTCATTTAGCGATACTTTATATTTAATCACTTAATTTTTTAATCAATTAATATGTTTATAAGTGAAAAGTCAAACTTAATTTTTCTTCAATCGGAACTTTTTCTTTGTTTTCTATTTCAGTATTATCATTAAGTATACTTTCAATTCTTTTCTTACTATTTTTATAATCATAATTTGACATAACTTTGCTCCACATTGTTTCACTCTATTTTTAGCCAATTATCAAAATCAATTGCAAACATGCTCAATCAAACGAAATAAAATTATCAAAGCATTTAATTTACAATAAAAGTTCATTAATCAAGTATGAATAATCGATATTTCTTATAATGCAATTGTACTAATCGACAATGTAAGAAAAATATCAACATTGACGACTTATTTTCAGAGATTGATTTAAAATATTATATAACTTGTATATAAAATAAAAAAAGACATCTTGTAACAGGTACAAAATGTCGACTTTTCTAATATGTCTTTGTGCTATCGCTTTGATACAAAATGACACCCCTACTAGCAAAACGAAACCCTTACTAGACAAACGAAACCCCTAGAAAATGTCTATTTAACTAAAGAAATCATCTATATCCTGCTTTTTTGATTTCTCATTTTCAACAAGAGGCTTTATTGGTCCTATATCCTCATTTTTAAATTTGTATCTACCATAAATTTCAATAAAAAGAGTAACAGGTATTAAAATGACTATTGATATTGCAAAAGAAATAACTATCCATGCAAACGACCAACTATTTATTAACGATAAAAGAAAAATAACTATATTAAGAATTAGAAAAATAGGCTGAGAAACTATTGTGAAGTTAAAAAATATTTTATTACACCATCTCCATCTATTTGTAGAAGATAAAGAAAATCCACTTCTATATCCAAACGAATAATTTAATTCAGTTTTTCTTAATATAAAAATCACTCCTAAAATGATAAAAAGGAGGTTATAAATAATCGCAACACATCCAAAGGTAATAACAAAGCTAAAATTTTCTATATTTGAAACAAGAATAGCAGGCATGATTTCACCTCTCTACTTTAATATTCTAGCATAAAACAATCCTTTATATTGTGACTTTATATTGAAAACGTTTTACAAAAAAAGACTAGGTTTTTTACTTCCTAGCCTCTACTTTCACCTTGTATCCCGAATTGAATATGAACTCGATACTCTTGTCTCGATGAACAACTGCTTTATCGACCATAATGTTGAACAGCTCCTCATCGAACTTACTAATCGCATTTGCTTTCTTTTTAAGCGTTGAAATGAAGGTGTTTATTTTGTTTCGTTTATCCATCACTTCTTCTTTTTGATGTTCTAAGTCTTTTAACTTTTTGATGAGTTTATCGTATTTTAGCTCGAGCTCTTTTTGCTTAATCTCATCGGTTTCACTAGAAGAATGAATAAGAACCTCAACTTCATTGACTACCGCTCCTATTTCCTCATGAACTTTCTTGATTTTCTCTTCGATGAATTCAACACTGATGATTTGATCAAGAACTGATTCCAGGTTTTTGAGAATCTCGTCTTTGCTTACAATCATTTTGTTATAAGCATCAACAAACATCGCTTTTATATCCTCTTCGTTTAAGGTTGGAGTTTGGCACTGCGACTTGCTTTTCTTATCAAACTTATAGTTGCATTGCCATATGACTTTCCTATATTTGTCGGTTGAATGCCAAACCTTAGATCCGTATAAATGCCCGCAATCAGCGCAGATTAATTTAGAAGAGAAGCAGTTTTTGGAAGAGTAGGAATATCTAAGTTCTGCTCTTCTTTGAAGTTCAATTTGGACCATATCCCATTCTTCTTTAGGAATGATACCCGGGTGAGAATCTTTGACATAATATTTAGGAACTTCACCATTATTGACCTTTGTAGTGTGTGTTAAAAAATCCTCAACAAAAGTCTTTTGAAGAATAGCTGAACCACAATACTTCTCATTTCTTAAAATACTTCTTACTGTTGTATCATTCCACTTATATTTCCCGCCAGGAGTTTTTACTCCCTTCTCTTCTAAAATCTTGCATATTTGTCTAAATGTTCGACCGCTCATAAACTCTTTATAAATGAGTCTAATCACCCATTCATTGTCTTTATCAATAATGATGTTTTTATTCTCATCATATTTATATCCAATGAAATTTTTATGAGGAAGATAGACTTTGCCATCAGCGAAACTTTTTCTTATGCCCCATTTAACATTTTCACTAATGCTCCTACTTTCTTCTTGAGCTAAACTTGACATGATGGTTATAAGAAGTTCTCCTTTTGAATCAAAGGTATAAATGTTTTCTTTTTGAAAGAAGCACTCAACTCCTCTTGCTTTTAAGTCTCTGATGTATGTAAGTGTATCTAAAGTGTTTCTAGCAAAACGTGACATAGATTTAGCAATAATCAAATCAATCTTTCCATTTTTAGCATCATTAATCATTCTTTGAAATTCTTTTCTACCTTTGGTTGATGTGCCACTTATTCCTTCATCAGCATAAATTCCTACAAATTCCCATAGTGGATTTTCTTTGATGTATCTTTCATAAAATGATTTTTGAGCGTCAAATGAATTTTCTTGATCATCACTATCAGTTGAGACTCGAGCATAGGCTGCAACTCTTCTTTTAACTCGTTCAATTGTGAGTTTGTGAGTATGTAAATTTCTTGTTGGTTCTATTACTTTAACATTTGGCATTATTCTTCCTCCTTTCTTCCTGTATTTCTCTTTATAACTCTTCTTCTTGCTTCTTCCCTTAATTCTGGAGTCCAAGAATACTTTCTTGATTTAAGTTCCCAAGCAATGGTTTTCTTTGTTCCATCATTAAATACAAACTCTAAAACTCTATTAGGATGAGCGAATATTACTTTTATTTTGTCTTTTACTAATTTTGAAGTTAATTCATCCACTTCCAAAGCTTCCTTAGCTTTTTCAATCAAAATGGATTCTGGTAGACCTACTGTTTTGCATCTTTCGCTTTTAGCTGAATAAAGATAGTTCCAGCACTTCCAATCATATAAGTTATAGCCATATCTTTTCTTTCTTTGATAGGATGCTCCGCAAAGAGAACAACGAATCATACCTTTAAATAAATCATTGCTATCATATTCACTTTTTGCTTTATTGCGTCTTAAGGCAATAATCTCTTGAACCTTGTTAAAAGTATCTCGATCTATAATTGCTTCGTGATTATCTTCAACTATATATTTTCTTAGTTCACCAAGATTTCTTTTCTTTGTATGGTTTTCTGCTCGATATGTCTTTTGGAGCGTAAGTTTTCCTGTGTATGTATCTTCTTTGATAATTCTTTCTAAAGAGCGAATTGTCCACTTACTTCCACTAGGGCTTTTAATGTTTTCTTTATTTAAAACTTCGATTATTTTTATATAACCAAAACCGTCTAGGACCATTTGAAAAATTCTTCTTACAACACTTGCTTGTTCTTCGTTAATAATGAACTTCTTATCAATGATGTCATAACCATAAAAGCGTGAAGTGTTATAAATTTCCCCTTGTTCAAATGTTTTATTAATTCGCCATTTTACATTGTCACCCATCGACTTAGCCTCAGCTTCAGCAATGCTAGCTAAAAGTGTGAGCATAAGTTCGCCTTGTTCACTCATCGAATTAATATTTTGTTCTTCAAAATAAACATCAATATTAAGTG